>JAJDZX010000026.1 GCA_022824395.1 Alphaproteobacteria bacterium
CTTCGAGCGCACGATCGCCAGTGCTTTGGCATGGCTGCAACTGGCCGTGGTCCGGCTACTGCTACGGCGCCTCGGACGGGCCGAAACACTCAATCAAACCGTAGCATGCTGACTACGCAGAGTTTTGAATCGTACTCTCAGTGGCGGAGAGGCCCAGTCGAGTGAAAATCGCTTCGGCGTCGTGCTTGAGTTCGGGTTCGACACGCGCTCGGATCATCGCGGTCTTGGTCATGGGTGGCGTCCCTGTGCAGAGGCAACGTATCCTGGATGGGGTACAGCATAGCCGATGCGAACGGGTTCAGCGGCCTCGAGGCAGGAGTTCCGTTCGGGATCGTGAGTGGGGCGGAGATCGTTCAAACAAGCGTTGCATTCTGAAGGGGGCTTATATCGATGGGTTGACAGCTTAGGTTGCCAGCCGCCGATCCGTTGCACGGGTCGCAGGGGTCGGCAGATCCGAACGCCCCTCGCCGTGCAGCTGCGCCAGTCCCCGACGCCGTACGTGCGGGCCGCGTTGAGGGCCGCGTGATCGGTGTGACCGCAGGCCACACATTGAAACCTGGCCTGTGACGGCCGCGAGGCCGCCGCGACATGGCCGCACACCGCGCATTCGCGGCTGGTGTTCGCCGGATAGACAGCGATCATGGCGGGGGCCTTGTAATCGAACATGCGGCGAGCCGTTCCCCAGCCGGTCCCGTTGATTAAGCGATTCAGCCCGGACTTGGCCTTCACATTGCGGCCGGGCTTCTCAACGGTCCCCCGCGCCGAGCGTGTCATCGCCTTGGGACGCAGATCCTCGACGATCACCATGCCCGTGCGCAGTTCACGGGAGACGTGGTGTTGCCAATTGTGCCGTCGCGTCGCCATGCGGCGATGGATATTTGCCAACCGGGCCCGGGTGCCGTCGCGCCGGCGGGATCCCTTGCGTTGCCTGCGCATCTTCCGGTCGAGGCGCTTTGCCTTTGCCACGAGCTTCCCGTCGTCCGGACGCTGCAGAATGCGCCCGGCAGTGCCGTCATGGACCGCGACCTGGCCTGCGTTCATGTCGACACCGATCACGGAACCATCGTCGACGCGTTCCGGTGCAGCGATCGCGACGCATACCGTGCAATGCCATTTCCCGTTCACGCGCCTGAACACGGCCTGTACCGGTTTGCCGATGGGGTAGGGATCGCCGCCCCGGCGGCGAAGTGTCAGCAGGCAACCCCGTTTCGGGAAACGGAGCCTGCCGTCGATGATCTTCACGTCCTCCGGAAGGGTCAGGCTGTCGCCGCGCCAGCGGCTCTTGAAGCGGGGCGGGCCGACGTCGCCGGTCGGGTTGCGGAAGAACGCTCGCCACGCCAGCGCCTGGTACTTGAGTGCGTGGCGGACAGGCTTGGACGGATAGTCCCGGCGCCATGTGGTTTCGCGGCGCAGACGGGTGAGATCCTTGCACAGGTTGAAAAAGCTTGGGGCAGGCGGTTGGATCCCCAATGTTCTTGCCAGCTGGTAGCGTTCGCGCTGCTTCCCCAGCAAGCGGTTCCAGACAAACCGGGCAGCGCCGGCGGTGGCTGAGAGATACTGCGCGTCTGACGGCCTGTCGAACAGAACCCGGTAGGTGACCTGCCGATATTCGATGCGCGTATCCAATGTGGTCCCTACTGTTCTCCTGGGCGGTCATATCCCGAGAGGATGCTCCCCGCAATCGAGGCCTTGGGCTCGTCATTTCTCGATCAGCCCCGTGTGATCAGGGCGTGAAGGACGCATACGGGTTCCTGTCAGCTTTTCTTTGTAAGGCCCTTCTGAAGCACCGCGCCACGGCGGACGCCGAAGAAGACCGATTGGCCCGCTTTGCTCACCGCTGCCGGAAGTGTTCGTCGGGCAGTGTTTGGAGCCGGTACCGGCAGGTGTCGGGGTCTGGATCGTGCCGCCGGGGAGCTCCCACCGGCCGGCGAGATCTACCCGGAAGGGCCGTGGCCGGGTCGCAGTGACCGGGCAGCGCGAAGTCACCCGCCAGGGGCTCGCGACGGAAATCACGCGGGCGCGCCGCAACATGGGCGGCCGGAAATAGGCAAAATCTAGGTTCACGGCTCTTGGCAGGACCGATCCGAGGCAAACCGATCACGCAGTGCCGTGCGCCTTGGCTTGGCTGGGCGGACCCGGCACGATCCGGAGCGAGACGGCCCTCGGGTTCCGGCTCATGGCCGCAGGGAGACCATCATGAAGTTTTTTCGACTGGGGACCTTGCCCGCCGTATTGCTTGACCTTGGGTCGGTTGGCGCAGCCGCTGCCGGCACCCACACCCGGATGACGGATGGAGCGGGCTCAGTCGCGTAACTTGAGACGCCGCTCGATTCGGTCCAGGCGTTCCTGCATGGCTGCGACGGTGCTGTCATGCGAAACTTCCGAGTGCATGAATCCGGCCAGGTGGGATTTGATCCCGCGAACGTCTGCCTGGATTTCGTTCATCCGTCCATCCATGGCCGGCAGCTCGGCCTAGATGGCCGTGAGGTGCTCGAGCAGAAGGTGGTTGGTGACATTATCGGTCATCTACAGGCCCTCAAAGGGGATCGTACTATGTCATGGGCAGCTGGAAAATAGACTCGCGGCGACGGTAGATCCTTGCTGATTCAGGCTTGTATCGGCACGCGTAGCCGCTGCCGTGAGTTCCTTGCCTTACGGACGTGCTCAAACGGTGCCGGTCGGTTCAGCGCTCGCTGGTCGCACGGTGGCAAGCAAGGCTCGTCCCTGACGGATACGACTTGCCGGCGTCATTTTTCAGATTGGCGCGGCGCGCCGAGTGCCGCCATCTGCGTGTCCTACAGCCCCCTGACACTCGGGGTTCGGCATGCCGCTGCACAAACGCGCCGTAGGGAGAAAATCCCTTCCCAAGTGGAATATTCGTGTCGTCCAATCCGGAAGCTGGTGGCGTCCGATTCGGAGTACAAGGCCGACCTTTCTGGACTTGGCGAGTTCGCGTCCCATCTTGCACTGCCGAGCCCGGCCTCAACTTTCCGTGGAGGCCGCCACACGCGGAGCCATCTGCCATTCGTCATCCGGCCTGCAGTGGCGGAGCGAGCGCGAAGTCACCCGCCAAGGGCTCGCCATGGCAATCACGCGGGAGCGCCGCAACATGGGCGGCCGGAAATGGGCAACATCCAGGTTCACGGCCTTCGGCAGGACCGATCCGAGGCAAACGGATCACGCAGTGCCGTGCGCCTTGGCTTGACCGGGCGTACCCGGCACGATCCGGAGCGAGAAAGCCCGCGGGTTCCGGCCCATGGCCGCAGGGAGACGATCATGAAGTTTTTTCGACTGGGGGCCTTGCCCGCCGCATTGCTTGTCCTTGGGTCGGTTGGCGCAGCCACAGCCGCGCCGGTGCCGGCGCACGGAGTCCGGGATGACGCCCCCCGCATTGCCGTGGTCTCCGCCTTCGCACCGGAACTCGCGATCCTGAAGAGCGAACTGACCGGGGCGGCCATCCACGTGATGAACGGTGTCGAATTCACCACCGGCCGCCTCGAGGGGCGCGGTGTCGTCCTGTTCCTGAGCGGCATCAGCATGGTCAATGCCGCCATGACCGTGCAGCTCGCGATCGACCATTTCACCATCGACCGGATCGTGTTCTCGGGCATCGCGGGCGGGGTGGATCCCGCGCTCGACATCGGGGACGTCGTCATCGCGGATCGCTGGGGCCAGTACCTCGAAATGGTGTTCGCGCGCGACGGTCCGGAGGGATGGGAGAAGCCACCCTTCTTCCAGTACCCGCACGGGAACTTCGGGATGATGTTTCCTCGCTCCGTCACCGTCCAGCGCGCGGGCGCGCCAGCGCCGGAGACCCGGTTCTGGTTTCCCGCGGATGAAGCCATGCTCGCCGGCGCGCGCGATGCCGCCAGCGGCGTCGCGCTCGGGCACTGCACCGCCGAGGGCGCGTGCCTGACACGCGCGCCAAGAGTTATCGTCGGCGGTGCGGGGGTGTCGGGCGGCGCCTTCATCGACAATGCCGCATTCCGCGACTACACGTTTGATACCTTCGGCGCGCGGGTGCTGGACATGGAAAGTGCCGCGGTAGCACACGTGGCCTGGGCAAACGACGTGCCGTTCATCGCCATCCGAAGCCTGTCCGACCTCGCCGGCGGGAGTGCCAGTGGAAACCAGATGGACATCTTCTTCCAGCTGGCCGCCGACAATGCGGCACTGGTCGTGAAGGCGCTCCTGCGCGCACTCCCCGAATAGCGGCGGCCCGCGAGGAACGAGATGCCGAGTTTTACGGCCGGCGCCGGTCGATCCCTTTCGTTGCCGATCAACGGCGTTGCTGCTGCGGCGGCGGTCTTCGTGGGGCGCCGCCTGCATGACCGTCCGGATGGCGGTCCCGCGCGGACCAGTGGCCTGCGTGCCGCCGTTATCCTGCTGGCGGGATTCGCCGTTCCGGCGGCCGGCCTGGCGGAGTGGCGGACCCTGCAGCGCACGACCTTTTGCCGTGACCATCAGGAGTTCACGAGCGCCCTCGCCCGGCTGCACGGCGAGACCCGGGCATGGTGGGGCGTCAGCGACGACGGGAAGGCGGTCGTGGAATTGCACTGGTCACCGGAGAGCGGCTCCTGGACGATGCTGCGGGTCGAGCACGACGGCGTCGCGTGCGCGCTGGCAGCCGGCGATTCGGGCGCGCTCGAGTTCCGCGGAGAGAGTGAGCAGCCATGAGCTCACCGCCAGCAACGCATCCCCATGCGGACGGCCTGCCGCGCCGGCCGGTGAACCACCAGCCGCTCACGCCGCTGTGGTTCCTGCTGCGAAGCGCGGATGTCTTTCCGCAGCGGCGCGCCTGGGTACATGGGCGCCGCTCCGTCACGTACGCAGAATGCCTGGAGCGGTGCCGCCGCGTTGCGTCCTGGCTGCAGGCGGCGGGAATCCGGCCCGGCGACACGGTGGCCGCGTTGCTCCCCAACACGCCGGCAATGCTCGAATGCCACTACGCCGTGCCGATGTCCGGTGCCGTGCTGAACACGATCAACACCCGCCTTGATGCGGCAACGGTCAGGTACATCCTGCAGCACGGCGGCGCCCGGCTGATGCTGGCTGACACCGAGTACCGCGAACTCGTCGAGGCGGCCCTCGCGGACATCCCGGCGGCCGAACGGCCGCGCGTGCTCTGGTCGGCGGATTCCGAGGGCCCGGCCCCGCAGCCGATCGGCACCGACTACGAAGACATCGCCGGCGCCGGCACGCCGGCGCACGGCATGCGCATGCCGGACGATGAGTGGGAAGCCATCAGCCTCAACTACACGTCGGGCACCACCGGCCATCCGAAGGGCGTGGTCTATCACCACCGCGGCGCCTACCTCACCGCGGTGAACAACCAGCTGGTCTGGGAGGTCGGCCACTATCCCGTCTACCTGTGGACGCTGCCGATGTTCCACTGCAACGGCTGGTGTTTTCCGTGGACCGTCACTGCCCTCGGTGGCACGCACGTCTGCCTGCGCCGGGTGGAGGGCGATGCGATCCTCGAGGCCATTCACACCCGTGGGGTGACGCACTTCTGTGGCGCCCCCATCATCCTCGCCACCGTCACCGAGGCCGCCGCCCGGCTCACCGAGCCGCTCCCCCGCACCGTCCGGGTGATGACAGCGGCGGCCCCACCGCCCGCGACCGTGATCGAGGCCATGCAGGCCAAGGGATTCCACATCACGCACGTGTACGGCCTCACGGAGACCTACGGACCGGCCGTGGTGTGCGCCTGGCAGGAAGAGTGGGCGGACCTGCCGGCGGCGGAGCAGGCCCAGCGCAAGGCCCGGCAGGGCGTCCGATATCCCTCCCTCGAGGGGCTTCAGGTCATGGATCCAGAACGCCTGGAACCCGTGCCCCGGGACGGCGCCGCGCTGGGCGAGGTCATGGTTCGAGGCAACGTCGTCATGAAGGGATACCTGCGCAATCAGGAAGCGACCGACACGGCCTTCGAGGGGGAATGGTTCCACACCGGGGATCTCGCGGTGGCGCACCCGGACGGCTATATCGAACTGAAGGACCGGTCGAAGGACATCATCATCTCGGGTGGCGAGAACATCTCGTCCATCGAGGTCGAGAACGCGCTCTACCGGCACCCGGGTGTTGCCGCCGCAGCGGTCGTTGCCCGGCCCGACGCCAAGTGGGGAGAAACGCCGTGCGCGTTCGTCGAACTCCGGAACGACGCGGGCCCTGTTTCCGAGGCGGAGCTCATCGCCTTCTGCAGGGAGAAGCTTGCCCACTTCAAGGCACCGAAGACCGTGATCTTCGGCGCGCTGCCGAAGACATCGACCGGCAAGATCCAGAAATTCGCATTGCGCGAGCGGGCCCGCGCTCTCTGATTGACCGTCAGGTGGTCCGGTGATGCGCTACCGCCTCACCCTCGAGTACGACGGCGCCCGCTTCCGGGGCTGGCAGCGTCAGGCCACGGGCCTCTCCGTCCAGGCCGTCCTAGAGGCGGCGGTTGCCGGTTACGCCGGCGAAGCGGTGGCAGTGCACGGAAGCGGGCGGACCGACACCGGCGTGCATGCACTCGGCCAGGTCGCGCACTTCGATCTCGCGCGCCCGCGCCCGCCGGAATCCGTCCGCATGGGGCTCAACTACCACCTTGCCCGGATCGCCGGCGGCGCCGTGGTCGTGCTGGCCTGCAGCGAGGCCGCCCCCGAGTTCCATGCCCGCTTCTCGACCGTCGAGCGCAGCTACCTGTACCGGATCCTGACCCGGCCCTCGCCGCCGGCGTTCGGACGGGATCACGTCTGGTGGATGCCCCGCGCGCTCGATGCCGCCGCGATGGCGGCCGCCGCGCGGCCGCTCGTCGGCTTCCACGATTTCACGAGTTACCGGGCGGCGGGCTGTCAGGCGAATTCGGCGCTGCGCACGCTGACGGAATTGTCAGTGGTGCGCAGCGGATCCGAGATCACCGTCCGCACCCGGGCTCCGTCGTTCCTCTATCGGCAGGTTCGGATCCTCGTGGGGACCCTGGTCGAGGTCGGGCTTGGGCGCTCGGACACGGACGCTCCCGCCCGTGCGCTGGCCGCCCGGAGCCGGGCGGCGGCCGGACCCACCGCGCCGGCGAGCGGCCTCTATTTCGAAGCGGCGATTTGTGCCGGCGACAGCTCGCCGATTGAATCGTAATGGACCCGTCGCTGCCAATAAGTACCAGAACCTGCAACGATTCCTTGCTGGTCGCACGTACGTTGACGCGACGTGTTAAGGTTCGTCATGCTGCCCGACTGTGCGGTTGCCGGCTTCGGTGGCCCGAATGGGCGACACAATAGAGGGAGTAGAAACGCGATGAAGAGACTTGTCGCATTGACGGCGGCGCTCGCCGTCACAGGCTGGGCCGCTTCCGCGAGCGCGGAATGTGGACCCGATAGTTGGGGCGACTGCGCCGGCAAGCCTTGGGTTGACGGCGACGTCATGGACACGCCCTTGGGCTCCAAGTGGTGGCCGCACCCGCTCTGGGGCGAAGGCGATGAAGCCGGCTCCACGAACTGGTACTCGCAGCCTGAAGTCGTGATGCGTGCCCTTGCACAGATCAGTGAAGGCAAGGCCATGAAGATCGGGCACGACTACGTGAGCGGCATGCCGCTGTTCGGCGAGCGGAAGTTCTCGCTCCGGATTCCGGGCACGCCCACGGGCGGCGCGTTCGGCGCGAACCAGATCATGTGGAACGACGAGTTCCTGTCCACGGAAATCGGCCAGGTCGGCACCCAGTTCGACGGCCTCGGCCACATCGGTGTCCAGGTTGGTGCGGTCGGCGACAAGACCGAGATGCGTTGGTACAACGGTTTCACCGCGCAGCAGATGGGGAACCCCTACGGGCTGAACTTCCTCGGCAGCGAAAAGCTCAACCCGATCATCGCGCGCGGCATCCTGCTCGACATCGCGGCCGTCCGTGACGCCCCGATGGAAAAGGGTGACGTCGTGACCATGGCTGACGTCAACGCCGCCCTCGAAGCGCAGGGCATGGCCGACTACGAGCCCATGCCTGGTGACGCCATCCTGATCCGGACCGGATGGGAACGGCACTGGGAAAACCCGCCGGCGTTCAACGACGGCTGCCCCGGCATCGGCATGGAAGTTGCCCGCTGGATCGCCGAGACCGTCCAGGCTGGCGTGACCGGCTTCGACACGTGGCCGGGCGACGCGGTTCCGAACCCGGACCCCGCGTGCGCCTTCTGCGTCCACACGTACCTGCAGACCAGGCACGGAATCGTGAACCAGGAGAACCTGAAGCTGTCCGTCCTGGCGGATGCAGGCGTCTACCAGTTCGCGTACTTCTACAGCCCGGTGCCCGTCAAGGGCGCGACGGGCTCGATCGGCTCGCCGGTCGCGATCTGGTAAAGGCCATCGGCGCGCCTCGGCGCGTCTGAACGGCTGTCGAGACCATGGCCGGGCAACCCGGCCATGGTCTCTCTTTACATGCTTGGGGAGATGGCCATGCGCACATTCACGGACGTCTCGCGAGCGTTGCGCCTGGGGATGCTGGGGATGCTGATCGCGACCCTCGGCTCCATGGCTGCGGTCGCGCCGGCAAGCGCGTTTACGGTCACCAATGCCGACCCGCAAATCCGGGCAAAGGTGTCCATCAATTACTGGCTCCGGTGGGTCAAGGCCGGCGAGAGCGTCGTGTTTATCCCCGAGGCCTTCCCCGTCACCGTCTACGTCCAGTTTCCCGAAGGCACCCTGACGTGCGAAGCGACCAGCAATTCGGACCACATCGAGCTGACAGCAAACGAGTGTTTCGTGAACGGGGAACCCGCAGGTCGGACCACCATGCGGTTCTGACGGTCAGGGACCGGCAGGACACCAACCCCCGAGGAGCGCGGACGACGGCACACGGACTCGTGCCGGTTCGCGAAATGTCGCATGCGCACCGCCAGCGTAGAACGATCGACCGGTGAGACCTCGATCCGGGTGACCGCGTCGCTGGACGGCACCGGCAAGCGCAGCATTGCCACCGGCATCGGTTTCCTCGACCACATGTTGGAACAACTTGCCAAGCACAGCCTGATCGACCTCGACGTCGCCGCCGACGGCGACCTGCACATCGACGGCCATCACACCACCGAGGACACGGGGTACGCGGTCGGGCGGGCAGTGGCCGACGCGCTCGGCGACCGCCGCGGGATCCGCAGGTTCGGCCACGCGCTGATTCCCATGGACGAGACGCTGTCCCGGGTGGTCGTTGACCTATCGGGGCGTCCGTACCTGGTCTGGAAGGTCGCGTTCACGCAAAACCGGCTCGGCGAAATGGATACCGAGCTCTTTCGGGAATGGTTCCAGGCGTTCACGCAGGCCGCCGGCTGCAACCTGCACGTCGAAAACCTGTATGGCGTCAACAACCACCACGTGATCGAATCCTGCTTCAAGGGACTGGCGCGCAGCCTGCGCGAGGCTGTCCGGGTGGACCCGGCGGCAGCCGGCGAGATCCCGTCCACCAAGGGTGTCCTGCGGAACGACGCCCGATCCGGGGCAGCGTAGCCGCGGCATCACGGCAACACCGGTACGACCATGATCACCGCCATCATCGACTACGGATCGGGCAACCTGCGCTCGGTGGCCAAGGCGTTCGAGCGCGTCCTCCGGACGGACGCGCGCGATGCCAAGGTGGCCGTGACGGGGGACCCGGCGGTCGTCCGCAGGGCCGATCGCATCGTCCTGCCGGGCGTCGGCGCCTTCGCCGATTGCATGCAGGGCCTCCGGCAGATTGCCGGCATGACCGACACCCTGCAGCGCCGGGTGATCGACGACGCCGTCCCGTTTCTCGGCATCTGCGTCGGCATGCAGATGATGAGCCGGGAAAGTGAGGAACACGGCCGGCACGCGGGCCTCGGGTGGATCCCGGCAAGCGTCGCCCGGATGGCTCCGGCGCCGGGTTACCGGATCCCGCACATGGGCTGGAACGAACTTCTCGACGTGGCTCCGCACCCGGTGTTTGCCGGTCTCGAGCCGGACGCGCACGCGTATTTCGTCCACAGTTACGCGGTCCACGCCGACCGGCCGGAACACGTCGCCGCACGCACCTGCCACGGCGGACCGGTCGTCGCGGCGATCGCACGGGACAATCTGATCGGGACCCAGTTCCACCCGGAGAAGAGCCAGGCCATCGGCCTGCGCATGCTCGCCAACTTCATCCGGTGGACGCCGTGAGCGACGCCGCCACCGACATCATCGAGCGGTTCCGCCCGGGGGAACTTGCCGAGCTGTGCGATGCGACCCGGAAGGCGCTCGACGACGGCATCGGTTTCGGGTGGGTCTCGATGCCCTCGGACGAGCGGCTCGAGGCCTACTGGAAGGGTGTCCTCGTGGTACCCCACCGGACCCTGATCGTCGGCCGGTACCGGGGGGTCATCGCGGGTTCGGTCCAGGTCGTCCGGCCGGTCACCCGCGACGAGGCCCGTGCGTTCTCGGCTTCGATCGATACCCACTTCGTGGCGCCCTGGGCTCGCGGGCACCGCCTGGCGGGCGCGCTGCTGAATCACGCGGAACGGCACGCCGCGGCGGCGGGCTTCACGCAGATCTGCCTGGATGTGCGGGTGACCCAGGAGCGCGCCATCCGGTTGTACGAAGCGAACGGGTACGAACGCTGGGGAACGCTTCCCGACTATCACCTCGTGGGCGATAAGATGATCGCGGGACACTTCTACCGCAAGAAGATCTCGTGAACCTCTATCCTGCCATTGACCTCAAGGACGGACGGTGCGTGCGCCTGGAACGGGGCGATCCGGGGCGCACGACCGTGTTCGGCGACGACCCGGCGGAACAGGCCCGGCGCTTCGAGGATGCCGGGTGCACGTGGCTGCACGTCGTCGATCTGGACGGCGCGTTCGTCGGCGGGTCACCCAACGCCGAGGCCATCGCGGCGGTGCTGGAAACCACGTCGATGCGGGTTCAGCTCGGGGGAGGAATCCGGTCCCCGGCCGCCGCCGCGGCGTGGCTGGATGCCGGGGTGGAGCGCGTCGTGCTTGGAACCATTGCCGTGACCGAACCGGGCATCGCGCGCGCGATCTGCCGCGCCCACCCCGGCCGGGTCGCCGTGGCGGCGGATGCGCGCGCGGGCCAGATCGCGATCGAGGGCTGGGCGCACACGACCGACGTCGACATCGAATCCTTCGTCGGCCGTGCCGCTGATTTCGGGGCCGCTGCGGTGATCCACACCGACATCTCCCGCGACGGCGTTCTGCAGGGCGTCAACATCGCCGAACTGCACCGCGTGGCGAAGGCCAGCCCTGTTCCCGTCGTGGCGTCCGGCGGCGTGGCTGCCGCCGCCGACCTCGAGCGGATCAAGGCGCTCGACGACGCCAACATCGACGGCGTCATCGTCGGCCGCGCCTTCTACGAGGGACGAATCGACGTGCACCAGGCTGCCCGGCTGCTGGCCGCCTGAACCGTGCTGAAGGTCCGGATCATTCCCTGTCTCGACGTGAAGAACGGCCGCGTCGTCAAGGGAACCAATTTCGTCAACCTGCAGGATGCGGGCGACCCGGTCGAGCAGGCGCAGCTCTACGACTCGCAGGGGGCCGACGAGCTCTGCTTTCTCGACATCACCGCCTCGCACGAGGATCGCGGCATTCTGCTCGACGTCGTCCGCCGGACCGCCGAGAAATGCTTCGTGCCGATGACCGTGGGAGGCGGGGTCCGGACCATCGACGACATTCGGCGGCTCCTGCTGGCAGGTGCCGACAAGGTCTCGATCAACACTGCCGCCATTCGAGACCCCGCCCTGGTGGCCCGCGCCGCGGAGAAGTTCGGATCGCAGTGCATCGTGGTGGCGATCGACGCGAAGCGCAGCGGCGACGGCTTCGAGATCTTCACCCACGGCGGACGGCACCCGACCGGCATTGACGCCGTTCAGTGGGCCCGCCGGGTCACCGGCATGGGGGCCGGCGAGATCTTGCTGACGTCGATGGACCGAGACGGCACGCGGGACGGCTTCGACATCGAACTTACCCGGGCGGTCAGTGATGCCGTCGATGTGCCCGTCATCGCCTCCGGCGGCGCCGGTTCGGCCGCTCACTTGGCGGAGGCGGTGCGGAAGGGAGGCGCGAGCGCTGTTCTGGCGGCTTCGATCTTCCACTACGGTGACACCGCCATTGCCGATGTGCGGCGGGCGCTCAGGGCCGACGGTATTCCCGTCCGGCCGGAAGTGCCCGTTGCGGAGGAACAAGCATGAGTCTGATGGACACGGTGCGCTTCAACGCGGACGGACTCGTTCCGGTCGTGGCCCAGCAGCACGACACGGGCGAAGTGCTGATGCTGGCGTGGATGGACCGCGCAGCGGTTGCCGCCACGTTGGCCACCGGCCGGGTCACGTATTTCTCGCGCCGCCGACAGTCCGCCTGGGTCAAGGGCGAAACCTCGGGACACGTCCAGCGGCTGATGGACCTGCGGGTGGACTGTGACGGCGACACGCTGCTCGCGCTGGTCGATCAGACGGGACCAGCCTGTCACATGGGTCCACGATCGTGTTTCTTCCGGGCGTTCCGGAACGACGCGGCAACCGGGATCCGGCCCTCGGTGGAAGGCAGGTCCGATGGCTGATCAACCGGCGACGCTGGCTGCAGCGCTCGGGGACCTGTGGCAAACCATCGGCGCCCGTGCCCGTGCCGGGGACACGGGATCCTCGTACACCGCACGCCTGCTGGCGGGCGGGGTGGACCGGGTGGCGCAGAAGTTAGGCGAGGAGGCGACCGAGACGGTCATCGCCGGCGTCCGCCGTGACCCGGGCGCGGTCGTGACCGAGAGCGCCGACCTCCTCTACCACCTCCTTGTGCTCTGGCAGTCCACCGGTGTAGAGCCGGGAGCGGTGGCAGCCGAGCTGACCCGACGCGCCCGTCCGTCGTCCGATGGTCGAACGAGCCGGCGCAGCCACGAGGACCAATCTTCATCCGAAGGGACAGGCTGATGGACGCGGCAGGACCCGTTTACGACGACAGCAACGTCTTTGCGCGCATCGTCCGGGGGGAACTCCCCTGTGACAAGGTCTTTGAAGACGAACACACGCTGGCCTTTCGGGACATCCAGCCGCAGACCCGTGTCCACATCCTCGTCATCCCGAAGGGACGCTATGTATCCATGGCCGATTTCTCGTCGCGTGCCACGGGCCCGGAAATCGAATCCCTGATCCGCGCGATCGGCCAAGTAGCGCGCGAGGCGGGCATCGAGGCAGACGGTTACCGGTTCCTTTCGAACCACGGAGAACATGCCTTCCAGGAGGTGCCGCACTTCCACGTGCATGTATTCGGCGGAGAGCCGCTCGGCCGCATGATCAAGCCGCCCGGACGCTGAGCGCCCCGGCGCCACCGCCGGGCCCCGGCCTGGTGTGGCCGATACCGTCTACCGCGTGCGCGCCAGACCCTGGACGGACTTCGTGCGGTTGGGCGTGCGCTCCAGCGCCTTGCCGAATTGCACCGCCGCCTCTTCCGTTCGGCCCTGCACCAGCAGGAACTCGCCGTACATCTCGAACGCGGGCTTCATCGGCAATGGCGGACCGGACGGCGGATTCAGCTCGGCTTCCAGGGTGGTTGCCTCCACCAGGAACGCTTCCGCAGCGGCAGCGTCTCCTCCTGCCAGCGCCAGCGCCGCTTCCAGCTGCTTTTCTTCAACCGCAGCAATTCTGGCACGGTAAGCTGTCGATGACTCGCGGACAAAACGCTGGCGGGCTGCCCGAATGCTGGCCAGCGCAGCTTCCGCCGCCGCCAGGTTTCCCGTGTGGGCTGCGCTCAGGCCGGCGGCCAGCTGCACGGCCGAATGGTCGCGCTCGGCGTCGCCCAGAACGGCATGGTCAAACTCGGACCAGGCTTCCTGCTCCAGGGTGTGGCGGGCGAGCATGCTCATCGTGCCGTTTCGGACCCTCGCGCTCGGGAACTGCCCCAGCGTTCGAAACGCTTCATCGAGGGCCCATTGCGCCATCCCGACATTGCCCAGTTGAAGCTGGCCGTAGTGGTACCACTGCAGCGCATGGTATTCGGAGCGACCGCGCGCAACGCCCTTGTGCTCGATCTGGTCAAGCGCCGCCTTGTAGGATGCGTCGTTGGAATCCACGACACCTTCCCACATCCCGAGTTGGACGAAAATGTGCGACGGCATGTGCAGCGCGTGCGGCGCTGCCGGTGCGATCTCGGCGTAGACCCTGGCTGCCGGCAAGGCGAGGATTGCGTGCTCCGGGTCGTCGAAGGCGTGGATGATGAAATGGGCAGCCCCAGGGTGCCGTGGGTTGCGTCCGAACACCTCCAGCGCGATCGCGCCGGCCCGAATTTGCCGGCTGAATCCGCGGTCACCGGGACGAACCGTGCCCAGCAGTGAAACCGCGTAGACCGTGGCGATCTCATCGTCGTCGGGGAACTGCTCATGGAGCCGTCGCATGGCCTCGGAATAGGCGATGTCCCTGGAGAGCTTGTCGCCAACGCCGTAGAGAACATCCACTGCCTCCATCAGCCCGCGTTCCCGGCCGCGCGGCGTCCTTTGGGCGCGCGCGCCCGGCGTCGCCTCGTACCTCGCCAGTGTCGCGCGGGCCGCATCACGGTCCTGCTCGGCCCACAGGGGAGCGTTGTAGCTGAGCGCCTCTCCCCAATAGGCGAGACCGAAGTCCGGGTCGATGGACTGCGCCTCGCGAAAGGCCTCGCGGGCGGCCGCAAACTCAAAGCTGTGAAATGCCTTCATTCCGGTGAGGAACGCCGTCTGGGCCTCAGGCGCACCGGAGTTGGGGAAATCGATGCTGCCCAGATTCGCGGACAGGCTGTCCGCAGCGTCGTCGGCCAGCGCCGCGGAAACGGCCACGGAGAAGGCGCCCAGCCCTGCCCAGAGACCAACGACGGTCAAGAAAGTCCGGATGGGACGAGCATTGGCAATGGTCATGGCTTGGCTCCCCCTGCACGCGTCGGACCGCAGTCCCGGCGGACGGATCCAGCCAACAGTGTAGGACGTGATCGGGCACTCTTGGAGGGTCCGGGTCCCAGGACCTGCAATGCTGTTGCGTGCCGAGCACGGATCACGGATGACGCGTGCCGACCCCGTTCGGGCGAAATCCTGCCATCGCAGGAGCTACCGCGCGAAACACCTGACCAGCGCGGTTGCCGGCGAGACGGTCTTCGCCGGGGCCGGCGGCGCGCCTGCCGGGGCGGGTGCATCCCCCAGGCCGGAAACTGGGCCTTGGACTTGCCCCAAGGCCACGACCGCCCGCGGCAAGGGGAGCTCAGTCCGTAGCACCCAGGCCGGCTTTTCGGGGGCGTGAGGGTTACGTGCGAATTCCGCACCTTCGAGGCAGCGGTCGTCCTGGGCGCGCTCCGCTGTCGCCGCAGCGTGCTTCGACGAGTGCGGCGCCCCGCCAAGGCACAGCAGCATCCCTCAATCCAAACTGCAAGTTCGGGCAAGACTCTGGACCCATCGGGAACACGTTGGGTCATCAGGCCGCCAATCTAGGTCAGGCGGGCGGATGTCCAGATTGCTGCGAACCGCCATTCCTCCAACCGGGCCGCTCCAGGCAGCGGCCGCGCCTCAAACCGCGATCCGGGCCGCCCTTCGAGCCGACACCGCGTCCCAGAACCGGGCTCCGATGCTGATTCCGTCGAATCGCTCAATGGCCGGAATTCCGGTCGGCGACGTCACGTTGATCTCCGTCACCCGGCCGCCGATCACGTCGATCCCGGCCAGCACCAAGCCGCGGCTGCGCAACTCCGGGCCGAGCGCGCGGCAAATCTCGCGGTCCCGGTCACGGAGCACCGCCGGGCGCGCCGAGCCGCCGGCGACCAGGTTGGACCGGATATCCCCCGCCTTGGGAATCCGGTCGATCGCGCCGACCGGTTCGCCTTCCACCAGAATGATCCGGCGGTCGCCCTCCTCGGTGACGCTCGGGACGTACTGCTGCACGATGACGGGCTCGGCGCCCCCGAGCAGGTCCAGTACCGGCTCCAGGTTGGGATCCCCTTCCGACAGCAGGAACACGCCGTTGCCGCCGTGACCGTACAGCGGCTTGACCACCGCCCGTCCGAATTCGGCCTGGAACGCGACCACGTCCTCCGGATCGCTGGCGACCAGCGTCGGTGGCATGAACTCGGCGAACCGCAGCACCAGCACCTTTTCCGGCGAGTCACGGATGCCCTGCGGGTCGTTGACCACCAGCGTGCTGGCAGGCAGGAGCTGGAGCAGGTGCGTCGTCGTCACGTACTCCATGTCGAACGGCGGGTCCTGGCGGATCAGGACGACGTCGAACGCGGCCAGGTCGACGGTCTCCAACTCGCCTTCGTCGACATGATTGCCCGCCTCACGCCGCAATGCCCGGACGCGCCGTCCCCGGGCGCGCAGGCGACCCGGTCGCCAGGTCAGCGAACCGGGCTGGTAGGTGAACAGCTCGTGCCCGCGCGCCAGCGCCTCCAGCGCCAGCACGAAGGTGCTGTCGGAGGGCAGATGAATGGAGCTGATCGGGTCCATCTGGATGGCCACACGAAGGGACATGGGCAGCTCCGACCCGTTCGACGCAGCCTTGTGACGCGGGCCTATCCGTCGGTGGCGGGGAGGCGGCGCGGATCGTCGCGCAGAATGATGTAGTTGACGACTTTCTTGACGCCCTTCACGTTGCGGGCCACGTCGGTGACCTGCCGCACTTCCGCCTCGTTCTCGGCGATGCCGACGAGGTACACCACACTGTCATGAGTCGTGGTCCAGAAATCGATCTGATCGGCACCCAGTGCCGCCAGCAGGCGCGCACGGGTTTCGGTCGAAATCCAGGTGTCGTTCAGGCGCGAGGTCATGCCGTAACCTGGCCCCACCTGAATCTCGTTCAGAATTTCGACCGCCCCGTCGGTTTGCGCCGCGAGTTCCACCGCCCTGGTCCTGATGTCCTCCGATTCCACGGTGCCCGTGAGCAGGACCCGGCCCTCGACCACCAGCACGCTGACGCTGAGAAAGAGCTCGTCGAACTGGGTTTGCAGATACGTGCTCCGCAGCGCAGACGCGACCGCGATGTCTTTCGCGCCGCGCTCCAGCGGACGTTCCTGCGCCGCCGCCACCCCGGTCACACTGCCCCCGCCCACGACAAGGCCGGCGCACCCCGGCAGCGAGGCCAGGCACCCGACGCCCAGCGCGAGGAGCATGATGCGGGCACGGGATGTAATAGGTTCAGATTGCATGGAACTTCGCTTCCAACACTGCCGGCACACGTCCTCATAGAAATAGCCTCCCGCGCGGCACGCGGAAAGCTCCGGACGGCGACACCCGGCGGTATACTAGCGCTGTGCCAGGCGACCATCCTTCAGCCGACCCAGCGCGCACGGGGCGCGGGCTGTGGTGCCGGGCGGGCTGGCGGCTGATTGATCTCCTGCCTGCCGCCGCTCCCCGAGCAGACGGGCTGGACGCGGTCCCGGGTCGACGATCAGCAGGTCAGCGCCTCGGTCCCGCAGCCGCATGCGTCCTGCTGTGTGTCTGCTTTGCCAGCGCGTGCGGTCCTGCGTCTGACGGTGGGCCGGCTCCGGTTGAACCAGGTTCCGGTCCCGACGTCCAGGAAGCCGTGGAAGCCGCTGGCGCGACCCAGGGCGACAGCGACGCGGCGGCGGCAGACGCCGGCGAGCTTGATACGCCATCGCCCGGCGGCAGCGAAAATGCCGGGGCCCCGGTTGCCGACGACGACCCGGCTGCCGACAGCACGCAGTTCGCGGCGCTGCCGCCGGCGCTCGATCCGGAGGCCCGCCCACCGGATATCGCGGATCCGTCCACCACCCGCGCGGCCCGACTGCGCGTGGGGGTGTTGCTGCCGTTGTCCGGCGCCTACGCAGCGACCGGCCGCGAACTGTTCCTGGCCGCCGAGCTGGCCCTGTTCGAGCTGGACGCCACCGGGGTCGAGCTGCTACCGCGCGATACGGCGAGTGACGCGGATATGGCCCGCGAGGCGTTTCTGGAACTGGCGGCCGACGGGGTGAGCCTGGTCATCGGACCCCTGTTCGGCTGGACCACCGAAGCGGTCATGCCCGAGGCCGGACGCCGCGGGATTCCGATCCTGGCCCTCAGCAACGATGTCTCCGTCGCCGGTCGCGACGCCTGGATGCTGGGCGTGCATCCGCGCGGAGAGGTGCGCCGGATCATCCGGCATGTGCTCGCGGCAGCCGATCAGCGGATCGGGCTGATCGCTCCCGAAACGGGGTACGGCAACGCCGTGGTCGAGGCTTACCGGCTGGAAGTGGCGCCGCACAACCGCTCCGGTGTCGTCCGGTACAGCGAAGACAGCGAGCCGGGTGCCGTGGTGCAGCAGTTCGTCGACGGTGCCCAGGGGGCAGTCAACCGGCCCGTCGACGCGATCCTGATTGCCGCCCGGGGAAATGCCCTGCGGGCCATGGCGGCGGAACTCGCCTACCGGAACGTGGCGCCGGACCGGGTTCGCTATCTGGGCCTTTCGAGCTGGCGCACCTCCGACCTGCAGGGCGAGCCCGCCCTCGTGGGCGGCCGGTTCGCGGACTTGCCCGAAGACTCGTTGCGGCAGTTTGCGCTTCGCTTCCGCCGGATCTACGGGACACCGCCGTCCCGCACCGCCGCGCTTGCCTACGACGCCGCCGCAGTCGCGGCCAATCTGGCGGCCGTGACCCCCGACCGCCGCCCGGCGAGACTGCTGGCACCGCAGGGCTTTCGAGGCGTGCTCGGCGCCTTCCGGCTGCTGCCTGATGGTACGGTCGAGCGCGGCTTCGACGTCTATGAGGTCACGCGCGACGGCTACTCGTTACTGGAGCCGGCACCCGCCCGCTTCACCCGGGCCCCGCAGGGCTGAGTTCACGCAACGACATCGTCGATCAGCGCGTCGAGGACGCGTAGTCCGGCCCGCGTGACGCAGATGCGATCCTGGCCAGCCCGAATCAGCCCCGCGTCCTGAGCCCGCCTGAGCGCCTCCGGCCGGAGCGCACTGTCGAGCGGCATTCCAGCGCGTTGCAGGAATGCGCGCCGGCTGACCCCTTCGCGCAGGCGCAGTCCCATCAACAGCATCTCGCGCCCGGTGGCGCGGGCCGGGATAGCCTCGGTGGCTTCCGTCCCGTGTCCCTGCGCCTCCACGGCCCGGAGCCAGCTTTCCGGCTTGCGGATCCTGGCGTGCCCGGCCATGCCGGCATCCGTGCGCAACCGCCCGTGCGCACCCGGGCCGATCCCCACATAGTCGCCGTAGCGCCAGTAGTTGAGGTTGTGCCGCGATTCGGCACCCGGCCGGGCATGGTTGGACACCTCGTACCGCGGCAGGCAGGCCGACGCCAGGACGTCGGACGTGACGTCGAACAATTCCAGCAACACCGCTTCCTCCGGTAGGCGCAGCCGACCGGCTGCCGCCTGCGCGTGAAACGGCGTGCCCCGTTCAAGGGTCAGCTGGTAACAGGACAGGTGCTCACCGGCCAGGTCGAGCGCATCGTCGAGCTCGGCTCGCCAGGACTGCACATCATGACCGGGACGGCCGTAGATGAGATCGAATGAGAACCGCTCGAACGTCGATCCGGCCGTCTCCACGGCCCGTCGCGCCTCGGCCGTGGTGTGCCCCCGACCCAGGGCCCGAAGCGCGTCGTCGTCCAGTGCCTGCACGCCGACCGACACGCGGTTCACGCCGGCGTCCCGGAACGCCTCGAACCGGCTGACCTCGACCGAGCCGGGGTTGGCCTCGAGCGTGACCTCGGCATCGTCGGCCAGCGGCCAGGCAGCCGCCGCGGCCGCCAGCACCCCCTGCGTGACCTCGGGAGGCATGAGCGAGGGGGTGCCGCCGCCGAAGAACACGCTCTCCAGCCTTCTCGGCCCGCTCGCCCGCCGGCTGTGCCGGATTTCCGCCTCGTAGGCCCGCAGCCAGCGGCCGCCGTCCACCGGGTCGCGCGAGACGTGGGCATTGAAATCGCAGTAGGGGCAGCGCGACCGGCAGTACGGCCAGTGCACGTAGAGCGCGACGGGCGGGGCTAGGTCCGGAAGCACGCCGCGACCAGTTTCCGAAATGCGTCCGCCCGGTGGCTGCGATCGGCCTTCTCGGCCGGATCCATTTCGCCGAACGTCCGGCGCTCGCCCGCGGGGACGAAGATCGGATCGTACCCGAAGCCGAGCCCGCCGCGCGGGGGAAAGACGAGCCTTCCCTCAACCGTGCCTTCGACCGTCCGGGTGATCCCGTCGGGCCAGGCGAGCGCGAGGGCGCAGTGAAAGGCCGCCTGATCGTCCGCGCTCCCCCGGAGCCGCGCGTGCAGGAGCGCCATGGCCTCGGGGAAGCCCCCCGCTTCCTCGGCCCATCGCGCCGAATGGATGCCCGGGGCCCCGTCCAGCGCGGCGACCGCGAGGCCGCTGTCGTCGGCCAGCGCGGGAAGCCCCGAGACCGCCGCCGCGGCTTCGGCCTTGATCGCCGCGTTCGCCGCAAACGTGGCGCCGGTTTCCTCGGGAATCACGTCGGTGAATTCACGGAGCCGGCGCACCACCACATCGTAGGGGGCGAGCAGGTCCGCGATCTCGGCCGCCTTGCCGGGGTTGCCGGTGGCCACGACGAGATCTCCGCCGGACCAGCGGCGCGGCCCTGGCGACGTCACCGCCCGAGCGCGGTGCGTTGCGCCGCGAACAACGCGTCTGCCCCCCTGCGCGCGAACGCGAACATGGTCTGGAACGCCTCCGTGCTGAAGGGCGAGCTCTCCGCAGTACCCTGAATCTCGACGATTCCGCCATCGGCGGAGAACACGAAGTTCGCATCCGCTTCGGCGTGCTGGTCTTCGGCATAGTCGAGGTCCAGCACGACCTGGTCCTTCCAGATCCCGGCACTCACCGCGGCCACCTGTCCGGTCAGCGGCGCCGCTCCTTCCTCAAGGCGGTCCCCGAGGACTCCGATCGCCTGCTGCAGCGCCACCCAGCTTCCTGTGACCGCCGCCGTACGGGTACCCCCGTCGGCCTGCACCACATCGCAGTCGATCCGGATCTGGCGGGGCCCGAGGGCGCCGAGATCCACGACGGCCCGAAGACTGCGGCCGATCAGTCGCTGGATCTCCTGCGTGCGGCCCGTTTGGCGGCCCCGTGCGGCCTCGCGGTCGGTGCGGGTCAGGGTGGAGCGGGGCAGCATGCCGTACTCGGCGGTCACCCAGCCCTGGTTCTGGCCGCGCAGCCACGGCGGCACGCGCTCGTCGACCGAGGCGGTGCACAGGACGTGCGTATCCCCGAACCGGGCCAGGCAGGAGCCCTCGGCGTACTTGGACACGCCAGGCTCAAGGACAATGGGCCGCAACGCGTCGACGGCGCGGCCGGACGGGCGGAGAACCGGACAGGTCGGCAATGGCACCTCGCAGAACGCGCTCGCGGCTGGCTGGGTCGCAATGGGACTTATATACCTAGTGTCGTGTCACAGAGGTTTTGACTCTTTGGCCTGAAGCTCGGAAGCATCGGTTTTTGGGTAGGCTTTGGCCAGTTTCTCTCTGGCTTTTTCGGTGGTGAACATCCAGTTGATGCGGGCTTGGCTGTCGTTTCTCTGC
>JAJDZX010000045.1 GCA_022824395.1 Alphaproteobacteria bacterium
CACAATCCTACAGATCCTGAGCCTCACGATCTTCGAGAAAACTCCATTAAATCAATTGCTTGACACGACGGCACCGCAGATCTCACCGGGCAGCGCCAGTAACCAGCTGAATCTATTCGACTATTAATGGGACAGTAGTGAAATTTGCTAGAAATTCGGAGGCGCTCTTGAGCTTTGCCTAATTGAGAAGCTGGGATTTACAAGGTCCACTCGCCACGGAGTCCAACCTGGGCTGGTTTACGCCCGCCGGTCTCTTTTCCGACAATGCCAAGCATCATTTCGAAGCAACCAATTTCCCCCAGAGGAGGCCGCAACGAACAAGAAGATCCTTACAACGCCAGCACAGCCAACGTCGCTTATTCCGGCGCGCCTGGGCACCTCGGCCAGGAGTCTCCGCTGCGTGTTCGCCGCTCCAGTGCATCGTCCTGTGAATGTGGTCCTCAGCTCCCCGATCGAGGCCTGCCGAAATCAATGACGAATACGTCGATTGAGTCGCGCCGCGACTCAGGCAGCCGGTCGATCAGCATCTGCTCGAGTGCACCCGGCGACGTCGGCGCTTCCAGGCCATCAGGGTGCAAAGGCAGCTCCCGGTCAGGAACGTTTCCAAACCACAAAACGATGTACACGCCGCAGCGTTCCGCTTGCCAATCGCTTGCATAGCGGGCGTCAAGCTGGTCGCTGGCCGCATCCCACACTTCTGAATGCCATTGGCCCTTGATCTCGACCGGCAGCTTCATCTGGTTGCATGTGAGTGCAATGTCGGCCCTGCCGTAGTCCGGCATGGAGGATTCCCGCTGCAGCCGGATGGCCGGCCACAGCGGTGCCCCGATGTGCTCGATCATGCGGTCCCGGCAGTAGTTCTCGCCGTGGGGAAGGTCGCCCGCCCAATACGCTGCCCGCATGTCGGTGTCGCTGCCATTGATGCGCGCCTGGAAGCCCTCCAACTGGTCCCGGAACCACGCGCGGAGATCATCGATGCCCTCAGGCGGATCGCAGGCTAACACCGCCCTGAGCTGCTGGATTCCGGGGGCGGCGTATTCAGCGTCACGCCGCGCCCGCAACTGAAGGGCAAGTGCATGTCTGGCCGTCTTCCGGTAGCTCGGAGCATGCGCGCAGATGATTCCCTGCAGCGCTTCGGTCGCGTCCGGCTCGGGACGGGCGGCAACTGCGTAGATCGCATTCCGGATAACCTCCGACGCATCGTGCGGGTTGCGATCACCCGTCACCACCACGCCGGTGGGCCGGTCGACGTGGGGCCATTGGCAACCGAACGCCTCGACGATGAAGGCCAGCTGGTCCGTCCGAAATCCGGCAGAACGATCGGTTCTTCCCGGGGCGCCGCAGTCCCGGATGTGCCACAGGAATTCCGGATCGTCCGCCGCGACCTGCTGCAGTGCCCCATGCCGCGCGTCGAAGTCGACAGCGTAGTCCGCTGACAGCCACCGCAGCATCGCCTCGTAGTCGGGATGGACGCGCAACCTGCTGTCGACGACCATCGCTCGCACGTCGGTGTCCGGCGCGCGTTCGATCGCGCAGGTCAGCAGGTTCCTTTCTTCATGAGGCGGCAATTTCGAGTACCGAGCGAGCCAGTCGGTTGCAAGCCGTCCGGCCAACCGGTGCAGTCGGGGATCGCTGGTAAGCCTGTACAACTCCCGGACATGTCCGACTCCACGGTCTAGCTGGGGCTCGATGCTTGTGCGGAAATGCGCCTCCCAGTCGGCGTCGCTCTGGAACAGCGCGTTCTCAAGCGCCGGGCCCACAGCCGCAAGCTTTGGATCGCCGCTCTCCGGCGTGCGTTGCCATGCCATGTAGGCAGCGGCCAGCATGCCCTGCTCGATCGTGCAGAGCGAACGCCCGCCGCTCAGCACCTCGGCCACACCGCAGATGAGGACCTCCTCAGCTGTCCACCGCATGTTCTCGGCATGTGACTGCGCGATCTGCTCGGCGCTCGGCAGGTCCACGCGATCCAGCGCGGCGACGAAGCCCGCCAACACCTCATCACCCAGGTCGGCTCCAACATACTCCCGCACCCGGCCGGGACCCGCAGTCTCGGTCGTAGGCATGAGCTCTCCGCCGATCAGGAACCCTCTCCCCAGATAGACGGCAGCAGGCAGGGAGAGCATCCCGATATCGCCGCGAGCAATCTCATCGCGCCTTGCTGCCAGGGCGGTGCGGTGGCTCCGGAGGACCTGCTCCCGTTTAGCGTCCCTTGCAGCCTTGCGCCTCGCCCGTTTCGCTTTCCATTCCGGCTCGGCTGTGCTCGACAGGTCGGCGACGATCGAGACCAGATTCGGATCGCCGTGAGCGGCTCGGATGGCTGCATCGTGAACGGCGGGAGTGAAGCTGCCGCTGGGCCGGCCCAGTAGCAGTAGATGGTTCCACAGGGTGGGATCGATGGGGCCGTCACCCGCCCGTTCGCGTGCCGTTTGCAAGATGGCTGCCACGTCGTCGGGTGTTGGGAACAATTCCGCGTCGACGTCCGAGAGACGGTGTCCGGCCTCCCAAGTGCTGTCGGCGCACGGTGTCAGCAGCACATGCTCGAGCAGTGCCGAGCGGAGCGTGCGGTTTTCGCGAAAGATCCTCGACAACGCGTTCCTGGCGTCGCTCGCGTAACCAACGTTGTCGTCCATCCAGCTGACCCAGGACCAGAGACGCGCAGGATCGATCACCGGGCTCCCTTCGAGCACACGGGCCGCAAGACGCCGCACCAGATCCGCGAACTCCGCGCGTGTCGAGTGCTCGCACTCGGTTAGCAACGGTATGGCCCGCTTCATAAGATCATCAAGAAAGGCCGCCAGCCGTCCATTTGCGACTCCCCGAAAGACTCCGTCAGGCACGTGTCGAATCTCGGCCGATGTCGATTCAAGGCCCGGGACCACGGGAAAGCCGAGGTGCGCGAGAACGGTTTCGACAGCGGCCTCGGGAGCTACGTGATCCAGTCCCACATGACCAAGGATGTTGCAGGCAAGGCGCGCCGAATCGGGATCGTTCATGCCTACGAGGCGGCGCATGGCGCCCTCACTGTTCCCGAGGCCGTCGCTTCGGCGCAATGCCTCCCAGGCGTGCGCCCGTTCCGAGAACCACCGGGCTCCATCGAACACGACAGCCTTGAGTTCTGGGGCGATCTCGCGTGCGATGTCGGTCCCCGCTACCGCCTCCAGCAGCAGGTCGGCAAGCGGCCCGCGTTCATCGGGCGCCTGCATGATGGATACGATCTGACTCCGGAGTTCCGGCCGCATCAGACCCGATGCAGGGTGCCTGCCCCAGTCCTCGGATCGAAAGTACGGATCCTGCTCGGAGAGCCGCTCCAATGCCGACAGGAGTGCCTGAGCCTGGTCCAGGCCCAGCGTTTCGGCGTCCCCGTAGCGCAAGACGGCGTAGGGATCGGCGTCGATGCAGCGGGTTGCCAGCGCATCGCTGAAATGCGCGATCCACGCGTGCAGACCTCGCAGCGAAGTCGGCACGCCACCTCCCTGGCGGAACAGCGCGAGAAACCGTTTCTCGGAGACCCCGCCATCGAAGCAGCGCGCTAGCCACTTGGCACCAAGGTATTCCGCGATCACCCGGTGGATAGGGTTGAAACGGTGCTCCCCTTCGGATTGAAACAGCCGCGTCCTTAGTGCCCCGTTGATCACAGTGCCGTGCGGAAAGCGCGCGAGGTCCGCGACCGGCGTGTAGCCCTCGGGCGTTTCCGCGTATGCGCCCGTCCAGATGCCGTTGCGGACACACAACAGCTGTGCCGCGCAGGCCACGCCAGCCGCGAGTAAGAGTTCTTCTTCGCTCGTCCGCGCGTGCGAATCCACTGAATGGTGTGGGTTGATCTCCCTGAGCATCACGCGGCATGCGCGATCAAACAGCCGGGGACGTGTGCGAGGAAGCAAGCCCCCGGTCCGATCATCTCCGCCAGCCCGGGCGACTTCACCGAGCATTTTCAGCGTCAAGGGATTCCCTGACAGGCCCTCGACCCCACGCTCTTCCAGACTGGCCAAGACGTCAGCAGCGTCGATGCCAGGGAACCAGTTCGATAGGAATGCCTGCGCTTCGTCGCGCGTGAAAGGCAGCAGGCGAAGCAAGACCGGTGGTGCGCCGTAGTGGCCTTTGATCCTGGCGCGATCAGCAGCGCCGAACCAGTCGGCCTCGCGACAAGAAAGAATGAACGGCGGGTAATCCATCGCCGACAATTGCCCCAGAACGGCATCCACTGCGCCACCGGGGGCCGCTGAAGCCACTTGGTCGAGGCCGTCGACAATCACGCGTTCCCCTGCGGGAACCAGGAGTTCCGGCTTCTTGGTATGCGCAAACGTGCTGGCCTCGACATAGGTCGCTCCGCACTGCCTGCCGAGCGCCTTAGTCAGGATGGTTTTCCCCAGACCGGGGTCGCCCAGGATCACGACGGGACCAGAAAAATCTGAAATCCTGTCCTGGCTGACGGTTACCCGACCGCGCTTGGGATCGTCATACGCGAGGGTTCGATTGATTTCGGTCGGCAAAGCCCGCTATCCGCCGCACCGACCCCGACAACCGGAGGGCGGATCATTTGCCGTTTGCTGTTCGCCGACACCGCCGTGTCGACCCGACTTGCAATAGATCGGTGACCGCAATTGGAAGCTCTGGTCTTGTAACCACATGTCAATCGTGTCAAACCGTATTTGGACAGCCTCTTCCCTTCGGGTTCAGGTCAAGCTCACCGTGTAACCTGAGAATGTGCTTCCGATGCTGTCCACCGGCCACGACCACGTTACCGGCAGTACGCGCCGCGCGGCATTCCAGCGGCGCGAGCCGGAAGTGCGAGCGACGATAGTCCAGGCTCTCCCCGTCCGGCAAGGCCCTGAACCCGACGTTGCTGACGTATCCGGTGTCCGCGTACGCGCACCGGAGTGTCGAGATACCCCAGTCGTCGCAAGCGGCGCCGACGCAACACTTGTCCGTCAGCGCGTCGGCAATGAAATACGTCCGTTTGTGATTGACCGAGCGTGCTCGCGAAACAGCTCTGGTCAGTGCTTCCAACAAGCCAGTCCTAATCTCAACTCAGTCGTGTCTGCGACAATGCCGACCGGCATGGGCCTCCGGCAGGGTTCCGCTAACTGCGGCCCTGCAGGCCCCTAATGGAACTAAATCGCTGAGAAGTCTTGGGGGCGGCAGCGCACGATCCGAGTCCGCCGCCCGCCGGGATGCACCCACCGTCCGAAGCCGGGCATCGGTCAGTCTCACCTTCGTGGCCATCGTTCGATCCCTTCCTAGGCAGTAGATCGTGAGCGGAGCGACACGGGCCCGTCGACTCGGGACGCACCAAGGACACGCCGCGACACAACGCCACAACTTCGATCAAAAAGGGATCAGAACACTTCCTCAGTTGCCGGACGGGCTTCAACCCGTTGCGGTGACCGAGATCCTTCCGGCACTGCCAAGCATGTGTGGTAATCCGTTCGGAACGCCCTTCGGCGTTGCAGGACCACACCACACTCACCTGCGGTGACCGGCGCGCCTTTGGCGCTAATGGCGTGCACTTGCGTGCACTTGTGACGCCTTGCGGCGTCACGTTGTTGTTGGGATGTGCGTACTACGCCTCGATGCAACGTTTTTCAGTAGCTTAGCGGGCGCGTGACCCTCCGTACTACCGCGGCACTACGCCGGAATCGGGCGCGTACTACGCTGGGCCGGCCCCCAGTTCGGCGCGGTGCACTGATCCCGGCGGCGGCGTTCCCGCGAATTTCCGGCTCGCCATCGCGTCGTCGCGGCGAGGTTTCGCGGCCCGGCGGGGCGGCAAACGTGATCGTTTCGCTGGCGCTCAGAGAGTTTTCCACAGCCTGACGGACCGTCGAGCAGGCGCGCGGCACCCCTCGCAAACACGGAAGCGCATCGTTGCCGACCGGAAAACGCCGCGCATTCGGCCACAGATGGGTGGCGATTTCAGTCGGTCGGGCGCTCCTGCAGCTCGTCCTGGAGCTCGTGGGCCGAGCGGATCAGCTCGTCGAGCTCCCCGGCACGGTCCTCTTCCAGCATCCGGCCGCGCATCGCCGTCGCCAGGATGTGCACATACCGGAAGGTCTGCTCGATCAGCGGGGCCAGCGGCCGGCCCGGCGCGACCGCGGGCGAGTCCACGCCGACGGCCGCAAGCATGGCCGCGCGCACCAGCTCGCCCGCGGTCATGCCCCGCATGACGGCGAATGTCTCCAGGCGGGCCCACTCCTGGTCCGAGAACCGGATCGACCGCGGCGACCGTCGCTCCGATCCCGTGGCGTCGTTCCGCACTTTCGGCGGCCGTGTCTGGGTCATCGTTCTGCTCCCTGCATCACCTGTTCACACGAGTGGCGGCGTCGTTCCGTCACAGCCCGAGGTCCATGTCGGCCGCGCGCTCCCGCCCCGGCGCCGGCCCGTCCCGCTGCGCCGGGTCGGAAGCGGCGCGGTCCGGGATGTTCGCCCGGTCCGGACCGTGTCCGCGATCGGACGTCCCGCCGCTGGCGCGGTCCACGTCCGGGGCCTTTCCGGACGCCCCCCGCGGCATCTCCCCGATGCCTTCGAGGGCGGCGATCCGCTCGCCGGTGACCGCCTGGAGCTGCGCGCGGAGCTCGGACGCGTCGTCGGTGACCAGCTCGGCACGCTCCCGGGCGCGGCTGATCTCCACGTAGAAGCTCTTCTGCGTCGTCAGGTGCGGGTGCCTGGCCTCGATCGCGGCGATCACGTTGTCGACCGTCCGTCCCTGAAAAGCGTGCACGGTGGACGCCCAGGCGTGGTCGAGATGCCGGAGCTGCGGATCGCCCGGGCGCAGGTCGAGCCGGCGCCCGTCCTCCAGGCGGAACGCGACGCGCCCGTTGGCGACGCTCATCACCTCGGCGGTGCGGCTGTTGACCACGCCGAGCCCGTCGTCGTTCCGCGTCCAGCGGATGCGATCGCCGGCGCGGAGCTCGATCCCCTCCGAGCGGTACACCTCGGTGCCGCCCTTCCGGCCGCCGATCTGCGACGGCTTCCAGGCCACGCTCCCGCCCCTGCCGTCGTCGAGCAGCACGGCGCCGCGCCTGCCGTCACGGCCAACCACGCGGCGTTCGTCCCCCTTCGCGACGCCGAGCCGCTTGTAGTCGCGGTAGAAGGCGACTACGTCCCCCTTCGCGTAGTTGCCGGCGAGCGCCTTCTCGGCGTGGGTGTAGCCCTTCGAAACCAGCTTCTCGTTCGCCATGGCAGGCCCGTGCAGGCGGCCCTCGCGCGCGAGCCGGTCGCGGATGTGGCCGTTGATGCCGAGGCGGAGCTCGTGGCTCGGCGCCATGACGCCGGTCTTCTCCCGCGCCTCGGGCGCCAGTGCCAGCCAGCGCTCGGCCGTGGCCGCCGCGATCCCGCCCCGCGGGACCGCTGCCACGTTGCCGCCAAGCTTGCCGAAGGCGCGGGCGATGTCGCTCTTGATGCTCGCCTCGACCGCCTCCTTCAGGGCCGGGTCCCGCTGGCGCATGATCTCGTCCATCACCGCCGTCTGCATGCCGGCGGCTTGGAGCTGCGCGAAGGGCTTGCCGGCTTCGACCGCATCGAGCTGCTTCGCGTCGCCCACGAGCACGACGCGGGGCAGGCGCAGCTCAGAGGCGATGCGGAGCAGGTCGCGAGCCTGCACGGTGGAGGCGAGCGATCCCTCGTCGACCACCAGGATCGTCTTCGCGAAGGCGGCGCGCATCTCGCGCGTGCCGCGCTTCGAGAGGCGCCCCGCGACGACCCCGGCGTTCCGGGCGAGAAACCCCTGCAGGGTCTGCGAATCGATGTTGGCCTCGGCGGCGAGCGTCTTCACCGCGGACGCCGAGGGCGCGAGACCGATCATGCGCCAGCCCTTCTTCTCGGCCAGCGTCCTCGCCCGGTCGAGCATGGTCGTTTTGCCTGTCCCGGCATAGCCCTGGACGCCCACCACCCGGTCCTTCGCCGACAGGATCAGTTGCACGGCTTCCCGCTGGCCGGTCGTGAGGGCGCCCCGGTTGAGCTGTTCCTGCACAGCCCAGCGGCGGAACGGTGCATGGCCGCGCGCCTCGCCCGCGCGCATCAGGGCGACGGTCTCGCGTTCCTCACCCACCGTGCGGTCGGTCGCGAGCGAATCCGCCGCCCCCGGCAGCGTCACCGCGTGCAGCGTTCCGGCCTTCTCCAGCCCCGCCACCTCGCGCTCCACGGCCTCGACGGCGAGCGTGCCCGGCGCGTAGCTCAGGGCCGCGGCCAGCAGGTCCGCGCGGGAGAAGACGGCCTCGCGCTCCGAGAGGTGCGCCATGGCCCAGGCGATGGCGCCGGCGGGACCGTCCCGGCCTGCCCTGGCGGCCGGTACCGTGGCCGGGCCGCGGGGCCCATCCGCGCCATCCCGCGGGGCCAGGTCCGGCGGCGGGGCGTGGTCGACGTCCGGCGGCAGTGGCGGGTCCATCGCGGCGACCGCCGGGGCCGCCGCGTCGGGCTGGCCGGCTTCCGGTGCCCGCCCCCCGGCGTCCCTGTCCGGCGCCATCGGTAGAGCGTCCGGACCGGGCGTGAACGCCTCTACGTCGAGCCCCAGGTCGGCCGCCTGCCGCTGCCACACCTGGCGGAGTTCGTCGCGGTCGACTTCCCGCTTGGTGGCGCGCGTCATCAATGCGGCGCGCTCGGCGTGGCGGGGATTGTCCGCCGTCTCGCCGAGCCCGCGCACTGCCATCGCCGCCTCGATCTCGGCGCGGCGGGTCGAGAACGCCCGGATCGCCTCGCGGGAGACCCCCTCGAGCTCGAAGCGGCCGTCCGCGTGCGTCTTGTCGATGTCGTACCCGAGCTTCGTCAGCCCGGCGGCGAGCTCGTTCCGGTAGATCGCGCCGATCAGCTTCTGGCGCGCGTAGAGCCCCTCGTTGGCCATCGTGCGCCACTTGCCGTCTTCGCCCTGGACCATGTTGGCGAGCACCGAGTGGGTATGCAGCTGCGGGTCCAGGTTCCGGGACGTGTCGTGGCGGAAGGTCGCGACGACGGCCTTCTGGTCGCCGGCGCGCACCATGCGGCCGGTCTCGGGGTCCTGCATCCGGGTCCGGACCGCGTTCTTCTGGACCCAGGCGAGGGTCGCCTTCACCGCCCGGTCGTGGGTGCCGACGATGCGCTCGTCGCCGCCCACGAGGGCCGCGATCGAGACCGACTTCGGCGCGGAGAACGTGAGATCGCGGCCGGGCCGGTGGGTGATCTCGCCGTCCTTGCCGCGCCGGCCGAGTTCCGTCCCGGACCCGTCGGGCACCTTGCCCTCCAGGATCGCCTTGAACGTTTCCGCGTCGACCGGCCCGGAGAGCCCCAGCGCCTCGGTGCCCTTCCCGAACCAGGCGCTCGCGTCGCGGTGCTCGGGATCGTCCTTTGCGTAATACCCGTCGCGCTCGTAATAGGACGCGCCCTGGGCGGCCGAGCTCAGCGCCCCGATCGAGAGCACGTCAGGCCCATTGGCGCGCGACGGGCGCCCGCGCGGTGCCGGTGCCCGGCGAACCCGCCTTGCGGGCTGTTTCCGGGCCAGTCGTCGGGCGGACGGGCACCGGCACCGCGACACTGTCCACGTCCGCGGACCCGGTTTGCACCTCGCCAGCGGGCGCTTCCGGCGCGGGTGCGCAGCCGCCGGGGTCAGGGTCGAGTGGCCGGGGCGGCTCGTCGGGAGCGGCGGCCACCGGCGCCGGCGCGTCACCCTCGTTCACGGGCGGGGTCTCTACCTCGTCAGCGGGTGTTTCCGGCGCGGGTGCGCAGCCGCCGGGGTCAGGCTCATCCGGCCAGGGCGGCGCGTCGGCTGCGTCGGCCACCGGCACGGGGACGCGGGCTTCACCCGAAGCAGCCGGGGGAGCGTAGTCGTCACGCGGCACGAACCGGGGCGCCACGACCGATCGGTCGACCGGTTTGAGCCTGATCGAGGCCACCGGGTGCGCGCCCGGGAACTTGAGGAAACCGTGCAGGTTCGGAAGCCGCATGATGTCGGCGGGGAGCGCCAGGGCGCGGAGCTCGCGCCTGGGCGTCAGCGACACACCATCCCGGATCGTGTTGGCGCCGTAGCTGACGTTCTCGGCGACCTCCTCGACCTCGCTCCGGCCCAGGCTGTCGGCCGACCACTGCGCGGTGTCGCGGTCGGGGGCGGCGAGCACGACGCGCGTGCCGCAGAGGCCGGAGATCGTTTCCGCCCCATTGCGGCCGTAAAGGTCGCGGAGCGCGGACGCGACCTGCACGCCGAGGACGAAACAGCCGCCGAACTGCCGGCTCTCGGCGAGGCCCGGCTGCAGCGACGGCACCTGGTGGAGGGTCGGGAGCTCGTCGAGGATCACCCAGATCCGTCTGTCGTCGGCCTGCTCGAGCGAGAGCATCGCGTTGACGGCAATCTCGAGCCACGTCGAGATCAGGCCGCGGAGGCTCGCGTGCTGGTCGCCGCGCGAGGTGAGGAACAGGAACCCGTCGGATTCCTCCGATACCCACTCCCGGATGGAGAAGGGCGTGCCCGAATCGGGCAGGAACTCCAGCGCGCTCACGTTCGCGGTCAGCATGGCGCGCACGCTGAGCGCGGTCCGCGGGTTGTCGGGATCGACGATCGACTGCGCGACCGTCCCCTCCATCGCCTGTGCGAGCGCCGTGAGGTCGGCCTTGAGGAGATGGTCGACGAGCACCTGGTTCGCGGTGACGCCCTTCTGCGCAAGGACCGCGGCGCCGTTGGCAAACAATTGCCTCGCGGCGGTCACCCAGAACGGATCGGCGCTGTCGCGCTGCTGGGGAATGAGCGCCGCGGCCATCATGTCGAAGTCGCGCGCAGTGCGGGCCTCCAGGAACGGTGACCACCGCGGCGCCCGGGCGTCGAGCGGGTTGAGGAGCACGTCGCGCTCAGGATCGAAGAAGGCGCGCGTGTAGGAGCCCATCTTGTCGTAGATCACGCAGCGCTCGCCCCGCGCGCGGACCTGCGCCACCAGGTCGGAGATCAGCACCGTCTTCCCCGAACCCGTGGTGCCCGAGACGATCGTGTGCTGGGTCTCGCTACGTGGCGGGAACGGGATGCGCGCCAGCCGATAGGCGCGGTCCCGCTTCGCCCACGGCAGGCTCTCCAGAACGCGCCGGTGGAGCGGCCGGATGCGCCGGCGGAGCTGCGCCGCGGTCACGAGCTCGGCGCCCCGGACGCGGTGCTTGCGCCCGAGCTGTACGCCGCGGTACCAGAACCAGGCGAGGAACAGCGCGATCACGCCGGCGCCGGCCTTGCCGCCAAGCCATGCGCTCCGGATGATCTCGTCGAGGATCCGCTCGCGGATGCGCTCGGCCGGCAGCGACGACGCAATCGTCCGGATCGAGAGCACCCGGCGCGCGCCGCCGGGATCGCGGACGACCTGGCCCGACTGCGGGTCGTAGCCGATCGCGAGCTTGACCTCGGCCAGCGTCAGCAGGCCGGTCGCGTACCAGTCGGCGCCCGTGGTCGTGTGCCAGAGGTTCCACGCCGGCACCGCCACCACGACGAGCGCGCCCAGCATCATCCCCGCCTGCAGGAGCTGCCCCCACATGCGGACTCCGTGGAACACGGTCTGCCCGCCCCTGAGCGTGCTACCGGCGAAGCCGCGCATGGCCGTTCCTCACGCCGCGGAAGACGTCGTCAACGCTCGCCGTCGGGGCGCGCTCAGGCCCACCCGCCAGCGGCGGCGGCCGCGTCGGGCGGGGGCTCGGCCACCGCCGCCGGCTCTTCCGGATCGCGCCCGGCTCCCGCCGCCAGCACGTTCACCATGCCCTGTGGGCCCGCGACGATGATCTCGGTCGCCTGCCTGGGCCGGTCCTCCTTGTCGGTGTACTCGCGGACCGTCAGCCGCCCCTCGACGAGCACCGCGGTCCCCTTCCGGACCAGGCGCTCCACCACGTCGACCGTGCCGCCGAACACGACGATGCGGTGCCACTCGGTCCGCTCCTGCGGCTCCCCGTCCCGGTCCTTCCACCGCTCCGTGGTGGCCATGCTGAACCGGGCCGCGCGATCGCCGGTCGCGTTGCTGTGGAACTCCGGGTCGCGCCCGACGTGGCCGAGCAGGGTGACGCGGTTGACGTTCAGCATGGGAGGGCTCCTTCGATGGGCGCCGGCCGTGCGGCCACGGATCGCGGCTTCCGGCGCAGGGAGCCCGCCGGGGGTTCCATTGCCGATCTCCGTCCGTATACTGCGCAGCCATGCACAAAGTACCGACAAACAGGGTTTATCCGCGCATGCGCTACACGTGGCGTGAACGCGCATTCGTGCTGGCCGGGATCGGGGTCGCCGCGGCCGTCACGGCGATCTCGCTGACGCTCGGCCGGGGCCTTGAGCACGGCCGCCTGGTCCGTCGTGATCCCGGCTGTCTCGGCCAGCTTCTCCAGGTGCGTGGCGAGCTCCTGCGCCTGCGCGCTCTCGCTCTCGGTGACGCCCCGCGCGTGCGCGGTGCCGACGCTCACGTCGCGCGAGTACCGCTCGACCAGCTGCGTGGCGTCCGTCGCCGCGGCCGTCCGCGCCGACGCCGCCTGCACGTCCCAGTTCCGGGCCATGGAGTGCGCCTCGGCGGCCCGCTCCTCGTGCGAGACCGCGAGCGACTCCGACAACCGCACCCCCGCCGCCGGCACCCGGCTGGTCGCACTCCCCATGTCCGCCACCGCGGTGCCGTCGGGCGTCACCGTGAACCCCGCGCCGGCCGGCGCGTAGCCCGTGTAGCGGTCGGTGTCGACGTGCATCGAGGTGCGGAGCTGGCGGCCCTCCTGGCTCGCGAACCGGTGCGTGTCCCACTGCGTGTTGGCGAGTGCCAGGTTCCCGGTGGTGCCCTCGTGCGCCGCCGAGGTGGCCGCGTCCTGCCCGACCGCGAGCACCGACGTGGCCAGGACCGTCGCCTTCGAGAGCCCGTACGCCAGCGCCGCCGCCAGGAACGGGATCGACATCGAGAGGTACCCCGACATCACGGCAACGTCGGCCGCGACGGCCCGGATGCCGGCCTGCGCCACGAGCGAGATGCCGACCTCGCCGTTCGGCATGACGGCGGCCGCCTGCATCCGCTCGGCGGCCTCCCCCATCGAGATGCGGTGCAGCACCGCGTAGAGCGGGCCCCACGACTGCAACCAGATCAACCCGGTGACGTACGACTTGAAGATCGGCAAGCCCGCCGGCGTCAGCATCAGCAGCACCGCCAGCGGAAACGCGCCCACGTAGAGGCATTCGAAGACGATCCTCAGCAAGGGCACCCAGGTCTCGGCCTGGCGCCCGATCGCGCGGTACGCGGCGGCGGTCTGGGCCTCGGCGCGCGCCTCGGTGTACGTCTGGAGCGCGGCGGCGTTGCCGGCCTCGGCCGCCCACTGCTCGCCCGCGTCATGGACGGCGTTGAGGACCATCTGCTGGCGGAGAATCTCGGCCGCCGTGCGCGAGGCGCCGATCAGGAAGTCGTGCGCGGCGGGGAGTGCGGCCAGCAACTCGGCGCGGGCCAGGGCCTGGGTCCTCGCGTCCGGGAAGATGCGCCGCCCGAACAGCGTGCCGGCGCGAGCGATCTCGGCGTTCCATGCCGCGTTCAACCGCGTGGCGCCGTCCCGGCAGGTGACGATCTCGCGGTCGACGGGCGTGGCCCCGGTGGCGCCCGCCGGCTGGCGCGTCGCGAACTCGAACATGCGCGCGGGCGAGGCGCCTGCCGACGGCGAGCCGGCGGCCGTGACCAGGTTCCAGACGTCGGTGCTCTCGCGGAGGTCGTCGGCCGAGATGTGCCCGAGCAGCAGCGCGTGGAAGACACACTGGCGGGTGAAGTTCCGGAGGTTCCGGGCGAAGACCGCGTCGGTGACCTCGAGGCGGGTCGCGGTGGCGGCGAGCCTCGCCCCGAAGATGAGCCCGTGGCGGCGGTAGACGAGGTCGTTCGGCAGCGTGAACGCCTGCTCGGTGAGGCGCGTGAGGCCGTCGCCGACCTGCGACGTGATCGAGGCGAAGAGCGCGAGGCCGATCGGCACGTTGGCGACGACGGCGGGCGCGAGCGCCGGGTCCAGCCGGTCAACGACGCGCACGGTCGCCTTCGGCACGATCATCGCGCCCCAGACGGTGACGAAGAGGAGGATCCACTTGGCGTTGTCGCGCCAGCTCCCGCCGAAGGCCGTGCGGAACACGATCCAGGCGACCCCGCCCGCGCCAGCAAGCTGCGCGAGCGTGACGTAGGCGCCCCCCGACGTGATCGCGGCTACCGCGTTCAGCAGGTCGACCAGGTAGGGCCCGCCGCCGAGGGTGAAGAACTCGTACATCTATATAGGTACGGCGTCAGCGCGACCCGGCCCCGGCGCCGCCGCGCGCGAACGCCAGCGCCGCGCGGAGGTCGGCCGAGAGCGCGCCCGCGAGCTCGGTCTCGATCAGGCGCAATTTCTCCACGACCGCGAGCGCGGTGTTGAAGCGTTCCAGCCCCTCGTGGCGGTGGCGGGCCAGCGCCGTGCGGTTGGCGCGTAGCCCCTCGCGCCAGCGTGCCAGCTGCTCGCCATCGGCGATGTCGAGCGTGCCAGCGCGCTCCTCGACCGTGCGGTGGAGGTCGGCGATCCAGACCTGGAGGAGGTCGAGCGCGACGGCCTCGGCGAGCGCGTCGATCTCCTGGTCGACGACGGCCCCGCGGTAGGCCGCCGCCGTGTTGGCAACGCGGTAGACGGGGAGCGTCGTGAGGTTGACGAGGCCGAGCGCGGCGGCGGGCGGCGCGGTGTCGTTGCGGACGGCCGCGACCAGGTCACGGAGCAGTCCCGCGACGCGCGCCCGGAACCCCTGGTCTGCCGGCACCGTGACGCTCCCCAGCGTCGGGTTGAGGCAGGCGGCGGTCGTGTCGCACGCGTACACCGGGAGCGCGCCGCCGCCCTCCATCAGGACCTCGGTGACGCGTCGATCGAGGGCCAGCGGCTCCAGGACTCGGATGCGGGGCCCGGACGTGTCGGCGTCGGCCGTTGGCGCGGTCACGATGACGGTGCCCGAGACCGACATCGCGAACTCGGCGAGCCGGGTGTCGGATGCCAGGAACGACGACGCGCGCACCGCCTTCCACGCGTAGTTCACGTTGACGGGAACTTGCTCTGCCATCTCGCCCGAGGCGGCGGCGAGGGTCGAGTGGCGCTTGCCGTCCGCGCCGCACCCGTGCCTGGCCGCCGCGTAGTCGCTGAATATCCCCTGCGACGTGCCGACCGCGGCGCAGATCGCGGACGACGCCCGATCGTTCTTCGCCCAGACCGCGCCCACGAGCGCCTGCGCGGTCTCGCACGAGTTGACGTTCCGGTTGTTCGCCCATTGCGCGAGCGCGCGGAGCTTGGACATCGTCTCGGCGATGACGGGGGAGATGGTCTCCAGTGCGAGCTCGAAGGCGAAGCCCGCCGCGTTCTGGGCGATCGCCCGAGCGAAGGCCACGAGCTGGTCGGAGTCGATGAAGGAGAATGCACCCGCGAACGCGTCGATGCCGCCGCACCCGGCCCGGAACGAGGGAAGGTTCACCGTCGCGATCTGCTCCGAGCGCACCGGCGAGCGGAGGTAGAGGTTGCCGAGCGTCCAGTGGCCCGAGGCCTGGCCGTGGAACGCGGTCGGGCCGGTGGTGTTGACCGCCGCGCCCTGCCAGAAGCGGCCCATCTCCGAGAGTACGTCGGCATGCGCGGGCGCCGCGAGACCGACCCAGCCCGCAAACACTGCGCCGGCCATGCGCGCGGTGCACCCTCGCCGCTCAGAAGTCATGGCCGGGCTCCAGAGCGGTGAGCGCGAAGATCCGCTCGGCGAGCTGGTCCTCGGCGAGGACGCCGAACCCCACGGGCAGCACCTGCTGCGTCACCGCATCGAAGAGAACAACGGCAGGCAGAGGCGAGCCGGCAAGACCCAGTTTCTCGGCCCGCCCCTGGTCAGCAACCGCCTCGGGCCAGCCCTCGAGGGCCTCCCCGGTCATCGAGACCGCGAGCACGTCGAGGCCGTGGCGGAGCGCGAAGGCGCGGAGCAGCGGGCCGAACACCCGGCACCCGGCGCAGGCGGGATCGCCCAGGTAGATGAGCCCGTAGCGTTCGCCGAGCCGGGCCAGCGCCGCGTCCCGGGCGGCGCGGCGCTCGTCCGACCACAGTTGTTTCGCGAGCGCGCCGACGGGCCGCCGTAGCGTGTAATCGAGCGTCGGCGTCGCCCAAACCGTGCGCCGGAAGCTGTCCGAGAAGGCGGCCGACTTCTGCAGCGCCGCCTGCTGGAGGCGTAGATACGCGGTGACGTGTTCCGGCGATGGTTCGAGGATCGCCGTGGCGCGCGCCTCTTCCAATTTGCGGCGCATCTCCAGGATGCGCTCCTGCGCGGACGACGGGGAGGCTTCGGGCGAAGGCGCGGGAGGAGCCTCCTGCGAATCATCCTCGCGGTCGCAATAGAAGTGCCAGCCGAGCGCCGGGCCTGCACCCTCGTCGCCGCACCAGGCGCGCCACTCGCCCGCCTCGCCCGGCGAGCCCAAGGCCAGCGCGAGCAGCGCCGACGCACACAACGCCGGCCCGGCCCGTCTGACACCTGCCGCCACGTCAGTCGCCCCGGCCGTAGAACGTGCGCACGCGGTCCCGCATGAGGGTCTGCGTGCCGCCCGCGTCCGGGAGCGACACGGACGGTTCCTTGCCGCCGTCGAGCAGATCGGCGGTGAACTCGCCGAGGTCCAGCGCGTCGAAGTCGATGCCCTCGATCTCGGCGACGGTGAGCCCGCGGCAGCTTCCCCAGCCGACCCCGAGCTGGGCGCGCCCCTGCTCCTGGAAGATGCGGCCCAGCTTCGATCCGAACACGCACCAGGCCCGCTCGCGGGTGACGCAGATCCCGAGGATGCGCCGCGTGCAGAACTGGCCGAGATATCTGGTGTTCCCGTCCTGGCGCTCCTGCGCGAGCTCGCGCTCCGCAGTGCTGCAGTTGCCCAGGCCGACCAAAAGCCCGGAGTTGGTGCAGCAGTTCGCGAGCCCGCCGAAACGAATCTTGCACGCCCGGCGATCGCCGGTGAAGAATCGAAGGTTGCTCCGGTCGAATTCCTCGCCGCCGAGTTCCATCACCATGTTGAGCTTCGTTGCGGCGTCCACGAACCCCTGGCTCGCCTGCGGGCGCACGGTCTCGCAATCCGCGCCGACGCAGTAGCGCACCGATCCGCAGTCGCCGCCCGACTGCGCGTCCTGAAGACCGGCGCCGCAGTCCTGGACGCTCCCCGACGCCAGCCCGTCGGCACCGTGCGCCGCCGCCTGCGGCGTGGCCGCGACCGTCTCGGCGCGGACGACGGCGGGATCGGAGGCCGGCACCTGGGCCGCGGGGCGCAGGGTCGCACCGTCGATCACTGCGCGTCCGGCCGCGCCGCCGGGGTCGTCGGGGTTCGCGAGCCGGGCCCGCGCCGCGTCCGGCATCCCGTCGGCCGTGAGCTGGCGCTCCGGCACGTCGGTCCCTGCGTAGCCCGGCACCTCGCCGGCGCTCGCCGCGTTGCGCGCCACGTCGCCGGCCGCCTGCAGCCCGGCCTGCCCGATGGCACGCGCCGCGGCCTTCGGTTCCTCGGCCAGCGCCGTCCCGATCGTGCCCGCAGCCATTGCCAGCACGGCCGCGGCCGCGCTGATCCGCCACCGAGTCATCATTTTGTTCCCCTGAGTGTCGCCAGGTGCCGCTGCGCGACCGAGCGGCCCTCGCTGCCCTCCGCCGCGATTGCCTCCAGCGCCGCTGCCAGCGACAGATTCCCCGTCACGCGGTCGTGCGGCGGCGGGTCATCGTCCGCGCAGCCAGAGCTCCGGCAGGGCGGCACGCCGCCCGGCACGACGACGACTGCCGGCACCCGCGCGATCCCGAACAGGCGGAACAGCCTGGGATCGAGTGCGACACCCGCCTTCGCGTTTCCGAGGCGGGTCCTGATCCGCCGGGCCGTTTCCGGGAGGCTCCCCCCGGTCACGCCGCGGAGCACCAGCGGCGCGCCGATCCGGGCCGCATCCTGCGCCGCCGCCCGCCAGCTCGCGGCGGGCACCGCGAGGCTCGTGAAGAGCAGTACCTTGGCCGTACCCGCGCCCTTCGAGCCGTCAGTTCCCGCATTGGGTCGGAACACGGGCAGCGAGATCGCGCCCTCCCCGCCCGACGGAGTTCCGGTGTCCGCGCCGGCGCGCCCCAGCGCCCGCTCGATCACCGATTGCGACCAGGCGTCGAGCGTTTCGCCGGCGGAGCCCGCGGAGATGTCCTCCGCGAGCTGTCGCGCCAGGTCCGCGTGGCCGGACTGCGCTTCCTCCGCGGCAGCCGGGCCGGCGGATGCCGGCATCCCCACTGCCCCGGTGAGAAGCAGCGCGCAGACACGAAGCGCGGGCGTGTGCAGGGCGCGAATCACAGGAGGCAGCAGTTGCGCTTGCGCCAGAGCAGGTAGCCGAAGTTCTCGCCGGCCACCGGAAGTTCGCGGAGCGACTCCCAGAGCACCGACGAGCGTCCCGTCGGGTTGCAGCCGGTGAGCGGCGCGGTGGCCGGCACCGGCTGCGTCATCTGCCAGCGGTACTGCGACTTCCGCATCACCGGCATGGGGTAGCGCCCGCAGAGCGCCGCCGATCCCGACGTCCCCCAGGCGAGGCCCACGCGGTGCAGCCGGTAGAGGAGGCGCTGTCCGGTGAGCAGCGAGGCCTGCACCCCGCCCACGTGCGCCGCGACGTTGCCGGTGAGCGGATACTGGGCGCCCTGGCATCCCGCGCACCAGAAGAGCGCGTCGAGCGGCAGGCCCGCCGATGATGCGGCGCAGTCGGCCGCGCACGCGGCCTGCGCGGGGAGGTTGGCGAACAGCGCCGCCTCGGGATTGAGCAGGAAGGAGAGTTCGTCGTCCAGCCAGGCCGGGTCGAGCTCCGACGTCCAGGCGATGTCGAAGCCGCCGGCCTCGAGGCAGCCCATGTCGAGCAGCGCGCCGATCCAGGAGAGGAGCGGGTACATGTAAAGGTGTGCGTGCCAGACGGAGCCGGCCGCACCGTCGCCGCCCGAGGAGCCGGTGCGACCGCGCGAAGCGTGGAAGCCCGGGTTGATGGTGAGCCCGCCGAGGTTCGGGAAGCACCACGGGGTGCGGGTCACGTCGACGAGCCGGGCCGGCTCCCAGACGCCGACCGAGAGCCCGATCCGCGGGATCGGCGAGCCGCAGAGACAGATCGGCGAGGAGGGATTCGGCGTGTCCGGCACGCCGGTGGCGCTCCCCATGCGGATCGGCCCGATCGAGATCGGGAACAGGCACTCCCAGCACACGTCGGCGATCGGGTTCACGAAGCGGCCGGTGCAGGTCTGGGCGAACGCCGGGGCCGCGGGGAGCGCCAGCAGCAGCGCGAGGCCCAGCATGAAGGCCGCGCGATGCGTCACGGCCGCTCCCCCCGGTCCCGGAGCGGCACCTCGGTGAGACGGAGGTGCAGGCCGTCCTGCGCGATCACGACCGGCGTCGCGGCGAGGCCGAAGCGATGCGCCAGGCGCCCGCCCTGGTCGAAATAGAACGGCTGCCCGTGTCGACGCGAGAGGTCGAGCGGCCGCCCGGCGAGCAGCACGATCTTCGCCGGTGAGGCGTGCCCCAACGCCCAGGACACCTCCGCGTCCCGCCGGCCGTCGATGAACAGCAGGTCGCGGCTCAGCGGCACATGCGCCAGTGGATTGAGGCGGGTCCCTGCCGCCGCCAGCAGGTTCCCGTCGGGCAGCCGGATGTCGCGGTCGAGCACGACCGAGGGATCGACCAGGCGCGAACGGTGCTGGGTCGCGGGCACGATCCCCGCCACCGGTTCCGGCGCCTCGATCCGTGCCCGGACACGCTCGCGGGCCTCGTCCTCGATCGCCGCCAGCGCACCGGAGCGCTCCAGTTCTTGGAGCCGGGCCTCCAACGCCGCCAGCAGGTCCGGCTCGGCGATGGCCCAGGTTTCGCCGCGCACCCCGAGGTCCTCGGCGGGTGCGGCCCCGGCGAGGAGGATGCCCATCACCGCAACCAGTATCGCCGCGCGTGGGCGGCGGAGCAGCGCGCTCATGGAGCCCGGCCCTCCGGCCCCACCAGTGGGCCTTCAAGCCCCAGCCAGGCGATGTCCGGCAACGCCACGGCCCGGGCCCGGATACGCCCGCGCGGGACGAACCCGATCTCGGCATAGCGGCTGTCGTGGCTGTCCGGATGATCTCCGTGCACGTACACGTGCCCGGGCGGCACAGCCCCCGGCGCGATGGCGGTGAGGAGCCGCCCGTCGCGCCCCTCCGTCTTCGCGATCCCGAGCACCAGGCCATCCAGCGTTACGGCACCGTCGGCCCAGACTTCGACACGCGCGCCCGGCAGGCCACGCACCGTCTTCAGGTACGGCACGTCCGCGCCGACTCCCGTCGGCGGGTCGAACAGCACCACGTCGCCGAGTCCGGGCTCGCCCAGGATCGGGAGCGCGAGATACCCCCAGGCCCCGTCCGACCAACTCGCATTGACGTGCACGCGCGAAGCGGCAAGCAGCCACAACCCGCCGAACGCCGCCATTCCAACGAGAACCCAATTGCGAGTGCGCGCCGTCATGGCCGCACCCCTGCCGGCGCCGCCACATCTTCCGCCGCCGACTGTTCGAGCGCCAGGGCGAGCGCCGCCTCGACCTCCGGCGTGAGGTCCAGCGCACCCTCGGCCACGGCCCGCGCCGGCAGCAGCACCGCGCGGTGCCGCTCCGCCACCACGCGGAGCGCGTGCTGCAATGCCAAGGCCCAGCGCCGCGCCTCGGCAGCCGCCGCTTCCTCGGAAACGTCATGACCGGCCACGTCGAGCGCGAACCGGGCGGTCAGCTCGGCGAGCCGCACGCTCGCGATCCGGGGCGGGTCCGGCTGCGTGAGACGGACCATGGCCACCGCGACCGCCGACGAGACCGCGGCCGCGAGCAGCAGCGTGGCCAACAGCGCCGGCACGTCGACGCCCGCCTGGCGGAGGGCCGGCCGGCCGCGATCAGTCCGGCGCGGCATCGGTACGGGAATCGGTACCGGCGGTGCCGCGCGCGCCGTCGTCCGTCGCGCGGAGCTCCCGGAGCCGGCCGAGCCACATGCGCGCCGCCCGCTCCGGCGCCAGCGGCCGGATGCGCCGCCGGCACGGCGGGAACGCGAGCGCGCTGCCGGACGCCTCCGCGCCGTCGAGCAGGTCGCGGCTCTCCGCCGAGGCGGCCATCCGGTCGACGAAGCGCAGCAGCTCCGCATGCTCCTCGCCGAGCACGGCGTCGAGGCCGGCCGCCTCGCGGAGTGCGCGTTCGACGGCCGCGGCCAGCTTGCCCGTGCGGTCCGCACCCCGCGGGCCGGCCGCGGCCGGCGGGTCCCGGAGCCACGCCGACGCCGCGCCCGCGATCAGCGCGTGGAGCGCCAGCACGCGCCGGTCCTCCGGCAAAAGCCCGTCGAGCGCCTCGATCTCCTCGCTCACGACGACCGCGTGCGCGGCGATCGAGTGGTAGTGGCGCATCCGCCCGCCGCGGCGGCACGTGTTGGCCAGCACGTGCGCCAGCGCCTCGAAGTCGATCTCGGCGGCGGCCACATCCTCGGGATCGCCCGGCCAGGCGAGCGGCTGTTCGGTCGATGATCCGGCGACGGGTTTCGCGGTCATGCGTGGACTCCTTCTTCCTGCGGTTCGGGTTCCGGCGGCGGGCGGGTGGCTGGGCCGGGGGCTCCGTCCCGGCCGGGCGCCGGCTTCCCACCTGCCAGCCGGTCGATCGCTTGGAGCGTCGTGAGCCCCTCGGCTTTCAGTCGCTCGACCGCCGCGAAGGCAGGGCCCCGCGACGAGAACAGCGCGACCGACCACGGATCGAGCACCAGCCGCGCCACGCGCCAGCCATCGGGCCCGTGCAGCACCAGTTCCGCGTACCGCCCATCGGCGGTGGTCAGGCTCTTGAGCGCCCGCTCCATGCCGGGATCGCAGTGGATGCGCTTCTCCTGCTTGAGGAGCTCGACGGATTCGTCCTTCTGCGCGAGGAAAATGACCCAGTCCGAGTTCTCCCACGCCGCGCGCGCGGCCGGGTTGGCGTAGTAGTCGTTGACCGACTGCGTGCCGGTGACAAGGGCTCCCCGGTACTTCCGCGCGCGCCGCGCCGCCCCTTCCAAAAACGCCTTCGAGTCCTCGCCGGAGAGCAGGTCCCACGCCTCGTCGATCACGATCGCCTTCGCCCGCGTGCGCGGCCCGTGGTACATCCGCTGCGTCGCCAGGAAGACGACGAGCATCAAGACCACGCCCTGCACGTCGCCACGGCCCTTGAGCTCGGCGAGCTCGAATACGGTCATCGCGTTATCGAGGTCAGGCACCGCGCTGCCCGCGAACAGCCGCCCCATCGGGCCCCCCGGGCACCAGGGGCCGAGCGCCGTTGCCATGTCGATCGCCCGACGATCGCCCCGGACCGTGAGTTCGGCCCGGACGGTGCCGAGGTCGGCCGCGTTGCCGGCCTCCTCCCAGGCGCCGGCAATCGCCTCGTCGATGAGGGCGGCCTCGATGTCGTCGATGCCGCCCCGGCGCCGCGCCATGCGCCCGATGACGCCCGCGAGCATGGCGAAGCACTCCTCGCGGTAGTCGCCGTCGCGGTTCGCAGTCTCCGCGTCGATCATCGCGAAGGGGTTGAGGGTCGCGGCATCCTTGCCGAAGGCGATGAAACTGCCGCCCAGCGCCTCGGCCGTGTGCTGGAACGAGCGCCCGTCGTCGATGACGACGGCCTCGCCGCCCGCGCCCACGATGCCGGTCACGAGCTCCTGCATGAGGACGGACTTGCCGGAACCGGATTTGCCGGTGACGGCGACGTTGTAGTTGCCCTCAAGATTGGCGAACGGCGACCAGCACGCGGGCTGGCCGCGCCGCCCGATCAGGAAGAGTGCCGGCGGGTTGTCCGGACTGGCGGGCTGACCGCGCCACTCGCCGTGGACAGGGGCGAGGTTGACGGCGCTGGAGGTCAGCAGCGTCTTCATGCGGCCCATCCGCTCGAAATCCGCGTCGAGCCCGCCCGCCGCCGCCATGGGGAGACAGGCGAGCCAGGAGGGGAGCTGGACGTAGCGCTCGGCCGTGACCCGCCAACCCTGGCCGTGGTAGATCGCGCGGACCGCTTGCTCCGCCTCGTCGAGTGCGTCGAGCGGGGCGTACACCGCCACCAGGTAGGCCGCCCGCACCAGTTTCTCGCCGTCCTTGATCCGCTCGGTGACGGCCTGCCAGTCGCGCGCCTTCTCGGGCAGCCCCGGCAGGTACCGGGCGATCCCGGTGCCCGCCTGCTGGGTAGCCCGCGCCGACTTGAGGAACGCCTTCTCGCCCGCGGCCTCGTCGCCGGTGGTGAACACGAGCGCCGTCAGCACCGGGCAGCCCGGCTGGAGGAAGTCGCGGTGGAAGTCGCCGATGAGGACGTTGCCCCGCCAGCTCGGCCACACGTCCGGGTAGGCGATCGCGGAGAGGACGCGCACGGCCACGTCCTCGCCGTCGGGGTGGTGGAACGTGAGCCCCGTGGGCGCCACGGTGAGCGCCCGCCCCGGTGCGATGCACTGCTCGTGCAAGGGATCGCGCGGCGCCCAGCGGCGCGGCGGCGGCCGGATGCCGCCATCGTCCGCACCCCGGATGTCGGGGGCGGTGAGTTCGGCCGCGATCGCGAGCAGCGCGTCGGGCTCCAGCCGGCGCGCCTGAGCGCCGGCCGAGGCGAGTGTGCCTTCGAGCGCGCGACGGAAGGCGCCGAGTGCCGTCTCCGCGGCGGGGCCGGGCGGGCCCGCGAGGCAGGCGGTGACGAAGACCCGGTAGTCGGAGAGCGTGTTGGGCGGGCCGCCGGCATGGAGCTTCCGCCAGCCGGCCGGTTGCAGGAGCGCGCCCCGACGCTCGCCGATCCGGGCCTGGACCCCGCCCGCGCGGGTGCGGGGCGCCGCCCACTCGTCGTAGGTCGCCCCGAAGCGCGGGCTCGCCCAGTGCAGCACCTGCAGGGTGCAGTGCTCGGGCGCGGCGTCGGCGAGCGTGCCGGCGAGGGCGCCCGCGACCTCCTCGTCGATGTCGACGAACGGCGGGAGTTCCAGGACGAAGCCGATGCTCGACGCATTGACGTAGAGCTCGCTCCGCTCGTCCCAGGCGCGCCACGGTAGGAGTTCGTGGAGCGCCGCGGGCACCGGCGGCGGCGACCAGGACGCCGGCGCCTCCGGCCCCTCGAAGAGTTCGAGCAGGCGCCCGATCACGGGAGCTTCCAGCCGGCGGGCGCCAGCACCACGCGCACCCAGTGAGCCTCGCGGTAGATGCCGTCCGCGTCGACGAAGGGCGCGATCCAGATGCGGCCCAGCACCTCGGGAATACGCAGGGATGCGTCCGTTGCGAGGTCGGGCAGGGCGGTCTGTTCGGTCGTGGCCGGCGTGGCCGGCGATTCCGGGGCTGGGCGGTACGGATGGGTGTCGCTACCGAACAGCCCTCTGAGCCAGGCGAAGAAGCCGCAGCCGTCGTCGCAAGCTTCGTCCGTGCCGCGCCATCCGGCCCCGGCCTCCCCGTCCACCTGGCGGCGCGCCCCCGGCAGCGGCTCGCCGAACAGGGCGGCCGGACGGGCGGCGCTGGCAGGCACCGCGGGATCGGCATCGGCGATGCTGGTGCACGAGCTTCCCTGGGCCAGCGGGCACTGCCACGATTCCCCGACGTGCGTGGCCGAGCACGCGGACAGGGTCAGCGCGGCCACCGCGATGGCCAGCGCCGGCGTCAGTCGTCTTGCGTTGCTTCTCATGGCACGTCTCCATCGTTGGCGGATTGGGCGAGGACGCCGCCGTCAAGGCGGGCACCTTCGAGGAACACGACGCTCACGCGCGTGCCTGAGCGCAGCTGGATGACCGGCTGGTATTGCTCGGCGCGCCGGATCAGGTAGTCGGCGACCTTCTGCCCGGCGGACGCCGCGCCCGCGCCCAGTCCCGCCCGGCCGATGTCCATGAGCCCCGTGTTGGCGACCGCGGCTGCGCCGCCGCCGGTCGCGACGGCCTGCGGCTGGAATGCCTGCGCGGCCCCCTGGCCCGCGCCCGACACCAGCCCGGCGAGGAACGCCTTCTGGACGAGCGCCCCCTCGCGGCTCACGACGGGGCCACGGACGCCGGTCTTCCCCGACCCCGCGATGAACCCCGCGACCTCCGTCTCGATCACGCTGCCGGGCTCGGGCCCGGCGCACGTCAAGGTCCTCAATCGCGCGTACACCTTCTCCGACGAAAGATCGCCGTGGGCGGCACCCGTCACCGTGCAGCCGGCGACGTCGACTTTGAGCGCGGAACCACCCGCGGCCGCGGTCCATGCTGGCCCGATGAGGCGCAGCAGGACCGGCCGCGGGTCGCCCTGGGAGGAGATGCCGGCCGAGGCGTCGACGCCCGCGAGCACGACCGCCTCGGCGTGGCTGCCGGCGGGCAGCCAGGTGGCAAGCGGCTTCCAGGCCTCGATCACCGGGGCGCCGGACGACGCGTCGTCCAGCTCGAACGTCTCGATCAGCGGCGACGGGGGCTCCGGGAGCGAAAACGCGCCATCCGGGCCCTGCCCCGGATCCACGGACGCGCCTGGAAACCCCGGCGCCTCCTCGAAGTGCGCATCCGGAGACAGCCCCTCGGACACACGCCGCTCCAGGTCCTCGATCATCGCGGCCTGGCGGTCGATCACGGCGCGCGCATCTGCCGCGTCCACGGCGAGCTTCTCGCGGAGCCGCTCGTTCTCGGCGCCCAGGCGCCGCGCGTCGGTCTCCAACTCGCGGAGCCGCGCCTCGATCGTCCCGATCCGCGCCTCGGAGCGACGCGTCCACGCCTCCTCGGCGGTGTCCGGGCCCGCGAGCTCGGCGTCGATGCCAGTGGCGGCGGGTTTCGTTCCGCCGCCGCCCGCGCCCAGCCACAGCGCGAGCGCCACGAGGAGTACCGCGGCGACGACCGAGAAGAGCAGGAGCTGGCGCCGGCGCACGCCCCCGGCATCGGCGTCGACCGCCTGCGCGCGAGCCTCGTTCGCGGCTGCGCTCACCGGGCGGTGCCCGCGCGGCGCGGCTCCGTCACCACGACCGCGATGCCGTCCTGGGTAATACCGGCCTGCGGAGCGGCGACCCACACCGCGGCGACCGCGGTGCCGAAGCGTTCAGCGAGCGCGCCCGCGTCGGTGTCCGCGCCGGCCGCCAGGACATGCGCCGTGAACCGCGTTCCGCGCCAGGTCTCGATCGGCGGTGGCCACTTCGCCGGCGTCGGCGCGGGCGCCTCGACGACGTAGCCGGGCAGAGGCTCATGACGTGCGGCAGCCCGCACCAGCCGGACCAGCTCTGCGACCCGGGCATCGCGAGTTGCGGCCGCCGACTCCTGTATGGCCCGATCGGCACCAGCGGCGGCATTGCGGATCAGCACCTGCGCCGAGGGCCGCGCGTCCGGGACCAGGGTGAGGCGGTAGGTGAAGCCCCGCTCGGTGCCCAGGAACAGCGTGATCGGAATTGCGGTGCCGGGCTGTCCCTCCAGCACCGGTTCCGGCGTTTCCAGGGGGCGGAGATACAGGTCGCCCGAGGCGGCATCGTGCTCGATGTCGTACCCGCCGGGGCTCCGGATGACCCGCCGGATGCGATCGTCGGCCAGGGCCACCCGGGTGACGCCCGTGGCGGAGACCGCCGCCTCAAGCTCGGCGTGGTCCGAGGCATCCAGCGTCTGGATGGCCGCGGCCGGTTCAGGCAGGGCGGCGAGGGCCACGCACGCCGCCAGCAGAACGGCCGCGGGTTGGCCAGCCCGCTGACCGGGGCATGCGGTTTGGTTTCGGTACATCATCAATTCTCCATTTCCTCGAAGCGCACCAGGCCCAGACGTCCGGCGTCGAGGCGGAACGTGAGGCGGAAGTGCCGGTCCTCGCGGGCGGATTCCTCGCGTCCGATCCAGGTCGCGAGCTCGCCCTCCACATCGACGGCGAGGGCGTCTGCGTCCGCCTCGATGCGTTCCGGGTAGAAGGCCGCGGCCAGGTCGCGCCCCGCCATGCGGCGCGCCTCCGCGGCCACCCAGGCGCTGATCGCGCCCCGCGCCGACGGGTGGCTCATGCGGGCGGCCGCCTCGCGCACGTGGTCCGCGTTTTCCGGCGTCAACGAGAGCAACGTCACCGCCGCCGTCCGCGCCATGTCCTCGAGGTACCGCTGGCCGGCGCGGCCGCCGCCCACCTCCCAGGCCGGCCCCGTCACCGCGGGTACAAGCACCGTGACCGCCTCGCGTCCGGCGAGGCCTACCGCCAGGACGAGGTTGGCCGTCATGGAGAGCACCACGAGGGCAGAGAGCGCCACGCGGGCGTCGCGGGCGCGGCGGAGCCCGGTCTCCATGACTGCGCGGTCCACGGGCGATCTACCCGACGAAGCGCCGGAGGTGGCTTGGCGGCGTCGTACGAAGCCGCAGCACGAAGTCCGGCAGGAACCAGTAAAGCGCGTAACGGGCGATGTTCGCGCCGCCGCCCCGCTTCACGCGGCGGAGCAGGAGCCACCCACCGACGCCGGCGACGAGCCCCGGCACGAAGGCGTTGGCGGCGAGGCCCAGGAGCGCGGGCCCCATGAGCACGGCCGCCTCGTCGACCGTCCAGAACAGCCAGCGTTCGGGATCGTCGAGCCGGCGCGGGATCGCATGGCGGGCTGGGTCGCTCACGTCAACCTCAGACGATCGCGGTGCCGACCAGGCCGGTCACGATCCCCGTCCCGGCGCCGGCCGCGACGCCAACGCCGACGGCGCCCATCAGCTGCATCGCATTGAAGCGGAGCACCGAACCCACGAGGGCGGCGCCGACCGCGAGCGCCGCCGCGAGCTGCCCGCCGGTGCCGGAGACCATGTCCGTCACCGTGTCGAGCGGGGCGTCGAACGTCGTGTCGGTGGTGGCGAACGCCACGTCAATGCCGCCCGCGGCCAGTACGGCGGATGCCAGCGTGGTGACCAGCTGCAGGCGGACCGTGCCGGGGCGGCTCGGCAGGCCCGTCATCGCCTCGCTCCCGCGAGGGCGGTCCCGTCATCGGAAGTCGAGGTGCGCCTGCGATTCTCCGCCCAGGCATCAAGATCTTCGGTCACGTACCGGATCCGGCCGCCGAAGCGGTGATAAATCGGCCCGCTCCCCTTCACCCGGTAGCGGTCGAGCGTGCGGGGCGACAGGCCGAGGTACTCGCCCGCCTGGTGGGTGTTCAGATACCGGTTCCCGTTCGCTGGCATGCCGATCTCCTTGTCTCCGGTTCCCTTCCCGCCGGGTCATCCCCCGGCGCATGGCGGGCAATCGAAGCGGAGAAAACGCGGCGCGGGCATGGAGGGTTTGGGAAACTCGAAACCCTCCCCCGTACACGTGCGCTCCGGGCATCCAGCGGACGCCAACGGTGCGCAGGACGCATACCGGTCGTGCGCACGCGTGACAGGTTTTGCACGGGCCGGCCGGTCCGCCATCCGGCGTCGGGAAGGATTCAATGCGGTCCGGCAGGCGGGCGCCGCCGCGGCGAGAGCGCAACGGCGGACTCGTCCGCCGCCGGGGAACGTCGTCAGAAAACGTGCGTGGGGGTGCGGCGCGCTACGGCTTGCGCCTGGCCGCCAGTTGTGCAGCGGGTCGTCGCTGCTCCGCCCTGCTGGTCAGTGGCTGCGGGCGGGGCGCTTCGCCCGGTGGGGTGCGGTTACGGCCTCCCCGGCGCAGTTGCCGGGCTGCGGGAACCCGGGGTCAGTGCATGGTGGCCGGGGAATCTGAAGCCTTCAGCTCCGCTTGCACCTGCCGGGCCACCTCTTGCTCTCGCAGTTTCTGGTACAGCCGCCATGCGTCCCGTCCGACGCCGCGGTAGACCTCCGCCACCGCCGGCATCCCGAGGAGGTCGAATTCTTCCCGGACCATCCGGCCGCCCAGGGCGGTCTCGCGGCCGCTGCGGGCAGATGCCAGGGACGCGGCGGCGGCGGCGTGGAAGACCTCACGGCCCATGACGCCGACGGAGGTGCCGGCAAGAATCAGGTACGCGGTCTGCCTTGTAAGCCGGTCCAGGGGGCCGATGGTGACGGTCGCGGCCCTTCGCGCACGCACGGACAGCGGCCGTGAGGCCCGCCGGCGATAGGCGCCGCGACGGCGTCGTCGAAAAGCGGCCTCGCCGGCGTCCAGCGGTTTGCCCTTCATGCCAGTCCCTCCCAGTGCCTGCCCCGGCCGCTGTCAGGCCGCAGGTTGTGGGGCGCTCGCGTCCATGCGCGTCGGTGCGCCGGCTCGCCACTTAACGCGCACAAGGGTGCAGCATCACGGTGAGCCGGACATACCTGAGCCGCCCGCGAAACCATAGGGCCGATGCCGGCTCGATGTTGCACATCAAGAAAAGGCGCGGGCCCCTGCTGCTGCGGCACACTCCGGGCGCGATCGGATGCTCCACTGCGCGGATGGCGGTGACCGTTGGGCAGAACGCGACTGACAACGCACCAAACGTGGCGCCTGCCTACGGCCGGGCTGTTTCCTGGGCGGTGACGCGAAGGTTCCCGCCGATGCTCTCGGTGACCCGGGCGGCTGCGGACTGCATGGAATCGCGGGCGAGGTGCGCGTACCGCGCGGTCGTTTGCACGCGCGTGTGACCAAGCAGTTTCCCGATCATGGTGAGGCTTTCGCCCAGCGCCAGCGCACGGGACGCGAAGCTGTGCCGGAGATCGTGAATCCGCACGTCCTCCAGTCCGGCCCGGGCCCGGATGCGCCGCCAGGGGCGCTGCAGGTCCGTGAGATGGGCGCCGGGCAGCTTTCCGGCAATCACCCAGGGGTTGCCGTCCTCGCGAGGCAGCCCGTCCAGCACGGCGCGCGCCGCCGGCCCCAGCGGCACCGCCCGCCTGCCGGTCTTGGTGTCAGGCAACTCGATACACCCGGCCCTGATGTACTCCCATCGCAGGGTCAGGATTTCCGACAGGCGGCAGCCCGTGAGCAGCAGCAGGCGGATCGCGGCCACGGCCGACGGCATCTCGACCTCGGCCTCGTGCAGCACCTCGCCCAGCCGGTCGGTCTCCTCGGGCGTCAGGAACCGCTCGCGGGGGCGTTCCTTGTAGACCTTGACGTGGCGGCACGGATTGGAGCCATCCGCGCGCCAGCCCCACACCTCCGCCAGCGAGAACATCTTCGAGAGCACGGCCAGCGTCCGATTTGCCTGATAGGGCACGTCGCGCATTGCGTGATGCAGCTTCGCGATGTCCTGGCGAGCGACTGCCGCCACTTTCACCGTTCCGATCGTCGGGTTGATGTACAGCCTGACCCGCCGCGCGTACTCCTCGCGGGTCGTCGGCTTGCAATGGGTCGCGACGTACTCTTCCAAGAAGCGCTTGCCGAGGTCAGACATGACCGGGGCAGCAGGCGACGTCGCGCGGACGGTGGCTGGATCGGTCCCCTTCCTCGCACCGGCCAGAATCTGCAGCGCCTCCGTCCTTGCGTCATCCGGGGTGAACGGCCCGTGCTGGCCGATCGTGAACCAGCGGAGCCGCCCATTGAGGCGGGTCTGGACGACATAATGCTTCCGGCCCGACTTCCGGACCCGCACGCCGAACCCGGTGAGTTCGCTGTCCCAGTACACCGCGTCCTTACCGTTCGGCTTGAGGGCATCAACGGCGCGCTTGGTGAGCTTTGAGCTTCGCTTCGCCATGATCGGACTTCTCTCGGAATTTGCGTTTGCTCAAATCGACCGCTTCGACATCGTCTGAACGCCCACATTCACACAAGTACCAGTGCGGACGGGCTGGTCCGGGACGCACCGTTGCGCTCGCGCGGCCTCGCGCCCTGCCGACAATCAAACCTGCCGCTTGCCGGTCACTCTACCAGAGTGGCAAACATATGGCAAACACTTGGAGTATTCCTACTGGCCCTCTCTTGCGCAGGTAAAACAGCTGCTGTCTAACTAAACCTCTCTATCTACGGCTATTATTGGGTTTCCGGATGGTGGAGCCGAGGGGGGTCGAACCCCTGACCTCGTGAATGCCATTCACGCGCTCTCCCAACTGAGCTACGGCCCCAACGCTCCGGTGTGTGCGTCAGATTGTGAGCAAAGGAACGCAGGCGCGCAACCGCTATTCGCCTTCCAGCGCCTCGTCCTCGATCGTCGGCTTCGGGGAGGGTCCAATGGTGACCGCGTCGGTGTCCTCGTCGAACTCGTCCTCCTCCTGCTTCGTCTCGTCGGGGGCATCTTCCACCACGTCTTCGCTGGCAACGTCGGTCTTCTGCAACGATGCCGCTGTACGTTGCTGCATCAACCGCACCTCGTTGCCGCATTTCGGACACACCGGCGGTGACTGGTTAAGGTCGAAGAAGAGGATGCCGCAGTCGCTGCAAGCACGCTTCTCTCCGAGATCGAGTTCCGGCACGATAGAAGTCCCTCGTGGAATTGGTGCAGCGGGGACGCCCCTTTGCCACGATCGCCGACGCGAGTCAAAGCCCATCGCCCGCGGGCGTGGCAAGCAGATCCTCGGCGTGCCGGCAGGACCAGCCCGGGCTGACCATCTAGGAACTGCGTCTCGCGCTGGCCGGGCGGAGCGTGGCCGTTTCGGGCGCGCGCCCGTCAGGCAGGCGTGCTGCTGCCCTATCCGGGTTCCGGGAGAGCTTCGCCGCTTCCCTCCGCCGGCCATCGCCGATCACGTCGTCCAAGACGTCGCCACCTTTCGCAGCCCCCCTGCGGGATCCGATAGATGCTGCCCCCAGGGGCACGTAGAGACGGGGGGCATGCCCGCCAATGTCTCGGGATGGGCTCCACAACCGCAAGCATCGCGGCGGCGGCATCTACCGCATTGCCGCTGTCCCGGAGGACAGCCGTTGCGGTCAGCGTCTCGACCGGATACGAGGCGAGGCGGGGGGCCGGCCAATAGCGCGGAAAACACGCATTGGATGATGGCCTGGCGACACCACGAGGATTCGCGGGCCATCGTTCGGCCATGCTATCGTGGCGCCGCACGATATCCGTGCCATCTGATCACGCGAACTCTTCGCCCCTTTCCGCAGGCTGGGGGCCGTCTCTCCCCAAGGAGCTCTCCTCATGAACCATCTGGTCCGTGGTGCCGCTGCCGCACTCTTTTCCGCCATCATGCTTGTTGCCAGCCTGAGCCCGGCGCTCGCCGCCGACATCGAGGTCATTCACAGCGAAGAGACGGTGCAGGTGGCGCCGGCGGATGCATGGGCCCGCCTCAGCAGCTTCTGCAACGTCGCGGACTTCCTTGGCCTCGTCCTGACCTGCGAGGTCATTTCCGGCGACGGCGGCATGGGCAGCGTCCGGCGCCTCGAACTGGCCAACGGCGAGGTCGTGGAGGAACCGATGGTCGCCATGGGACCGATGCACTACACCTATGCGATGACCGCCGGTTTCCTTGCCGGAATCCAGTACCACGGCACCTTCATGGTGACTCCGGGGGCGGAAGCGGGAACAAGCATCGTGAGCTGGACGGGCGTGTTCGACCGTGCTGCCATGCCCGACATGGCCGCAGCAGACGATCTTGCCGCCACGTTGACCGGTATCTACGCGGATGGCGCCAAGGAGATGGCGGCGTTCGTTTCCCAGTAGTCCGTGCTTCCGGGCGGGGCAGGGCAAGCGCGCCTGCCCCGTCCCGGATCGCCCACCGGGCCTGCTGCCAGAGCTTGCCCCTTCTGCTTCCGCCAGCGCTTCGTGTCGCGGGCAGTAACTTCGTGCCTTTTCGACAGTAGCCACCACGTCGGTCCGCTCGCGCAGAGCGAGCGGAACCAGATGCCCGGGCTCGATGTCGGCGATGTCCCAGCGTTCGGCGCCGGCTCCTACTCGGAAGGTCCCGCCTGCGGCTGGACCAGCGACTGCAGGAGCATGGGGTCGGGCACTTCCTCGGGCGGCTTCGACCGTTCCTCTTCCTCGCGCGCCTGCTCCCGTTCGCGCCACCGCTTCGACTGGCGCGCCTTCTCGACGGCCTCCACCAGTTCGGCCCGCGTGCACAGATCGAGCAGCACCGGGTCCCGCGGCGTGATGTTCGGCGAATTCCAGTGCTCCCGGTTCCGGATCTTGTCGATCGTCCCCTTGGTGGTGCCGACCAGCCGGCCGATCTGGAAATCGCTCAGTTCCGGATGGTGCCGGAGCAGCCACGCCACCGCGTCCGGGCGGTCCTGGCGGCGGGCCACCGGCGTGTAGCGGGGACCCGTGCGCCGGGTCTCGTCCTCCGCGCTCAGGTTCGGGTTGGCCCGAAGATCGGCGGTCGGATCCTGCTGACAGCGCTCGATCTCCGCTTGTTCGACTTCTCCGCTGACCACCGGATTCCGGGCGGCCACGCCGGCCGCGACGTCGCCGTCGGCGATTCCCTGCACCTCCAGCACGTGCAATTGGCAGAACCGTGCGATCTGCTCGAAGGTCAGCGTCGTGTGGTCGATCAGCCAGAGGGCCGTCGCCTTGGGCATCAATGGGCCGGTCATCAGGGAGTCCTGGGCTTGCGGGGCAGAGGGGCGACACGACACATATAGGGCGTGCGGTTCCGACCGATTCCTGCCACACTAGGCGCACGGCGGCAATTTGGAGGCCTCATCCGGCGCCGGAAGGGTGACAGGTACCCGTCTCCGGACCCGGATCGAGCTGGCAACGCGCGTGTCCAACAGTCCTGCAACCTGGCTCACGGTCCTGCTGTTCGGCACCCGGGTCGGGGTCGACGAATTCGGCAACCGGTACTACCGGGAGCGTCAGGCGACCGGCCGCCGGGAACGGCGCTGGGTGCTCTATCGCGGACCGGCCGAGGGATCAGCGGTGCCGCCGCTCTGGCAGGCGTGGCTCACGCACACGACGGACCAGCCACCGGTCGACGACACCGCCGATCGCTACCCGTGGCAACGCCCGCACCGCCCGAATCCGACCGGCACGGCGAACGCCCACCGCCCGCCGGGATCGCTGCTGAGCGCCGCTCCCCGGTCGCCGCGTCCGTACCAGGCGTGGACGCCTGCACTTGACGAGGAGACTCCCCCTGACCCGAAACGCCCTTGAAACGCTCCTCGGGGCCGTGGTTCTGGCGGCTGCCGCATACTTCCTGGTCTATGCGCACGAGCGCACTGCCCTGCAGACCGGCGGCGGCTACGAGCTTTCCGCCCGGTTCGCCTCCGTGGGCGGCCTCACCGTCGGTGCGCCGGTCCGCGTGAGCGGCATCACCGTGGGCACGGTCGTCAGCCAGGCTATCGATCCGGCCACCTACGAAGCCGTCGTCACACTGATGCTCGAGCCCGAGGTCGAGCTGCCGACGGATTCCTTCGTCTCGGTGGCCAGCGACGGACTGATGGGGGGAGCTCACCTGCGCGTGTCACCCGGCGCCGATGACACCATGCTGGCGCCGGGCGATACGATCGAGAACACCGAATCCGCCGTGGACTTCCTGCGCGCCATCTCGAAGCTCTTCGGGGATCGGTAGCGCACCCGGACGCCCTGTGACCGCATCTTCGGAACTCATTCCCGAGCAATGGCTTGCACCGGACCAGACGCCGCTGTCTTGCACGGAGAAGATCAAGGTGCTCAACGAGAACATCCGGGAGATCCGGGAACTCGCCAGGGACGCATTGGAAGACGGCGTGTTGATGGGCGCCGACCCGGAGCAGGTGCGCGCCGTCTTGGCGCGCTCGGTGCAGGACTTGCCGGAGCCGTTTTCGGACTGAGCGCGGCTGTCGCCGAGGGCCCGGTCGTGGTGCTGCGGGTCCTCGAGAAGGGGCCGGCACGGGCGTACGAAATCGAGGCCCCGCTCGACGCGGCGACCCGGGTGGGACCGCTCGAAATCGTGCCGACCCGCTGCTGGGAACCCCCGCCCGAGGACGTGCCCGAGAGTGCCGCCTTCCTGGTGATCACGGAACGCGATCCGACCGGCCGGTTTGCCGGGGCCGAGGTCTTCCGCGGGTGGATGTTCGCCTCCAGCCCCGGCCTGTCCGCCCTCGAGTACCCGACGCACGATGTCTGGGTGCTGGATTGTCGGGAGGCGGGACGGACGATGCCGGAGACGGATCCGGCGGCGTCAGCGGAGCCGGAAGAACCGGAGGAGAGCGCGCCGCGCTAGCGGCCGCCGGGTAGACGGCCCGGCGTCGTTATCCAAGCCCGGGAGGCCCGGCGTCGCTGCCCGGCTACGCGGACGAAACGGCGGCAGCGTGAGCCCGCTCGCGCGGGACCGGCCCGCCCGCCACCGCGGGCAGGCGCACCGCGTCCGGATACACGCCGTCGGCGACCTGCCCGGCGCGGCCGATCCGGAAGAAGTCCGCATCCCGCGCCAGCGCCGCGTCCAGATGCCGGCGGAAGGCAACCCGCGACAGGCGTTCCTGCCCGAACTGGTCCAGGTGGTCGTTTTCGAACTGCGCGTCGAGGAGCGCGAAGCCGCCCACGCGGAGCCGGTCGACCAGGTGCACGAGCGCGATCTTGCTGGCGTCGCGCTCGGCCGAGAACATGCTCTCGCCGAAGAACGCGCCGTTGAGCGCGAGCCCGTAGAGGCCGCCGACGAGCTTGCCGTCCCGCCAGCACTCGACCGAGTGGGCGTGGCCCTCCACGAACAGCTGCAGGAACACGGCCCGGATCGCCGGGTTGATCCACGTCTCCGTGCGGTCCCGGACGGGGTCGCACCGACCGCAGGCGCCGATCACTTCCGGAAAGGCCTGATCCACGGTGATGCCGAACGGGCGCTGCCGGAGGGTCCGCGCCAGGCGGCGCGGCACATGAAATCGCGACAGCGGCAGCACCCCCCGGACGTCCGGATTGATCCAGTAGACATTCCGGTCGCCGCGGCTCTGCGCCATCGGGAACCAGCCCCGCCGGTACGCCTCGAGCACGCCCGCCACCGGCAAGAGGGCCGTCGTCGTCACGTGCTTTCCCGACTCATGAGCTCCCGTTCCAGCCAGTGGACATCGTACCGTCCCGTCACGAAGTCCGGGTGCTCGAGGATGCGCTGGTGCAGCGGGATGGTGTTGGCCAGCCCGTCGATCGCGTACTCCCGGAGCGCGCGTCGCAACCGCCGCACCGCCTCGTCTCGGTCGCGGCCGTGGACGATGAGCTTGGCGATCAGGCTGTCGTAGTGGGGGGACACCTCGCTGCCACCGAACATCGCGGAGTCGACCCGGACGCCAGGCCCCGACGGCGCATGGTAGCCCGCCGCCCGGCCGGGCCGCGGCGTCAGCGTCTCCGGGTCTTCCGCCGTGATCCGGCACTCGATCGCGTGGCCGGTGATGGCGACCGCATCCGGCTCGAAGCCAAGCGGCTCGCCGGCGGCGATGCGGAGCTGCTCGCACACGAGGTCGATGCCGGTCACCATCTCCGTCACCGGATGCTCGACCTGGAGACGCGTGTTCATCTCGATGAAGTAGAACTCGCCGTCGTCGTAGAGCATCTCCACGGTGCCCAGTCCCAGGTACCCCAGCTCCTGCACCGCCCCGACGATGATGTCGCCGACCCGCCGCCGCGCGTCGGCATCGAGCACCGGCGAAGGCGCCTCCTCCACCATCTTCTGGTGGCGCCGCTGGACCGAGCAGTCCCGCTCGCCGAGGTGCATGACGTTGCCGTGCGTATCGGCGAGGATCTGGAACTCGATGTGTCGGGGGGTCGCCAGGTAGCGTTCAGCGTACACGGTGTCGTCGCCGAACCCCGCCTGCGCTTCCGCCCGCGCCAGCTGCCACGCACCCTCCAGCTCAGCTTCCGCCTCGACGACCTTCATGCCCCGGCCGCCGCCGCCCGCCGCCGCCTTGACGATCAGGGGGAACCCGATCTCCCCGGCGAGGGCCCGAAGCTCGTCCAGGGAGCCCAGCGCCCCCTCGGCGCCCGGGACCACCGGCACGCCCAGTGCGCGCATCCGCCGGCGGGCCTCCACCTTGTCGCCCATGATGGCAATGTGGTCCGCCTTCGGCCCGATGAACGTGATGTCGTGGAGGGCCACGATCTGGGCGAAGTCGGCATTCTCGGACAGGAAGCCGTATCCCGGATGCAGGGCGTCGACCCCGCTGACATGGGCCGCCGTGATGATGGCGGGCACGTTGAGGTAGCTCGACTGCACGTCCGGCGGGCCGATGCAGACCGATTCGTCGGCGAGCCGCACGTGCATCGCGTCGGCGTCGGCGGTGGAGTGGATGGCGACGGTCCGGATGTCCAGGTCGTGGCACGCCCGGAGAATGCGGAGCGCCGCCTCCCCCCGGTTGGCGATGAGCACCTTGCTGAACATCGGCTGTCTACTCGATGATGGCCAACAGGGCGCCGAACTCGACCGGCGTCGCATCCTCGACAAAGATCTGGGCCACGGTGCCGCTGCGGTGCGCCAGGACCGCGTTCATCGTCTTCATCGCTTCGATGATGAACATCTGGTCGCCCTCGCCCACCTGGTCGCCGGCCTTGATGAATGGCTCGGCGCCCTGCGCGGCCGCCACGTAGAGCGTCCCGACCATCGGTGACGTGACGGCGCCCAGATGGTCCGCGAATTCCTCGGGACGATCGGGATCCGGCGACGCGGGCGCCGGTTCGGGGTCGGGCGGGGTGGCGGGCTCGGGCGCCGGCACGGGTGCCGAGGGAACCGGTGCCGGCCGCGGGCCGCCGCGCGCGAGACGGATGACGCGCCGTCCGTCCGTCAGCTGGAGTTCAGCCAGGTCGGTTTCGCTCATGAGCTCCGCCAGCCGGCGGAGGAGCGGTTCGTCTACCGGGAAATTGGGCATGCCAGACTCACCGTCCCTGGGTTCACGTCCGCGCGCCCCGGTCCGCCGGCGGGGCATCAAGCAGGGGCGCGATGGCCGCCAGCGCCAGAGCGTAGCCGCCGACGCCGACCCCGCACAAAACCCCGTCCGCCCGGGCGGAGACGTACGAGTGGTGGCGGAACGCTTCGCGTCCGTACACGTTGGAAACGTGCACCTCGATGACCGGCCCCGCGAACGCGTTGAGCGCGTCGAGCAGCGCGACGGAGGTGTGGGTGTAGCCCGCCGCATTGAGCACGATCCCGCCGGCCCGGCCGGTTGCTTCCTGGACCCAGTCGACCAGCACGCCTTCGTGATTGGTCTGCCGGAAGTCGATCCCGAGCCCGAGCGGGCCCGCGGTCCGCCGGCACAGCGCCTCCACGTCGGCCAGCGTTTCCCGGCCGTAGATGCCGGGTTCGCGCGTGCCGAGCAGATTGAGGTTCGGGCCGTTCAGCACGAACACGGTGGTAGTCTCCGCCATGAATGGAATCTACAGTAACGGCACGGCCATGCCTTGAGATTCCGACGAACGGAAACCGCGCGCGGGGTGGGATTCGGTGGAGATAACGGTCAACGGTACGGAGCGTACCGTCGCCCCCGACCTGTTGCTTGACGATCTCCTGCAGGACCTGGGGCTGGACTCCAGGAAGATCGCGGTCGAGCGGAACCGGGAGATCGTGCGGCGGGCCGACTTCGGAACCCTCAGGCTCCAGCGCGGCGACAGCATCGAGATCGTCCATCTGGTGGGCGGCGGTGACGACGACCGCTGGGAGGTGGCGGGCCGGCGTTTCCGCTCGCGCCTGATCATCGGCACCGGCAAGTTCGCGAGCTTCCAGCAGAACCGGGCGGCGCTGGAGGCCTCCGGCGCCGAGATCATCACCGTCGCCGTGCGCCGGGTAAATCTCGATGACCCGAACGCCGAGCGGCTGACCGACGTGATCGACCCGAAGGCGTACACCTACCTGCCGAACACGGCCGGCTGCTTCACGGCCGACGATGCCCTGCGCACCCTTCGCCTCGCGCGGGAAGTCGGGGGCTGGACGCTGGTGAAGCTCGAGATGCTGGGCGACCCCGACACGCTGTATCCGGACATGCCCGAAACGCTGCGCGTGACGGAGATCCTGGTCCGCGAGGGCTTCGAGGTGATGGTCTACTGCACCGACGATCCGTTGCTGGCGCGACGCCTGGAGGATCTCGGGGCGGCCGCCGTCATGCCGCTCGGCGCGCCCATCGGCTCCGGTCTCGGCATCCAGAACCCTCTCAACATCCGCTTCATCGTGGAACGTCTCCAGATCCCGGTCATCGTCGACGCGGGCGTAGGCACGGCCTCGGACGCGACGCTGGCGATGGAGCTGGGTTGCGACGGGGTCCTGATGAACACCGCGATCGCCGGCGCCCAGGACCCGGTGCGCATGGCCGGGGCCATGCGCGCCGCCGTGCGCGCCGGACGCGACGCCTATCTCGCCGGCCGTATTCCCCGTAAGTTCGCCGGCGACCCCTCGTCGCCCGTCACCGGTCTGATCGGGTAGAACCCTTCGCTTCACACGGCCCCCGCGCGGGTGCCGCCTTCCCACCTAACCCAGGAACCTGCCAATGGCCGTCAATCGCCGGATCGTCCTCGCCTCCCGTCCCGTAGGCGTGCCCACCGCCGAGAACTTCCGACTCGAAGAGGAGCCGGTCCCCGAGCCGCGACACGGCGAGGTGCTCGTGCGCGCCCTTTGGCTCTCGCTCGACCCCTACATGCGCGGCCGGATGAGCGCCGGCAAGTCGTACGCCGCCCCCAATCCGGTCGGCGGGGTCATGACCGGCGGCGTCTGCGGACGCGTCGAGAAGAGCCAGGACCCCGCCTTCAAGGAAGGCGACATCGTCCAGGGATTTGCCCTCGGATGGCAGGACTACGCGATCGCCACGTCGGCGCAGATCCGCAAGGTCGACCCCTCGCTGGCGCCCATCTCCACATCGGTCGGGATCCTGGGCATGCCGGGCATGACCGCGTACTTCGGCCTGCTCGAAGTCGGGCGGCCGGTGCCCGGCGACACGGTGCTCGTGTCGGCCGCGTCCGGCGCCGTGGGGGCCGCGGTCGGGCAGATCGCGAAGATCGGCGGTTGCCGGGTGGTCGGCACGGCCGGCTCGGACGACAAGGTCGCCTACATCACCGAGGAGCTCGGTTTCGACGCCGGCATCAATTACCGGACTGCCGGCGACCTCAATGCCGCCGTGCGGGACGCCTGCCCGGACGGCGTCGACGTCTACTTCGACAACGTGGGCGGCCCCGTCACCGACGCGGCCTTCGCCAATCTGGCGCAGTGGGGACGGGTCGCCATCTGTGGCCAGATCTCCCAGTACAACAACACGGAAGAGGCGATGGGGCCGCGGTCCCTGCGGCATGTCCTGATCAACCAGGCGAGCGTCGAGGGCTTCCTGGTGTTCCGCTTCACCCAGAAGTACCCGATCGCCCTCCGCCGCATGGCGCGCTGGATCAAGGAAGGGAAGCTGCGCTACCGCGAGGACGTCGTCGAGGGACTCGAGCGTGCTCCCGAGGCCTTCATCGGCATGCTGCAGGGCAAGAACTTCGGCAAGCTGGTCGTGAAGGTGGCCGACGAGTAGGCCCCGCCGCGACCCGTTCCCCGACTGTCAAGAACTCTTCACGGAATCGACACCGGAACGCACCACGCCATCGGCTGAAATCACGCCCGCTTGGATGACAGCCGCCGCGCTGTCGGCGGCCGTCGCTGGTTGCGGGGTGCGTTCCGGAAATGAATGTCGTCGGCTTTCCCCGGCGGGTCCGCACGTTGTGGATCTCCGACATTCACCTCGGCACGCGGGGGTGCCGGGCGGACGACCTGCTGGCGTTCCTCCACACCATCGAGTGCCGGACCCTCTACTTGGTGGGGGACATCGTCGACTGCTGGCGGCTGAAGAAGTCCTGGTACTGGCCGGCCAGTCACCAGGCGGTCGTCCGCGAGTTCCTGCGCTGGGCGGACGCGGGCGTCGAGGTCATCTTCATCCCGGGCAACCACGACGAGGCGGCCCGCGAATTCGACGGCCTCGACATGGCCGGCATCAAGATCCGCACCGAGGCGATCCATGTCGCCGCCGATGACCGACGATTTCTCGTGGTGCATGGCGACGGGTTCGACGGCGTCGTACGCTACGCCCGCTGGCTCTATCGTCTGGGCGACTGGTCCTACCGGGTGATGCTCCGCTGCAACCGGATCTTCAACCAGGTCCGCAAGCTCTGCGGGCTGCCGTACTGGTCGCTGTCGGCGTTCCTGAAGCACCGGGTCAAGAATGCCGTGCAGTTCATTGCCGATTTCGAGAACGTGCTCGCCCAGGAGGCCCGCCGCCGGGGCGTCGACGGGGTCGTCTGCGGCCATATTCACCACGCCGAGATCCGCTCCATCGGTGATGTCCTCTACTGCAACGACGGCGACTGGACCGAGAGCTGCACCGCGCTCGTCGAACACTTTGACGGCCAGCTGGAGATCCTCCAGGGCGGTGCGCGCAACCGCCTGGAGAGCCGGGAGACGGGACTGGCGCAGGCCTCCTGATCCGCCATGCGCATCGTCATCGTCTCGGACGCCTGGCACCCGCAGATCAACGGGGTGGTCCGAACGCTGGTCGCCGTCCAGCGCGAACTGCAGGCATTGGGGCACACCGTCCGGGTGATCGGACCGGACGGCTTCCGCACCGCACCGCTCCCGACGTATCCCGAGATCCGGCTCGCCCTGAACCCCTGGCGGGTGCGGGGCGCGATCGAAGCGTTCGGGCCGGACGCCGTGCACATCGCGACCGAAGGGCCGCTGGGCTGGGCGGCGCGCCGGTGGTGCGGCCGCGCAGCCCAGCCCTTCACGACCTCGTTCCACACCCGGTTTCCGGAATATCTCTCCGCGCGCACCGGGCTGCCGGAGTCCCTGGGCTACGCGGGGCTACGCCGGTTTCACCGCCACGCCGAGACCGTGATGGCCGCCACGCCGCGACTGGTAGCGGAACTCGAGCGGCGGGGATTCGGACGGGTCGGGCTGTGGGGGCGCGGGGTCGATACGTCGCTGTTTCGCCCGCGCCCCCGCGACCGGCGGCGAAGCGGCCCCTTGTGGCTCACCGTCGGCCGGGTGGCTGTCGAGAAGAATCTCGAGGCATTTCTCAGCCTCGAGTTGCCCGGACGCAAGATGGTGGTGGGGGACGGGCCAGCGCGCGAAGCGCTCCAGCGCCGGTTTCCCGACGTCGCGTTTCCGGGCGCCCGCACCGGCGACGATCTCGCCCGCACCTACGCACAGGCCGACGTGTTCGTCTTTCCGAGCCGCACCGACACGTTCGGAAACGTCATGCTGGAAGCGCTCGCCTGCGGCGTGCCGGTCGCCGCCTATCCGGTGCCGGGACCGCTCGACGTGGTGGGCGATGCTCCCGATGTTGCCGTCCTGGACGGCGACCTGGGCCGGGCCGCGCGGGCGGCGCTCCAACTCGATCGTGCCATCTGCAGGCGGTTTGCCGAAGGGCGCGGTTGGGATGCGAGCGCCCAGCAGTTCCTCGCCAACCTGTCCGTCAGGGGCGCCTGAAGATGCAATGGATACATGCCCTAGGCTGGCGCGCCAGGGCACCATGCCCGGCGCGTTCAGTCCCTGACAGCGAGTGGTGAACCTCCCGCATGGGGCAATGGGAGATCAATATTCCGTCTCATCGCGAATTTGTCATGTGTTGACCGCTGGTTTCAGTGTTTAGGCCTGTATCCGGCGCTTGCCATCTGCACCTGGTCATCGAAATAGGTCGGCATGGCTACCGGTATGTGTGAGCACCAGGGCATCGCCGTCGATATGCGAAATCAGAAGCCAGTCGGGCTCAATATGGCATTCCCATGAACGGGACCATCGGCCCGATAGCCGATGGGCTCGGCAGTGAGCATCCATGTCTTGGCACAAGCGGTGAATCGCTTGAGTGTTGGTGTGCATACGAGTTGTTCACAGGTGATCCACAGTTTATCGACAGGCTGGGTGTGTTCATCGGGCGGCGGGTGCGGTCTCGGCCCAGGGCCGTCCGTCGCGCAGGAGGGCGTTGGCGAGGACGATCAGCTTGCGCATGACGGCGACGATCGCGACCTTGTGGCACTTGCCGGCGGCCTTGAGCCGCTGGAACACCTGCTGCAGATCGGGGTTGTATCGCGCGGCGGAGAGGGCGGCCATGTAGAGGACGTTGCGGGGTCGTCGGCGCCCGCCGCGGATGTGGCGCACACCCTTCTGGATGCCGCTGTCGCGGGCGAAGGGGGCGACGCCGAGCAGCGCGGCAGCCTGACGGTTGCCGATGCTCCCGAGTTCGGGCATCCAGCAGCACAACATGGCGGCGCTGACGGGGCCGACGCCGGGGATCGAGATGAGGATCTGGTAGCGCCGGTCGGTGTCGGGGTCGCTGGCGATCAGCTCTCGGATCCGCTGGTCGAAGGTGTCGATCTGCCGGCCGAGCAGGTCGACGCTGCGCAGCCCCTCTTCGCGCAGCGCCGGCTCCTGCACTTCCATGGCCGAGAGGCGGAGCGCTCCCTGGGCGTCGCGGTGCTGCGTGCGCAGGACGAGCAGGTCGGCGAGCCGGTCCAGGAACTGGCTCCGCGGCGGCGTCGCGGGTAGGTCGAGGAAGGCAGTGCCGTAGGCGGCCAGTGCGGCGGCGTCGATCGTGTCGGTCTTCGCCAGTTGGCCGAGCGCCTCGGCGAAGCGGCGCGTGCGCAGCGGGTTGACCAGCACGACCTCGAGGCCCCGGGCATGCAGGGACTGATGCACCGCGCGGTGGTAGCGCCCGGTGGATTCCAGCACCACGCGCCCACTCCCGTGGTGCTCCAGCCACGCACCGAGCGCCCGGTACCCGGTGCGCTGGTTGGCGAACTGCCGGCTCTCCCCGGCCACATGGACGTCCAGCTGATCCTTGCTGACGTCGATCCCGGCCACTACGTTGGTCATATCCCCGTGCTCCTTTCCTTGCGGTAATGCGGGTCTCAAAGCCCACGCATCCATGCAGGACGCAAGGGGATGACGCCGGCGGGCCGACCACGCTCACTGTCGGTTCGGATCCGAGGGGATTACGGTCCGACCCGCCGGCACGGGACGTCATGAACGCCCCGCGTTCCCGCCCCTGCGCCTGTCGGCGCAGGGGCGCGGAATTGCACAAAATCTACGAAGATGATCCCAACACTGCTGCGTCAGGTTTTCCACAAAATCCACACCGACAACCGCTGTTGATAACTTTCTGCCCTTCGGGCCAGCTGCTTCATACAAGGGG
>JAJDZX010000067.1 GCA_022824395.1 Alphaproteobacteria bacterium
TAGAACGGCATCCTGTCCGCCGCATCAACATCCAGCGCCGGCAGGGGTGGCTACTTAGCTGAGAACGGGGTGGCTACTTTCGTGAGATTCGGTGGCTACTTTGAATGAGAATCGGTGGCTACTTTCGTGAGATTCGGCACCCTTGCCTTACCGATAATGCCGACGGCCAACACCGGATCGGCCGGACATCCGGACATACAGGGGGACATGCAAGTCGAAACTCCGCGATGAGGACGAAGCTTGCCAGGATCCTGAGCGACCGGGACCGCCGCGAGAGCGTGGCCGCGCGCGTCCAAGACTACGAACGCTGGTACGGCGGCGCGTCGCGGGGCAGAGGGGACGAACGCAAGACGGACTACCGGGATTTCGAGAACACCTATTACGACCTGGTCACGGATTTCTTCGAATACGGCTGGGGGCAGTCCTTTCACTTTGCGCCCCGCGCTGCCAACGAGAGCTTCGCCGCGTCGCTCGCCCGCCACGAACACTACATCGCCCACCGGCTTGGCCTGGAGCCCGGGATGACGGCGGTCGACCTGGGCTGCGGCGTCGGCGGGCCCTTGATCGAGATCGCCCGCTTTTCCGGCGCCCGAATCGTCGGTGTCAACAACAACGCGATGCAACTCGAGCGTGCGGCGAGACGGTGCGAGGCGGCCGGCCTCGGCCACCTGGTTGATTGGCTGAAGTGCGATTTCATGAGCGTCGACGCGCCGGATGCCTGCTTCGACGCTGCCTATTCGATCGAAGCGACCTGCTGCGCGCCGGACAAGGCGGGCGTGTACGGGGAGGTCTTCCGCCTGCTTAAGCCCGGCGGGTGCTTCGCAGCCTACGAGTATTGTCTGACCGACGGGTTCGACTCCGATGACCCGGAGCACCGCCGGCTGAAAGCCGATATGGAGCACGGCGGGGCCCTGCCCGATATCGCCCGTCCGCATGAGGTCGACGAAGCCGTGCGGTCAGCCGGCTTCGAGCTGGTCGAGGCTCGCGACCTGGCCGCCGAAGCCCCGCCGGGTATCCCCTGGTATGAGCCGCTCGTGGGCTCCGGCCTTTCGTTCGCCAGCCTGCGGAGTTCAGCCGCCGGGCGCCGGGTAACCCACGGCTCGCTTTGGCTGCTGGAACGGCTGGGGATCGTGCCGCGCGGCGCGACGCAGGTTTCGAGCCTGCTCGATCTTTGCGCAGTTGCCCTGGCTGAGGCCGGGCGCCTCGGCATCTTCACCCCGATGTATTTCGTCCAAGCCCGTAAACCGGACTAGCCCCCTTCGCTCACCACCGCCGAGGTTGATGGGGTGTGGCGGGGTTTGGCGCCGTTGCGGGCGGCCGTCGGGGTCCCGTTTCGTCCGCCGGGGCCCTGTGCCCGGTCGGCATGGGACGCGGCGGCCCGATTCGGCAGTGGATGTGGATGAGCGGCCGACCTCGGGGCAGCTTCCACCGTCGGCGCTCTTGATCAGCGCGTCGAGCCGTGCGGTTGGGGGGGGTCAGCCGGGGCCGGCGCGGGCCGGCGGTGCGCGCAGGGCGGCGAGCACGTGGGCGAACACGGTTTGCATCGGGTAGACCGACGTGAAGGCGATGCGGATCCGGCGCCGGCTGACCGTGACGCTGGCGGCGACCTTGAGGAGCCGGGCGCGGATCGTGTCGGCGCGGGCACCCGCGAGCGCGGTGCCCGGCAGCCCGACCTGACGGAGGAGCGTGATCAGGACGCCGGCGAAGGTGGCGGAGGTGAGCCGGAGCTGGTTGGCGCGCATCGTGGCCGTCGAGGTCCGATCCGCGAACAGCCACAGTTGCGCCTCTTTGATTCTGTTTTCCATGTCGCCGCGGGCGCAGTACACCGTTTCGTACAGATCCTGGGCGCCGACCTGATCGCGCGGCAGGTTGGTGACGACGAAGCGCGGGTTGTCGCCGCGCATCCCCGGCAGCCACTCGGCCTTGCCGACCACGCGGCGCGGCCGGCTCCAGGTCTCGCGGGTCCGGTAGCGCCGCTCCCGGAACCGCCGCGACGCCTTCCCGGTGGCGACGCACCGCCGCCGGGATTTGCGCAGGGCCTTCGCCAGCCACCGCTCCAGGCGGGCATTGCGGGAGAGGCCGAAGACGTAGTCGAGGCCTGCCTTCTCGCACCAGGCCATGAGCTCGTCGCGGCAGAAGCCGGCGTCGCCGCGCACCAGGATCCGCGTCGCCGGCCAGGCGGCGCGGATCTGCGCCACGATCCGCTCCAGCTCCGCCACCGATCCCTCCGGGGCGTCGATGTTGGCCGGACGCAGCCGGGCGCACAGGACGAAGTCGCCGCAGGTGATGTACAGCGGCAAGTAACAGTAGTGCCGGTAATAACCATGGAAGAACCGGCCTTCCTGGTTCCCGTGCAGCCGATCGTCGGTCGCGTCCAGGTCGAGGACGATCTCCCCGGGCGGCGCCGGATGGGCCTCGAGGAACAGCTCCACCAGCAGCGCATCCATCGCCGCCGGGTCGGCCGCGATCTTCTTGTACCGGTGCCTGGCCGCCTCCGCCGGCACGCCGAGCTCCAGGCGGTTGAGCGTGCTCGATCCCGCCAGCGCCTGCCCCCGGTCGCGCCCCCGCCGGCGCCGCTCCCCGGTCACGTCCGCACACCCGCTCGCCAGCGCCAGCACGCTGTCCCAGCGCAGACGGTCATGGTCGTTCAGATCCTCGTAGCCCGCTGCCAGTCCCAGCACCCGCTGGGCCACCAGCGTCTCCAGACGATGCTCGATGCGCGCCACCGAGCGATGGTCCCGGAAACAGCCGGCCAGACGCTCCGTCACCCGGAACCGCCGGTCGACCTCCCGCAGCAGCAGCACGCCGCCGTCCGTCGTCAGCCGGCCGCCGTCGAACCGGCCCTCCACCCGACGACGGCCAAGGCCTTCAAAGCACAGTTGGGCTGGGATACACTCTGGTTGCATGGGGCGGCACCGTGTGGCGTGGTAAGTGTCTGACTCTCTTACCTATACCACGCATATCGCCCCATGTACACCCCCGTTGGTGAGCCATCCGGGCTAGCGGCGGGCTTGGCCGGTCCTCGTTCACGGCGTGGCCGCGCACCGCATGGTCGCGCAGGGTGCGAGTGGCCCATTGGCGAGAGCTCACGCCCTGCCTTGAGTTGAACCGTGCGTGAGCCTGTCGGCTCATACGGCTCCCAGTGCTCGGCAACGTCCGTGCAGCGGAGGCCAATGGGCAAGCGACGTCGGCTGAGCTTTCATGATTTTGGCGCGCCAGAGACGTGCTTGCTTCGGTCGTTGCGGGAAGCGTTTGAACGTCCACAGCACCCATCGCGCCCGGAACAATCCGGCGTGGTGGAAGCGCAAGAGAACGTTTCTCTTGCGGAACGGAAACAGCACATTGGCATCCAGCAGGTCGACACGAGGGTCCGCGCACTGCGTCAAGACGCATCGAACTCCTGGCCCAGACGGGCGAGATCGTCGAGCACCGCATGGCGCGCGGCGTCGCGACGGTCGATGTAGGCCATCAAATCGGCGTGTACCACGCGACGGTGCGAGCCGACCGCAACGAACGGGATCTTGCCCGACTTGAGAAGCTTGCTGAGGTGCGGGCGCGAGACACCCAGGATGTCGGCCGCCTGCTGCGTGGTCAGCATGGCGCCGGTCGGGACCAGAGTGACCGTTTGGCCCGACGCGACACCGCCCAGAAGATCGATCACCAGGTCGGCGATCGCGGGCGCCAGTTGGACGGACTGGCCGTCTTCGCGGTGAATGGCGAGGACGCCGTTTCCGCCCCGCGCACGGGCCAGTGCCGTTACCGCTTGCGCGGCGCACGCGATCTCGTCCTGTGTCGGAAGACGGTGTCCCAAGTCCACCGCGTCGGTAGCGCTGCTCATCCCGATCCTCCTCTCCTGCAAGATCCGAGGGCCTTGATAGTGGCACAGCGGCCTGCGGGCAAGCGTAATGTCGGAAATGACAGAAACAAGTGTAACGCTGAGATTGCTTCAGCCTTACCGGCCCCGGCCCCATCCGTCACGCGGAGTCCGAAGGCGGGTCGGCGCGGCCGCCTCGGGGCTCTACCGCCGTCGGATACCGGGCGAAGCCCCTGGTAATCCGCGCCGGGAAGTTCCGGGTGGCATTCCGGGCAAGATTGAGCCACCCCCTGTCGCCATGCCGTTGTAGGCTCCCTTGTCGCATGCGGCGCTGAAACCGCTAGAACGCGACTGGGCTTGCCGAAGGGAGAGCGAGACTCCTCAGAACCTGCCGCGCCCCCGCGGCCAACGTCGGCTGGAATCGATAGCCGGGACCTTCGAAGTCAACCGTCTAGAATTTGCGTCGGGCGGATCGTTTCGCCGCTGGAATGCTCCGCCGCTTCGTGCCCGTCCTCGCAAAGGTGCCGCGCCATTAGGAACATGCTCGCGTGTCTCGGCCTGAGTGTCGTCGTGTCTCTGGCCGCATGTGCCGAGCGGATGGAAGAGTCATCCGTTCCGGACGTTCCCGAGCTGCCGCTGCAAACGCCGCTCCAGGCGGGCCAGGCGCCGGTCGTGCCGCTGGAGACCTCGCTCCACGTGGGTGCCGACGTCGCGTCACTGGCCGGCGCGTTGGCGCAGGCCGCCATTCATGCCGACGTCAGGATCTCTTACGGCGCCGTGCAGGATGGCGTCGGAGCCGCCGAGTTGATCGCCTACCTGGAAGCGGATTCCTCCCCGCCTGAAACCGGGGACGAATACGGCATGCCCGCCGATACGATTCTCGAAATCCCGCTCCTGCGCTTCCGCTCCGAGCCACCGACCGTCTACGTGGCCGATGGCACGCCGCCGGCGCTGGTCGACGAGACGGTTCGCGTGGTCCAGGCGATCAACGCGGCCCTGCCCAGGAAGTGGCAGTTGACGTTCGGCCCGGACCCTGCGCCCGCGGGCGCACTTCAGCCTGCAGATGGCCAGATTCATGTCAGGTTCGCACCGCAGGAGGACTGGCCGACGCATGCCGTGCCGCCGCACGGCGATGACATCGGCCTGGCGGAGCCGGTCATTGCGGCGGTGCCGACCGGGGATCCGGCGGTGCCCGTCCAATTCGAGTATGTGGCCGGCCGAGTCCTTGTGGACCACACCCGAACCTCGGGGCTCGAGAGACTGGGCGTCATCGCGCACGAGCTCATTCACTTGCTGGGCCGCAATCACGTGGACCCTGCCCGCTTCCCGGAGACGATCATGGTAGGCGGGGGCAGCGAGGAACTGACGGGACACATCCTGCATCCGCTCGATCGCGAAGCCCTGCTTGCGGCGTACGGCCACTTCCAGCCGGGAACCACGCGAAGCGGCATCGCTGAGGACCTTGGGGCCTGGGCCGACACCTCCCTGCACGTGCGCGGCGCGCTCGACACCGAAGGGGGCGAAATCGCATTTGGCGCCGCGCTCAGGAACGGCCTGTCGCAGCCCTGGGCAACCGGGCCGACACCCGGCACCGCCATTGAAGACAACACCGCGCTCTCGGGCAGCGTCAGCTGGTCCGGCCGGCTGATCGGCCTCACGCCCGGGGCGGAGGCCGTCGCCGGCGCCGCCGATCTGTCGGTCGATCTGGCGTCGATGCTCGGTACGGCTGTTTTCACAGGGCTGGAGCAGTGGGCGGCTGATTCGGCGCCGGGCGCTCTTGGCACCGGCACCGTCTGGAACGACGGCGACCTGCGCTACGTCATCGAGGTGCGGGGCAACACCTTCGTGCAGACCGGTGGCGACGCCGGCACGGTGACGGGCGCGTTCTTAGGTCCGGCCCACGAAGGCATGGGGGGCGTGCTGCGGCGCGACGACCTGAGCGCCGGCTTCGGCGGGATCCGCTAGAGCGGCGTCCCGCACTTACCAGTACACGCACGCTGTGTGGTTCCGCCGACCCGCATAAGGCGGTTTAGGAAGAATGGGCGTTTGCGGCGCCGTTCCCTTTCGGCTTGTCGGGGGAAGGGGGTGTTCTGGGGCCGGGGCGCGGGGTCGCGCTTCGACGGGCGCGCGGGCGAACTGCTGCTCAACGGCAAGGTGATGGGAAGCGGCAAGGGCAGAACGTTGATCAGGGGCCCGATGTCTGGCCGGCTCGGTTGAGCCGGTGCGGTGCCCGAGGCTATCGCAAGGGATCGACCACACTGAGAAACGGGAACCGATGAAAGTCGGTATCGCGGGTGCAGATCCGGCTGACGCCATTCTCGCGCATCAGGACCGCGGTATGCAGATCGTGGAACAGGTTCCCGCTCACGTCCGGCAACTCACCCATGACCTGCGCCAATACCGCCCCATGGCGAGACGTCGCCACGAGCAGGTCAAATCCAGGAGTTTCGAGCAGCGCCGAGAGAAAACTCCAGGACTGTACCGGCGTCCACGGGGACGCGGATGCACGTGCATGGGTGGTGACCCGCAAAAACTCGTAACAGATGCTCCAGGTCAGATACGCCGGCGATGGATCATTGCGGGCCTGCAGGACACGCTGCCGACATGGGTCGTGATACGGGGAATCCTCGTCGACTGCGTAGATCAGGACATTGGTGTCAAAGACCAGCATTCACGCCTCGTCGAGAAGCCGGTAGAGCTCGTCGCGTTTGGCGATATCAACCCTGAGCCCACCGCTTTTCCAGGTCGGCAACGGCGGCAGGGTGTCCGGGATTCCCGCGCCTGGTCCGGAGTTCGCGAGAATCCGCCTGAGCCCAGCTTCCACCAGGGAGGACATGGTGGTTCCCCGCCGTGCCGCCTCTTCTCGCAGTTGCCGAATGACAGTCTCGTCGATATTCAGCGTCGTCTTCATATGGCAAACCATACATCCAGTATTCCAATATGCCAACAGGGTCATGGTTGCGGCGTTCGGCCCCTTGCAGGTGGCGCGAGCCCCGGCTGGGGCCGTGCGTGTGTTGTGCGGCATACCGTCGCGGCTGGAACCGGCTCGACGATCTCCACCCTGCGGACTTCGCCCGCCCACGCTTAGACATCCTGGAACAGGTGACGGTGGATCGCCTTCAGGTGATCCAGGCCGAAGTCTCCGCCAGCACGGGCTGAAGAAAGCCGTGGGCGACAAGCTCGCGCTCTGCCAACTCCAACGCCGGGGCGTTCCGGATGTTCAGCCTGTCGCGGAGAACGGTGTAGCCTAGCGGATAGCAGTGGCCGCGATCGCTCATTCAGCCGCGGCGGGTTAGCCTCCTGGTGGTCACCCCAACAGACATCGGCACGATGACACGTTGATAAGATCTTGAACTCTCTCCATATTTTGGACTGGCGATCAGACTGGTTGGAAATGGGGCGAAACTCATGGAGACAATCGGCGCTAACGAGGCCAAGACCCACCTTCCGAGCTTGCTTGATCGGGTGGCTCGCGGTGAGAGCCCGACAATCACTCGTCATGGCAAGCCGGTTGCCCGCCTTGTCCCGGTGGCCGGAAACCGGACAGTGGCGAAACAGGCGGCAGCGCGGATCGAGGAACGCCGTCGGCCCTTGGCGGGCGTACCACTGGCCGACCTCGTCACATCGGTCCATGAGGGACACCGCCATTGATGCCTGTCATGGTGGATTGCTCGGTGTTCCTGGCCTGGCCGCTGGCGGACGAGGATGAGCCGGTCGCCACTGAAGCCATGCGCCGTGTTGTCAATGACGGTGGCGTGGCGCCCGTGGTCTGATGGTACGAACTGCGCAATGTGCGGCTGACGAACGAACGTCGCGGTCGGATCACGGCACAGCAGGTCGCGGAGACGCTTGCAGACTGTGCGGCCCTTGGCATCGCGACTGACCATAGCTACGACGAGGCCTTGGTTCTGGGGCTTGCGCGTGAACATGCCCTGAGCGTCGACGCCGCCGCCTATCTGGAAGTTGCGAGCCGACGCGGGCTGCCGTTGGCCACGCTCGACCAGCGGCTCTCAGGAGCGGCAGGCGCCGTCGGCGTTCCCATGATTGGCAGGCAACGCTGAATCGCTACCGGCTCTGACTGGCGTGCCCAGGTTGACCGGAATTCCGTCGGCCGTTTCCGTCTTCTGCTTCCTCAGACCAACGGGCTCTCGACGAGCAGCCGCCCGATCCGGGGTCCCGTCCGGAACTCCTCAGTGAGCAGCGTGTCACTGCCAGCTTCCGGAGCCACGGCAATGAACAGCGAATCGTGGAAATCCAATCCGTTGCTGTCCACCAAGAACATCGTCGTCTCCGGTTTCCGAAACAGGGAGACCGGATTCCCTGGCGCAACACGTAGGACAGGACTACCCGGCGGACAGGAGGATCGCGAAACGTAGGCCGATCGAAGACGGCTTGCTCGCACTCTCCCATCCGCAAGCCCCGGCATGCACCCTCGGCAGAAGGCGGGCTGCGGTCGTCCGCACCGCCTGACGCGGCGCCGAGGCGATGCCCGCCAAAGCCGCCGCCGAGCACTGCACGGGGCTTGCACTCACCCCGCAACGGTGAACGACGGGCGGGCCGAGGGTTCTCCGTTGAGGCCTATCGGGGCCCTGCCGCCCCGGAACGAGTACCGTCACGTCCGCCCGGGTCCAGGGCCACTCGACGACGTTGGCCGGCGAGGACGCCGTTCGTTGCTCAGGCGCTATCGCACGCGCTGGAGGGCCGTCCGGGTGAAGTCGCGAGCGTCAAGGTCGGTCCCGAACTCGTAGTCCGACCAAACCAGCACGGTGCTCTTGCCCGTGAGATGGTTGGTCATCGTGATCCTGCTGCTCCGCCAGAAACGATCCAGGTATTGCGCGTAGTCTTCGACGTCCATCGTCTTGAAATGCTCGTCCCTGCGGTCGAAGTACTGGATCTGCATGGAGCGCAGCTCTTCCTTGTCAAGCCAGACCAGCTGACGGGAGTACCCCGAATCCTCACTTACCGGGGTTCGCTCCAGGACAAAGCACTCGAGTTCGCCGCAAGGCTCGTCCCGCAGGTACCGATGCGTGAATTTCTCGACTTCCGCCGCTCCGAGATCCTCGTACGAGAACTCGCTGCCCATGAATGAGCCGGATTGATTGGCGGAACTGATGCGCTTGACCCGTTTCAGCGCGGGAAGATAAAGCCACTGATCGTCCGGCCCGTCCTTGTGGGCGTGCACGAGAAATGCCGTCCCCTTGACGTCGCGCGGGCGGTCGAACACGAACACGCTGCGGTCTCCGTCGTCCGCGACCTCCATGACCTTGAGGCGCATTTCGCGATTGCTTTCCTGCCCCCGCTTGGTGCGGAGGGTCATGGTCATGCTGGAAGTGAAGTTGCCGAATCCCTTTTGACGTTCACGGGCTTCGGTCGCGATCCGGAGCCCGGCTTCTTCGGCGGTTTCCGCCTGCCCGACCGGAGGCTCGGCCGCCCAGGCGAAGATGGCAACGAGGATCCCGACAGACGCCAGGACCGTGCGGGGAAGAGAAACGCGAATTACCGTTGCCTCCTGTCGATCGTAATGGCCGCAACAGGGAACGCAGGAACTCGACGGAAAGGCCCGAGCAGCGAGCTGATCACGTTGACTCCTGCGCCTGTGCGAGCATGGTAGCACGATTTCTGCCACCTGCCCGGCCACCCGCCCCGGGACGGCCATTCGCGGCAAGCCGGATTCGGGCTTGCCCCGATACCAATGCGGACTGGCGGCGGCTAGCCCGGAACACCAGCCGGCCGCTGCCGTAAGCGCCCGACCCTGCCTGGGGGCACGGGAAGTCCAGCCGGATTTCGGCCGGTGCGATCGCGTTCCGGTCCTATCTGGTCGACCGCCTCAGTCGTTCCCTGATCTGCGCAGTCGTTTCCTTCGTCGCATCGAGCGCCATCAGCAGTGGCGGGAGGAACAGGAAGTCAGCCAGCAGGGCAATGATGACGGTGATCCCAACGAGCAGGCCGAGCGCCTGGTTGGTTACCAGTCCCGACGCCGCGAACACCATGAATCCCAGTGCGAACACGACCGTCGTCGCCGTCAGCGCCTTGCCGACTGCGCCAAAGGCGGACTGGACGGACTCGGACGGCAACAGCCCGCGTTTCCTGGCGCCGACATACTTGGTCATGAAGTGGATCGTGTCGTCCACGATGATGCCGAACGCGATCGCGGTGACGACCGACGCCGCGACGCCGACTTCTCCCACCAGATATCCCCAAAGGCCCATTGCCATGGCGGCTGGCGCGAAATTCGGGACCAGGCTGATCAGGCCGAGACGCACGCTTCGGAAGACGAAGAGCAGGAGCAGGGAGACGATGGCCATTGCCGCGATCGTGCCGCGCAGCATGCCCTCGATGTTCCGCTGGATTGAATGGGCCCCGACCACGGAAACGCCGGTGGCCTGGGTTTCCAGGTCGGGCGCGTTCTGCCGGAACCAGGCCTGCGTGCGGTTGTCGAGGTCAACCTTTTCCCGGGTGGTGAGGCTCTTGAGCACGACCGTCACGCGCGTCGACGACCGTTCCACGTCGATGAGATTGTTCAGGTCGCGCCCGACCGGCAGGGAGAACTCGTAGAGCAGCAGGTACTGCGCGGCAAGGTCGGAGTCGTCCGGAAGCACGTAGAAGTCGGGATCGTCGCCGTGCAGATTTTTGTTCAGGCGCTTCATGACGTCGGAGAGGGCGAAGACGTGGGCAACCTCCGGCTGCATCCGGGTCCACTCGGCAAAAGCATCCACCTGCCGGAGGTATTCGACATCCGTGATGCCGCCCTCCCGCCCGGCGTTGAGCGAGTACTCGTACGTTTCCACGCCCGTGAAGTTCTCGCTCACGAAATCCGTGGATCGCCGGAACTCGTAGCTCTCGTCGAGCAGCTCCAGCCAGTTCTCCTGCAGCTCGATCCGCGAGATGCCCGCGATGAGCACGACCATCACGGCGGCGACGGACCAAAGCAGGATCGTGCGGTAGGAGATGACGAACCGCGCCAGGCGATCGAAGAGGTCTGCCTTCCCGGGAGATGCGGACCCGCCGCGCATCGGCACGACGGTCAGAAACGCGGGCAGTAGCGTGACCGAAAAGACGAAGGCGGCCATCGCGCCGAATGCCACCATGTTGCCCATCACCTGGAAAGGCGGCATTTCCGCAAAATTGAGACTGAGGAAGCCGATTGCGGTTGTCACCGATGTCAGGAGAACCGGCCACACGTTGACCTGCAGGGAATGAATCGCTGCCTGTGGCCGGTCCATGCCCTGGCGCAGCCCCGCCCGCATCCCCTCGATGATGTGCACCGAATGCGCGACGGTGACCGCCATCAGGACGAACAGCGCCGCGCCGCTCTCGCCGTACAGCTTCAGGCCGACCCAGCCGGTGAAGCCCAGCGCCGACAGCATGACCGCGATCAGCATCACGAGAATGGCCACCATTCCCCACAGCGAGCGCAGCAGGACGATGGCGACGAGCAGCATGGTGGTGAGCGTGATGGGCGCGAGGACGCCCATGTCATCGTCGATCGCCTGTTTCATGGCGCGGTTGAGGATCAGTTCGCCGGTCAGATGGTAGTCGATGGTCGGATACTGCTCTCTTGCCTCGGCGGCAGTGCCGTGGAGGAAGTCGGTGACCTCGAATCTTCCCAACTGCCGGTCCCCGGGAAGCGCCACGCTGACCACCAACCCGGCGACGCGACCGTCCCTGGAGATGAAGCGCCCTGCGACTTCTTCGGTGCCGAGCGCAATTTCCCGGATTCGTTCGATATCGCTGTCGCTCAGGGAACTGGCGTCGTCGATCAGGGGGGCGACGATCAACTCGTCCTCGAGGCCCTCGCTGTGCGAATAGTTCGTGATCGAATCAACGCGCGTGACGTAGGGCGTTCGCCATAGCCGGTCGGTGAGCTCTTCGATGGCGACGAGCGCTTGCGGCGTGAAGACGGTACCGCTTTGCGGCGCCACGACCACCAGCGCGGCGTCGGAGAGCGAGTAGGTGGCTTCCATCTGGTCGAGCGCGACGATGTGCGGATCGTCTTTGCTGAAGTGATTCCGGACGTCGACGTCAACGACCGTGATGTACTGGGCGCCCACGGCAAGGGCGACCATCGCGACGAGCGAGAGCACGATGGTCAGCCACCGGCGGCCGACGACGCGCGCAATGCAGGAATCTAGTGTCATGACCGCAAGCTGGCCTGAGAGCGAGAATCAGGTATAGCATCTTGCCCACAGCCCTGCCACGGACGACCTCCCGCAGCCTTTACAGAAAGTGTATCGCGAAGCAACGTTGGCAAGGGGCACGACCCGCACACTCAGTGCGACCGTGTGTCGTGAGCGGCGCGGACTTGTCATTCGAACCGGCATGGACCGCGCGTGCAGGAAGCGGGCGGAGGATGTGCGCTCCAGTGCGGTCGAAAGAGGTTGTCGGGTGGCGGCCTAGCTCAAGGGCGGACATTTCAAGACCGGTTGCCGGCACGGCGGCTGTCTGTTCGTAGGCGAGCCGGGTTTCCGTGCCGCCGCTACGAGACGCGGCGGGATGGCATGGAACTCCGTTCCAATGTCGAATATCAAGAGGATACCCGGGGGCACCGCCGCAATCGTCGGCACGGTTGACGAACTGGCGGCCGGCCGGTTACCTGACGGACTGGGTGCTCCTGAACTCGCGGCCTGCGCCCGGCTCCGACCGCCTCCTGGCAGCTGCCTCTTCGCGTGTTGGCACGCCACGTGGGTGCCATTTGGAGTCGTGTGGACAGCAGCGGGCCAACCCGTTGGCCGGAAGTCGGGTTCGCCGCCGGGGAGGCACGCCCTCGACTGCGTTTGACACGACGGTGATAGAATGCGAGTGCATCGGGGACGGGGCGATCGCGTGCTTCGGTCTGGCCAGTTGGGTGTGATAACGGCGTCAATGTAGCCAAGAACATGTCAAGACGTGATCGGCAGGCACAGCGTGGGTGACGGGACGACCGCCCTGTTCCCGTTTCCCGAGGGGTGGTACTTCGTCGCGAGTCAGAGTGCCCTGGCCAAGGGGAGATTGCTTGAAAGGCAATGGCTTGGGCAGGACATCGTTGCGTGGGGCGACGACGACGGAAGCGTCTGCGTGGCCGAGTCGGTATGCCCGCACATGGGTTCCGCACTGGGCCCGACCGTCGGCGGCCGCGTGCGCAATGACTGTCTCGTCTGCCCCTTTCATGGCTTCACGTACGATATCGCCGGCAACTGTGTCGCAACCCCGTACGCACCGCCGCCGCGATCCGTGGCGCTGAACGTCTATGATACGCGGGTCATTCAAGGCCTCGTCTTCGCCTGGTGGAGCGCGGCCGGCCGCCCGCCGCAATGGCTCCTGCCGGATGAGCCGCCGGCAGAAGACGACTGGTGCGACCTCGAGATACGGACCGTCCGGTTTCCCGGTCACGTGCAGGAAATCGCGGAGAACTCCGTGGACCTGGCGCACCTGCGGCATGTGCACGGCTACGACAGCGTGCAGCCTGTCGGAGCCACGACGGTTGACGGTCCGTATCTCCTCGCCCGTTTCGATTTCATCCGTCGCCGCCCCATCGCGGGTTTCGTCGACAGCGTCTATCGCATTTCGGCCGCTGCCCACGTCCACGGGCTGGGTTACTCGTTCGTCGACGTCCAGGAGCATTCCATCGGCATGGATCTCCGCTTGTGGGTCCTTGCCACGCCCGTCGATGGCACGCTGGTTGATCTGTCGCTGGCCAGTCAGATCCGGGAAATACGAAGGCCCAAGCGGCCGATCGTTGGTCTCGGCTTCCTGCCGCCGAGGTTCCGCACCAGGATCATGAACAAGCTGGTGGTTTCCGCGCAAATGAAGGATGTGCAACAGGATGTCGTGATCTGGCAACGACGGCAGCACCGGCCGAATCCCCGGTTGTCTCGTTCCGACGGCGACATCGGCAAATATCGGCGCTATTGCAGGCAGTTCTACCCCGACGACCGCGTCAACGAGGACGGCTAGCGGCACGCACGGTCGCCGGAAGCCCGCGGTTGGAAGTTTCCCCCCGCTCGTCCCGTCCAGCGGTGGTTCACCAAGCGATGGTGTGCCCGATCGCTACCGGGTCCGCCATGCGGACCGGCCAGCGGGCGACCCGCCAGCGGCTACGTTCGTCGGAAGCGCGATCCGTGCAGGTTGCTTCCGTAGTAGTTGGACGACCGCCCAGCGGCGCGGGTCGCTGAACGGGTAGTCGGCACCCGGCCGTGCGGTGACCGGCCGCACGTCGGTCAGATGGCCGGGCGCATCGTCAACGCAGGCGAATCATCGAGGAATCTTGCAAGAGCATCGATAGCATCGTCGCGTCTATAATCGATAGCACCGTTATGTCTATAATTGTGTCCAGAAGCCTTGCAATCTTGAGCCTTGCAATCTTGCTTCATACAAGAGGGGGAGGATAGTTGGTTCATTGGTGACTCACGAAACAGTGGTTGAAACGGGCCTCGGCGTGTCCGCGCTGAGTTTGCCGGAAGAGCTGCTGCTGGCGCTGCTGGACGAAGAGAGGGGTTATTTTCGTCAAGTACCCGGTTGGAACTTGAACTGTGCAATGGTCGGCGCAGCGCTGGGTGAACTGTCGCTGCTCGGTCGCATCGACACCGATCTGGAATCGCTGACCCTGTTGGATGCGACCGACACCGGTCGCCCGCTGCTCGACCCGATCTTGCGGGAGATCGCGACCGAAGCGGAAACACACGATGCCCGCTACTGGATTGAGCGGCTTGCTCCACAGTCCGAGTCGGTGATCTCCGAAGCGCTGGACGGGCTCGTTCGGCGACAGATTCTCAACGTCGACCCGGGCGGTTTCTACACCTTCGCCAGGCGTCAGCGGCCGGGCGAAACACTGCCAGGAGAAGACCACCTATCGGGCGAGTTCGTAAAGGACCAGCTGACCAGGATCATCTTCACGGATGAGATCCCGAGTCCGCGCGACGTGATCATCACCGGCCTCGTCAATGCCTGCCACGTGTTCCATCTGATGTATCCGATCGACGAGGAGGTGGAAGAACGGATTCGGTTCGTCAGCCAGATGGACCTGATTGGCCAAGCGATTGCGGCAGCGGTGAGCCAGAGCATCCTCGCGCCCTCGCTTCGCCGGCCCTCGCTGACCAAGCCGATTCCAACCGTGTCCCTGCGTGATCTGGTGTTCAACCGCGAGCTGCGGGAGGGCAGGCTGCCGGCAGGGTTCGCCAATTTGGCCGACAAGTACGGCCCAGTGTTCGAGCTTCGGCTCCCGTTCCGCAAGAACGTGATTTTCCTGGCAGGGCTGAAGACGAATGAATGGGCCCATCGCATGGGGCGGGTGTACTTGCGGTCGAAGGAGTACTTCGAGGGCGTCGACAAGGCGTATGGCGTGTCACGCTCAATGCACTCCATCGACGGTGCCGATCACTTTCGCTTTCGCAAGTCGTTGCATAGCGCCTACTCCCGCAGGACTTTGACCAGGCGTCTGGACGAGGTCTATGACTTGTCCCGCACGCACATGGCGAGTTGGGACGTCGGCACCACGATGCCGGTGCAGGTGATGCTGCGACCATT
>JAJDZX010000010.1 GCA_022824395.1 Alphaproteobacteria bacterium
TTTCGAAGCGCTTCCCGCCACGCCTATACTTCGCCCGAGCGGCCTTGGTCCAAGCCATGGCATCCTCCAGATGTAGTCGTCAAACCACATCGTAGGATCAAGGACTGGGGCCGCTCAATAGTTTTCGCACAGGCTCTCAGGGATTCGAGCGGGGGGCTGGCGGGCCGATCGCTATCGAACCGGTCGAAGAGGGCGATCCCCTTCAGGCCTTGGAACGCCTCCCGAAGTCCATGGAAGTGATGCGCAGCAGTGCTCGGGCTGTTCCCGACGTAGTGCACGAACGGGCGCTCCAGCGCCTTGATCGCACCAAGATGCCGCAACCGCCGTGCCAGTGCCTGCAGGATCGTGAGGTCGGTGGAGCCCTCCAGGTAAAGGACCCAGCCGGTCTGCGTGGCCTGGTAGTACTGGTCAAAACCGATCTCCGCCAGCGCCTTCCGGACCTGGCTGCGCCGGCTGCCAAGACGGTGGGGTTGGCCGACAAACGCGATGACGAGGTCCCGGTCCGCGGCTTCGTTGAGCAGCACTTCGGAATGACTGGCCGCGATGATTTGGCTGCCCTGCTCGTTCGCCACTCTTGAAATCAGCGAGTAGATCTCACGCTGGCGGAGGATTTCGAGGTGGGTGTCGGGTGCGTCCAGCAACATCACCGCACCCGGATTAGCGTACATGTAGGCGAGAATGAGCAGCGTTTGCTGCAATCCGCGGCCGCTCGACGAGAGATCCAGCGAGGACCCATGCTCCTGGTATCCCATCGTGATCTCGCCACGCTCCTCGATATACCGCGGGTCGTCCAGTCGGGCCCCGAAGAGGCTCTCGATTCGTTCAACCAGTGACGCCCACTGCAGCGGGCTGTCGTTCACGATTCGGAAGCAAAGATTGCGGAGCACCTCCGCCGTGCGTCCCTCGCCGATCCGCACGTTCACGGCGCCGGGGTCCAGTCGGATCTCGGTCACGGCAAGGCCCGACATGGGCGGCAGGAAAGCCATGTCTACCGAAGCCGCCTCGTCCGGGATTGGCATGCGTTGCGGGTGCCTGTCATCGCCAAGTCGCAGCGGACGGCAATAGAACGATTCTTCGTTCGCGTAGTCGAATTCGAGACCGCAGGACCAAGCGCGATCTTCGCTGACCCCGTCGACGAGCAGGTCGATACGCACGTTCGACGTCTGCTGACGTCCTTCGACTCGGCGCATATCCCGCGTGTGGAGCCCGCGCCACAGCAGTGCGGCCCCTGGGTGCGGAATTGCCAGCAAGTCGCGTCGGTTAACCGTCACTCCGGGACGTTTGCCGGATGCGCTTTTATTGCCGCGCTTTTCCTTCCAGCGCTTGACGCCGATGTCCCAGAGGGCCAGCGCCTGCATGGCGGATGTCTTGCCGGAGTTGTTCGGGCCGATAAAGACCACGGGGTTGCCGAGCTCTATTTCGGCTTTTTCGAACCGCTTGAAGTTGCGGATAGTGAGCTTGGTTAGCATCGGCTGATCGTGGCACGGACGCGGACGGAACCAGCCGCGCAGCTATCATATTGGGCCCTACATGCGTTTAGGGGCAGGCCTTGTTGGGACGGCATGGAGGTGCCGTCTCGGCATCCCATGCACGCTCCGAGCGGGCCTTGCCGGACGACATGAGTCTGCCGGGTTCCGGCTGCATCCGCTCGAGGGTGCGTGCGCGGGATTCCAGGCGGCGACGGTCTCCGCTCCATCTGACGCGTGATCTTCCGCTTCGAGGACGGCCACGCCGCTGATGGCGACTACCTTGACAACCACTTGGGAGGACGCAGCCATGCTCATGCACGACCCGCCCCATCCCGGCGCGTTGATCCGGCGCCAGTGCCTCGAGCCTCTCGGCCTGACGGTGACCGAGGCCGCGAAGAGCCTCGCGGTCTCGCGCAACACGCTTTCAATGCTGCTCGAGGGCCGCCTCGGCATCTCCCCCGAGATGGCGATCCGGCTGTCCGAGGCGTTCGGCGGCAGCGCCGAGAGCTGGCTGACACAGCAGATGCAGCACGATCTCTGGCACGCGCGGCAGAACCGGTAGGGCATCCCGATCCGCCGGTTCGCCGCCGCCTGACCCGGCGCCTCCGTGAGCATCTGCGGCCGAACCGGGAACCGCGGTTCTCCCAAGACATAGTACGGGACGCCCTGCTGCGTTCGGGGTCACACCCCGCGCGCACGTTACTTCTGGCTATTCACGCCCGCGGAAGCCGGTTGCGAGGTCGCGATGATGGCGACCGAGCCGCATCGTCCCTTTACAGGTCCGCCAAGGCCTCCTCGCCGAGGTCCGAGGACGCCTCCAGCGTCCTCCGCACGTCGTCCCAGGTCGTGGTGTGGTTCAGAATGCACATCCGCAGCGAAAAAACCCCCTTGAGGGATGTGGATGAGAAAAAAGCCAGGTCATCCCAGAACACGCGCGCCAGCACGGTCCGGTTGATCTTCTCCAGGGTTTCCTCGCTGCAGTCCCGGCCGGCGGGATTCACCCGGAAGCACACGATCCCGAGCGACACCGGAGCCATCAATTCGAGCACCGGGCTGTCGTCGACGTAGGCTGCGGCCCGGTGCGCCAGGTCCAGCCCGTTCTGGACCGCGGCCCGGAACCTCGCCATGCCAAATGTCCGCACGGACATCCAGATCTTCAGTGCACGCGCCTGCCGGCTCAACTGCTGGCCTCGGTCGGCGAAATTGGGGTGGTTCTTGCCCCACACCGTGTCCTGCAGGACGTCGTTGCCGATGGCGAATGCGTCCTCGAGGTGCTTCTTGTCCTTGAGGATGAGCGCGCCCGCCTCGTACGGTTGGAAGAACCACTTGTGCGCGTCCAGGCCCACGGAATCCGCCCGGTCGATGCCGTCGAGCAGTTCCTGGCCCCGCTCGGTGACCAGCGCGAATCCGCCGTACGCGGCGTCGGCGTGAAGCCAGATCCCTTCCTGCTCGCAGAAATCCGCAATAGCCGGCAGGGGATCGATCGAGCCCGTGCTGGCGGTACCCGCGTTCACGCACACGGCAACGGGCTGCAGTCCGTCGTCCCGGTCCCGGGCCACCTGGCGCGCCAACTCGCGCACGTCCATGCGGAAGTTCGCATCGGAAGGCACCACGCGAATGTGGTCCCGCCGCGCGCCGGCGATCAACGCGGCCCGCTTCAGGGCGCCGTGGCTCTGATCACTCATGTACACGACGGGCCGGTCCGGATGACCCGCGGCTTCGCGCGCTGCGACAATGGCCTCGACGCTCGCCGCCGAGCCGCCGCTGGTCAGCAGCCCCCCGCCGGTTTCCGGATAGCCGATCCAGCGGCGCATCCAGTCGGTGACCACCAGCTCCAGCTGACCGGTCCCGCTCGACACCAGCCAGGTGCACGAGTTGATGTTGAACCCGGCGGCGAGAAAGTCCGCGATCACGCCCGGCCAGGTCGGTGACGACGGAACGAAGCCGAAGAACCGCGGATGGTCCAGCCGCGCCGCAAACGGAAGAACCTCCTGCACCGCCAACGCGAGCACGTCCTCGGCGGGCAGGCCGGCCTCCGGCGGCGGACCGCCCAGCTGCCCCTCCAGCACGTTGCGAAATTCTCCATCCCAGGCCTTCTCGTTCCCGAGGCCGGTGATGCGTTCGACGAGGGCCTCCGTCGCCTTGGCCGCCAGTTGCCGCATGGCCTGCGGTGTCATCGTCAGATCGCCCGGTGCTGTTCCGTCCATCGTCAATCCCCGATCACACTTCGCGATATCCCTGGACCGCCGGGACGACATAGCTGCGACCTGGACGACACCCGGATCCTCCAGCATGCCAGATCGCCACCTTGCACCCCATGCGAGATCCCCGGGACAAGGCACGTATACATAAACCCCTTTCGCCAAGGGCGAAACTGTCCCGGTCGGCGTTGGGCAGTCTCCGGTGAAGCCAGCCAGCCGCCAGATGCGGTACGCTGCCCCGCGGCATCCACGTGCACAGGGGAGGCAGAGACGTGCCCCAGACCATCACTCGCTCATTCAGGGACCTGGTTGCGGAGGCGGACGCGGCGGTCCGCACGCTTGACGTCAGCGAAGCGGTCGCGCTGCACGGGCGCGAGGATGTCGTCTTCATCGACCTGCGCGATATCCGCGAGGTGGCGCGGACCGGAACCGTGGCCGGGGCGCACCACGTGCCGCGCGGGATGCTCGAGTTCTGGATCGACCCGGAAAGCCCGTACCACAAGCCGGTGTTCGCCGAGGACAAGACGTTCGTCTTCTACTGCGCCGGGGGATGGCGATCGGCGCTCGCGGCCAAGACTGCGCAGGACATGGGGCTCCGCCCGGTGGCCCACCTGCAGGGCGGGATGGAGGCCTGGATCGAGGCGGACGCGCCGGTCGACCCGCCGAAGGAGCGGAAGAGCCGCTGACCGGGCGCTGCCCGGGTGACGGGCAATTGGCCGGCGCCGGCGTCCGCAGCGCGGCGGGAGGCGTCGTGAGGCGGGCTGCCCAAGGCTTGCGCGGAAGCGTGAACGCCGGGCCCGCCCGAGTAACCGTCAGGCGTTCGGCCTGCTGCCCTTGAGCCGGTCGAGCCAGATGCCGCTCAGGAACCAGGAGTAGGCCCAGGTCCCCACGAGAATCAGGGCAAAGGCGACCGCGATGTCGCGCGGGCTGCCGTCGAGGGAGAAAGCCGGTACGTAGCCGAAGATGAAGGGGGCCAGATAGAGGAACTTCGCGAACCTGAAGGCGGAGAAGGCGGTCTTCCACATGTTGGCCTTCGCGATGGCCGCGCCCGTGAAGGCCGCGATGCAGACCGGCGGCGTGACGTTCGAATCCTGTGACAGCCAGTAGACGATCATGTGGGCGGCGATGGGGTTCACGCCGAGTTCCGTGAGCGGGGGCACCGCGACCACCGCGGTGATGAGGTAGGCAGCGGTCACCGGCACACCCATGCCGAGGATCAGGGATGCGAGGGCGATCAGCAGGATGGTCAGCCAGAGCCTGCCGTCGGCCAGGGCGATCACGATGTCGGCGAAGGTGAGCACCAGGCCGCTGTAGGTGAGGACCCCGATGATGATGCCGATCACGCCTACGGTGGCGCCGATCTTGAGGCTGTTCTGGGTGCCGGTGCGGGCGGCCACCAGGAAGCGCTTCGGGCCGATGCGGGTGTCCTTCCTGACCCAGCTCACGGCAAGGCAGGTGACGAGCCCCAGGATGGCGGAATAGCCGGGCGAGAACCCCGCCAGCATGAGCATGGTGATGACGACGAGCGGCAGGCTGTAGTACCAGCCGCGCCGGAAGATCGCGCCGGCCGATTGCGCCGATCGCTCTCCCCTGATGCCGTAGCGCTTCGCCTCGTAGTGCACCATCACGAACACGCTGAAGAAGTAGATGATGGCCGGGCCGACGGCGACGAGCATGATGGTGGAGTAGGGAGCGCCCGTGAGCTCGGCCATGATGAAGCCGCCGGCGCCCATGATCGGCGGCAGGAACATCCCGCCGATCGAAGCCGCGGGTTCGATGCCGCCGGCCACATGGGGCTTGAAGCCGGCCTTCTTCATCATCGGGATGGTGAAGTTGCCCGTCGAGACGGTGTTGGCGATGGCGCTCCCGGAGATGGATCCGAAGAGGCCGCTCGCGATGACGGACACCTTGGCGGGGCCGCCCGTCCGGTGCCCGACCGCGGCCAGCGGGAAATCCACGAAGAAGCGCTGGGCCCCGCTCGCTTCGAGATAGGCTCCGAAGATGACGAAGAGGATCACGTACGTCGCCAGCACGTTGGCCATGATCCCGAACACACCGTCGCTCTTGTAGAAGATGCTGGTGCAGAGCTCGGGAAAGGTGTCCCCGGCGTGCGAGATGAGCTCCGGCGCGTACTCCCCGTAGACGCCGTAGATCAGCATGACGACGCTGAGCACGACGAAGACGTTGCCGACGACCCGGCGGGCCAGCTCGATCCCGAGCAGGACGCCCGCCACGGCGACCCACTGGTCGAGTTCCGTCTCGGCGCCGACCCGGTAATTGATGGCCTCGAAGTTCCACATCCAGTACCCGATGCAGGCGATGGAAGCGGCGATCAGCAGGTAGTCGCAGACCCTGCCCAGCCGGCTCCGGGACCGGTACAGGAGGAAGACGAGAACGTAGGTGATGACGACGTAGATGCCGCGGTGGAACTGCGTCGCGGCCGGGTCGAGCACGGCCGCGTACGAGTAGAAGCCGACGAGGCCGAGCGACAGGCCGTCGAAGATCCACCGCTCGACTCGATTCAGTTCATCGAACATCTTCCGGGCATTATGGTCAGGATCAGGTTGCTAGCCCGAACCACTCACCGTGGAGGCTGTACATGGGGCAGATACGCATGATATAGGTAGGAGAGTCAGAGCCTTACCGAGCCAGACGGAGCCGCCCCTAAATCGGGCTGGCAAGGCCCGTACCGACGGGGCGCAAAGCCTCGCCGGCACAATCCAGACTCCGACGGCGCGGCCCGGGAGGTCTTACCAAGGTGTCTGACCGGTACGGCGCGGCCCCTGACCGGCAACGCGTTGTTTCTGGAGTATGAGGATGTCCTGTCGAGGGGGAAGTTGTTCGCCGCGGCACCAATCGGTCCAGAAGACCGGACGGCGCTGTTGGATGCCGTTCTTGGTGCCTGCCAGTGGATCAACATCTCGTATCTCTGGCGCCCGAACCTCCGGGACGAGTCCGACAACCACTTGGTCGAACTGGCGGTTGCGGGAAATGCAGCATGGATTTTGACGGGCACTACGAGGGATATGGAGGCGGGCGAGTTGGTTTTCGACGGTTTCCGTGTCGTGCCCCCGGGGGCCTGGCTGAAGGAGGACGACTGACGTGGCGACATTGACAATTCGGCTTCCCGATGCGCATCGCGACCGGTTGGCGGCAATGGCGGCACGGCGTGGCCTGAGCCTGAATAAGCTGATGGAAGAGCTTGCGGTAAGGGCATTGGCCGAACACGACACCGAAATGCGGTTTCTGATGCGTGCGGCGCGCGGTGATACCGGGCGCGGACTGAAGCTGCTTGAGGAACTCGACCGTCGGCACGCGGAAGCCGATAAGCGCAAGTGATGCGGTTGCCGGGGGCGCGGCCGTTGCCAACCCAGCGAGACTCTTTCCGGCAATCATTGGCGAGGTTCCCACCGTCGCCGCCGGCGCCTTGGAGGCGCGGCGGCGGGTCGGCGAGCTTGCCGCTGCTACACCACGCCGAGGGGCACAACCCCGCGCGGCGCCCGGCGGGGCGTGCAGGAGCGGGATGCGCGATGTTCGAATGTTCAGCTGGCCGTGCGGCAGCGCTGCCTGATTGATGGACGCGCCGTTCGCGTTCACATGCCTCGGTCATGGAGGAACGTGTGCAGGCGGGCATCCTTCGTGCGGAAGTGCCCTCCGAACCACGTTTCCAGCTGCTCGCCCAGTTCCGCCTCGAACTCGGCATAGCTGCCTTCCTCGAACGCGTCCATGATGTCCCTGATGTCGTCCAGCAGGGTTTCGTGGTCTTCCTTGTGGTCCGCGTACTCGTCGTATTCCAGTTCGCGCATCACCCGCTCCTCGAGGGCGAAATGCGCGGAGATACCGGCGTGGATCTCGCCGAGGAATTCGCCGACCGTCTCGCGCGTGGCCCCGCGGCCGAGCTGCGCATGGAGCTCGTTGATGAGCTCGATCAGCTCGCGGTGCTCGTGATCGACCGCCTCGATCCCGATTTCGAAGGCCTTGCGCCAGGCGATCAGCGCCATGGCGTCCTCCCCGGGGCTGTTCCGTGCACGTCGCCGGTCATCGGATGCGGAATCCCTCGCCGCCGCGGAAATCGACGGCAACGCTTTGCCCGGCGGCAAACTCGACGGCCTTCCGGGCGACATGGTCAAACCCTTCGCTCCGCCGGGAATCGCGCAGGCGGAGATCAAGGACGTGAGGGCCGGCGGGGAGGGCAAACCGCTCGTAGACGCGCGAGGGGCCGTCCCCGGCGAGCCCCGTCGGCGGCAGCAGCGCCTGGTAGAGCGGCACCCCGTCGAGGTCGATCTCGAAGCGCAGCTCCACCCGTTCACGCGGGCAGTCCAGCGTGGTCCGCATGTTGGCGGCCAATTCGGCAAGTTCCTCGCGCGTCCGTTTCCGGCACTCGACCTTCCGGTCCCCGCCGTGCGTGAAGCTCACCTTGAGCAGGGCCTCCCCCTCCGGGAAATGCCGAAAGGAGGGATTGCCCGAAAAGTACCCGACCACCGCGACAAAGGCGGCGAGCACGGCGGCCTGGCCCACGTAGCGGAGCATTCTGGTCACGGGCTGCCGGTGCCTCCAGCCTCGCGTGCGCGTCCCAGGCGCGCGCCGAGTTGCCGGGCGGAGGGAACCTCCTGCGGCGGCAGCCCGCGGACGTCCTGGAGGAATGCCTCGACGGACTGCCGGAGCCTCGACGCCTGGTGCGCCTCGAACCCGCCGGAGCGCACGCGTTCACGCGGCACCCGCTTGCGGAGACCCGGGTCCCGCCGGCGGTCCAGGCGGGCCTCGGTCCACGTGTCGCCGAGACGGAAGTGGCAATTTCCCTCGGCGCAGCCGGCGAGGTAGACGCCGGCCGCGCCACAGCGGCTCAGCAGGTAGTCGATGAACGAGGGGGGCAGGGCGCCGACGCAGGGCAGCTCGGCCACGGCGAGGCCCGGGCGCCTGAGCGCCTCCGGCCTCACCCCGTGCGCACAGGCGATGACGTAGACCTGCTGGCCGGCCGCATCCGCCATGCGGTCAAGCCGATCCCGCAAGTCCACCAGCGTGGAGTCGGGCAGCTCGATCCCCGGGACGAGGGCGCCGGCGCGGCGGAAGGGGGTCGCCGTCGGGCAGGAGCCCGCGCAGATGCCGCAGCTCACGCACAGTGAGCCCTTCACGACCGCCTCCCGGTCGAACGGTTTGCCGTCGGTGCGGCGCTCCATCGAGATCGCGTTGAACGGGCAGTCCTCGGCGCAGCGCGCGCATCCGTTGCAGTTGTCGAGATCGACCTGCGCGACCGCGGGGCGGCGAAACGGCGGCAGCCACGGCATGGCGGCGATCGTGAGCGTCAGCACGGCCGCCGTGACCCACACCGTGCCGTGGGACCAGAGGTCCAGCAGGGGGTAGAGCCCGAGGTAGAACCAGTCGAGGTCGAGGACCGTCGGCACCTTCGCGAGATCGGCGGGCGCGTGACTCGTCGCCGGCACGACGAGCGACAGGGCGAGCAGCGCCGCGAAGCTGGCCGCCGCCAGGCCGCGCGGCGGGTTGATGCGCGGCCGGCTCACGCGTTGCAGGTGCAGCCACAGGGCCAGCAGCAACAGCAGCGGCACGGCGATGTGCAGGAACACGAGCAGCGTGAAGAACCGGTCATCGAGCGCGTCGGGCGCGAGGAAGTTGCGGGCGATGGGCTCGCCGAAGATCGGCAGCCAGTCGAGCCATTCCGTGGTGGCGGTGGCGACGTACTGCGCGAGCTGGTCCCACACCAGCCAGTAGCCGGTGATCCCGGACGCAAGGACCAGCAGGATGATCGGGACGCCGGTGAGCCAGCTGAACCAGCGTGCGCCGCGAAAACGGTCGTAGGCGAACTCGCGGACGAGATGCAGCACCATGACGACGACCAGGGCGTCCCCGGCGTACCGGTGCAGGCTCCGCATCACCCCGGCGAGGTACCACTGGTCCTCGGTCATGTAGGCGACGGAGTCGTAGGCTTCGGTGATGCCGGTATCGAAGAAGACGTAGACGTAGATCCCGCTGACCGCGACGATCCAGTAGAAGAAGAAGCCCAGCGCCCCGAGGTTGTGGAGGGGGTTCCAGGCGGCCCCGAACACCCGCGACGCCCAGTCGTCGAGGCGCCGGAACGCCGGTCTCAGGACGCGTTGGAGCGCCGTCACGCGCCGGTTCGCCGCCGTCAGGTCCGCGTGCGCGGGCGGCGGTGCCGGAGCCAGCCGCGGGCGACGAAGAAGCCCAGCGTGCCGAGCAAGACAGCGCCGACGGCGATGCCGATGAAGGGGGAGTAGTCGAACCGGTAGCGGCCGCTCCAGGGGTCGTAGATCGTGCAGAACAGGCGGATGCGGTTGATCAGTCCCTCGTACGACGTCGGCACGCTCCGGCGCCCGAAGACCAGGTCCTTCAGCGGCTCCACCAGGAACGGCGGATCGAACATCGCCCCGTACACCTGGCGGTAGATGACGCCGTCCGCGTCGACGACCGTCGTCTGGGTGAGATGGTCGAAGCCCTTCGGCGACGGGAAGAACAGGAAGCCCAGCTCCTTCGACAGCCGCGCGATGGTTTCCGAATCGGCGCTGGCGAACCGCCAGCCGTCGTCGCGGATCCCGTGGTTCGCGGCGAATTCCCGCATCCGCTCCGGCGTGTCCATCCGCGTGTCGAACCCCACGGTCAGCACCTGGAAACTCTCCCGGCCGACCGCGTCGCGCGCCACGTCGACGGCGTCCGCCAGCGTCTCGATGACGAGCGGGCAGCCGAAGGCGCAGCTGGTGTAGACCAGGTTGATGAGCAGCGGACGGCCGCGAAACTCCGAGAGCGTGACCCGCCGCAACGACGAATCACGGAATTCGTAGCCCGTGAGGGTCCGTCCCAGGGCCGCCTGGCTGTCCGTGAGCGCCTGGTCAGGATCGAAGCCGGTCGTGGCCGGGGCCGCCGCCAGTCCCGGCACGGCCGGGAGCAGGCAGAACGCCGCGAGGGCCCACGCTCCAACCCGCCTTACAGGGGCAGCCATCCGTCCGCCATGGCCCCGATCAGAATCAACGAGAGCTGCAGCAGGGAGGCCCTGAAGTTCGCGCGCGCCGCGGCCGGTCCCGGTGCCCGCACGAGCGCGATGCTCTTCTCCAGGAATATCCAGCCGCCGATCACCGCCAGCGCGAGATAGACCAGGCCGAGCCCGAAGAAGAACGGCAGCAGGGACGCGGCGACGAGCGCCACGGTATGGACCAGGATGACCCTGGCCGCCCGTGCATCGCCGATCACGACGGGCAGCATCGGGACCCCGGCGCGGACATAGTCGTCGCGCGTCGCCATCGCCAGGCTCCAGAAGTGCGGCGGCGTCCAGAGGAACAGCACGACGGCGAGGCAGACCGGGATGGCGGAAGGGGCCGGATCGACGGCGGCCGCGCCCGCCAGCACGGCGAAGCTGCCGGAGAGGCCGCCGATCACGATGTTGAGCCAAGTGCGGCGCTTGAGCCACACGGTGTAGACGATCCCGTAGACGACGGCGCCGAGGAACACGTGGGCGGCGGCCATCGGGTTCGCGGCCCAGGCGGCGAGCGCCACGGACACCACCAGCAGCGCGCCGATGATCGCGAGCCAGGCGGGACCCGCGGTGTAGCGGCCCGAGGCGAAGGGCCGGTCGCGGGTGCGGATCATGCGCGCATCGAGGTCGCGCTCGGCGAACTGGTTGAAGGCGCCGGCGCTCGCGGCACCGAGGAGCACGGCGAGGGCGAGTGCCGCCGCGTTCAAGAACGGGACGGGCGGGCCGGGCGTCACCGCGAGGCCCGCCAAGGCGCTCAGGGCAATCGCGAATCCGATCCGCAGCTTGAAGACACCGCACAGCTCACGGATGCCTGCCGCCATGCCGGGACGCCTCCGCTCAACTCAAAGGCCAGACCTCCGAGAGGAACTTCCAGTTGACGAAGTAGTACAGCACGAACGCCACGAAGAAGATCGCCACGAGCGTGATCGTGCCCGGCAGCTTGAGCGTGCCCTCGCTGCCGTAGCTCGCCACCGCCGCGGCGCCGCCCTGGGGCAGCAGCGGCTCGGCCTTCGCCTTCTCCTCGGTGCGCCGTTCGCCGAAGAAGACCGAACCGACCACGACCACGATGTACATCAGGCCGCCCAGGGCCGAGAGGACGCCGAACACGCCGTTCAACCCCATCATGAGGAACGCCGTGCCGGGGTAGTCGAAGGCCACGGGCGCATCGGAGAAGGTGATGTCCCAGTGGCGCCGGCTGACGCCGAGCGTGCCCGCTCCCATCATGAAGAGCGAGATCCCGCCCACGCCGAGACCGAAGACGTACGGCTGCCACTGCGCCAGTTTCTTGAACATGATCTCGCGGCGGAAGATCAGCGGCACCACGAGGTAGGTGATCGCCATGAAGGCGAGCGTCGTCCCCGCGACCACGGTGCCGTGGAAATGCCCGGGCACGTACATGGTGTTGTGCATGAGCAGGTTGATCTGCTCCGAGCCCAGCACCACGCCCGAGATCCCGCCGAGGAAGCCAAACATGACGAGCGACAGGAACATCCCCGAGAAGGCGGGATTGCCCCACGGGGCCTTCCGCAACCACTCGAACACGCCCTTGGTATAGCCCCGCCGGCGCTGGGCCGCCTCGATGGCGCCGGGGACGCTCAGGCCGTGGATGAGGCTCCCGAGCACCGCGAGGTAGAGCGCGTAGCTCGTGTTGAAGATCTTCCATTCCGAGCTGATGCCGGGTTCCACCAGGAGGTGGTGCGCCGCGGCGATCTGCAGGAACAGGATGTACATGAGGAAGGCGAAGCGGCTCACCTTCTCGGACAGGGGCTTCGCGCCCAGCACCATGGCGGCGATGGCGTACCACACGGCGACATGCGCCGAGACGTTGATCTGCTGGGAGGAGTGGCCCATGCCCCACCACACGACCTTGTACATCACCGGGTCGATGTGGCTGATCAGGCCGATCGACCAGAGGAAGGTGGGAATGAGGATGATGGCGCCCGAGGTGATCGTGAACACCGCGATCACCGCCGCGGCGATGGCGCCGAACGTGACCAGCGGGACCGAGCCCTCGTAGGTGCCCTCGTCCTTCGCGATCACCAGCGTGCCGAAGAACACGGCGACGGCCACCAGGGCGCCGACCGCGAAGAGGATCAGGCCGAGATAGAAGTGGGGTGCGGCCTGCATGGGCACGTAGGACGTGAACATGACGCTCGATTCGCCCTGCAGCACCGCCACGTTGGCGAGCAGGGCGCCGGCCAGCATCAGCCAGAACCCGAGCCACGCCATCCGCGGGGTCGCGAGCCGGCAGTTGAGCAGGATCGCCGAGGCGAAGTAGAGGATGGCAATTTCGAAGAAGATGACCCAGAACAGCAGCACGTCGGCGCCGTGCGCCGTCAGGGCCAGGTAGAACCACTCCGCGGGCAGCAGGTGGACCGCCGGCCAGCGCGTGAGCGCCACCAGCAGGCCGAACAGCCCCCCGATGGCAAGGAACACGACGGCCACGACCGCGTTCCACCGGATCAGCTTCTCGGCCGCCAGGTCGACCCGGAGACCGGTGTCGGGACAGGTCCGGAATTCCGCAGCTCTCGGCAGTGAACCGGTATGCGCGATGCTCGCCATGACTAGCTCCCTATTCCGCGGCGACCACGTGGATCTTGCCTACCATCTGGTGGTGGCCGATCCCGCAGTACTCGTTGCAGACGACCCCGTACTCCCCGACGCCCTCCGGCGTGAGCGTCAGCACCAGCTCGTAGCCGGGATGGATCTGGATGTTGATGTTCTCGGGCTGCAGCGAGAAGCCGTGCTGCCAGTCCATCGAGGAGAGGTGCAGGCGGTAGTCCTTGCCTTCCTCCAGCTCGAGGATCGGCCACCACTCCCAGAGGCGCGCCAGCATGTACACGTCGCTCCCCGGGGGCGGACGCACGACCGGCAGGCCCGTCTCGCCCTCCTCGCGCACGGTGTACTGGTCGACCATCGCCTCGGTGCGCTCGGCGAACGTTTCGGGGTGGATTCGGTAGGCCTCGTTGGAGAGGTTCTGCTCGCCGGTGAAGTGCCAGAAGACCATGGTGAAGAACATCACCAGGCCCCAGATGAACGCGATCGTGATCCAGGTGACTTCCGATTTTTCGAGCGGCTCGTTCCACCAGATCCGTTTTTCAGGCGGGTGAATGGCCATGTCGGGACCTCCGGACTATTGCGCGATGGGAATCTGGGCTACCTCCATGAGGCCCCACATGAGATAGAGAACCGCCGGCACGGCGACACCCAGGAAGAGCAGCAGGAACGGGTTGTCCAGCAACCGCTGCATGAAGGGCACGCGCTCGACCGGCTGCTCCGGCGAACCAGCGTCCTGACCAGTATCTGTCATGATTTGCCCCTTCTCTCTGCCTCGCCGCGATGCGCTCGAGTCAGGGTGAGGCAGTGTCTTGCAAGGATACCCGAAAACCCGCCATCATTCAACTCACTACGATCCGTCCGTGAGCGCTCGAATCAGCCAGAAGACGACCGTCCCGAGAGCGAAGATGATGGCGAAGAAGAGCAGCGTGCGGTGTTCGAAACGGCGTCCCGCCGCACGCTCGATCCGGTCCACGATCCAGTCGGAGACGAAGTAGAGCGCAATCGCCGCGACGGTGAAATAGAGCAGTTCCATCCCTAGATGCCGGCCAGGGTTCCGCGCACTACAGCAGGCCCTGCTCCCGCCAGAACCGCTCGGCGCCCGGATGCAACGGTGTCACGATCCCCTTGAGCGCGTTCCCGATGCTCATTTCCCTGAAGGTCTCCTTCTGCTTCCGCATGTACGCAAGCCCGGCATCGGTGTAGATCCTGGAGAGGAGGTCGTAGACCACCTCATCCGGCACGTCCGCGTTGGCGACCCACAGCGCCGAATCCTGGAACGAGGGGGTCGCGCGGTCCACGCCCCGGTAAGTGCCGGCGGGGACGGCGAGACTGGAGAAGTAGGGGTACCGCTCGAAGAAGCCGGTCGCCTCCGCATCCGCTGCCAGGTCGACGAGATCGATGTCGTTGGTCTGCGCGGCCATGATCACGGCCCCGCTCGGGAAGGCCGTGAACAGCCAGAATGCGTCGAGCTGGCGGTTGCCGAAGGCGGCCGCCGCGTCGTTGTAGCCCATCGCGTTCCGCTCGACGGCGTCCCAGATGCCCATGTGGGTGAAGAAGAGTTCGCAGTTCGCGAAGGCGCCGGAGCCGGCATTCCCGACCCCGACCTTCTTGCCGACGAGATCCTTCACGCTCTTGATCCCCGACCCCTGGCGGACGATCAGCTGGGCCGGCGCACCGTACAGGTAGGCGACGGCAAGCACGTCCTCGTACGTGCGGTCGTCGTTCTTCAGCTGGCCTTCCCGGCCCAGGTACACGTGGCCCGAGTAGACCGCCCCGAACTGCATCTTGCCGCGGTTGATCCGGCGGAGGTTCTCGAGGGAGCCCGCCGACGACTGCGCCTTGACCGTGTAGTCCTCGGCCTCCTTGACCGGCCCGTAGGTCTGGATGGCGTTGGCGACGATCTGGAACGTGCCCCCGGCCGGTCCGCCGCCGAAGACCATGCGCTTGCCGGCGGCGTCGGCAGCGGGCACCGCCACCGCGAGGGCGAGCAGCGCGGCTCCAATGGTCCCGAGGAGGCTGCGGTTCACCTGCATGGCATTGCTCACGGTTGCAGCGCCGGAATGCCCGCCCGGGCCCGAGTGCGGCGGCGGGAGCCTCGGGTCTGATCCCGGACCCCGTCTGGCGAGCCGGCAACAAGACGGACTGTAGCCCGGCCCGCAGGCGGGTCAATTTGGTGCCGTCCGGCCCGCGACGGCGCCGTTCCGGAGCGAATACGGCGTCAGGAAAACCGCCCGCCCGTTCAGTGCGCCGCACGGCCGGGTTCGGGGGCCGTCCCATGCGCGAGGAGCTTCCGCGTGTAGGCGGGGAGGCGCCGCCCGTCGTCCCGGCCGGGATGCCAGATTTCGCCCGGGGCGGGGTCGCGCGCCGTCGCGCCGTCGCGGATCTCGGTCCGGAGGGTGAGGTGCGTGAGGCCGTGCTCGACCCGCCCCGCCACGCGGCGCCAGGCCGGAGCCGGCGGCGCGGCCGCCCGCACGGCGGCCGGCGAGGGGCGGGTGGCGCCCCAGGGGGTCGCGGGAAGCACGAGCATCCCCTGGAACGGCCCCGGGTCCGACTGCCGCCGGAGCAGCACCGCTCCCCGGCGGTTGGTCAGCCGAAAGGCAACGCTGTACCGGACGGCCGGGCGCTTCCTCGGCGCGGACACCGGGAAGTCCGCCGTCCGGCCCGTCCGGAAGGCCTCGCACGCGCCCTGCCACGGACAGCTGCCGCAGCGGGGCTCGCGCGGCCGGCAGACCAGCGCGCCCAGTTCGATCAGCGCCTCGGCGAACTCTCCGGGCAGGTTCTCGGGCGCCAGGCCGGCCCCGATCGCCTGCAGCCGCCTGGACGCCCGGCCGGCAGGCTCGGCGATCGCGAACACCCGTGCCAGGACCCGCGCGACGTTGCCGTCGACGGCCACCGTCCGCTCGCCGAACGCCAGGGCCGCGATGGCGGCGGCGGTATAGGCGCCGACCCCCGGCAGCGCCTCGAGCGCCCGGACGGTCGCCGGGAACCGGCCGTTGCAGGTCTCGGCGACGACCCGGGCGGCCCGGTGGAGGTTCCGTGCGCGCCGGTAGTACCCGAGCCCGGCCCACGCGTCGAGGACCTCCCGCTCCTCGGCCGCCGCCAGCGCGCCCACGGTCGGCCAGCGGGCCAGGAACGCCTCGTACCGCGGCGCGACCGTGGCGGCCTGGGTCTGCTGCAGCATGATCTCGCTCAGCCAGACGTGATAGGGATCGCGCTTCCGGCCCCACGGCCCGCGCCACGGGAGGGCCCGCCGGTGCCGCTTGAACCAGGCGAGCAATTGCCCGGCGTCAGGCGTTGTATGTGCGGGCACTAGGGGCGGGGAGCGGACCGGCCGGGGACGCGGGCCGCGCCGCTTGCAGGCGGGCGGCAGGTTGCGTACAGAGACGCGTGACGATCGCGGGTGGCGGCCATAAAACTAGTCCTATGAATCAGTCTGCTACACGGAAATCCCACGCACAACCGGGAAGACTCTGGGATGAGTTGGCGGCCGAGGTCGGCCGCGCGGCCCAGCCGCTCGATCTCCTCGCCCGATCGGACCAGGCGGCCATGGCCTATTCGGTGGCCCGCACCGACCCGGTCCCCGAGCTCTTCGCCCTCTGCGACGAGATCATCACGCGCATTCCGCCGCACGAGACCATCTACCGGCCGGATTCGGGCCTGCGCGACGCGGACGGGCGGGTCCAGCCCTACCTGCTGCGCTGGCACCTGCGGCCCAAGCAGACGGGCCGGAGCCAGTTCGCGCTCTACCTGCACCGCTTCCTGCAGCCTGACGAGACGGTCCTGCACGACCACCCCTGGCCGAGCGCGTCCTGGCTGCTCTTCGGCGAGCAGACGGAGGTGTGGAAGACGGCCGGCGGAATGGCCGGTCCGCCGTCGCGCCACCGGTTGGTGCCGGGGAACCTCGTGTGCCGGCCCGCCGCCCATGCCCATTGCCTGGGGCTCCCCCGGGACGCCGAGGGCACCTGGATTCCGGCGACGACCCTGTTCGCGACCGGGCGGCGGGTCCGTGGCTGGGGGTTCTGGCCGGAGGGCCGGTTCGTGCCCGAGGCCGAGTACCAGTCCCGCCTGTCGGCGATCGCGTCGAGAGATGCCGCCTGAGCGCCCGACGGCGGGCGGCGCGGCGCAGCACGGGAAGGGGCGCCGGGAGCCGCCGCGGCGGGGCAACCGGTCGCTCGCGAGTGCCGCCGAGGAGGCCGTCCGCCCGCTGCTGCGGAAGCGCGGGTTCCGCGAATCGGCGCTGATCCGCCACTGGCACGAGATCATCGGGCCGCAGCTGGCCCGCCGGACGGCGCCCGTGAGCCTCGCGCGCGGTGTCCTGACCGTCCGCGTCGAACCCGCGTTCGCCACCGAGTTCCAGCACCGGAGCGCCATGGTGATGGAGCGGATCGCCATGACGTACGGCCTGCAGGTGGTGAAGCGGATCGCGATCAGGCAGGGGCCGGTGCAGGGCCGGGACCGGCGGGAACCGGCGGGCCGGGCCGGGACGCCGCCCACGGACGGCGTGCAGCGGCAGGCGGCCGCGCGGACCGCGGACGTCCGCCACGCTCCGCTCCGCGAGGCCCTGACGAAGCTCGGCGAGGCCGTCGGCACGGACGCCCGGAGACCGGAAGAGGATTAGCGGCGCGCCCGCGCGCGATCCCCTTCCAGGCGCCACCCGCGGGCACCGGCGCGTCGACATCCAGAATCCTTGTGCCGACGCTTTGCCGTTACCCGCGCTCTGCGGGCGCGGGCGCAAGAAGTCGGCCGCGACTTCGGGTACCCTGTGCGGGGAGCGCGAACAGCGAGCGCGCGCCAGCCCCGGGAGACCGTACTTCATGAGATCAGCTCTTTGGCGCATCCCGCGTGCCCTGGCCTGCACCGTCGTGCTGGGCCTGGCGCCGGCGGCCCTGCACGCCCAGGAATCCGGCGAGGACCGCACTCTCACCATTGGCTACGTGGCCTTCCTGTCCGGGCCGGCGGCGGGAAGCTTCGGCATCCCCAACTTCGAGGGCTTCGAGTTCATGGTCGAGGCCATCAACGCGGGCGAGGTCCCGGCGCCGTACGACGCGCCGGGCATCGCGGGTGCCCAGGTCGAGTTCTTCGTCGTCGACGAGTCCGGGGGACCCACCAAGCAGGTCACCGAGTTCCGGAACATGGTCGAGCGCCGGAACGTCGACCTGGTCATGGGCTACATCTCCTCCGGCGACTGCCTCGCGATCCCGCCGGTGGCGGAGGAACTCCGCCAGCTCACGATCCTGGTCGACTGCGGCACGCCCCGCGTCTTCGAGGAGGCGGACTACCGCTACGTCTTCCGCACCGGCCCGCACGCGGCCATGGACAACATTTCCGCGGTCCGTTACCTCTACGACATCGACCCGGAGATCGCGACGATCGCCGGGATCAACCAGAACTACGCCTGGGGCCTCGACGCCTGGGCCGACTTCTCGAGCGCCATGGGTGTCCTGTACCCCGGCGTGGAATCGGTGACCGAGCAGTTCCCCAAGCTGTTCGCCGGGCAGTACAGCACCGAGATCTCGGCGCTCACCGTCCGCGCCCCGGAAGTGATCCACACCTCGCTCTGGGGGGCGGACCTGGAGGCCTTCGTGCTGCAGGGCGCCCAGCGCGGCCTCTTCATGAACCGCCACGTCGTGATGGTCGCCGCCGATCACGTGCTGCCGATGCTGGGACGCAACGTCCCGGACGGCGTGATCGTGGGCGCCCGGGGCCCGCACGGCGACTTCTCGCCGGACACCGAGCTTGCGGACTGGTTCCGGGCGGGGTTCAAGGAGCGCTACGGCAAGCTCACCACGCAGCCCTCCCACAAGGCGGCCATGGCGATCCTGGGCGTCAAGGCGGCGTTCGAGCAGGCGGCGGCGGAGCTCGGACGCTTCCCGACCAACGAGGAGGTGATCGACGCCTTCGAGTACCTGGAATGGGACACGCCCTCGGGGCCCGTGGAGATGGCGCTCGGCAAGGGGCACCAGGCCATCCAGGCGTCGGCGATCGGCGTCACCCGCTGGAACGACGAGGAGGGGCGTGTCGAACTGGTGGACATCAAGCGGTACGCTGCCCGCTGCGTGAACCCCCCAGAAGGAGTGCTGGCCGTCGAGTGGATCGAGGCCGGCATGCCGGGTGCCCAATGCGACTGACCTGCTCGAGCCCTGAACCGGGCCTCCCCGGGCGCGCCACCGTGCGCCGGCTGCTCCCGCTGGCGATGGCCTGGGGCCTGCTGGCCGCGCCCGGCGCCGCCGCGGAGACCCTGCAGGCGGCGATTGCCGACGCGCACGCCTGGCATCCGGCCATCCAGACCGCCCGCGCGCAGGTGCGCATCGCGGAGGCCAGCGTGGACGAGGTGGGGCTGGGGAACAGCCTGACCGCGACCGGGAACTTCGGCGCCTCCATGACCGAACGGACGGCGAAGACCAGCGGCGGGTCCAGCCAGAGCGAGGCCAAGCCCCTGTTCACGTCGGCGCGGCTGTCGCTCTCCAAGCGGGTTTTTGACTTCGGCCGGGTCCGGGGGCGCGTCGGCGTGGAGCAGTCGCTGCTCGATGCCTCGCGCTACCAGCTGCAGGTGGTCGAGCAGCGGGTCCTGCACGACGCGGTGATCGCCTACCTGAACGTGTTCCGGGCCCGGGCCCGGCTGGAGCTCGCCGTCAAGGGCGAGGAGTTGGTGCAGAGCGATCTCAAGGCGACGCAGGAACGCTTCGAGGTCGGCGACGTGACGCCGACGGACGTCGCCCAGGCCGAGGCGCGACTGGCCGACCGCCGGGCCGACCGGCTGAACCGTGAGCAGGACCTGGACCAGGCGCTCCGGGAGTACCGCCTCGCGACGGGTTCCGAGTTCGCGGAGAACTCGGCCTACCCGAACGAGCTCCCGCCGGTTCCGGCGAGCGAGATCGAGGTCGAGGACAGCGCTGTCAACATGCACCCCGCGGTGCTCATGCGGCGCGCCAGGGTGGACGCGGCGACCCGGGGCAAGGACACGATGGCGCTCGAGATCCTGCCGACGTTCGACGTCACCGGGACCGCGACCTACGCGCGCAACCCGAACACGTTCTTCGAGTCGTCGACGGATCTCTCGGTCGGGATCGGCGCGACCGTCCCGCTGTGGTCGGGCGGGCGTGTCGACGCCGCGGTGCGCAGCAGCGACGAGCTGCTGGGGCAGACGCGGCGCGAGCTCGACGCCGAGATGCGGGGCGTCCGGCTGCAGGCGCTGAGCGCGTGGCACCGCTTCCGGAGCGCTTCGGAGACGATCACGGCGCTCGAATCCTCGGCGCGGGCGAACCGCATCGCCTCGGAGGGGGTCCGCCGCGAGGCCGAGGTCGGCAACCGCACGACCCTCGACGTGCTGAATGCCAACCAGGAGCTGCTGGTCGCCGAGGACCGCCTCGACGAGGCGCGGCACGTCCTGCAGGTCGCGGCCTACGGGCTGCTTCACGCCACCGGCCGGATGACGGCCGAGCAACTGGGCCTCTGAGCCGTTCGTGGCCGCGCCGTCGCAGGACCGGATCGAGGCGACGCTGGAGGCGATCCGGGCCGACCTGGAGCGGGCGGGTCCCCGCCCGGAAGGCCCGGTGTCCGCAGGCCTCGAGGCCCGCGTGGACAACCCGCTCGATGAGTACGTGCGCCGCCGGGTGGACGAGCTGATCCGGGCGTGGCTCCGCGAGAATCTCCACGCGACGGTCCGCGACCTGCTCCGCGCCGAGCTCGCATCCCGGCCTGAGGGCCCCCGTTCCGACGAACCGACCTGACCATGGCAGAACAGCGGATCGGCCGGGCCTATGAGCCGGCCAGCGTGGAATCACGCATCTACCAGGCCTGGGAGGACGCGGGCGCGTTCGCCTGCGACCCGGCCGCCGCCGAGGACCCGTTCGTCGTGATGATGCCGCCCCCCAATGTCACGGGGAGCCTCCACATCGGGCACGCGCTCAACATGACGCTGCAGGACGTCCTCAGCCGCTACTGGCGGATGCGCGGGCGCGACGTGCTGTGGCAGCCGGGATCCGACCACGCCGGGATCGCCACCCAGATGGTGGTGGAGCGGCAGCTGGCGGATGCGGGCGGCCCGGACCGGAAGGCGCTCGGCCGCGAGGCGTTCGTCGAGCGGGTCTGGGCGTGGAAGCGAGAATCGGGCGGGACGATCAACCGGCAGCTCCGCCGCCTCGGGGCGTCCGCGGACTGGTCCCGCGAGCGCTTCACGCTGGACGAGGGCCTCTCCGCGGCGGTCCGGCGGGTGTTCGTCCGCCTGCACCGGGACGGGCTGATCTACCGCGACAAGCGGCTGGTGAACTGGGATACCCAGCTCCGCACCGCGATCTCGGACCTCGAGGTGGACACCCGAGAGGTCAAGGGCGGCTTCTGGTACATCCGCTATCCGTTCGCCGACGGCGACGGCCACGTCACGGTGGCGACCACCCGCCCGGAGACCATGCTGGGGGACACCAGCGTCGCCGTGCACCCGGAGGATCCGAGGACCGCGGGCTTCGTCGGGCGCGACGTCCGGCTGCCCCTCACCGACCGGGTGATCCCGGTCGTCGCGGATGCCTACGTCGATCCGGAGAAGGGGACGGGCGCGGTCAAGATCACGCCGGCCCACGACTTCAACGACTTCGAGGTGGGGCGGCGGCATGACCAGACGCCGATCAACATCCTGGAGGCGGACGGGACGCTGAACGCCAACGTCCCGGCGGCCTACCGGGGCCTCGACCGCTTCGAGGCCCGCAAGCGCGTGGTGGCCGACCTGGAGGCTGCCGGCCTGCTCGAGCGCGAGGAGGAGATCGTGCACACGGTCCCCTTCGGCGACCGCTCGCAGACGGTGATCGAGCCGTGGCTCACCGACCAGTGGTTCGTCGACGCGAAGACGCTGGCGGGCCCGGCGATCCGGGCGGTCGAGGAGGGGACGACCCGTTTCGTGCCGGCGAACTGGGCCAACACCTACTTCGAATGGATGCGGAACATCCAGCCCTGGTGCATCTCGCGCCAGCTCTGGTGGGGCCACCGCATCCCGGCGTGGTACGGCCCCGACGGCACGGTGTTCGTCGCGGAATCGGAGACAGAGGCGATGGCGGCGGCCGAGGAGGCGTTCGGCAAGCCGGTGCCGCTCGCCCAGGACGAGGACGTGCTCGACACCTGGTTCTCGTCCGGCCTCTGGCCGTTCTCGACCCTCGACTGGCCGGCCAGGGACGACCTCGTCGGACGCTATTACCCGGGGACCGTGCTGGTCACGGGCTTCGACATCATCTTCTTCTGGGTGGCCCGGATGATGATGATGGGGCTCCACATCCAGGATCAGGTGCCGTTCCGGGAGGTCTACATCCACGCCCTCGTGCGCGACGCGAAGGGGCGGAAGATGTCGAAGTCCGAGGGGAACGTGATCGACCCCCTCGAGCTGATGGACCGGTACGGGACCGACGCGGTGCGGTTCACGCTCGTCGCCATGGCCGCCCAGGGCCGCGACATCCGCCTCGCCGAGGACCGGGTGAAGGGCTACCGGAACTTCGTCACCAAGCTCTGGAACGCCGCGCGCTTCCTGGAGCTGCAGGGTGCGGGCCAGGCGGCGCCCGCCGAGCGGCCCGCACCGTGCTTGAGCCTCAACCGGTGGATCGAGGCGGAGGCGGCCGGGGCGGCCGCCGCCGTTGGGGCTGCGATCGAGGCCTACCGCTTCGACGAGGCGGCCGCGGTGGCCTACCGGTTCCTCTGGCACACCTACTGCGACTGGTACCTGGAGTTAGCCAAGCCGCTGCTCGCAGGCGATGACGCCGCCGCGCAGGCGGAGACGCAGGCGAGCGCGGCGGCGGTGTTCGCAGAGGTGCTCCGGATGCTCCACCCGGTCATGCCCTTCGTCACGGAGGAACTCTGGTCGCTCCGGCAGGAGTCGGGGGAGTTGCTCGCGCTCACGTCATGGCCCGGCGAGGCCCCGGCCCCGGACCCGGAGGCCAGCGGCGAGATCGAATGGCTGATGGCGTTCGTCAACGAGGTGCGCTCGGTGCGCTCCGAGCTCCGCGTGCCGCAGGCGGCGGCGGTCGGCATCCGGTTCCGCACCCTCACGCCCGAGGCGGAGCGCGCCCTCGCCGTCCACGAGGAAGCCATGCGGCGCCTCGCCCGGATCGAATCGTTCGCGGCCGACGCGGGCGAGGACACCGAGGCCGCCGAGCTGGAGGCGGCCGGCACGGTGGCGCTGATGCCGCTCGCCGGCACCATCGACATCGCGGCGGAGCGCGTCCGGCTCGGGAAGGAGCTCGATGCCTTGCGGAAGGACATCGCGCGCTTCGACGCCAAGCTCGCCAACCCGTCGTTCGTGGACCGGGCCCCGCCGGCGGTCGTGCAGGAGCAGCGCGACCGGAAGACCGATGCGACGGTCCGCTCCGAACGGATCGAGCGCGCGCTCGCGCGGCTCGGGACCGGGATGGAAGCCGCCTAGTACATTCGTATCCTGCCCCCGGCCGGCCCGCGCCGCCCCCCACAGCCACGGACTTCACGCCATGACGATCGACAAGAGCAGACTTCCCAGCCGGCACACGACCGAGGGCCCGGAGCGCGCCCCGCACCGCTCCTTCTACTACGCGATGGGGCTCACCGAGAAGCAGATCCACCAGCCGCTGATCGGGGTGGCCACGACCTGGAACGAGGCGGCGCCGTGCAACATCACGCTCCGCCGGCAGGCCCAGGCGGCCAAGGCCGGGGTCGACCAGGCCGACGGGACGCCCCGCGAGTTCACGACGATCACGGTGACCGACGGGATCGCGATGGGGCACCAGGGCATGAAGGCGTCGCTCGCGAGCCGGGAGGCGATCGCGGACACGATCGAGCTCACCGTGCGCGGACACGCCTACGACGGCCTCGTGGGCCTCGCCGGGTGCGACAAGTCGCTCCCGGGCGTGATGATGGCGATGGCGCGCCTCAACGTGCCGAGCGTGTTCCTCTACGGCGGATCGATCATGCCGGGGCGGTTCCGCGGGCGCGACGTGACCGTCCAGGACGTCTTCGAGGCGGTGGGGCAGTTCCAGGGCGGCAACATGAACGCGGACGACCTTGCTGAGATCGAGCGGGTCGCCTGCCCGTCGGCGGGCTCCTGCGGCGGCCAGTTCACGGCGAACACGATGGCCTGCGTGTCCGAGGCGCTCGGCATCGCGCTGCCGCATTCCGCCAGTGCGCCGGCGCCGTACCAGTCGCGCGACGAATACGCCTTCGCGTCGGGCCAGGCCGTCATGAAGCTGATCGAAAGCAACCTCCGCCCGCGCGACATCATCACGCGCGAGGCGCTAGAGAACGCCGCACGCGTCGTCGCCGCGAGCGGCGGCTCGACCAATGCCGGGCTGCACCTCCCGGCGATCGCGCACGAGTGCGGCATCAAGTTCGACCTTAACGATGTCGCGGACCTCTTCCGCTCGACGCCGTACATCGGCGATCTCAAGCCCGGCGGCAAGTACGTGGCGAAGGATCTCTACGAGGCGGGCGGGCTGCCCGTGCTGATGAAGGCGCTTTACGAGGGCGGCTACATCCACGGCGACTGCGTGACGGTGACCGGGCGCACGGTGGCCGAGAACCTTGCGGACGTCACCTTCCCCGAGGACCAGGACGTCATCCGCCCGGTGTCGAACCCGATCACGCCGACCGGCGGCGTGGTGGGGCTCCGGGGGAACCTCGCCCCGGAGGGCGCCATCGTGAAGGTGGCGGGCATGCAGCGACTGCGCCACGAGGGGCCGGCGCGCGTGTTCGACACCGAGGAGGAGGCCTTCAAGGCGGTGAAGGAGAAACGGATCCGCGACGGCGACGTGGTCGTCATCCGCTACGAGGGGCCCAAGGGCGGCCCCGGCATGCGGGAGATGCTGGCCACGACGTCCGCGATCTACGGCCAGGGGCTCGGCGAGAAGGTCGCCCTGATCACCGACGGGCGGTTCTCGGGCGCGACGCGCGGCTTCTGCATCGGCCACGTCGGGCCCGAGGCGGCGGTCGGGGGGCCGATCGGCCTCCTCCGGGACGGCGACCAGATCACCATCGATGCGGAGACCGGCGAGCTGTCGGTCGCGCTCAGCGACGAAGAAATGGAGTCGCGGCGCGCCGGCTGGACGCCCCGCACGCACGAGTACACGTCCGGCGAGCTCTGGAAGTACTCGCAGCTCGTGGGACCGGCCGTTGGCGGCGCGGTGACGCATCCGGGCGGGCAGGCGGAGATCCACTGCTACGCGGACACATAGTCCGCCAAGGGGGCACCTACACCGCTGCCGCCGGGGGGTGTTGAAGCTCGACACCCCGGACCGGCGGGAGCGGACCGCCTGCGCGGATCAGCCCCCGGCGTCGGGAGCGGCGCCGAGATAGCCGTCGAGAAAGGCGCTCCGGTAGCCGTCCTCGGTCCACAGCACCGGAAAGAAGGATTCGTCCATCTCCGTGGTGCCGGCGCGCTTGTAGCGGCCGTAGATGTTGCCCACGTTGGTCGGGTGATAGCGCGCTTCGGAAGACATGCAGTGCGACACCAGCGCCCGTCGCGGCGCGTCGGTGCGGTTGGTGCCCGAGCCGTGGAACGTCCTCCCGTGGTGAAAGACCCCGCCGCCCGCCGGAAGTTCGATCCGCACCACGTCGGGGACGACGCCCGCCCGCGCGGCGGCCTCGCGCATCTCGCGCTCGTAGTCGTCGGGCGCGTGAAACCGGGAGGCCGGCGGGCCGAGGTCCCAGCGGTGCGAACCCGCGACATACTCGATGGTGCCGCCGGCTTCATGGGTCGCGTCGAGCGCGATCCAGCACGTGCACAGCTCGGGCGGCACCACCCACTGCTGGTAGCTGTCGTCCTGGTGGAAGGCGAGCGGTCGGGCGCCCGGCGGCTTCCACAGCACGTTGTCCTGGTTGATCCTGGCGCCCGGCCAGCCGCTGAGCCGCGCGCACCAGAGTCCGACGCGGGGATGGAGGACCGCGCGCGCCACTTCGCGGTCCGACTTCCACGCATTGCAGATCTGGCGGGTCAGGTCTTCGGTGTCCCTCCCTTCGCGCCAGTTCCACTCGTCGGGGTCGAGGCCGGTCTCGAATTCGCCGCGGAAGAGCGGCCCGAAGCGCGCGGCCAGGCGGGCGGCAGCCTCGGGCTCGATGAGTCGTTCGACGACGAGGAAGCCATCCCGGCGAAAGCGCCGAATATCCGAGGAACGCGGCTCTTCGATCAGGAACATGGCTCCTCACGTACCGCGGCGCTTCGTGCGTTCCTAACGCCGGCTATTGGCCGTTCCCTCGCGCGCCGGCCAGCCCGTTCCCGCCATTCGCGCCCCGTTCAAGCGTATTCTGAATCGCTCGGGCCGGCAGTCCGCGAGCCTTGGGCAGGCTACCGAAAAGACGGTCCATGGTGTTCTTGTAGACCGATTGCGGAGTAGCCACCCGTCCGCGTGGGGAGGCTTTCCGATCGACCGTTTTCCTGATCCCGTCCGCAGTGCGCGGGCGGCAAGGTTGCGCTGAGCGTGCCAGATATACGTACATTACGCCCGGAGTATCGACTCATGTTGACAATCCGCCTGCCGGCCGACATCGAGGAGCGCCTGGAGCAACTCGCGAAGGCGACGGGCCGCACCAAGACCTTCTACGCGCGCGAGGCCATCCTCCGGCATCTGGAGGACCTCGAGGATGTGTACCTCGCCGAGCAGGCCCTGATCGAGTTACGGGAAGGCCGGTCGCGCACCTATACGCTCGAGGAAGTAGCGCGCGACCTTGGCTTGGAGGACTGATTCGATGACTGGACGGAACCGCTTCCGCGACCTGACCAGGGATTTTACGCCGGAACGCCGCCGCCGCGTGGAGGCCAGAAAAGCCGAGCTCCGTGCCGCCATGCCGCTTCACGAACTCCGTCGGGCACGCGCCATGACCCAGCAGGCGATCGGACAGGCGTTGCGCGTGAAGCACCCCGCCGACGTCCCGTCCGAATGACCGCAACCCCGCTGGCCGACACCCGGCCTGTCCATCGCGGGGCTGCGGCCGTCCGACTGCAGACACCAGATCAAGGGTGAGCGCGCAGATTGACGTTCAGGCCGATTGCTCGCCGGCGGGTCGACAATTTCAGTGCGACTTGCGCGCCTGCAACCACAGCTTGGTCGATCACGATGCTTGCCCGGATGTTTCCCGCAGCAGGGTCGGGACTGCGCTCTGGAGGTCTCGGCGCCAGGGACCGACGGCAGCGGCCCGACGACCTGCCGACGGTCCGGTGCAGCTTGTTGGCGCGGTCGGAGCAGTCTCAGCGCATGTGCTCAATGAGAATCTCGTCGACCGCAGAGATCGTGCGGTCGCTTCCAATCTTGAGCAGCACGACCTCGCCGGAGGCGACGCCCCTGCCGGTCAGCGCCCTGATATTCACGTAATGGGTGACCAGGATGACGGTCTCTCCCGGCGGGAGGTGGAGCAGGAATTGCCGCAAGTCGGCGGTCTGCCCATCGGCGCGCGCAGGATTCCGGAAGAACGAGTTGAGAGCGGGGAGGTCCTCGACCGGCCCGAGGTCGAGGAGCCTCGCAGTGTCGCGGCAACGGCACCATTGGCTGGTGAGCACCCGGTCGACGGTCACGCCCGCGGTTCGGATTGCCTTGCCGATCTCTCGCGCCTGTTCCCGTCCCCGAGCATCGAGATTGCGCTGAGTGGCACAGTCGTCGAGCGTGAACGATGCAGAATCTCCGCTTCCGGGCGCCAGGGCGTGGCGCATGACAGCGACGATGCCGGGCTCCGTCAGACGGGCGAAACGCTGGTCGGCGGCGGTCGGCGCAGGCGGGAGGCCGAAGGCCGCGATGAAAGCGAGGAGGATAAGCAGGCGCGTCATCGTGAGATGGAAGAAGCGTAGCCGGAAGCGGCTGAATGGACTCGCGCTTGAATCCCTGTGCTGCCGGCTCGGGGATCACGCTGACGGCGCTGGCGGAGCGGGATGCCGTCCTTGCCGAAACTGCCTGAGTCCAGCGCATCAGATCGAGCCGCGCAGGAGAAAACTTGGTCGATGCGGTTGATTTCACAATTGACGTCTGAAGCTATAGCCCATATATGGTTATAGTCGAATTGATCGAAAGTCTTCCTAACCACCATGCCCCGGCTTCTCTCCGCGCCCTTCTTCAGCGCCAACCCAGTCTTCCGGCGGTCCGAGTATGCTGCGGCCGTTGGCCGCCGACCTGATGACAAGGTCGTCACGGCGATGCTCGCCCAGCATCTTCAGGCCGGCAACATCCGGCGCATCACCCGCGGTGTCTTCGCCTCGGTTCCCAAGCATGCCGAAGCCGCGACGTGGTCGGTCGACCGCTTCCTGGCTGCCTCCCGTCTGCGCCATGGCGGCACGATCGCCTATCACTCGGCCCTTGAACTGCAAGGCTACGCCTACACGGAGGGGCATGACGTGCAGGTCATCGCGCAGGGAGAACCCGGCATGTTCGAGGCGTCCGGTTTCGCCTGCCGGTTCGTTAGCCCGCCGCGCGGCTTCGCGCCCCCGGATGGCGTCATGACGGTCGACCGGCTGGGGCAACAGGTCAGGGTGACGACCATCGAGCGGACGATCGCCGATCTGTTCGACCGCTACGATCTCGCCGGGGGCGCGGAGGAACTCTTCAACTCCCTGGATCTGGTGGTGCGGGTCGACCCCCTGACGCTGGTCCGCTACGTGCGCGCGCTCGGCAAGGCCACCGCCGCCGGTGCCCTGGGTTTCTGGCTGGAGCGCGAGCAGAAGCGGCTGGGCGTCCCGGATGCTGCGCTCGAGGATCTTCGCACGCTCATGCCGGCTCAGCCCCGATATGCCCTTGGCGCCAAACCGGGCGAGGGAAGGACGACCAGGAACTGGAACGTCATTCTCCCCGTCGATGTCCTCGAACGCCGCTTCGAGGGGCTGTAGATGGCGGCGCCGTCCCCCCAGACCCTGCAGCGTCTCGCCGACGAGACCGGTCACCAGGCCGGCACGCTGGAGAAGGTGCTGCGGCTCCTGGACCTGTTGCAGGAGATCGCGCGGGATCGGGTTCTGGCGGATCGTCTCGTCCTCAAGGGCGGGACGGCGCTCAATCTCTTCCACCTTGGTCTGGACCGGCTCTCGGTCGATGTCGACCTGAACTATGTCGGTGCGCTCGATCGGGCCGTAATGGAAGCCGAACGCCCCGACGTCGACGCTGCGCTCGACCGTCTCCTCACATCCCAGGGATATGGCATTCGCCGAAGGCCTGACGAGCATGCCGGCGGCAAGTGGCTGGCCCGCTATGCCTCGGCGCTCGGAGGCAACGCAACGTTGGAGGTCGACGTGAACTACATGGCGCGCCAGCCATTGTTCGGCATGGCGCGCATGGAGTCTATTCCTCTCGGCGGCATGCGGGCGAAGGACATTCTCGTCCTCGACCTCCACGAGATTGTCGCCGGCAAGCTCGTGGCGCTCATCGTCAGGCATGCTGCCCGCGATCTTTTCGACGCTCGGCGTATCCTTTCCATCGACGGGCTCGACTGGGACCTGATCAAGGCTGCCGTGCTGGCCATGGGGGCCAGCGGGCGACGCGACTGGCGTTCCATGTCGATCGACGCCATCAAGGGCGATCCGCGTGAATTTCGCCAGAAGCTCGCAATCTGCCTGCCGCGCGATCGTGTTGCCGCGAAGGGAGAGGTCGACGCTTGGATCGAGGAGACCGTTGCACTCTGTCGCGAAAGATTCGCCTTCCTGTTTGATCTGACGGTCAACGAGCGGACGTTTCTCGACGGTGTGCTCGATCGTGGCGAAATCGACGCCGATCTGCTGGACATCGCGCCGGAGATCCGTGTCCGAATCGAGGCCATGCCGATGCTCGCGTGGAAGTCCCGACATGTTCGGGAGCATCGCGGGCTGGAAGCCGGGAGGGCGGACCGATAGAGCAGGCGCCCGGATACAGGGCGCGTCAGGAACGGATCGAAATTCAGGCTCTTCGCTTTCGGGGCGCCGGCTTGCTCTGTCAGGATCACCGGGGGACCGTCCTTCGTGTAAATCGTTGTCCCGCTGGGGCCGCGTCGTCGGGCGGAGGGGGGTGCGCCAGCGCCTCAGCAGATTCCTCGTGACGATTCGGACCGGAAGTCGGTCGTGGGTCGGGTGCAGCGTCGCGGCCAGCAGCGCATGTACCCGCTCTCGATGCCGCTACAGGTACCAGGAGCGGTAGCTGTCGTTCCGACCCGCCGCGATACTGCCAGTAGCGCGCCACCCGCTTTGGCACCGAGGACATGCTGACTCCGAACCAGGCCCTGACGTGCAGAGAACCTGTCGACGGGAGACGTCGCGTCGCAATGGCGCCATCTGGAGCGGGATGCCCTCCGGATGGCTACAGGATCCGGTACACCTCATATGTGGGGCCGGTTGGCTTGCGGTCGCCCTTGCCCACGCAGACCAGGCCGTTGAGCCAGGCGTACTCGGGTGCGCCGGTTTCGAAGAAGGGGGCGATCCGGAAGTAGTACTCAGAAGGGTCGACGTTTTCCCCCGCGTTGAGCCGGCGCATCACGTCCTCGGGGCCGTGCCGGACGCCGAAATAGGTCATGTAGACCAGCGCCCCGTCGTGGGTGCGAAGGGTCGCCCGGACGTCGAGTCGGAGCGATCCGTCGGCGCGGAGCACCAACCAGTCGCCGCCGCCCTGGAGCACCTCGCCCCGGAAGTCGGGGCCCTCGAACGAGCCGCCGGTCACGTTGACGTTGAGACGCCGGCCGGACGGCGTGTTGTCGAGCACGATGGGCTTGTCGACGGTCAGGTCAAAGACGGCGAGCAGTTCGGATTGGAGTGGCATTGGGGACTCCTGGAAGCGAAGGGGAGACGCATCGTGTGCGCCGCTCGTTATACACGCCTCCGGTAACCCCGGTTCGCCTGTGCAACCGTCCTGAAGCCTTGGTGCCGCCACGATGTCCGATGCCGGCAGGTCATGACCGGCCGAGGCCTCGCCAACGGTCGCGCCTGACGCACTTTGCCCGGAGTATCTTCTGCGCCAGTTTCTGCAGTTGGCTTGGTCAGGGCACCAGCCCTCGGCGAGCCGTCAGCTGCAGGAGCACGTGCGCCCGGCGCCTTCCGCGGTTGGCAGGCGCGCGACGACCCACGCTGAGGGCCACGCCATGGCTGGTCACATCGCGATTCTCGGCATCTTCGTTGCCGACGCCACGTTCCGGACCGATCGCCTGCCCCAGATGGGCGAGACGATCATCGGCGAGAGTGTCGCGTTGAGCCCGGGCGGCAAGGGATCCAACCAGGCGGTCGCCGCTGCCCGGCTTGGCGCCGACGTCCGGTTCATCTCGAGGGTGGGTCGCGACGCCTTCGCGGACCTGGGCTTCGCGGTTTGGGCCGATGCAGGCGTGGAGCCGCTGGTGGCCCGGTCGGAGAGCACGGCGACCGGGGCCGCTTCCGTGATGGTGAACACCGCGAGCGGCGAGAACGCGATCGTCGTGTGCCCGGGCGCTTCCTTCGAGCTCTCGGAGGCCGATGTCGATGCGGCTGCGGACGCGATCCGCTCGGCGGCCGTCTTCGTCACCCAGCTCGAGCAGCCGGTCGAGGCGGCGATGCGGGGACTGGCGATCGCAAGGGAGGCGGGGGTGACGACCGTGCTCAACCCGGCGCCGGCGGCGGCCGTGCCGGGGCCCATGCTCGGCCTCTGTGACTACGTGACGCCCAATGAGGTGGAGGCTTCGGCCATGACCGGTTTGCCGGTGGGGAGCGAAGACGAGGCCCGCGCGGCTGCGCGCGCGCTCAGGGAGCGCGGCGCCGAGGCGGCCGTGCTCACGCTGGGCGCAGAAGGGGCGCTCTTCGACGGTCCCGGCGGCGGACACCCCGTGCCGGCATTCCGGGCGGGTCCGGTGGTGGAAACCACGGGGGCCGGGGACGCGTTCAACGGGGCGTTCGCGGTGGCGCTTGCCGAAGGCCGGGAGCCAGGCGAGGCGGTGCGCTTCGGATGCGCAGCTGCCGGCCTCTCGGTCACGCGGCCGGGAACGGCGCTCTCCATGCCGCATCGTGCCGAGGTGGAGGCGCTGCTGAGCGGGGTGTAATTGCCCTGGGCAGGGGCGAGCGAGGCGTTCCGGGCGCACGGCATGGAGTGGGACCAGTGGCACACGCTTGCGTCCGGGGCACTGGCGTTGTGCGAGGGCCTTGCTGCGTCAACACCAGGCAGCACCCCCATGGCGCCGTCGTCCGCGCACTTCCGACGAGACCTCCTTCAGTTCGATCACTCCGATCTTGCATTCCGATCTTGCATATTGTCTAGATATAGACTAATTGCATTATTAAAGACATGTATGGATTTCACCATGGTTGCACAGGCACGTCCGGCGACAGCCATTGACCGGAAGGGCCTCTCCGGCCCGGCGTTGCGCACGTTCTTTCGCATCGCTGAGCTCTGGAGCCTCTCGGTCGAGGAGCAGATGACCCTGCTTGGGCTCACGGCTCGATCGACCTTCTTCAAGTGGAAGAAGCATCCGAACACTGTTCTGCCTAAGGATACGCTGGAGCGCATTTCCTACATTTTGGGTATCTACAAGGCGCTTCAGGTTCTGCTTCCCAACGAACAGGCGGCCGATGAATGGGTGAAGCGCCCGAACGCGGCGGCAGGGTTCGGCGGTCGATCGGCCCTTGACCGCATGCTTTCGGGCCAGGTGGCAGACCTCTTCGTCGTACGGCAATACCTTGACGCACAGCGGGGCGGCTGGGCGTGACGCTGCCGGTCGCCCGCATCCAATGGGAGCCGTGCTGGCGAATCATCCCCAGCCGGTTTCCGCCGATACAGCTCTTCGAGCGGGTGGCCGGTCCGGACGATCTCGAGGCGGTCTTCGCGCTGGAGGCGCTCACGAATCCCAGGCTTCGGCACGAGGCCGGCGCTATCGAGCTCGTGCCGCCCGAGGATCGCATTAGCGGGCCCGGGACCACCGTCATCATGGCAGCCTTCACCCACCTGAACCCGACCGGCAGCCGCTTCTCGGACGGTACTTACGGTGTCTTCTATGCCGCGAACAATCTCGACACGGCCATTGCCGAGACCAAACATCACCGCGAACGATTCCTGAGTGCTACGGCGCAGGCGCGCATGGAACTGGACATGCGGGTCTACCTGGTCGATCTCAACGGGAATCTGCATGACCTGCGCGGCCAGAAGGCGGCCCAGCCGCTCGTCTACCACAACGATAACTACGCCGCTGGACAGCATCTCGCGAGAACGCTGCGTGCGGCCGGCTCGAACGGGATTGCCTATGACAGCATCCGCCGGACGGGCGGCGAATGTGTCGCGGTGTTCCGACCGCCCCTTCTCTCGAACGCCCGCCAGGAACGGCACCTTTGTTACGTGTGGAACGGCCAGAAGGTTGAGACTGTCTACGAGAAACGCGAAATCGGCGATGTCAGCCAGTCTTGATCTCACCGTATGGTACTGCTGGAACACATCCGGCTAGCATCCGGTCCGGACGGGCCGAATGCTGCCCGCGACTCCGTTCAACAGGGACCCAAAAATGGCTGCTTTCCTGATCGTCCGCGCCCGGGTGGACCCGGCCGCGCGAGACGCGTTCGACACCTGGTACCAGAACGAGCACCTGCCGCAGGCGGTCGATGCCTTCGATGCTGTCGGCGCCAGCCGCGGCTGGAGCGAGCTGGAAGAGAACGTGCATATCGCGTTCTACGAGTTCCGGGACATGCCGGACGTGAACCGGGTGATGGCCTCGGACGCGCTCAAGCGGATGATCGGGGAATTCGACCGGCTGTGGAGCGGCCAGGTGACGCGCACCCGCGAGGTGGTGGAACTCGTCCAGACGATTTGAGCGCCGGAGCGGCGCCTTTCGGCCGGATGACCCGGTCCGGCAGAAATCGGTGCAGCAGGGACTGTGCTCCCGTGGTCATCCGCGCAGAAGGCCCGGAAAACGGCACACCTGTCCTTGCCAGGTGCCATTCTCGTCAACCTGGATAACGACCGGGGGCCTGGCCTCGCTACGTCGATCCCGGTACGGCCCCGCCGGCTACGGCAGTCCGGCAGAAACATCCACGACGCCGGGCTGACTCCTCTGCCCTGGGGTGCGGCTCGCCGTCTCATGCCCGGTCGCCGCCGACCTCGTCCGCTCCGTCAGCCTCATCCTCGTAGGACTCGTCTTGGGTGCAGACCGCGATCGCGGCGCACACGGCCAGCATCAGGGCCATCCACACGGTCTGCCAGCCGGCCGGCACTGGCCCGGTTGCGAGAGCCGGGGCGCCGCGCGCCAGCAGAGTCACGGCGTAGGCGAGCGCGGCCGCAGCCCAGATCCAGCACGGGATGCGGCGACCGAGGACCCCCGCGGGCGCGTCCTTCTTCCAGAAGAACGGGGCCCCCACCCCGACCGCACCGGTGACGAGCAGCACCCAGGGTGCCCACTCGTGGGCGTCGTCGTCCAGGATCGCGGTGTCTGCGCCGCGCACGGCGACAATCAGGAAGGGCAGGGCAAAGGCCAGTGCCGGCGCCCCCCACCAGAGGGGCCATCTCCCCATGAAGCTGCCTCCGGACGTCCAACTTTCCGCCAGGGCGGAAACGATGGATGTTCTATGACGCTGGCGACAACGACGCAAACGCACGCTCCGAGACAGCGGACGTCACGTGTTTGGCCGACGAGGCCAGCGGCCCGGAGGTGCCGTCGCGTCGTCGAAGATCCAGCCGTCGGTGGTACAAGAACGGGTGTTTCCGGGCTTACCTGCTGACGGGATCCCGGCATCGACCGCGGTAACCGGGGCGTCGCCGGCAGCGATGGTCATTTGGCTGCTGGCGGACTATGTATGCGGGTGGAGAGCGTCCGTCCCTGGTCGCTGGCGGTCTTGTCGAATGGCCGCCGGACAGGGAACGACCTCGCACGGGAACAGGCAACCGGCATGACCAGACTGGCCACGGAGGGAACCCGGAAAGGGGTTCGCCTCGGTACCTTCCGCTACATGCAGCCGTCGGCGGAATCCTCGCTCTACCGGAACGGCAAGGTGCTTAGCCGCCGCGACCGGGACGGCAGTGACAGCGGTCTCCTCGGCGTGGATCTGGAGGATCGCGAGATGACGATCCTCGACGCCCGCGCGGTGACGCAGACCGAACAGCCGACGCTCGTCGAAAACGGCTTCGAGCTCCTGGATCGCCCGACGGCCAGCCCTGATCTGGACTTCCTCGATCACGACGCGGTGACCCGGGTGTACTATCCCGAATGCGCCGACATCGTGCGCGCCGCGACCGGGGCGGTCACCGTGGCGGCCTTCGACCACAACGTCCGCTCCGCGACCGGCAAGTCGGTCAAGCGGCGTATCGCCGGCGGCCAGCAGGTCCAGGGGCCGGCGCACCTGGTGCATGGCGACTACACCCTGACCAGTGCGCCCCAGCGGCTGCGCGACCTGACCCGGCCACCCACTCTGAACGACACCTATCGCACGGTGCTGGCCGAGGGCGAGACGCTGCTCGACGCCGCTGCGGTCGAGCAGGCGATCACCGACGGACGGTTTGCGCTCATCAACGTGTGGCGCAACATCGCCGGCGAACCAGTGGCAACGCGGCCGCTCGCGCTCTGTGACGGTATGAGCGTGCACCCTGAAGAGCTCGTCGTCTTCGAGATCCACTACAGCGATCGGATCGGCGAGAACTACTTCGCCAAGCACGACGCCCGCCACCGATGGGTCTACTGGTCCGCGATGACCCGTGACGAGGCGCTGCTCATCAAGCAGTGGGATTCGGCCGGCGAGCTGGCCCGGTCGGAGGGCGCGAGGGGTGACCCTGACGGTGTTGACCGGCATTGCACCTTCAGCTTCCACAGTGCCTTCGAGGACCCTGCGACCCCGCCGGATGCGCCTGACCGCTGGAGCATCGAGGTTCGCTGCGCGGTTCTCTACGCGTAGACAGGCAAGGCGGTTCAACGACCAGCTCCTCATTGACCGGTCAATCGTGAGAGATTCTCTCTATCCACCGGTACGTGTTCATCTCGGCTCGGGCTTGCCGTTGTGAGCGGCTGAAATGTTCTTCAGGGATGTCGCCCGCGAGGGCTTCCTCAAATTCGCGTTCCGTGACATCGGCTCCTTCGATTCCCCCAGTTCGTCGCTAATCGGAACTTCATGGGCCAGGAAGGCGATCAGGCCATGCGTGGCAAGGGATGTAGCCGGGATCAGGGTGTCACGCTTATGTAAGCATCCTGGTTCGGGTCGATATCGAGCAGCTCGAAGGCCCTTGCCTGGAGGCCGGTCGGCTCGGAGGCCAGGAGGAACCGGCTGTCGGGGCGTCCGGGAAGGGAGGCGTGGTTCAGCGTCAGGGTGCCGAGGTCGGCGAGCAGGGTCGGGAAGCTGTGCACCGGCAGGCCGTCCGGGGTGCGCCTGGTGTCGGCCTTGCCCTTGGCGCTGTCGGAGACCTCGGCGGGCTCCACGGGCGAGCTCCGCTGCGCCCGGGCGGCCTCGCGGTCGTCGTCCTCGAACAGGATCGGGGCGAGGTCCCGGCGCAGGTGCCACTCCACGTGGAAGGCCAGCATGCACAGGAACACGTGGGCGCGGACGTGGTCCTCCGAGTAGACGTGCACGGGCCGGACCCGCAGCCGCGAGGTCTTCATCGTGAGGAACGCGCGCTCCACGCCGGCGAGGCTCTTGTACGCCTCCACCGCGGCCTGCGCGCCCATGGCGGCGGGGTCCAGGCTGGTGCGCACGACGTTGATCCCGTCGAGCCGGGCCTCCGCCCGGATCCGGTCCGGGTTGCGCCGCCAGTCGATCCCGGCGTCGTGCACGGTGATGTCGAAGTGCTTCTCCACCTTGCGCCGGTTGGCGTCGCGCCCCAGGGCCTTGATCGTCCGGTCGCGGTTCGCCGGCCCCGGCCTCCGGCGCGCGGCGGCGGCGGCGATGGCGGCGAGCGTCCGTTCCGTGGCCTGCAGCAGGTCCTCGCGCTTGCGGCGCCGCTCCTCGCGCAGCCTCGGGTTCAGGCAGACCATCAGCCGTTCGCCGGGGAAGTCCGGGCCGGTGATCTCCGCCACCGCGTCGGGAGCCAGCGCCTCGGGCTTCAGCGGGGTCGGCGCGTCCGCGTCCGGATCCGGGGAGCGCAGCAGCTTGCGGAGGTCCCGGGTCTGCAGGGCCGAGATCCAGTCGAGCCCGGCCGGCTCGAGGTCCGCGCGGATGCGGGCCGTCGTCAGCATCCCCCGGTCGCCGACCACCGCCACGCGGTCGATGCCGAAGCGCTTGCGGACCTTGTCCACCTGGCTGGCGAGCGTGGCGGGATCGGACGTGTTCCCGGCGAACACCTCGACCGCCACCGGGCAGCCATCGGCGGCGCAGAGGAGCCCGTAGGTGATCTGCTGCCTGCCCTTCTTCCCGTCGCGGTTGTGGCCGAAGGCCGCCAGCGGGCAACACCGTCCCTCCAGGTAGCTGGACGAGACGTCATAGAGGATCAGCGTGCGCCCGTCCTGCAGGTGCCGCCTGGCCAGGCTCCGCTCGATCCAGGGCTGGCGCGCCAGCAGCCAGTCGAGCATGGCCAGCATCTCGTTGCCGGTGACGGGCCCGAGCCTGAGCATGGCCCCGAGGCTGGTCGAGGCGGTCTCCGGGTCCAGGGCCCGGGCGGTCGCCAGCTTCGAGGCGGGGTGGATGATCCGCGCGGCGACGGCGGCGAGCGCGAGTTCCCGATGCCGCTCCTTCCGGCGCCCGAGGAGGCGCCGGAAGCCGAGCCGCTGCATCGTGCCTAGCACCGCCGCCACATGACCGTGGGGCAGGCTCCGGTGGATCGTGAAGGCCTGGGCAGGATCGTCGAGCACGAGCCCGCCCTTGAGCACGGCGCGGAACCCGTCGACGACGGCCGGGTCGAGGTTCGAGAGGTTGCCGACGGTCCGGTGGCGCACCCGCCGTCCCTCGCACCAGGTCTGGCGGAGGAGGACGGCCCGGGTGCCGTACTGGTTGGGGATCACGTCGATGCGGAAGGACATGCGTCTTATGTAAGTTGTTGTCTGGCCCTGTATCCAATCAGTAAGGCCATGCCTTGATCATGTCAAGGTCTTCTTATGTAAGCATGCATCCACGACATGGGGTCCCGCCGGCGGCAGGAAGCCATTACGGTTCAGGATGTTGGAAGCGCGAACGGGCGGTTTAACGGCTTGAAGTTCCGGCTAATCGCCAGCGGGTCATATCGAATCCAATGATCTGGAATGGACGAATGTACTTTCATTTCGGCGTCATTGCGTAGCCCGTTTCTAAACTCAGTCGATAATGATTGTCTAACCATTTGTGTCATATATGTAATGGTAATCACGCGAAACTCAGTCTCAGGATTGATGTCCTGTTCGTTTCCGCGTCATGTGCAACTCATTTCTGACTACATGTTCGCTGAGCGCATCTCCATGCAGTTGGATGGCAAGCAAGTACGAGCATGCCAAACCGCGCTCGCCACGAACATTCGACCGCCTGAAACAGGAAAACTCGGCTGAACGGTCCCGGGGCCGACTTGCACGACAGCCGATCGCGCCGTAATCCAAACGATCTGACGCCTGTCCGCCTTCGGTCTTCGCTAGCATGCCGGCCAGACTGCATGCGATTTGGCAAGGAGGTCATGCGATGACGGAGATCGACGCGGGGGCAATCCGGGGCATTACGCCACCGATGACGACGCCCTTCACCGAGGCGGGCGCAATCGACGAGGCGGCGTTTCGCGCGGAGACGCGGTTCCTGCTGGACGCCGGCGTCCACGGCCTGGCGGTAGGGGGCAGCTCGGGCGAAGGCCACGCGCTTTCCACCGACGAGGTCTGCCGCCTCACGGAAATCGCAGTCGAGGAAGCGGACGGAAAGGTCCCGGTGATCGCGGGGATCATCGTCGACTCGACGCAGCAGGCGATCGAGCGCGGCTCTGCGGCCGCTGCTGCAGGCGCGGCGGCGTTGCAGGTGACGCCGGTGCACTACCTGTTCCGGCCCGACGATTCCCACATGAAGGAGCATTTCCGGGAGCTGACCGAAGCGGTAGCCGCGCCGGTGGTCATCTACAACGTCGTGCCCTGGACCTACCTATCGCCGGAGCTCCTGGTGGAGATCATGACCGACGTCCCCGGCGTGGTCGGCGTCAAGCAGAGTGCGGGTGACCTCAAGCTGCTGGCGGACCTGCTGGCGACCGCACCGGAGGGGGTGCGCATCATGAGCGCGGTCGATGCGCTCATGTACCCCTCCTTCACGCTGGGCGCGCACGGGGCCATCGCCGCCATCCTGACCGCGGCGCCCACGGCCACGGTGGAACTCTGGAATGCGGTGGCAGCCGGCGACCATGCAAGTGCACTCGACCTGCACGGGCGGCTGCTGGCGCTGTGGAACGCGATGGTGGGTGACAACCTGCCGTCCGCGGTCAAGGCCGCGCTGGACCACCAGGGCGTTACCGGCGGGTTGCCGCGGCGACCGATGGCGGCGGCCTCCGGCGCTCAGCGTCAGGCGATCGGCCAGGCCCTCAGGGGGTTGCCGCATTGAGCACAGTCGAATCTTTGGATCAATATCGTAACAAGACCTGCTTCGAAAACGTTGGGACACCAGCGTCGACATATGAACTTTTCTGTGTAGCGCAGAGCAATCTGGCCACGAACGGGGAAGCTGGATTCCCCTGGACCGCTGCGGAATGATCGCTGGAATCTGAACGACATTGACTTATATGTCAATAACTGATCAACTACGCAGCCTGGTGAATGCTGGTCGGCTTCACACCGTTGATCCACTGGATTCCAGTTTGGAAGTAAGGCGGGTCATGGCGGTATCGGATGAAGTCCGGCAGCTAATGGACGGACCATGGCCATCCGACGCCATGGAAAGGCGTGCCTACCGTCTCCGGGCCGACCTGGAGTCATTTGTCAGGGGGCAAGTCGTTGCACTTTCATTGACTCCGTACGCTCATAAATCAGCGTACATGGGCCTTCTTGCTCCTAGGAAAGATGCTTTCTGGGATATACGAAGTCGCGACCCGAAACCTGGCCTACGTGTCATCGGCCACTTCGCCGAAACCAACGTGTTTGTCGCGTTGGTCTGGCGGCCCCGTTCGATCGTTTTTGAGGGACGTTTACCTCTCGGCGATGTAGAAGGCCCGAACTGGGACGCCGCCAAATCGGAATGTCGAGAGAAATGGAAAGCCCTTTTTCCAAATCACACGCCGTTAACTGGGGAGACTATCGGTGACTACATCTCCGAAAACAGACTTTTGGTCTGAAATTGAAGATCCCAGCGCGCGCATCCCGGCAGGGAAGCTGGAGTACCTTCGTGAACGTTTTCGTAACGATATGTACGACTTTATTCTCAAGAAGTTTCTGGACCAACAGGACCGATGCGGCCTTACGAAAGCCAGTCTCGCTCGGAGATTGTCTTGTGATGCTGCGAGATTGAATAGATTGTTGGGTGCGCCAGGAAACTGGACGTTAGCAACTGTGAGTGATCTCCTCGCTGGGATTTCAGGAGAGACCTTGGACCCGCAGTCCACTAGAGTTCGCGGAAAAGTGCCAAGAAACATGACGTCGATTGATCTCCTTACGGCGCAGTCGTCAAATATAAATGGAGTACAAAATACTTATCGGTCTCCATCCGAATATTCAGATGTTGCAGGGAACAATTCCGCAATAATTGTACAGGCATCCCGATGAACACAAAGGACCGGTGTAATGTATCTGTTCTCGCTGCAGTGTTTTGCGAAGGGGTGAGAGTGGAAAGTAACGGAAAAGAGATTCTTATCGGTGTGTACAGCGGGACAATTAACGTCCCCCGGATTCCTGGGATTATAGCTCTGCATTGCTGGATAAACTTGAGTATTCAAGATCCGTCCTCGATCTCACTAAATTTCAGAATAACAGATCATAGAAATCAGCAGGTTTACATATCCGAAATCCACACTGAAACGAAGGAAGGGAACAGCCACGGAAGCATTGTTTTGACCCCGATCAATTATGAGGTCAAAGATCCGAAGGGCTTTCTCCTCCTTGAATACAGCGAGCGCGAAGGAGAATGGAGGCACCTAGTTAAGAAGCACGTGAGGTATCAAAGTAACTGAACTCTTAGCGAGATGCATCGGCATCGTTTTGCGTCGCGGCGCCAAGCCAGCCGGGGCCGGATTCGCACGGGCACGGCTCCTGCTCAGAGGCTGGTCCGTCAGCGGAGCCAAGTAAGGCAGCCGGCCGCCTCCAGTACCTGAGCGAGGTCGGCGTTCTCACCGAGGCGGGCGTACCTCTCGCGAAGTACGCGGAGCGAGCGGGCGTGATAGCGCTGCGGCTTCTGGACCCAGCGGTCTCCGGCGAGATCCACCTCGAACTCCTCGGCTTCCTCGGCAATGGCCCGGGCGTTGGCGTCGGACCACGGGAGAAAGCGGCCTCCGACCTCCTCAGCCAGGAGCGGCATCAGGGTCGGCTCCAGCGCGGACCACGTCTCGAACGCTCCGTTCGCTTTCGGGTCCTGCATCTCCCGGCACCACGCGAGCGTCTGGGGCGGAATCAATCCGGCCCCGGTGGGATCGGTGGAGAGCTGCCAGACCTGCGCGGCAATACCGAAATCGGCGAAGGCGGGCCGGGCGCCGAAGAGGTACCTTCGGCTCTCGAGGTGCGCCTCCAGGAGCTCCAGCATCCGGGCAAGCGACTGCTCGATGATCGGTGCCGTCTCCGGTGACGAGCCCACGAACCAGACGCGGGGGACCATGCGCTCGCGCACGCCCCGGGCCCGCTCGGCCACGGCGTCGTCGCTGGCGCCCGGGAGCATGGACCGGGCGATCCGATCGGCCGCCGACAGCTGGTCCGCCTCGTCGCGCCAGCGATAGTGGAACATGTGCTTGTTGCCCCACTCGTCGCCGTACTCCTCGAGGAGCGCCGAGAGGAAGGCGAGCACGGGGTCGTCGGGCTGGATCGCGGGCTCGGGCACTTCCGCCTCGAACCGCTCGATGACGGGGGTCGAATCCTGGAGACCCTCGCCCTCGGGCGTGATGACCAGCGGCACGAGCGGCAGCCGGGCATGGGCCTTGAATTCGGCCTCGTTGTCAGGCGTTCGCGTCAGCCACTCGTGCGCGATGCCCTTGTAGCGGAAATAAGCACGAACCTTCACGGAGTACGGCGAGAGTTCCGAGCCAAAGATGCGATAGCGTGCCACGAGTGGTCTCCGATCTGCGAAGGGCCGAACTTGGCAGCGACCATCGTGCGATGGCAAGGCGCAAGGCCGCCGTGGCCGGGCGCCACAGCGCAACGGAATATCGCCACGTACTGCCGGTATTCCGGCCGGAGCCATGAGCTGCCACACGGTAGTGCAGGAGAAGCCGCCCGGGTTCGATTTCCGATGCGATTGTGTCGGTAGTGGATTCCGTCAGCTGCCCCCGGTCCCCGCACGTGTCCCGGGCTGCGAGCAATCACGGCACCTGCACACCACACGGCGCTCCGAGGTTGTGACAGACTGTGCGAACCTGTCGGCAATGCGCTTGACGGGCATACATGGGATGGCGAGAAGGAGACCGCGATGACCACCTTGCTTTTTCACCATGAAAGCTCGGCGAGGCATGACACCGGTCCCGGCCATCCCGAGCGCCCGGCACGCTATCACGCGGTGATGGAGGCATTGTCCGTCGACGCGTTTGCAGATCTCGTTCGGCGCGAGGCCCCTGAGGCCGAACGTGAGCAGGTCGCGCAAGCCCATAGCGCGCGCTACGTCGAGGCATTGCTCGATGCCGTGCCCGAGACGGGACTCGTGCGGGTGGATGCCGACACCGTGCTGTCGCCCGATTCAGGCGAGGCGGCGCTTCGCGCCGCGGGCGCTATGGTGGCCGCGGTGACGGCGGTGATGGCGGGCGAGGCCACCAATGCCTTTTGCGCAGTGCGGCCGCCGGGGCACCATGCCGAGCCCGAGCGCAGCATGGGGTTCTGCATATTCAACAATGTCGCGGTGGGCGCGCTGCATGCGCGGGAGGCGCTCGGGGCGGAGCATGTGGCCGTGGTCGACTTTGACGTCCACCACGGCAACGGGACCCAGGCAAGATTCGAATCAGACCCATCACTGTTCTTCGCCTCGACCCATGAGTTTCCCCTTTATCCCGGGACGGGCCGCTCTGACGAGCGGGGCGTCGGGAACATCGTCAATGTCCCGCTCGAACCGGGGTCGGGTTCGACCGAGTTTCGCGCGGGGATGGAAGGGGCCGTGTTGCCGCAGCTCCGGGCGTTCGATCCCGACCTGATCCTGGTGTCCGCGGGCTTTGACGCTCATGTGCGAGACCCGCTGGCAACGCTGCGGCTGGTGGACGAGGACTTCGCGTGGGTGACGGAGCGGCTCTGCGAGGTTGCCGACGAGGTGTGCGGCGGCCGGCTGGCCGCAACGCTTGAGGGCGGCTACGACCTCGGGGCTCTCGCGACGAGCGTCACGGAGCACGTGCGCGTGTTGATGACGGCCTGACGCCGAGGTGGTGCGGGCGCGGCTTCATGGCGCCGCCGGCGCAGGGCTTGGGACGAGAGGCACGAGCGGGCGGGCTGCCCCGGGGGCCAGCGCCGGCAGGCGCGACGGCTTCTTCCATGGTCACCGTACCGCGGGTTTGCGCCTCCCGCGGGCACGAATGATCTTTCGGTCGTAGTTGGGACGGGGAGGACTGCCAGTCGACGCCACTTGACCGCCGGCGGCTGTCGGTCGCGAAGGGTGGATGCCGCCGGCCTGGTCAGGGCGAGCCGTGGCCGTGGCAAGACCTATGATTGACCGGAAGAGTGGGCAGGGTAGGGCGGTCATGGGTGCGCGGCCACTGATCATCGACTGTGATCCCGGACAGGACGATGCCATCGCCCTGCTGATGGCCATCGCATCGGCTGAGGAATTCGACCTGCTCGGCGTCACGGCGGTCGCCGGCAACGTGCCCCTGGCAAAGACAGAGGCCAACGCGCGCCGAGTTCGGGATCTGGCCGGCTGGCCGGAGCTTCCGGTGTATGCCGGCTGCCCTCGGCCCATGGTGCGTACTCCCGTGACCGCCGAAGCCGTGCACGGCCCGAGCGGGATCGACGGCGCCGATCTGCCGGAGCCAAGCCGCACGGCTGAAGAGGTGCATGCGGTGGAATTCCTGGTGCAGACGCTGGCCGAGGCGCCAAGTTCTGTGACCCTTGCCACCCTCGGGCCGCTGACGAATGTCGCGCTCGCGATCATCAAGAACCCGTCGATCCTCGACAACGTGGCCGAGATCGTGGCGATGGGTGGCGCGATCGGGCTTGGCAACGTCACCCCGGCGGCCGAGTTCAACATCTATGCGGATCCGCACGCGGCTCATGTGGTCTTCGAGGCGGGCGTGCCGCTCACGATGGTGGGGCTGGACGTCACCCGTCAGGCGATCGCGACGCCTGCGCGCATCGAGGCGATCCGGTCCTTGGAGACGGCGCCCGCGGCGGCCGTCTGCGGCATGCTCGTGTACTACGGCGCGCAAACCACGACCAAGTATCGCCATGGCCCGCCGCTCCATGATCCGTGCGTGATCGCCCATCTCTTGAAGCCTGAGCTGTTCGAAGGGCGGGAGATGCGGGTCGCGATCGAACTGGCCGGTGAGCACTGCCAGGGGCGGACGGTGTGCGACGTGCACGGACGAAGTGGTGCCCCCAATGCCCGAGTTCTGGAACGCGTGGATGCCGATGGCTTCTTCGCTCTCTTGACCGAACGCCTCGCGCGCCTTCCGGTAGCAACGCCGTAATCTCGCCAGCTTTCGGAAGTTCCACCGGGGACGGCGGAGACGCAGTGACTTGGGTGGGTCACACCACGGGCAGCCTCTGACGCAAGGCAGATTGCCCCCGCTGCTTCGCGCGGATCGTTCGTTCGGTTCGGTGAGCCATCCGGGCGGCGATGGTCCGGTCGACCTGGGTTTGGGCCAGTGGGCGACCGGTAGCGTGCGTCGCCCTACCGCATTGGGCGGTCATGACCCGCGCCGATCACATTTGGGAGGTGCGAACCATCGGTAAGGTAGAGAGGGGTTTGGCGGGCAGGGCCTTCCGCATGGAGTCCAACACGGATAGACGTGGAACTAACATCCAGCATCTTTAGGGCAGGGGGATTTACGGTGAACGACAGTCTTCAGGCAGATCTCGGACTGGAAGGAAAGGTCGCCATCGTCGCGGGCGGCGGTGCGGCAGGCGACGGCATCGGCAATGGTCGGGCGGCGGCCATCCTTCTTGCGCGCGCGGGCGCAAAGGTGTTCGTGGTGGACCGGTCGCGTGAGCTCGCCGAGGGCACGGTCCGCATGATCGAGTCGGAGGGCGGCGTGGCGGTTGCCCACGAAGCCGACTTGACCGACGAGGATCAGTGCGCGGCCATGGTGAAGGCTGCAGTCGGTCAATTCGGACGGCTGGATGTTCTCGACAACAACATCGGTATCGCGAGCCTCAGCGCGGTAACCGAGGAGACCCAGAGCCAATGGGAACGGGTGATGCGGGTCAATGTTGAGGCGATGTTCCTCAACGCCAAGCACGCCATCCCGGCGATGATTGAGAGCGGCGACGGCGGAGCGGTCGTGAACATCTCCTCGATCGCTGCGTTGCGACCGCGCGGCATGTCCGCCTACTCCACGTCGAAGGCCGCTGTCATCGGCCTTACCCGTGCGATGGCGATCGACCACGCCAGCGACGGGATTCGCGTCAACTGCATCGCTCCGGGCGTGGTCTACACGCCGATGGTGTACGCGGACGGAATGTCGGATGAGGCGCGCGAACTGCGCCGGAAGTACTCGCTCCTCGGCATCGAGGGCACTGGCTGGGACATCGGCCGCGCGGTGGTCTTTCTGGCGTCGGGGTGGGCGCGCTACATCACCGGCCAGACCCTCGTGGTCGACGGGGGCGGCACGCTCGGAGGGCCGCCGCGCTACAGCGGGACTGAGGCGGCACAGGTGAGCGGTTACCAAGAATGATGGTCGGGAAGCCGGCTCACACGCTACGGCCTCCAACTCGGTGACACTGTCCTACTTGTTGTGTAAGTGAGCTCGGTGAGTCCAAACCCTTGCGGAGGAGGACCGACGATGACGACACTGCGACGCGAGCTTCTGGATGAGCTTCTGGCCAACTACGAGCAGCCGGAGGAACTGTTGGGTGATGACGGTTTGTTCCGGCAGCTGAATAATGCGATGCCGGAACGGGCGCCGGGCGCGGAGCCGACTGAGCACCTACGTTACGAGAAGGGCGGTCCGTCTGGCCGTGACAGCGCCAACAGCCGCAACGGGCACGCGGACAAGGCGGTGCTGACGGACGAGGGCGAGGTGTTGATCGCGGTGCCGCGGTGACCGAAACGGGACGTTCGCGCCGGAAGACCCACGCCGAAGGATCATGGCCGGGTCGCAGGGCCCCGGCAGCAGGATGCAACCCCCATATCCGTCCGAACGGGCGCCGGACACCGCCCTATAGCATCACGCCCGGCGCTGGCGACCGAAGCGGGCTATGCACAATCGCTGAGCAATCGCTTCCATTCGCGCTTCTGCGGAATGAAGCCTTCGTGGACGTGTTGCCGGGGTGTTGACGATCCGATTCTCACGAGCACGGTGATGTACTGCGCTTCAGTTGTCCTCGTAACTCCTTTGCAGAAGAGGCTTCGCCTTTTCTAGGTCTGCTTGTGTGCGGATGGTGACTTCCAAGTCTCCAGTACCGTAGTGGCCTATATTGCGTACATCCCGGCTGAATCCGGGTTCTAAGGTCGTCGTATCGGGATCCACCTTTAGGTAGACGCACACTGTTGCCTTGTTCGGATGGACTTCGACGCAGGCAAAATTTCGAAGCCGCTTGAAGGCCACGTAGTACTTGAGGGCCTTTTCTTGAACATCGTCACCAAGTGCCGCAACATACGCGCGCAGCGCTTGGTAGAGGTCTTGAAGTGAGCCTTCGAGCCCGCCAAGAACGTCCGTAATCGTCTTCTGATTGGTCGTGGGCATGACACCGTTGCTCCCGGCAGGAGTTTCCGCCTCGGTCGAGGCGGAATTGACCAACTCGAACATCAACAAACGCTCGCCGAAACGTCGGTAGCGGATGAGTTCAATATTCCGGTCCATCTGCTGCACGGCATGCTCATCGTAACGCGTAAAACCGCCTGCGACGCAGAGCAGGCGCGGTGCCGACCAGTCGATGGCCGCGGCAGCCTCCTCGCCCAATTTCTTCAGCACCAGCAGTTCAAATTCTGCTCTGTGATCGAGCAGCCAGTCCATGTAGTAGAGGCCTTGGTTGATGACGTTCTCGTTGGTCGCGCGCTTGTATTCAATGATCGCGGGGCTTGCGTTTTCGTCGATACCGAGCGTGTCGATGCGTCCTCGGTGTTTTCGTCCAGTCGAATACTCGCTTTCCAAGAAACGTATGCCAAGCACCGCCTCAAGATTCTGTTCGATCACGGTTTGGAGAGATTTTTCGAGCGCCATTGCACTCCCAGGAATCTCGGAAGCGGAACCGTCCCCCAAGTCGAACAGCTTGATGTCGGTCATCGGTTATCGTCTCCGGTCCAGGGATCAATCGGATTTGTGGGACTACTCAACATGTAATGCCTCAGCATCGAAGGTCAGTGTAGATGTCGGAGCACTTCCGGCGCGGACCGTTCAACGACCGGCAGGTTCGTCAGTGGATATGTGCCTGTAGCCCGCAAAAGCGACCGACATTGCCTGAGAGGCTGAATCATAAATCATTGTTTTAGTTACGGTTATGTTTTTCAGTCAGTTGCGCCGCGTGCCACCCGGCGCATCAGGAACCGGCAGGCTGCCAGTTGTACCCAAGCGAGAGAGCTTTCCAGGCTCCTCTCAAAGTCC
>JAJDZX010000023.1 GCA_022824395.1 Alphaproteobacteria bacterium
CGACGGCGCAGGGGCGCGGAATTGCAAGAAATTTTACGAGCAGAACATCGGCACTTCAGAGGCGAGTTTTCCACAGAAGCCGCGCCCCCAGCTACTGTTGATAACTTCTTGCCCTGCGGGCTTCGTTCTTCATACAAGGCCCGCCGGTTGGCACCACCGCGTATCGAGTTGGTAGCCACCAAACCGACCCGCTGCGCGTTGCCGGCTTCGACTTGCTCGCCCGCCTTCACGAACCAGTAGCAGACGAGATCGGCCTCGTGAGGTACACGACCCTTCCACGCCGCGAACAGCCGCGAGACGTAACCGTCGCCCAGCCCGCCGATGAGCAGCTTTCCGCCAAGAAACGGCGGGTTGCCAATGATGACATCGGCGGTCGGCCATTCCGGCTCGCTCCCGTCGGGCGCGAGGATCGCGTCCCGGCACTCAATGGTTTCCAGTGGCTTCAGGATCGGGTCGGTCGATGCGCCGAACCCGTTGCGCCGCATCCACTGGATTTCACCGATCCAGACCGAAACACGGGCAAGCTCAGCCGCGTAGGCGTTGATCTCAATGCCCCTCACGCTCGCCGGGCCAATCTCCGGGAACACGCGCACAAGGCCCAGCGTCTCCGCTTCAAGCTGGACCCGATGCTCGATGTCCTTGAGGGCGTGCAGCGCGAGGTAGAGGAAGTTCCCCGAGCCGCAGGCGGGATCGAGCACGGTGAAACTCCGCAGCCGTTCGAGGAAGGCACGCAGCGCCCGGTCAGCCTGCCGCCGAAGCCGTGTCTGCACCGCACGCGTGCCCGCCGCGTCGGCGCGTTCGATCATGCCCGCGATACCGGCTCTTGCCGTCTCCCATTCGGCCAGAAGCGGACGCACAATCACAGGATCGATGATGCGCATGATCTTGTCGCGGTCAGTGTAGTGCGCACCGAGCTGCGAGCGCTTGTTCGGATCGAGGCCGCGTTCGAACAATGTGCCGAGGATGGAGGGGTCGATCTCCGACCAGTCGAGCGCCGCCGCCTTGAGCGCGGTCTCTATTCCCTCCCGGTCGAGCGGCAACGCCGTGTCGTCGTCGAACAGTCCGCCGTTGAACCAGGCCACCGCCTGAAAGTCGATGTCGCCGCCGGTGGCCATCGCTCCAAACAGCCGCGAGGCGTAGTCCGCGAACTTGTCGGGATGGCGCCGGGCATGGGTCAGCATCCGTGTGAACATCTCGTCGGGCAACAGCCCCACATCCTCGGCGAACATGCAGAACACGAGACGGTTGACGAAGTGCGCCACTGTCTGCGGGTCGTGCCCACGATCTCGCAAGCCCTGCGCAAGCTCTGCGAAGGTCGCCGCCGCGCGTTCCGTGACAGCCTGCCGCGTCTCGCCCGGCCGCAGCCGCTCCGGGTCCGACATCGCCCACTTGAGCCTGTCGCGGGTCGCGCCGTCCGCGAGATCGTCGAGCGTGAACTCGTGCGTCTCGCTCACGCTGTTCGTCCAGTTGGTGCGGATGCGGAACCGCGCCATGTCCGAGACGATCAGCAGCGGCGGGTTCTCCAGGGCGAGCGCGTACTGCCGCAGCTGATTGAACGCCGCGTCGAGATCGGCGCGGCGGCCCTTGTACTCCCATGCGAAGCAGCCGCGCTTCCACACGTCGGCCCAGCCGTCACCACCAGTATCCTTCCGTGCGCCGCGCTCGAAGCAATACCACTCGCCCGCCGGATCAGCGTCCGTCGGCGTTGGCTCACCGAGTAGACGACACAGGTCGATGAAGTGCGACTGCGACGCCGAGCGCTCCTTCAGCTCTGACGCCCGCCACTTGTCGATAAACTCGCCCGGCGTCATCATGCCGACCTTGAGGACAGGGACCCGGACCGGCAGCGCCGACAGTTCGCGCGCAGGGGTGACAACGCGGCTTCCTTCATTGAAGCATGGCTCTCTGTTCCGCTCTCGTTCCGATCACGATGCAGCGGCCTCGCGGAAGTCGCAAGCCCGACGACGATTGCATGACCGCGCCGACAGCCGCACGCGAATCGCTGCGCAATGTGTGAAGCGACCGATCCCATGACATCGCAGCGGTGATATCGCAGCGGCTTTGACAACAGGCCAAGCGCCTTGAGCGTCGCCACTTAAGTCGGCCCCTGAATGCGGACAGGGAACATGTGCAGGCGAGATTGCTCCGTCGCGGCGATCATCGGTCGCGGTGCGCCCCGTAGAAGTACCTGCCTCGTCACGGTGCGCGAGGTGTGAAACGTTTCCCCACGCGTTTGCTTCGCGCTTGCCATTTTGTTACCTGTACCGACTGGAAGGCGACGCGGAACGCGTTCACGGATCGTTGGCCGGTCGTCTCGCTCAATCGCCGCGATGGCTTGAACTCCTTGCCGTTGCCGGGGTTGCGGCAAACCGGATTGTGGAAGTGCTGGCCTGTTCGACCGCCCGGATGGCGGGAGCCTTGTCACACTCGCCACCCTGGAAAGTGTGGGCCGTGCCCACGGTGATCGCGTCGGCCACGGATGCGCCCAGTTCGCGCTCAAGGAGCCGCTGCACGGCGAGCACCTGCGCCCGGAATGGCGCCACCACGCCAACCCTCTTCCCGCTGCCCAGCGCCTCCACGGTCCGACGGACCTCCTCGACCACACGGCGGGCTTCCTCGGCGTTCTGCAGGCTGCGGCCGGAACGGCCCGGCATCGCTTCACCGCGGACGTCGAGCCACTGGATCGCCGGCCCACCGGACAGCGGCCGGCCCGACCAGCACAGCTCCAGCCCGCCGCCGTAGACGGCATCCGCGACGAACGCCGAAACGGCCGGATGGGAACGGAAGTGGAGATCCAGGACGACGGGGGCTTCTGGCACGGCCGCCGCCGCGACGCCGAACAGGCTCTGGACGTTGTAGTCCCAACGCCCGGCATCCTCGCCAACCAGCCCCCAGCGCTCGGCAATCCGGCGCTCGCGCACCACGCCCAGGTTGGTCACATGCGGCAACTGGTGCGGATCGCCCACGATCAGTGCGCGTTTCGCGCGATAGAGCAACGGCAAGGCCGAGGCGACGTCGCATTGCGCGGCCTCGTCGATCACCACGAGATCGAACATCCCCCGCGACAGCGGCAGGCTCAGGCCCACGGACAGGTTGGTTACCGCCCATAGCGGCACGGCCGGCAGCGCATCGCGAACAATGCGGCGGGCCCAGGAGATCGCCCCCGTCATGCCCTTCTTCTGCAGGAGGTCTGCCCACTGGCGGCCGGCCTCGCGCGCGTCCGGCTGGAGGCGCCACAGTTTCGCCCAAATGGCCTCGATCAGCGCCTTGCCGACGTCCGTCCGGCGGGGCGCCAGGTGCGCGAGCGCATCATCAACCTCGAATTTCCGGGGCAGCTCTCCCAATTCGCGCTCCAACTGCGGGAGTTGGCCAGCGGTGCGCGCCGCCTGCGCCCGAAGAACGAGATCCTGCGACAGAGCACGCCAGCGCTGCTCCGGCCGGTCCGACGCGACCGGATCGGAGGCTACGTCCGCCAGGCACGCATCCACGACGCCGGACGGGACACCGGTGACGCTGGCTATGCGATGCAGCAACGCCCGTGCCCGCGCCACACGCCGACTGTGCCGGCGACGGCGCCAGAACCAGCCCGGGCGCACGCGGAACTGCGCCAGCAGCTCGGTCGCCTCCGCGACCAGCCCCTCGGTCTCCCAGGCGGCATCAAGATGCAGCACCTCCTCGACGGGCAAGCAGCCCGGCGTCTCCGCCCAACGCGCGGCGACACGACCGATCTGCTGACGGATCTCTGCGATCGCACGTTCCAGACGGCCCCGCTCGGCCAAGGGCTGGACGACCTCGCGAAGCTCGGCCTGCAAGGCCTCCCAATCACGCTGCGGCTGGCGCAGGTCCCCCAGCCGGCGTTCCGCGCGAAGCTCCTCCTGCAGCCGGGTCGCAGCCTTCGCACGCCGGTCCGCGTTGCCGGTGCGCACGACCAGGCTCGACGTGCCGCGACGCAGCTGGTCGACCACCACATCGACCGCCCGGTTGTTCTTCGAAGCCAGCAGGACCGTGTCTCCGCGGTACAGCGCGGCCACCGCCACGTTGCCGAGGACGTACGACTTGCCGGTGCCCGGCGGCCCGGTTACGACGGTCAGGAGGTCCTGGCAGGCGCACGAAACGGCCTCGTCCTGGCGAGCGGTCGACGGCAGCACCGTAGGGAGAGGGATAATCGGCGAGCGGCCGGGCACCGGTAGCCGACCGAGGACGGCGGCAAGTGGGCCCTCCCGCAGGCTCGAGGGACGAAGCAGAAGGCGTGTCAGCTCCGCGATCGCCGTGCGCGAAGCCCCGGCCCCGACATCACCGACGGATATGCCCGCCCGGTCCCAGATCCCGGGTGCCACTTTATCCCCCGACATCGCGTCCGGGGTACAACGACCGAGACCCACGACCCTGGCGCGCTCAAGAAGCTCGAAGATCGCGGCAATCCGGCCACGCAATGTCACCGTCTCGTCGACGTCGATGCTCTTCCGCAGTTCAGCGATCAGCGCGTCCGCTTCGGTCGCAGCGAAGCCCAGCAGTTCCAGCGCAACCGGGTTCAGCTCTACGTCCGCAGACTCAAGATCGACCCGGTCTGCCTTCTCGGCGAGGCGCGCGCTCCCCACCAGAAGCGGCGAGAACTGCTCGACCGCGCCGCCAACGGCGCGCTCCACGCCCTGCACCAGCGGCCAGCCCACCGTCAGCGGCTCGTCGCCGGTGTGACGGCGAGCCTGAAGCCATCTGTCGCGGCCAGGCGCCCGGGGCAGCTCCAAGCCCCCGTGGAAGGGACCGGCCACGCGCGCGGAAATGAGAAGGTGCCCGGGATCGGACGCCCGCAGCCGGACCGCAGTGAACGACTCTGCCCGCAGGCAGTCCCGGTAGTACCCGACGCGCGCGACAAGCGGGTCTTCGGGCGGACCGTCGAACACCGGCTCCGTGGCGTCGGCATGCACCTGACGCTGTCCGTTGTATGAATCCAGGCGTCCGCGCACATGCACTCGCACGCCTGCTTCCGGAGCTTCCGCAGCATCCCACCAATTGATGCGGATCGCCCGGCCCCGTCGGTCTTCGACGAGCGCATACACGAACGGCGTGCCCTTCCGGGTCTGGCGCTCCGTCACTTCACCGACCACGCCGGTAACATCCACCAGCACCGAGTCACGACTATCCACGGCCCGATCCCTTTCGCACGCTGAACCGTCCGGGCGACAGCTATGCTTCGTTGAACTCGCCGGGCACCATCGGGCCGCCTGTGCGGATCGGGAATCGGATCGGCAACGCCGGCAGGTTCAAGTGCGAGGACGCCGACACGGCTTCCTTCATCGACACATGGCTCGCTGGTCCGCTCGCGCTTCCGATCACGATGCCGCGGCCCCGTGGAAGTCGCAAGCCTTACAGCGGGCGACGACTTACCCCCGCGTACGCCCCGAAGACCGCACGGCTGCAGCCAAAGCGTTCAAAAGTCAGCTGAGTCCAGATACACTTCGCCTGCATGGGGCGATACTTCGGTCTTCGTTGAGGTTCTGAATCTCCATTCAACCTGGACCACGCATATCACCCATTTCCACCGGCGCAAGATCCGCGCCAATATCCTTGGCGGTCACGCCCCTCAATTCGTGGCCCGGAGGCGATTAACGACATGCAGAATCCAATGCGATACGCAACATCACTCAGCCGGACTATTGCGCTAGGCCTCGCCCTCCTCCTGATACCTGCGAATGACGCGAATGCTGAGAATGGTCCGGTCAGCATCGGCGGTGCGCTTGGAATCAATTGGGTGTACGGCGACTACGACAACCGTCGGGGCGAAAACCTTGGGGATGTGGATCTAGAGATGTTCCGTCTCAACGCCGACCTCAGCCACAACAACCTCATCGGCAGGGTGGAGTACCGTTGGTACGACGGATACAGCATGATGCACACGGCATGGCTGGGATATCAGTCGGACGACTTTGGCACGGTGCGGGCCGGTATCGTGCGTGTCCCCTTCGGTCCCGGCGACTACGGAGTGTCGTCGAGCTGGTACTTCGACCAGCACTTCTACGTCGGGCTCATCGATGACATGGATCTTGGAGTCAGATGGGGAACTTCTCTTGGCGGCTTCAACATCGACCTCGCCTATTTCTTCCAAGACGAGGGGCACTGGGACGGCGAGAGCTTGGACAGCGCACGATACAGCTACGATCCGGTGATCTGGGGGAAGGCAAACGGGACTTGTAACCAAGGCCACGACAGATGCGGCTTTACTGAAAACGGACAGATCAATCTGCGCGCCGTCTATCCGATAGAGGGTGTGGGAGATGTGGGTGGGTCAATCCAATACGGGCAACTGGAAGGAACAAACGTTGACGACAGTGGTGCCACTCACTTCGCGGCATCCGTGCACGGGACAGCCTCCCTTGGCGACGTAAAGGTTGTCTCTCAGCTGTCTTACTACAATTACGACATCACCGACGACACCCCCTGGGGAGCCGGTCTCATCCCCATGGGTGCATACGAATGGCCCGCGCTCGTCGCTACCGAGGGTTGGATCCCTGCGGTATCCCTTCGGTATGAGGGAGTCGATACTTCCGACCTGGCTTGGCTTGGCAGCGTTACCCCCTACGTGGAATGGAGTTCAATCCTGAGGGAAAGCGACGACTTCAACGACGGCTCCTTGTGGACGGTCGGCGCCTCGTGGTTCTGGGGTGGCGTGTACGTGTACACCGACTTTGGCTTCTCGGACGGGAACTTCTTCGTTGGGCCCGGTGGTGATTTTGGCGCCAATTCGAACAACGAATGGGAGAAAAGGTTCAACGTCAACGTCCGCTACTACTTCAACCTGTTCAAGTGATCAGTCACGAACCCCCACGTGCTGCGGCCTCTGGACAGGAACATCGGCTTCCAAAACCCAAGTAGAACATCCTGCCTCCTTGGATTTATCGACCCGGAGGCAGGATGTTGAGAACCTGCTGGAAAGTTGCGTTTCGCCGGCAGAAAAGGGCACCCCGGACCGAGTGGCCCACGTGGTTCACATCTGGGACTCTTGCGAGCTTGTGCCGGAATAAGGAAGGGCAACGTCCAGTTCCGTGAATGCCGCGCGCGGCTGATCGAACGAAGTCCGCTGGAGTTCTTGCGCAATGAGACCATGGCGTGCCCACCAGCCGTGCGGGATGATGTGCCGGTCCCCGCAGGCAAGCGAATATCTGCGCAGTCATCCAAAGACGTTGCGTGTGGTAAACAACTTAACAACACCCGTTGCAACAGATCACTGCAGGTTCATGAGAATCCTGGTGCCGACGGCGCTCCTCTTGCTCGCGTTGACGACCGGCTGCTCCAGCAGCCGTCCCGATCCTGATCCTGATCCAGTCGCGATCCCGATCCCCACGCTTACGCCGACTGCCCAGCCGTTCCGCACGCAGACGACTTTCGTCGACAGTGTCCTCAGTATCGACGTGCGCTACCACGACGGCGATACCCGCACCCTCGATACCCGCCGACACCGCGACCAGTCGTGGGGGCTTTATCTCCCCCCGCCATCGCAACCCAACCATTCCAGCCGCGAATGGTTGCTCGCGGAAAACCATTACGACGGCAAGATTCTCCTGTACGCGCTCGCCTCCTGGAACGATGCCGACCCGTCAGACTACCTCGCGGCCGGTTGGTGGCTTGTCTACCCACCCGGCGCGCCCTACGAGGCTGTCGATTCCGCCATCCGCGGTGTGTTTGTCGATGGCCCGGAACTTGACCCCGCCAGGCCGCCCGATCTCCCCCTGACCGGCGCGGCCAACTACGTCGGTAGTGCTGGCGGCCTGTATACGTACCAGTATGGTCATGCTTGGGGCGAGTTGGCCGAATCTTCCGAGTACACAGAGTTCGCAGGGCCCATCTCCTTGACCGCGGACTTCGACCGCAACCGCCTCACCGGCTGCATGGGCTGTCTCGGGCCGATCGAGACCGCACCCGGTCGTCACCTCTTCCCGGTCGTGCCTTGGCAGGGACCCGACCCTGCCGCGTCGCCGGCCGATTACGAAGTACATTTCGCCGCATCCTTCGGTGCGCTTGGCGAATTCGAGGACACCGCGGTCACGGTCACACACCCGGACCGCACGATCACACGCACCGCCGGGACGTGGCGCGGTCAGTTCTCAAGCGTACCCGACGTCAACGGCCACCCCCGCCGGGTGGTCGGCTCGACGGATGTTCACTTCGCCGAAGCTGACGGCTCGCAGGGGAGCTTTACGGGTATCTTCGACGCGCTTACGCCCGCGACGCTCACACCCGGTGACGGATCATTCGGCCTGGAGGCCGGCGATGGGGTCGAGCCGGGCGGCCTGGCGGGCGGGCTGGAAGCCGAAGAATAGGCCGGCGGCGGCGGCGGTGCCGAGCCCGCTTGCCACTGACATCCCGGAGATCAGGAACTCCCAGCCGGTGAAGCGGCAGATCGCCCAGGTCGCCGCGAGGCCGAGCAGGATACCGAGCAGGCCGCCGGCCAGGGTCAGGATCACCGATTCGATCAGGAATTGGCTCTGGATATCGCGGCGGCGCGCACCCAGCGCCCGCCGGATGGCGATCTCGCGACGCCGTTCGGCGACCGAGACCAGCATGATGTTCATGATGCCGATGCCGCCGACGACCAGCGAGATGCTGCCGACTGATCCCAGCAGCAGGGCAAAGGTTTGCATCTGCGCCTCCATCTGGGCGATCAGCTCCTTGGCGGTGATGATGTCCAGCTGGAGGTCGGGCGCGCGCCTCCGGAACCACGACCTGATGTCGGCCACCGCGGCGCGGTAGTCGACGCCGGCGCTCGACCGGGCGACGGCGAGTTCGATCGCCGGGTTGTCGGCGATCCGCCCGGCCGCGCCGATCGGCACGAAGACGGACTCGTCAGCCTCCACCTGGACGGGCAGCGCGTAGCTCTCCGGCCTCGGGTCGAGGACGCCCACGACGGTGAAGAGGATGTCGCCGATCTCCAGGGTCTCGCCCACGATCCGCCCCGACCCGCCCTGGCGCATCGCATCCGCGACCGTGGCGCCGACCACGCAGAAATGCCGGTCGGCGTCGAGCAGCGAGACGAACCGGCCCGCCTGCAGGGACATCCTGTTGATGCTCGCGAATGCGGCCGTGACGCCTTGGACTCGTCCTTGTCCGACCTTCCGGCCGGCGTGGCGGAACTCGCCGTGCCCCAGGATCCTGGGTGCCGCTTCGGCGACTGCGGGGACGGCTTCCACGAGTCCGATCGCGTCGGCGAGGCTGATCCCCTGCGGCGCTGCCGAAGCGGCCACCGTGCGGACCAGCAGGACATCGGTGCCGAGGGCCTCGAATTGCCGGCGCGCCTGCTCCTTGGCAATCTCGCCCAGCGAGACCATCGCGATCACCGAGGAGATGCCGATCATGATCCCGACCAGCCCGAGCGCGGTGCGCAGCCGCGCCCGAGCGAGGCTGTCGACCGCCTGGCGCGCGTTGGCGCCGAGGATCGGCAGGATGCCCGGCATCGGCCGGCGTCACGCCCGACGCGGCGCCGTGCTGCCGGCGCTGCCAGGAGGGCGAGGATCTTCCTCGTGGAGTTGCCCGCCCTCGATTCGCATCCGCCGCGTGCAGCGCCGGGCCACCACCGGGTCGTGCGTGATGATCAGCACCGTCACCCCCTGCTCGGCGTTCAGCTCCAGCAGGAGGCCCATGGTCTCGTCGGCGGTGTCGGTGTCGAGCGCACCCGTCGGTTCGTCGGCCAGCAGCAGCGCCGGCATCCCGACCAACGCCCGGGCGATCGCCACCCGCTGCTTCTGCCCGCCGGACAGCTGGTCCGGCCGGTGCGCCACGCGCTCCCCCATGCCGACCCGTTCCAGGATCGCCCGGGCCCGGCCAAGCGCCTCCCGGCGCCCGGTCCCCCGGTACACCAGCGGCACGCAGACATTCTCCGCCGCCGTGAGCCGCGGCAGCAGGTGAAACGCCTGGAACACGAAGCCCACATGCGCGTTGCGCAGGCGCGACAGCGCATCGTCGCCCAGACCCGAGACGTCGCGCCCGTCGAGGACGTGGCGGCCCGTGCTCGGGCGGTCGAGCAGGCCGACGATGTTCATCAGGGTCGTCTTGCCGCTGCCCGACGGGCCCATGATCGAAACCAGGTCGCCCGCCCCGATCTCCAGGTCGACGCCGCGCAGCACTTCCGTCGTCACCGGGCCGACCCGGTACGACTTCCGCACGTCGATCAGGCGCAGCGCCCCCCGCGGCGCCGTCATGGCGCCACGACGCCGAACGGCGACGCGCCGGCCGCCGGCCCGGGTGCGCCGAAGGCCACTCCGCCGCCCGCCGGCAGGACGATCTCGTCGCCCGCGGCAAGCCCCGTCTCCACCTCGACCGAGTCCAGCGTAGTGATGCCGAGCTCGACCGCGCGCTGCTCGACCGCCCCGGTGTCCGGGTCGACGACGCGAACCCACGCTGCGCCCCCCAGCCGTTCCACCGCGCCGATCGGGACGAGCAGGGCCTCCGGTCGCTCGTGCACGACGATCTCGACATGCGCCGACATCCCCACCCGCACCAGGTCCCACGCGGCCGCATCAAGCCGGTCCAGGTCCACGGCCACCTCGAATTTCGGCCCCCCCCGCCCACCACCCTCGGCGGCACGCGACGAAACCCGGGCGACGGTCCCCCCAATCTCCAGCTCCGGAAACCCGGGTCCGGAAATCCGCGCCCTCTGCCCGGTCTCGATCTTCCGCACATCCACCTCGCCAACATCGGTCACGACCGCGAGGCCTTCCAGATCGGCGATGCTCAGCAACAGCTCGCCCTGCACGACCGAACGCCCCCGCGCGAGGGGCGTGTCTCCCCCTGCAACCGCCACGATCCCCGCAATCGGCGCCCGGACCGTGGCCTGGTCGAGCTTCGCCTCCGCCGCGCGCAGCTGGCCCCGCGCATTCTCCACTTCCAGCCGCGCCAGCCGGCGCCCCTCAGCGCCGCCCTTCGCCGCCACCGCCGCGAGTTCCCGCTCGGCCGCCTCGAGATCCAGCTGCCGGTCACCGTGGCTGCGCTGCGCCGCCTCGAACTCCGAGGCGGACACGATGCCCTGCTCCAGCAGGAAATCGACACGCGCCAGCTGGCGCTCCGCATCCTCAAGCGCGCCTCTCGCCCGGCGCAGCGCGTGACTGGCATGGGTCATCTCGGCGCTGTTCGGCCAGTCCTCCAGCACCGCGAGCCGCTCGCGCACCTTGATGTACTCGATCTCGGCACGCCGGTGCTCCTCGGCGAGCTGCCGGGTATCGAACGCGACCAGAACATCACCCGCGGCCACCCGCTGCCCGTGCCCGGCGTGCACCTCGACCACGTGGCTCTCGATCGGGCTCACCACCTCCTCCACGCGACCCGGCGCCAGCAGGCCCCGCAGCGCCAGCGTCGAGCGCAGCAGCTGCGGCTCGACCGTCATCGTGGACAGCGTTCCCGCATCGACCGCCACCGCGCCGGCATCCGGCGCCACGGTGGCACTGAACAGATCCAGCGGCCGCACGTACCAGCCGCCGACGGCGAGGAACAGCCCGGCCACGAACAGGACCGCGACGCCGCGCGCCAGCCGGACCCGCTTCCGCATCGCCAGGATCGCCTCGTTGCGCGTCTCAAGATCACGATAGGCCTCCCGAAGCTCATCGAGCTGCGTCTCGATGACCCTTGCCTGGCGCACCTCGGTCTCGCGCAGCTCCCTCACCTCGGTGACGTCCGCGATGACCGCGATGACCGCCACCGGTTCGGCTCCGCCCGCCCGCTCAGCCGTCAGGTACGAGGTCGACACCGACAGTGAACGCGGGTCGTCGCCCAGCGCCACGCTGACGATCTGCCGCCGCCCGCTGCTACGCTCCGCCACCGCGTCGAGCACCGCGTCGGTGAACTCGTCAAGCCCCTCCAGCACCACGAACGCCTCGCCGAAGCTCCGCCCGACAATCTCGCCGGGATCGAGACCGAACATCCGGCAGAGGGCCGGATTGGCGAGGCGCACCTCCCCGTCGAGCCCCACCGCCAGGACGCCGTCCGACACGCCCTCCAGCAGCGCCCGGTGGATATCGCCCCCCGCGGTCATTCCCCGACAACCTCCAGCCGGATGCCCCAGCGTTCCAGCGTCCGCCCCGACACCCGGTCGAGCCGCGTCAGCGCATCGAGATAGGCGACGATTGCATCGACCTCGGCCTGCTCGGCCCGCACCAGCTCGTCCTCCGACGCCGCCACCTCGAAGCTCGACGCCAGCCCCTCGCTGAACTTCCGCTGCTCGATCGCGAGGTTCGCTTCGGCCAGGTCGCGCGCCTCACCGGCCAGCTCGGTCAGCCGCAGCCCCACCGTCGCATCGTTTACCGCCTGCCGCACCGCGATGCCGATCGAGGTCCGGAGTTCCGCCAGCCCCCGCTCCGCCTTGCGCAGCTCCGTCCGCGCCTGCACCAGCGCCAGCTCCGGGCCCCGGTCGTTCAGCGGGATCGTCGCCCCGAGCCGCACCTGCGTGTCCGTCGGCCCCGCGTCGACGCGTCGCACCTCGAATTCCAGCGCCGCATCGGGCAGCAGGCCGTTGCGGGCCACCAGCAGCGCGATCCGTGCCATCTCGACCCGCAGCTCCGCCTGGCGGAACTCCGTGCGCCGGCGCAGCGCCTCCCCGAACGCCGCCTCGTAGGCGACCGCGCGGCGCTCCACCGCCAGCGTCCCCAGCGGCCGGATCCGGACGGTGCCCTCGAACGCCAGCAGACCGGCCAGCGACAGACCGGCCGTATCGAGGCCGTTCAGCGCACGCGTCAGCGACAACTCGCGGTTGGCCACCGCCACCTCGGCACGCACCGCCTCGCGCCGCGCCACCCGGCCCGCCCGGATCAGCGCCCGGGTCGCTGCCAGCTGATCCCGCGCACGCTGCAGCGCCGCCTCGGCGATCTCGACCTGTCGCACCGCGCCGACCAGCGCCCGGTACGCCCCCACCGTCGATACGAGCAGATCCGCCGCCGCCCGGCGCACCGCCAGGATGCCGATCTTCTCCTCGATCCGCGCCCGGTGCACCGGAGCGCCCTCGACCGCCGGCCAGGCACCCTTCAGCAACGGCTGCGAAAGGACCAGGCTCCGCGTCCGGGAATCCGCGAACGCATCCGAGTGCGACTCCTCCCAGCGCAGCGCCACCTCGCCGCCGGTCGGGACCCGGACCCGCGTCTCCGCACTGACCCCCGCCCGCCGCTGCGGACGGTCACGGCTTACGTACGGCCGCACGCTGAACCGCGGCGACCAGCGTTCCTCCGTCACCTCCAGCGATAGCTTCTGGACCTCCCGATCCAGGCGACGGTCCAGAAAACCGCGGTTGCGCTCCAGCGCGAGACCGACCGCGTCCGCCAGCGTCAGGCGCAGCATTCCATCGGCATCCGGCGCGGGCAGCTCGTCCGCATACGCCATGCCCGTGACGAGCACCGCCGCCCAGACCGGCGCCGCTCGCGTCACGCACCTCAGTGGCTGCAAGGCACCGCCAGGCCGCCGGCGCCGGCGCCGACACGATCCGCGCCCGGCTCCTGAAGGTCGCCGCCCCCGGGCCGGGACCCGCGAGAGCATCGCCCGAATGCCCCAGCGGCAAGGCCTCTTCCCTACGGCAGGCCCAATGAGAGGCGGTCGATGCAACGCTCCGGCTCCGTCAACAACCCGTTAGCTTGCTCCAAACGCGCCGCAATCGCAAGGACGGCGCTCCCGCATCCAGAGTGAATTCACGCTGCGGTACCTGTGGTCACCTGTGGTCACCTGTGATCCGGCATGGCGGCGGGGGCCGGGGAAGACCGCGTCCTCGCATCGAACAACTCCTCCCCATCCGCCGCGGGCCGCGGCCAGTCCGCGCGGGTCGCCGACCCGGCTCACGCCGGAAACGATCGCGCGATGGCTGGCGCCCTCCAGCCCCCGGCCGGAACACATCATGCAATGCCTCGATGCCGTTCCGATCCTCGCGGCTCACCCGGCCGCGATGGTGTCGGGATCGCCGTGCAGGCCCGGCCCCGTAGCCGGGCTCCGGGCCGAATGACCCCGCGCCGCCGACCGGACGCCGGAGAGGCCGCACCGCCGCCGCGATACGGCCCCCCGGTTCCAGACCTGGCGCCTGTACAGCCCCCGGCTCAGTCAGTCGTCGTCCACGATGACCACCTGGATCGTGATACTGCTGGGAATGTGATGGCTGCCGCTGTGCGACTGCCACGTGGTCGAGCCCCAGTTCTTGACCCTGGGATTCGTGAGGTTGATCCAGAAATACTCATCCCCTTCCTTGACGGTGTCTTCCACCGTGTACCACGCGAGATTGATCTGCTTGTCGAACCTGCTGAAGCTGTCGAGAATGTGGTCCCCGCTGCAATTCCCGATATAGTCCGTGCCGGCCGGGGGATTGTACCACCAGGAGGAGATGTATCCCGTCGCCGTGCCGTCCGACGTGCAGAGCTTGTACTTCACCGCGGCATAGCCCCTGGCAAAACGCCGCGCCTCGTGCGGGAAGCTCGGCAGGCTCTGCTTGATTTGCCATTTGTCCCCCTCGGAGAACCGGTAGCTCGTATAGGCGTGCGCCTCGCCGGTGGCGAAGAGACAGGCGCCGAGGACCACCACCCCCAGCAGGGCGGCCAGCCCGTTCCACGGACCCCTCCCCGCGTTCCCCGGACCGACCCCGGTCCGGACCTTCCGGCGCGCCGAGCAGCGCGCATGGACGTCTTTGCGAATCACAGCGTTCATGGACTTGCTCCTCTCGCTGGTGGCCGCGGCCGCGCCGCGGCGTCTCCAACGGGAACGAGGATGGAACCCGGCAACCCATAATGCAAATACCGATTTATGATCAGTACGATAGGAAATACTAATAGCTCGGGCCAACAGTTCAGGCCGGCGCGTGACCACGAGCACCCCGCGACTACAGCGCACGCCGGCGGGTGATCCCGGAGCCCGCGACAGCGCCCGGCCGGCCACGGATTCGCCCGGGGAGCTCTCCCTCGGTCTGACGGCGGCCCGCAAAGAGAGCGATATCGTCCATCCGCGTGCAGGATGGGCCTCGAAGCCAGTCTGCGCCGGTAGCGCGGGGCAGCGATTTGCAACCCGATGATCGTCGAGGTCGCCTCCGCAGGCCTCGCGGCCGCCCGCTCGATGCACGGTCCCCGAGATGGTCCTGATCGGCGTCATGCGGATACCGGAGTGAGTTTGACCCCATCATGTTGCCCAACGCCAGCGCCAGAGCGGCCAAGGGTTCCCCACGCGCGAACACACGCTGCGTGGGAAACCGCTTCGCACCGAATTCGGAGCAAAGGCCATGACGCGATTTTCTCGACATGACAGCACGACGGCTCCGGGCCACGTCAACTCCCACTACAGTGAAGGCGGAGACAACATCGATCACCGGGTTGTCGATGACCCGCCACGCCGCGCCGATCGGCACGAAGACGGATTTGTCAGCCTCCATCTGGAGGGGCAGCGCGTAGTTCTCCGGCCTCGATTTGATGACGCTTATGACGGTGAGGAGGATAGACGCGCTGTCGCCCTTCTTTCCGAAACGAACTGCACGCCCAAAGTGGATGGCAATGCCCGCGCGGCCTTCAGAACTCCCCCGGAACCCGCGAGCGAAAGGTGGCCGCTGAGACCTGGGGCAACGCACGCATATACGGCTTTCACGCCGTATCCTGCCGCACGGCGGCCACCGCTGCATCGCTGTCAGCCAGTCAGAAAGTCCAGGCTTCAGCGGGCCCAGCAGGCGACTGCCCTTGCCAAACCTCCCTTCGGTTCTTGCGGAGTCAAGCAATCCTCATTCCAAGTGCACGACCTCATCGCTTCCGGCCGGCAGGCTGACGACCATTCCGTCTTCCGCGAGCCTGATCCTTCCATCGAATCTCCGCGGCGCATCTCCGAGAAAGAGGCCGTGGAGAAGCCTGCTGGGCACCGGCGGGATGAGGTGGTTCAACATCAGCTCTCGAACGCCGGCCTCCTGCGCCGCCCGTGCGGCATCCTCGGGCGTGGTGTGGTAGCTCAGCACGTCCCCCGCGACGTCTCCCATGTCGGGCTCGCCGCTTTCCATCGCCACGCGCTCGAGGACGGCCATCATCCTTGCCGAAAGAGCCTCGTGGACAAGCAGGTCGGCGCCGGCCGATACGCGGACCAGGTTGGGATCATAGGCCGTGTCACCACTGAAGACGACGGAGCGGTCCTTGTAGTCGAACCGATAGCCGAAGGCGGGTTCGGCGGGCTGGTGGCTCACTCTGAACGCCGTGACCTTCAGATCGCCCTCGTCCAGGACCACGGAACTTTCGCCGTCCAGAGCAATGGTCGTGGCGTCGAGGCCGTAGCCGCTCGCTTCGATCGACGCCGACGGGTTGGCCAAGCGGTAGTCGCGGTCGGGGCTGAAGGCCATGTTGAAGCCTTCGGCCGTCGCTTCCACACCTTCGGGACCGGAAACGGGAAGCGGACTTGTGCGCCGGCCATTGGTCCACGCCTGGATCATCGTTTCGCCAAGCCCCTCTATGCGGTCGGAGTGCAGGTGGGTCACGTAGACCCTTTCGATCTCGCCGACCGGGAACCGGCCGAGGATCAGGTTGCGCACGCCGCCCGCGCCGATGTCGACGGCGAAGACGCGGGTGCCGGCGATCACGCCGTTGCAGGTGCTGGTCCGGGTCGGGTCGGGCATGGGCGAGCCGGTGCCGCTGAAAAGTACGTGCAGCCCGTCCGGAAGGGTGTCCCGCAAGTCAACACCGAGATTGTTTCGCACGAAGTTCGCGAAGACGGCTTCGACGATATGGTCCCGAAACAGCCATGTCGTTCCCGTCGCAAGCACAATCATCGCCAGCAGGCCAGCCAGCAAGCGTTTAAAGGTCATCGGACACTCCCTTCATCATCAAGCCGGCGGGCCGGAAAGGTGGCACCGACGTTCCGTTCAACGCTCCGTCGGCTCATTTCGCGCCGATCGGGTCAACGAAATACATGAGTTCCCAGATCGCCTTGTCGCTGTCGTGGGCTTCGGCAAGGTCGCCGTTGCGGTACACGTCGAGCCTCGCCTCGCCGATCATCCGGTAGCAGGCGCTGCTCTCGCCGATGAACAGATTGACCAGGCTCAGCAGGTAGCGGTCGTGGATGGCCTTGCCGAGCAGGTCCGGCGCGGTGACGTTCCGTTCCTTCCTCAGCATCAGGACATAGCTCACCTCGTCTTCGTACTCGGGGCTGCCGTAGACATACATCAGGTTGTCGCTCATCGGCTTGCCGAAGTCGACTTGCAGCCTGGGCAAGGCGCGGTAGCCGTCCAGCCGGTCGCGGTCGTCGGCTACCGTCCTGCCGTCACGGGCATGATAGAAGTTGAAGGTCGTGACTTAGCCGCACCTCTCGTCGGCCATCGTATCGGCGACGGCGAAGGCGTAGGGGCTGAGGTCCGTGCGCGCCCAGTACCAATGGTCGCGAACCTCCATCATGTTGACATTGCCCCGGTTGTGATCGTGATAGCACGATCTTTCAAGCACTTCCCCCTCGCCGTCAAGCGCGATCCTTGCCTTGACCCAGCCCTACGGCACCGGATCAAGCCAGACGCCGAAGATGTTCCTTCTCCCTGCCGAAGAACTGGTGCCCGGTATGGGCGCGCCAGCTCTCCGTGGTCCGTGTCGCGTCCATCGTCACGTCGATACGCTCATCTTTCACGTGAATTTCGTAGCACTCGAAATCGCCGCGGAAGACGTGATCTTCTTCCCGATCCCGGCCAGCTCCTTCCGGTCCGTCTCGCCCGACGCGCGGCGTTCGCGGTTGAGCCGGTTGGTCTCCTCCGCATACGCCTTCATGGCCTCTGCGGCGGCCTCGGGTTCCATCAGCTTGTCCTTCAGCCCCGCCATGACCCGCTCCTCAATCTCGACGCGGCGGATGCTCCGGCTGTTGGAGCACGATGCCGTCATGACGTGGTTGGAGCAGCCATAGCGGCCCTGGCCGCGCATCGAGTAAGGGCCGCCGCACGCGCCGCATTCGAGCAGCCCGGAGAGCAGGTAGCGGGGCCGGTGGGCGGCGTTCATCCG
>JAJDZX010000132.1 GCA_022824395.1 Alphaproteobacteria bacterium
TGTCCCGCGTGAACGGCCGGCTTCCGCCGCCCGGCCGGACGCCTCCCGGGGCATTTCCCCGATGCCTTCGAGGGCGGCGATGCGCTCGCCGGTGACCGCCTGGAGCTGCGCTCGGAGCTCGGCCGCATCGTCGGTGACCAGCTCGGCCCGGTCGCGCGCGCGGCTGATCTCCACGTAGAAGCTCTTCTGCGTAGTGAGATGCGGGTGCCTGGCCTCGATCGCGGCGATCACACTGTCGACGGTCCGCCCCTGAAAAGCGTGCACCGTGGACGCCCAGGCGTGGTCGAGATGCCGGAGTTGTGGGTCGCCGGGGCGCAGGTCGAGCCGCCGCCCATCCTCCAGACGGAACGCGACCCGGCCGTTGGCGATGCTCAGCACCTCGGCGGTGCGGCTGTTGACCACGCCGAGGCCGTCGTCGTTCCGCGTCCAGCGGATGCGGTCACCGGCGCGGAGCTCGATCCCCTCCGAGCGGTACACCTCGGTGCCGCCCCGCGCGCCGCCGATCTGGGCGGGCCTCCAGGCGACGGTCCCGCCCCTGCCGTCGTCGAGCAGCACGGCGCCGCGCTTGCTATCACGCCCGACCACACGCCGTTCGTCCCCTTTCGCGACGCCGAGCCGCCTGTAGTCACGGTAGAACGCCACCACGTCGCCCTTCGCGTAGTTGCCGGCGAGCGCCTTCTCGGCCTGGGTGTAGCCCTTCGAGACCAGCTTCTCGCCGTCCATGGCCGGCCCGTGCAGGCGGCCCTCGCGTGCGAGCTGGTCGCGGATATGGCCATTGATGCCGAGGCGCAGCTCGTGGCTCGGCGCCATGACCCCGGTTGCCTCCCGCGCCTCGGGCGTCAGCGCCAGCCAGCGCCCGGCCACGGTCGCCGCGATCCCGTCCCGCGGTACGGCCGTTACGTTGCCGCCGAGCTTCCCGAAGGCGCGACCGATGTCGCCCTTGATGCTCGCCTCGACCGCTTCCCTCAGGGCCGGGTCGCGCTGGCGCATGATCTCGTCCATCACCGCCGTCTGCATGCCGGCGGCCTGGAGCTGCGCGAACGGCTTGCCCGCATCGACCGCGTCAAGTTGCTTCGCGTCGCCCACCAGCACCACGCGGGGAATGCGAAGCTCGGCCGCGATCCGGAGCAGATCGCGCGCCTGCACGGTCGACGCCAGCGAACCCTCGTCGACGACCAAAATCGTCTTCGCGTAGGCGGCCCGCATCTCGCGCGCGCCGCGCTTCGTGAAGCGCCCCGCGGCGACGCCGGCGTTCCGGGCGAGGAAACCCTGCAGGGTCTGCGACTCGATGTTGGCCTCGGCAGCGAGCGTCTGCACCGCCGAGGCGGAGGGCGCGAGGCCCATCATCCGCCAGCCCTTCCGCTCCGCGAGCATGCGCGCCCGGTCGAGCATGGTGGTCTTCCCGGACCCGGCATACCCCTGTACGCCCACCACCCGGTCCTTCGCCGACAGGATCAGCTTCACCGCGTCCTTCTGCCCGCCCGTGAGCGGTGACTTGTGGAGATGATCCCGAACCGCCCAGCGGCGCATCGCGACCAGCCCGCGGCCCGCGCCCGCGCGCATCAGGGCGATGGTCTCGCGTTCCTCACCGACCGTGCGGTCGGTCGCGAGCGAGTCCGCGGCCCCCGGCAGCATCACCGCGTGCAGCGATCCGGCTGTCTCCAGTCGCGCCACCTCGCGTTCGACGGCCTCGACGGCGTGCCTGCCCGGGGTATAGGCCAGGGCGGCGGCGAGCAGGTCCGCCCGCGCGAACACCGCCTCGCGCTCCGAGAGGTGCGCCATCGCCCAAGCCACCGCGTGCTTCGCCGTGCCGCGGTCCTGCAGTGCCTCCTCCAGCCCCGCCGACGCGGCTGCCCCGGCCAGCCCGGGCCCCGGTCGTTCGGCCGCGGTCAGCAGATCCAGCCGCGTGTCCCGCTCATTGCCTGCAGCCGCTGCCGCCCGCCCGTCATGCCGCCCGCCTGCATCTGCCGCCGGCGCCGGGTCAACAACCGGGTTCACCGCCGGCTCCGCCGTGGCTGGTTCCGGCGAGACAGCGACGCCCGGCACGGCGTCCGGTACCCGGCTCCGCGATTCCCTCGCCTGCACAATGCGGTGGGCAAGCGCACCGGCGACGAGCCCGCCGACGTCGAGTCCCAGGTCGGCAACCTGCCGATGCCACACCTGGCGGAGCTCGTCGCGGTCGACTTCCCGCTTGGTGGCGCGCGTCATCAACGCCGCGCGCCCGGCATAGCGGGGATTGTCCGCCGTTTTGCCGAGCCCCCGCGACTCCATCGCCGTCTCGATCTCGGCTCGGCGGGTCGAGAACGCCTCGATCACCTCGCGCGAGACCCCAGCGAGCTCGAAGCGGCCGTCCGCGTGGGTCTTCTCGATGCCGTATCCGAGCCGCGTGAGCCCGGCGGCGAGCTCGTTCCGGTAGATCGCGCCGATCAGCTTCTGGCGCTCGTAGAGCGCCTCGTTGGCCATCGTCCGCCACTTGCCGTCCTCGCCCTGGACCATGTTGGCGAGCACCGAGTGGGTATGGAGCTGCGGGTCGAGGTTGCGCGAGGTGTCGTGCCGGAAGGTCGCGACGACCGTCTTTTGGCCGCCGGCGCGGACCATGCGGCCGGTCTCGGGATCCTGCATCCGGGTCTGGATGGCGTGTTTCTCGACCCAGGCGAGCGTCGCCTTCACCGCCCGGTCGTGGGCCCCGACGATGCGCTCGTCGCCGCCCACGAGGGCCGCGATCGAGACGGACTTCGGCGCCGAGAACGTGAGGTCGCGGCCCGGCCGGTGGGTGATCTCGCCGTCCTTGCCGCGCTTGCCGAGTTCCTTCCCGGACCCGTCCGGCACCTTGCCCTCGAGGACCACCCGGAAGGTCTCCGCATCGACCGGCCCGGAGAGCCCCAGCGCCTCGGCGCCCTTGCCGAACCAGGCGCTCGCATCCCGGTGCTCGGGATCGTCTTTCACGTAGTACCCGTCCCGCTCGTAATAGGACGCGCCCTGCGCGGCCGAGGAGATGGCGCCGATGGAGGCTACCAGGGCGGGTGCCCCGGCCCGGTGCCGCGCCGGCGGGGTTGCAGGCCTGCCGGGGAAGTCAGAGGCTGCACGGGCTCAAACGGATAGGGTCAGGGGATGGCGGGCCCGGGCGGGACGGCGTCGCAGCCCGCGCATGGCCCGTCCTGCACAGGTTCCGCTCAGGCGGCCGCCTTCCGGCCCATGGCGAGCGGCCGCGACGCCAGCCACGCCTCGAGGTCGCTCTCCCGCCAGCGGACGGCGCGTTGCCCCAGCCGGCGCGGCAGCGGAAAGTCCTCTTCCCGCATCAGCCGGTAGATCGCCGAACGGCTCAGTCCGGTGCGCTCCTGGACCTCTTCGCGACGCAGCATGCGGTCAATGGTCGACACGTTCCCATTCCTCCGGATTGCAATTGCCCCGGAAACCGTAAGTCGAGTGATAATGTTTGTCAAACAGTAAGTTATGGTGCCTTCTCGCAATATTATTTCAGCGCAGTTCAGGCCCCTCAATCGTACCTCATGGCGACGCATGCCGATTTTTGGCGTCTATTTGCCGGGCCGGTCCGCCGCGACGTACGCGGCCCATTCCTGCATCAGCAGCCGCCGCCGCTCGAAGAGGTCGGACCGCCGGTAGGCGGCCTCCACCCGATCCGAATTGACGTGCGCGAGCGCCAGCTCGCAGACGTCGCGGGGCGCGTCCGAGCACTCCGCCGCCCAGTCGCGGAACGACGATCGGAACCCGTGCGGCACGGCGCTGATCCCCAGATCGCGCAAGAGCTTCGACAGGACGAAATCCCGCATCGGCCGGCCCCTGGCCGTCGGGAACACCAGCCCTGATCCGCCAGTGACCTCGCGCGCCTCCTCCAGGATTGCCACCGCTTGGTCCGACAGTGGCACGCGGTGCTCCCGCTTCGCCTTCATGCGCTCCTTCGGAACCGTCCAAGTGCGGGCCTCCAGGTCCATCTCGGTCCATTCGGCAGCGCGAACCTCGCCCGATCTCGCGGCCGTGAGAACGAGAAACTCGAACGCTGCCTTCGTAGCCCAGTGCACCTGCGCCGACCCTCGTACGGCCGCCACCGCCGCCCCAACCTCCCGGAACGGCAGCGCGCGATGGTGCACCTTCGGTTTGTTCCGCTTCGGGAGCGCGGCCCCGATCGCGTCGCCGGCGGGATTGTCCGGGCGGAAGCCCTCTGCCACCGCCCACTGCATCACCGCGCTGATCCGCTGCCGTACTCGCCGCGCCGTCTCATGCTTGGGAACCCAGATCGGGAGCAGCACCGCCATGACGTCCGCCGTCGTGATCCGGTCCACCGGCGTCCGCCCCAGCCGCTTCATCGCATAGTCCCGGAGCGAGGCCCGCCACTGCCCCTCGTTCTTGTCCGCATCCTTCCAGGCCGCGCGGTGAATCGCGATGACCCGGTCCACGGCCACCGCGAATGTCGGTGCCTGCCTCGCTTTCCGAAGTGCGCACGGGTCGCCGCCGGCCCGCGCCAGCTTGCGGTTGTCCATCGCCCGCCCGCGCGCCTCCGCGAGGCTGATCAGCGGGTATCCGCCGAGACCCAGCTGGCGGGGGCGGCCATGCACGACGAGGCGCTGCACCCACTGGCGCGTGCGGGCCGGCGTCACGCGCAGGTTGAGCGTCGGGCAGCCGCCATCGCGGTAGAAGCCCGGCGCGGCACTCCGGACAAAACGGTCGGTGAGATTGCGGGTCACTGCATAGCCTCGTCACTGAGATTTATGTACAGATACATATACTCCACTGACATGGACTTGGCAAGCATGAAAAGAACATTGCGGGAATACGCTGGAATCATCTATCCTGATAACCTGTTGTGAATACGCATTGTTATGGACCCTAGAGGGATCATGAGGGAACATATGACGATAAATACATGGCGGTCTCCTTGGCCGCCATCCTTGCCCCCCGTCCGTGTTTCGTCAATCGCCCGGCCGCGGGAAGACGGTTTCAGCCGGTTTGCGGCGCCCTGCCGGTTATGGAAGAGTCCATCCTGATCCGGAACGCGGGATCGCACCACTGGGAGGCGTGACCATGGACTCCATTGCACAGGCGCTGGCAAGCCCAAAAATGATTTGGCTTGCCATCTTCGTCGTTCTGTACTGGGGATACTGCATCTTCTGGGGGATCAAGGGCGCGATAGCGTCCCGCACCGCGTCGGATTACTTCATCGCCGGACGGCGGATTTCCATCCTGGTCTTCGTGCTCGCCGCCACCGCGACATCGTTCTCGGGCTGGACCTTCATGGGGCACCCCGGCCTGATCTACCGGGATGGGTTCCCCTACGCCTACGCGTCGTTCTACGCCATCACGATCCCGTTTACCGGCGTGCTGTTCCTGAAGCGCCAGTGGATGATCGGCAAGCGTTTCGGGTTCGTGACGCCCGGGGAGATGCTGTCCACCTACTTCCGCTCGGACGCGATCCGCGTGCTGGTGGTCATCGTGGCGCTGGTGTTCTCGATTCCGTATCTCGGCGTGCAGCTCCGCGCGTCCGGTTTCCTGTTCAACGTCCTGACCGACGGGCTGCTCAACGTCGAGGTCGGCATGTGGTTGCTCTCGCTGGTGGTGCTGATCTACGTGGCCTCGGGCGGGCTGCGCGCGGTGGCGTACGTCGACACCCTCCAATGCATCCTGCTGGCGGGCGGGATCATGATCATCGGCGTCGTGACCCTTGCCTACGTCGGCGGCATCGGCAACCTGGTGGACGGCATCAAGGTACTCGCCGAGCACGACACCAACCTCACTCCCGACGGGTACAGCCATTACGTGGCGATTCCGGGCGTGATCCAGTTCGTGGAGGCAGGCCCGTCCGCTGTCGGCGGGGCTTGGACCGGCATCATGGTGCTCACGTACATGTTTGCCCTGATGGGCATCCAGGCGGCGCCCGCCTTTACGATGTGGGCGTACTCGAATCGCGACCCGAAACCGTTCGCCCCGCAGCAGGTGTGGGCCTCCTCGTTCGGGATCGGCCTGATTCTCTTCACGTTCACCGCCATCCAGGGCATGGGCGGCCATCTCCTGGGTGCTGACGCCGCGTTCCTGGCGGCGGCCCCGGAGGCTGTGACCAACGTCATCGGCCCCGGGCTCGCAACCGGCGATCTGATGACCGAGGCCGGCAAGCAGGGGATGCTGGTGCCGCAGCTCATCAATCTCCTGGAGGGGACCGCGCCGTGGCTGCTGGCCCTGCTGTCGGTGTGCGCGCTGGCCGCCATGCAGTCGACGGGCGCCGCCTACATGTCCACGGCCGGCGGCATGCTGACCCGCGACCTGATCAAGCACTACCTGATTCCGGATGCAGGGCACGCTGCCCAGAAGGCGTACGGCCGGATCGGCGTCGCGTTCATCGTGCTGGCGGCACTGGTGGTGGCGACCGTATCGAGCGACGCCCTCGTGCTACTGGGCGGGCTGGCGGTGGCCTACGGCTTCCAGATGTGGCCGTCGCTGATCGCGGTGTGCTGGTGGCCGTGGCTGACCCGCGCCGGGGTGGTGTTCGGACTGATTGCCGGCCTGGTCGCCGTCACGCTGACCGAAAACCTCGGTCGGGACTGGTTCGGGATCGAAGCGTGGGGCCGCTGGCCGCTGACCATCCACTCCGCCGGTTGGGGGATCCTCTTCAACTTCGGCATCGCCGTGATCGTGTCGTACTTCACGCAGGACGAGGCGGAGACTCGGCACCGGATGACGTACCACACGTTCCTGCGCGAGCACGCGTCGCTGCCGGAAGAGAAACGCTCCCTCGTGCCGGTCGCATGGATCATCACGCTGGCGTGGTTCTTCTTCGGGATCGGTCCGGGCGCCGTGATCGGCAACTGGATCTTCGGGGATCCGAACACGCCGAGCGAGTGGATCTTCGGCATTCCGTCGATCTGGGCCTGGCAGATCCTGTTCTGGGCAGTCGGCGTCTACATGATGTGGATGCTGGCGTACCGGATGGAACTTTCCACTCCGCCCAAGACGGAGGTCCAGCCCATCACGGAGGACATCGGCGACCAGCCGGCAACCGCCCGCGCGACGTCATAGGGTTCCGGCGGGGGCGCGCCCGAGACGCGCCCCCGTCTCACAGGAGGCTCGGCGTGGTTTGGTTCGTGCTGACCACCGGACTGCTCGCAGCCGCACTGTGGATACCGGTGTCCCGGCTCGTCTGGACCCTCAGTGTCCGTCGTCTAGAGCGGCGGCACAAACGCCGGCTGGACACCGCCGAGATCGCGGGCCAGAAACGCCGGGCCGGCCTCATCGCGTTCCTGGTCGTGGTGCCGTTCGCGCTTCTCTTCAACTTCTGGCTGCTGTCGCCGCATGCCTGAGCGCCGGTACCGGGTGCTGTCGTGGATCGCCATCGCGATGGCGGTGGTGACCGTTGGCTGGATGCTCGCGGAGTACCTCGATGTCGCCGGCCAGTATCCCGGCCGCATTGCCTATCGCGAAGGCAATCGCGCGTTTCTCGACGGGCGGTACGAGGAGGCGCTGGAGAAATACCGCGACGCGCTCGCGTTGGACGAGCAGAACGTCTACGCGGCGGAAGGCGTCGCGCGCAGCCTGCAACGGCTCCGGCGGCACGACGCCGCGCTCGCCGCCTTCGACGCCGCGCTCGCCATCGAGCCCGAGTTCGCCGCCGGCATTGCCAACCGGGGCATCCTGCTCGACACGATGGGCCGGCACGAGGACGCGCTCAAGGCGTACCAGTCGGCGCTGGTCCTCGATCCGGACCTGTCGGACGGCATGCACTGGATCGACCGCCTTCTCTACAACGTGCAGGTGCGCCCGCCGACCGTCGAGGACCGCATGCGTTACCTGGAGGAGCAGCTGGCGCTGCCCGAACATCGTCGGGTACTCGTCCGACCGATGGAAGACCTGTTGCAGCGCCCGTACGAACGCTGAGGCCGCCGCGACCCGGGGCCGCGCTACCGGAAGACGGGGAGGCCCAGGATGTCGACGGCCAGTACCCGGAGCGCGAAGATGAGGGCGATGCAGCCGAAGAGGAGCCGCACCCAATCGCGCTCGCCCTCCTCGTCCCGGAAGGTAATGCCGTGCCAGGCAATTGCCCCGGTTGCGGCAAGAAAGACCCAGTCAAGCAGGGCATCCATGGGGCGCTCGGACGGTTCGGGGCTCAGTAGCAGGGCGGGAAGAAGCAGCCCTCCGGCGGGCTGCCGGCGGCGGCCAGAGCGATCACCAGCGCGACCACGCCGAGGACCAGCCCCCCGGCAATGACCACCTGGCGCGGCGCCGGGGCCGGCGGCGCCAGTCCGGACGCGAGCTCGTTCGGCGGCATGCCTTGTGTCAGCGTGCGGCGGGCGTAGTGCCGGACCCAGGCCGGCACGACCTTGCGCAGCAGGTAGGCGGCGAACGCCCGGTCGACGGCGACGGGATCGGCGCCGCCGAACCAGTTCCGGTAGGCCAGCGCGAAGACATCGTACTCGGGGATGTCGAGATTCTGCGCGGCACGAAGCACGAGATCGAGGTCCTGGCTGTCGCGGATTCCGGGATGACCTGACCGCTTCCGACGCATTGCCGTGTTTCCGCAACTGGAGATGAGCCCCCAGAATACCCGGATACGAATCCTGCAGGCGGCCGCACGGCCGCTGCCGTGCCCGCGTCTCCGGCGGTGGCAGCCCGCGCGCCGGCCACCGCGTGCGGAACCGCTGCCACGTCTGGCGGGGATTCGTCGCGGAAACCGGTGGGGCGCGAAATGGGGCGCGAAATGGGCTATTTCAAGCGTGCGTGTCGCGGTGGCCTGGACCGGGGATGAACATGGGTCAGGATCACGAGAAGGCGGATCAGGAGGCGGTCGACACCAGAATCGGCGGACAGGCGCGGCGGCATGCGCGACTGGGCCTCGAGGCCAGCCGGGTGGCCGCCCGCTACGTGGGAAGGCGGGCGTCAGGCCGTCAGGATGACGGCGTCTCCGGGGCTACCGACCTGGTCCGGGCGCTGGGGGGCCTCAAGGGACCCGTCATGAAGGTCGCCCAGTTGCTGGCGGCGGTTCCCGACCTGCTCCCGCCGGAGTACGCCAAGCAGCTCAGTACCCTGCAGGCCGACGCCCCCCCCATGGGATGGCTGTTCGTGCGCCGACGCATGGCGGCGGAACTGGGGCCGGACTGGCAGGACCGGTTCGAGGCGTTCGGCCGCAAGGCGGCGCACGCAGCGTCACTCGGGCAAGTTCACCGCGCCCGCGTCGATGGCCGCGATGTGGCGCTCAAGCTGCAGTACCCCGACATGGCATCCACCGTGCAGGCCGACCTCAAGCAGCTGCGGTTCTTTCTCGGCCTGTACGGTCGCTATGACCGGGCCATTCACACGAGCGAGGTCTACGCAGAACTGGCCGTACGGCTGCAGGAGGAACTCGACTACGCCCGCGAGCGGCGGACCATGCGGATGTTCGCTGACATGCTGGCATCGACGGACGGCGTTCGGGTGCCCGAGCCGGTTGCGGCACTGTGCACCGAACGGTTGCTCACCATGACGTGGCTGGAAGGCCGGCGGCTCGGCGAGTTTGCCGATGCGCCGCAGGAAGTCCGCGATCAGGCGGCGCTCCGGCTGTTCCATGCCTGGTACCAGCCGTTCTACTGGTACGGCGTGATTCACGGGGATCCGCACCCCGGAAACTATTCGCTCGCCGCGGACGGAACCCTCAACCTGCTCGATTTCGGATGCGTGCGCACGTTCGAGGCCCGGTTCGTCGAAGGCGTCATCAATCTCTACCGGGCGAAACGCGACGGCGACAAGGAACTGGCGGTCGCTGCCTATGAATCGTGGGGGTTCACCGGGCTGTCCCAGGAGATGCTGGACGTGCTCGACCTCTGGGCAGACTATCTCTACGCGCCGCTGCTCGACGATCAGACCCGGCCGATCCAGGAGGCTACCAGCAAGGGCCGTCGAGTCGTCGTGCATGTCCATCGGGAACTGCGGCGTCTTGGCGGCGTGAAGCCGCCCAGGGAATTCGTCCTGGTCGACCGGGCGGCGATCGGCCTAGGGTCGGTCTTCACGACACTGGGTGCCCGGCTCAACTGGCATCGGCTGATCGAGGAGATCATGGGGGGATTCTCGAAGGAGGGACTTGCCCGCAACCAGCGCCGCGCCCTCCAACGGGCGGGTCTCCAGGCGGCCGATGCGGAGTCGGAGCAACATTCGGCCGGCTAGGTGGACGGTCAGCGCCACCTTGACCTCGGGGATCGGGCCCGCTTCCCGGTCGCGCGCACCCGCGCGGCGATAATCCGTCGGTGTCCGAAGGTTTGGCGCTCGACTGTCGTCGGCGGTTGGCTGGGGCGGAGTGCGTGCCTATAGTCGGAAGCCGAATTCGGCGGGCGCGTAGCTCAGCGGGAGAGCACTACGTTGACATCGTAGGGGTCGCTGGTTCAATCCCAGCCGCGCCCACCACCCGGTCTGTCGGTATTGCGGTAATTTGGCCATTTGGCCACGTAATGAGTTCACTTCGGTATCGGCCACGTAATGAGTTCACTCGTCACCGCGCGCGCTGACGCAGTTCCTCAACTTTCTCTGGCAGGCGCTTCCGAAGCGAGTTGACGCGGACCCCGACCATCCGCGCCGCATCACGCAGGCTCATCGCCTCGGTCCGACCGAGTATCGCGTCCAGTTCCCTCTCGACCTGAAGCCAGTCGATAGCGGATCGACGGCGCGGCCGCGGGAAGTCCTCGACCTCGATCGGGCCGAACCGGATTCCGCGATCCCGCAGGAGCAGGTCGACCGGCCGGAGGCCGAGCCGCGCACAGAGCCGCAGCAGCGAGTCGAGCCGGATCGTCCCCGACCGGATCCATCTCGACGGCGTATGCACCGACACGCCGATCCGCCGCGAGAACGCCGACCGGTTGCCGCTGTCCAGCTCGTCGACGAGCCAGCGCACCGTGCCCGAGAAGTCCCTCCGCGTCACGACGGCGCGCGGGTCGCGCTCGGCCGCGCGGCCGGCCGCGCAAAGGTCGCCGCAGGCGCCGGCGCTCCAGCGGTCGTAGGGCCGAACCACAGGGTGCCCTGCCGACGGGGTGTTCTCCGCCAAGTCCGCCCCGCACACGGCGCACCACCCGACCGCCGTGTCATGCGGCAGCCATGGCTGCACGACGCCGCAGGTCCGGCAATGCGTCACGAACGGGCGGTAGTGCAGCGCGCAGCACGTCACGGGGGCCAGGAACCACGCCAGCGGGTCCCAGCATTCGCCGCGGCGCGCCCGCATGTTCCGGTAGCAGGACGGGCACCACCGGCGGATGTTGGCGGTGAGCCCGCCCGGCACCAGCACGCCCTTCCATGGCAGCGCCGTCAGTGCGGCGAGGTCCTCCCGTCCAGTGAGGTCGTGCAGCCGCGCCACCATCCCCGCGGCCCACCGGCCCATGCCGTTCATCCAGACGCCTCGGCCCCCGTAGAGGTTGCGCCCGCCGCCGTACGCGACCGTCGCAAGCCGCTCCGCGAAATGCCGGGCCGCAAAGGTCGCGGTCGGCAGCACCTGGGCGCCGGCGAGGCGCACCAGGTAGCTGGAGACGCTCTCCGCCGAGGGGGTCCTGGCCCCCTTTGGCTCGAGCGCGCCGGGCCTCACGCCCCCGGCGGGCCGGTCACGCCGCCTCGTGCACCGGTCCCACGGGATCGATCGCCGGCTTCCGCTGCACGCGGTGATGCTTCCGCCCGGGTCCGTCCTTCCCGGCCGGGCCCGCAGCCGACCCCGTCTCCGCCAGATGGCCGCCGGCGACGCCGGCACACAGGCCCGCTTCATCGGCCATCGACTGTACCGCGCCGGGTTCGAGGACGGTCTCGCGGAGGACCTTGCTGTCGATGGAGGGCAGGCCCTTGCGCAGGGCGCGGGCCAGAGCCCGGCGGAGCCAGTCCTTCAGGGGGCCGACGCTGCCGGCGCTGTTCGCGAGCACGTATTCGAACTCGGCCGCCAGTTTCCCCTGTTCGGGCAGCGGGATTCGCTGGACCAAAGCTCGAAACGTCGCCAGGAACTGGCTGCGGTCCTTCTGGCTGTCGTGCCGGTACGCAGTGAACCGGACGACGCGGCACCGCCGGTGCAGCTGGGGGGTCAACTCCAGCAGCGTCAGCAGTTCCGTCGACCCGGCTAGGACGTGGCGCACGCCGCTGATGTTGCTCATCGACTTGATCAGGTCCATCTGCTGCTGGAGGCGAAAACCCGTGGCGGCGTTGAACATGTGCTGTGCCTCGTCGATCAGCACGCACTCGATCCCGGTAGCCGGCAGGGCCCGCTCCAGGGCGATGCGCAGGTCCGACAGCGTGGCGCGGCGGCCGACGGCGGGCCGCCGGTACCCCCGCCGCCGCCGGGCGGCCGCCTCGTCGGGATCGAAGTGGTCATCCGGCGCCGGGTCGCCGAGCTGCTCCAGCAACAGCCGGCAATGTTCCCGGTTGTCGTAGGCGCGACCGTTGGCGGACCGTGCTTCCAGGAAGAGGCATTGCTCGCCGAACTCGCGCCTGAGCGATTCCAGCAGGCTCGTCTTGCCCACGCCGCCCGGCCCCGCGATGATGACGATCGACGCCGGATCGTCGTCCTCAAACAGCTCGCGGACCTGCTTCCGGACCGCTTTCAGCCGGGGGTGGTTCACCATTTCCTGCTTGAACCGGGCCAGCAGCCGGGCCCGGTCCCGCTTTGCCATGCGACCGGCCTTTTCGGCCTTCCTGACGTCCGGCATCACGCGAAGTCCTCGAGGTCGGGAGCGGCGTCCCAATCCTCGGCGCTGAACCCGGCGGGCGGCGCTGCATCCGGCGGATCCTCGACCCGCACGCCGTCCTGGGCGACGAGGCGCGGCGTCAGCGCCCGGGCGCCCACCTCGTTCCGCTCGGCATCCTTCAGCCGTTGGGTCTCCGCGCCCTCCATCTTGCGTGCACCCGAGAGGAACGGCGCCAGCAGGGCGGCCGTGACCCGGGGCGTCTTCCGTGACCCTCGGGCCTGCTCCCTGATCTCCCTGCCGAGGATCTGGATTTCCTTCCAGCTGCGCCCGTGGAACGTCGTGTGGTGCTGCGACACGCAGCGGAGCCACACCTTCAGGTCGGATCGCCACGCGAACACGTGCGACACGTCGTACGGGTCGAGCCTGACCGGCACCCGCGCCCCCACGAGGGCCGGCGACCTGAAGGCGTTGTGCCAGTACAGGATCCCGCCGATCTGGATGCCCTTGCCGTTGTCCTGGACCTTCGCGGTCCCGCCGGAGTACGGCGCCGGGGGCAGCGTGCTGATCAGGAAGTCCCGGTCGAACTCGACGGTCCGGTGGGCCTTCGGACCCGTGAGGAGCAACCCCCGGTCGTACGCCTCCTTCGGGGTCTGGCCCAGGGCGGGATGCGGCTGGCCGGGGTAGACCTCGAAGAAGTAGGTCTCCAGCGCCGAGGTCAGCATGCCCAGCGTCCAGACCGCCTGCCCCCGGGGATCCACCTCCGGCGTCATCGCGCGGGGATTGCGCAACAGCTGCGTGTTGCCCCGCAGCGCATGGAAGAACTGCGTGTTCGCCGTGCCGAAAAAGCGCTCGATGGGCGAGCCGAACCGCGGCCGGCCGGCCGGCCTCGACTTCTTCGTGATGAGGTACTCGGCGCAGAACAGCTCGAACCACGTGCTTTCGAACTCCGCCCCGCGATCGACCACGATCGTGTACGGGAGGCGCCGGTGCCGCCTGACGCAGTCACGGAGCGCCATCATGCACGACGCGTTGCTTGGCGGGTCGAACGACAGCTCGTATCCCAGGACCGTCCGCGAATAAGCGCAGAACACGACCGTCAGCCAGACCCGCAGCAGCCGCGGTTTCAGGATGCCCAGACGGATCATCAAGTCGACCAGCGTGTGGTCGATGTGCACGATGTCCCAGGGGTACTGGCCGTGCGGCGGCGTCGAACGGTCGATCCACCACACGAAGGGCGCCTTGGCGGCGGCGGCCCGGTGCCCGAGGCGCCGTCGGGTGCGCCGTTCGGCGTCCACGAGGCGGACCCTCTTCCGGAACGTGGCCAGCGCGCACGGCGTCAGACGCGCTGCCTCCGCCTTTTCGCTGTACTCGCCATACAGGTCGACCATGCTCCGGTTGCGGCTGTCGTCGCCGTCCTCCAGCACGCGGGCGATCAGCGATTCGTGGTCCTCGGTGAAGCGCGGACGTCGATGGCCGCGGTGCTCGGTCCGCGGAATGAGGCCGATGACCCCGCGGCCGCTGTTCGCCTGCTCTTTCCGCCACGCCGTGCATAGGCGCCGGAAGGTGCGCGCGGAGACGCCACAGGCCTCTGCGACCTCCTTCCAGTCCCTGCCTTCGCGCACGGCTGGCTGGATCATCCGGAACCGGTCGACGGCAATCGCCGCCGCCTCGGCGGACGCCGTCGACACGGCGCCTAGGACCGCCTCGGGGACATCCCCGTCCGGCACCAGCGGCGACGCTGGCGTGCCGACCCCGCCGCTGGCGCCGAACAGCGGGTACGGGTCGCTAGGCTGCAGTGCCTGCCAGAGTTCGTACCGGGCACGGTCGGGGAAGACCCGCGTCCGGTCGGTGTCCGCCAGGCGGTCCCGCTCCAGGTCCACGTACGCCGCCCTGGTCGCGATCATGCGGTAGAGGTCATCCGCGAGGACACCGTCGTCAAGCAGCTCGAGGATCGTGATGCCCGGCCGGTCGCCCACGAGCTTCCGGATGCGGGCCGCCGCCGCCGGATCAGGGTCGGCGCTCCCTGCGCCGAGGTACCGGGCCAGAAAGGAGAGGTTCGCCGTGTAGACGGGCCGGATGTCCTCGTCGGTCACTACCCGGTGCTGCAGGCCGAGATTCGCTGCCGCCTCCTCGCCCGGGGCGAAGCGCCACCGGCCGTCCGAACGGATCCAGCGCTCGGGATGCTTGCTCGCGAGGCGCTGAAGGTCCTTCAGCGACTTGCACTCGATCAGCCGGAACGCCGGGGTCCGGAGGATCAGGAGATCGGGCGTGTGCAGGTACGTCTGAAGGCGCGGCTTCCGGCGGCCGCCAGCGACTGAGTAGGTGACCGGGATCCGTCCGGGCTGGTCGAACAGCCCCTCGATGGCCGAATCGTGCTCCGCGTCCAGTACCGCCGCCAGTTCGATCAGCGATTCCGCCTGGATCACGCGGCCCATCTTCCGGCTGGGGAACCGGGAGCAGCTGTTCCCGCGGCCCGCCTGCACCCGCCGACTCGGGCCCTCCAGAAACGCCCGGCGGACGTACTCCCGGCCGGTATCCGGGAGACTCACCATGTCGCAGAGTTTCTCGATCTCCTTCAGTGAGAATGGAGTATCGGGTGGTGCCGAGGGATGCTTGGGTCTGCCTCTCTCGGGACTAGCAGGCGCGGGACCAGAGGTTGCGCCAACGTCAGGTAACGAATTGGAATCAGTTGCCAAAGGAATCCTCCTGTGACGGGAGGACACCTTGACGGCACTTAGGCCGTACGGACACAATGCCGATTCATCAGCTCGCATGGTGGCAGCGTCCTCCGTGTGAGGGAGTGCCCGAGGTCCTCGCACGACCTCAGGCACTCCAAGTTGCTACGGGTTGGCTCAGTCAGTTGTTCCCATCGAGTTCCGTCTTACGCCGGCCGCCTCGACGGGGTTTCGTCGCCTCCTTTGAAAATGCTCTTCCCACGGTCGCGCCACGTTGCAGCGTGGTGCAGGCTCTCGCTTGCGTCAGCAAGCACCATGTTTGTACTCAGAGCAAAAACGTATTGCAATCAGAACGACTTATGAACATTTTTATGATGAATTTTGCCATCTGGACCAACTGAGAGCCGACCAGGATGCGTACAGCACCCGTACATTGGCCGTGGTCTGACCCGGAGGAGGAACTGCCAGAGCGCCAGCGCAGTGTCCTCAACGTTGTACGCGAACATTTGGACACGCATGGCTATCCGCCATCGCGGCCGGAAATTGCAAGAGCCTTGGGAGTCGCGAACGTCTCAACGGTCGACTGGCACCTGACGGCACTCATGAAAAAGGGCTGGATCGACGTTCGACCTGATACGCAACGCGGGCTGCGATTGCTGCGCGAAGGCCTACCGGTCTTCTCTATCGAGGCAATCGCGACTTGGAATCCGGTCAACGTCGCTGATCATGTCGAGGGACGAATTTCCAGGGAAGTTGCGAAGGCTTTTTCGCCGCGTGCGGATTACTTTCTTGCCGTTCAAGACGACGTTGGGAGGAAGTGGGGGGTTGCAGACAATAGCCTGCTCGCGGTGGCGACCGAAGTCGTGCCCGAGGATGGGAAAGTTGTGGTTGCCCGCTTGGGGGAACGACTGGCACTCAAGAGAGTCAGGTGGATCGACAAAGGCCACGTTGAGCTTCTCGCCTATGGCGCTAACGACGAATGCCAGCCACCGGTGGTCGTCGATGTTCAGTCTGACGAGCTGAGCATCGAGGGAGTGGTGGTCGGGGTACTCGTCGGCCCGGCGTCGGATGCCGGAGTTGCCTGACGGTTAATTTGCAACACCCCTGATCGCAGGGGCCGTCCATGGCGCACAAGTTGCCGCGGAGCAGCACGTCCAACTTAGGCCGGGGCCCCTTGGCGGATTTGATCCGACGGCGGGAGCCAGTTTGGGATATTGGACGCGACCTTCGATCCTGAATGATGGCCGTGCCGGAAAGGTCAGGTCAATCGCCCGGATGCGAAACGATCAGGTTTCTTTGTTTCACCTCTTCAAGCGCATCTCGCGCTTCTTGTTCTGCCTTTCGAAAATGCGCACCGGGAAATGGAAAGCCGACCGTGCTTTGCCATGGGCTGCCACCGGCTTCGGCCACGGCGGCCCCTACGCACGGGCGAATGGCCTTCATGACCGTAATCACTGCGCGGGGACGGGCGCGCTGAATCCGTCTTGCCAAACCGCCGACGGCGGGCTCCCAAAGCTGGTGGCGCCGGTGGCAGCTGGTGGGTACCGGACCTTGCAACAAGTCGTCCAAGTAACAGTCCGTCTCCTGAAACCAGCGAAGAAAGGCGTCGTCATTACTCCATCTTTGCCGGAAGACATCCTCAAAAGCGGCCTTCCAGAACCGGAACAGCCTTGAGTTGGCGGCATAAAAGAAGCTTCTGCTGTTCGCAGGCGCCGATTCGCCGACGAACAAGACCCGTACCCTGTCCGGGCGGAAGCTTGCCCTGAGAGGTTCCCAGGAATGGCCGTCGACCAAGTCCGAACTAGCCGGTACGGGTTCATGCGAACCAGGTGTTGCTTTCTGGATGCGGATGACACCTCTGGCGACCAATCGATCGAAATCCGTGGCGACGAAGCCTGATCCACCCGTACAAAAATCTGAAATGTAGAAGTCGAATCCTTTCCTGAGCATGTTGCGCAGTGTTTTCTGGCCGCTTCGGTCCGCGCGACGGACGTCGGCAATCAACTTGCGGATATTCTTGGCTTCCTTTACGGAGAATGACCGTCTTCCCTTCATCGCCGCTCAAACCTCTCCGATGGGCGCTGGAGGCAACTCCCCAGAGACCTCACTTCAGCCCAGCGGGCAAGTGTTGCCACACGGGTGCCGGATCGCAAAATCGCCTCGCTCGTAGCTCAGACCTTGGCCAATCAACGGGTTTTTCTGCTGAACCGTATTGATCCCCATCCGCTGAGACATCAGGCTTTGCCTCAGACGGTTCCATCAATAGATGAGAAACCATCGTGGGCAGCTTGCAGGACTTCCATGACGGGTAAAGGAAAGAACGACGCAACGGGCCAGCGGATTTCCCACAGAACGCTGAACAACAGTTCCAACCTAATCCTGCCGGGGCGCTTACGCCAAGCACGCACCTGCCTGACGGAGAAGTGGTCGGAACCCAACCCAAGCAACAGACGGCACTCCAGGTCCTCGAACGCCCGCGTCCGGGCCGCGACTAACTCATCGTCGTTGATCCCGAAGGCCGAACACGTATCACAGCCGAGAAGAAACGAGGCCGCCTGCTCTGCATACCAGAGCTGGCGCTCCCCGTCGGAGCCGCTGTCCTTCGCAACCCGAGTGGTGCCGCTGCAAAGGTCTCGGCCGCAGTGCGCGCAGGTCCCCACCCGTACGTCCCGAGCTAGGACGGGTTGCTTCTGTCCACAACCCCGGCAGCGCTCGACCAATACGGCGCAATGCAACGGACACACTTCAACGACGGAAAGCGCCCATAGTTTGCGCTCGTAGCGTCCTTCACGCCTGTCGTCCTCCCTCCAGCACTCTGGGCACCATCGTTTTCTTTTACCCAACAAGTCGTCCGCCTTCACATCCAGATTTCGCACGTTTACGCATGACAGTTGGCCGAGACCGCCCTTCCCGGTGATCTTCCTGGCTTGCGCAAGAGCCAGGTCGGCGACATGCCCAGCGCCATTCATGGATTGGGCGTGCAGTCGGAACAGTTCCGAGGTGCAGCATTTCCAGTGCCCGTGCTTGCGCACCCCGGGCAGGAGGTACTGCGAGAAGAGCATGCTCGGTGGGTACGCATATTGGTTGGCAGTACGGTGGAGGAAACTAGACAAGCTCTCGATAAAGGGGGTCCCCAATCCCAGCGGTTCGACACCGGGAAATGGTGATCGCATCGCGGCCGGGAACAGGGGAGGCGCGATCCCTTAGGCGGCATCTCGGCGACGGGGGTCCGGAATACCAGTCCAAGGATCGTCCTCATCGTCGGCAGAATTTGCTTCGATGCCCCTTTCGATCACACATTGCGCGAGTTCATTCGTGCTCCCTATGGCCTCGCTGAACTCTTGAAGGTTGTCCTTCAAGGTCCAGCCGGTGGACTGGGCAATGTTTGCGATGGAAAGCCTCACTGCCTTCACGCTGTGTTCAATTTGCTCGGCCGTGATGGGTTCTCCGTTATTGCCCCGGCGCTGGAGACCTGAGCGTGACAGATGCTCTAGGGCACTCAGCAATGGTCGTGCATCGTGGGCGGCCATCGCCACCACCTCCTGGATCTTGACCAACCCAGGATCCTTGGTTGCTTCAAGCGCTCTACGAACCAGCGCGAGGCTGTCTTCCAAATGTTGGCGTGGCGGCTTGCTCCCCCACGGGTACACTGTCTTGCTCTTCGAAATTCGCTCTCCCACGGAACTTGGCATTTGCCAGAACCTCCTTGACATTCAGACCAGCGGACGTTCGTGGGGCGTTTTTGGGTTTCGTCGCTGGTAATGGGTTTACAGGCGTCGGGTCTGCGGCCGACAGAGGAAGACGTTACCCGGTTACGCCAGATATGGCAATGACACGCGCCAAGAGCACTATATGTAGTGTCTAATTCGTCACCGCCTCAAAATTCTGCAGCGAGCAGCTTAACACCCGTGGACGGGATGCATGCGCGGGTTTCCTGGCTGTACGCAAGCGTGATCAGCCCCGACCGATTGGTTCAAGAAGACCCTTTGAAGTGGCTTCTTGACCCTCGAATCGCTGAACGAACTCTCCGACGCTGGTGCTGGCCTCGGCCAGTTCCAGGATGCGCCGCAAGGCCCGTCCGCGGCCAACCGCCACCGACTGCACGACGAAACCATAGGCGTCGTAGCCGACGCGGAAGCCCGGGGCAGCCCTGATCGCGCGACAATCGTCAATGATCTTGCGGAAATGTCTGTTGCCGGCAGCCGCGCTGATCGTCAAGCTTCTCTTGACTTGCAGGCTTATCCGGCAATTGCCCATGGCATCCGAGGTATCCACGACAACATCTTCGAGCGGCCGGCCGGCCGAACGCTGCTGCACGGCGACGCGGACCACTTTTCCGGGTGTGCCCGCTGCCGTATGTCGCAGCAACGGAGCTGCGAGGAACAATCCGACGACCGAATCCTCGCAGGTGAAGCCTGAGCCCCCAGTAAGTTCGGTTGAGGCACTGTTGGCAGCTCCACCGGTCGGAGGCTCATTCGGCATGGCTCGGACCCATTTTCATTTGTCCCAAGGGAATCGCCTTCTCAATCCACCTGCGGACACCCCTACCCATTTCCGCACGGGGCTGTTCCTCCACCATGAAGAAAACGCCGCGGTGCTCATTTCGTTGCCGCCACATGCACAGAACAGTCTCGGTACCGCCGACGTTTGAACCGACAGTCCGCACTTCGTGCGTGCAAAACCAGGGCGTCCCGCCATTCCGGGCACTGAAGCCCCGATTTTCAAGCACGCGGTATCCGCTCTCCCTGGCCGCAATCCATAGCGTGGACAGTGGCGTTCGCCTCGGTGTGGGGTCGCCCACCGCGACGGCACCAAGAGGCTTCGAAGCCCGTCGACGCGTCTCCAGTGACCATGGGACCGCCTCGAACCGGTTCGTGCTCCGATTCCACCGAATACTCTCTCCGTCCGGTGTATCGCCCTGCGCACGCAGCACAAACCTGCGCACGGACGTTCGGCGCGCGATCAACGGGCTGGCCGTAAAATCATCGGCCCATTTCGCCAGCGCCTCCGCCAGCCGTTCCGATACGTTCGTCTGGCCGTGTGCAGCGTACCGGCTGAAGTGCCACAGAACATCTGCGAACGCATTGAGCGGATGCCCGGTTCGCCACAGCCATTTCCGGATTTCCGGGCTGAACTCCTTAAATGGCTCGCCAGCGTTCTGCCGTTCGACCGAGACATCCATCGCTATCTGCTTGAGGGTTTCAGAGAGCTCCCGTGCCAGCGCTTCCTCGGGCATACGCAACCGCTGGTTCTTCCAGACCCGCTCCTCAGCAATCTGGACGCACGCCCCCCAAATCGCCAGTAATGCCTCCGGGCTGATCATTGGTGGCGGCGTGTCATCGGTCAGCGTGTACCGCCAGCGCTCGTACCCGCGTCCCTCCTCGTCTGAAATCTGGCTCAGAAACTCGTCCAGCGTGTCGGTCTCCACGTAGCAGTGCAGTGACTGGAAGCGTGCGTAAAAGTCCCGGAGACGTTGTTGCGTCGGCTCGGAGAGCCGTAGGAAGAGATCGCACAGGTGATGGGTCAGGAACGGGCGCGCCTTGCCTTCCCGCAATTGGATCAGCTCCGGGACGGTCCGATCGTTCTCCTCCGCGATCAGGTATTTGACGGTTTGCTCAAGCCCGCTGTACGCAGCGGTGATCACGGTCCAGTTGTTTGCGATTTCGGCCCCTGCATGGTCCCACGCTGCCGGCTCGCTTTCCAAGACCTCCCTCGTCTTCTTGTGTGCCGTGCCGAGGCGCTGCACCGTTTCGGACTTGTCGTCTTGGAGCATCGGCATCTGAATCTGCTTCCCTGTTGAATTTGGTCAGCGCTTCGCCGTGTAAGCATGGCGAATGATCGAATTTTTTCTCCCTGCAACCCGGCGCAGTGACCTGCTCCCCGGAAGTTGGACCACCAATAACGAGAAAATCCTCGGATATGGGGCGGCTTCCGCGATGACTGGCTTCCGCGTCGGTTTCACTCAGACGCCTCCCTGAAGGAAATAACAACCGGGGTTTTCGTGCTGGCTTCTATGACAACAGCCCCGAGTGCGCAGAGATGCTTGCTAAAACAGTTTTCCGCCCTCAGCACCTCCAACATTTCCGTAGGCGGATCCAGGCTATCCAGGAAAGCCAGCTCAAATTCAACCCCGCGCTCGTTGGACCAACCCTGCTGCCCAACCGTCCGTGCAAATTCGCAAACGTGCTCCTCAAAAAATTCCTGGTGACGCTGCACCTCCTTCAGCAACTGACCTGCCCGAAGTCGACACATGACGCTGGAGCCATCGGACATCACGCCGTCGCCTAGAGGAGCAATGGCTGCACCGCCCAGTTCCGCTGCTTGGTTGACGTGCTTCCTGCGGAATTCCTTCAGTTCTTTGTCACTCACCTGGGATGGCAAGAGGCCGTGAAGCACGTGGGGCGCAACCAACTCCGGCCAATTTGCGTAAACGATCGACAACAAGTCCTGCTGGACCCACTCCAAGCGTTCTGGCTGGCGATGCGGCAACACATCCACAAAATGTGCTGCATCGTTGGTCACGGCCGCAAACAGCAGATGGTCCGACCGGTTCACGAACCCGTTCGACCGCATGGTCTTGCAAAGATGAAAATGATGGAGACCGAAATCCCAAAGAAGGCTGTCGTGGCTCCGTGATCCAGATGCATGCTCAATACCGCGACCCAGGAAGCAATTGACGTTTTTGCCCCGCTCGAGAAGCGTCCGAAGCAGGAACACGGTTTCCCAGGCCTCCTGGGCATTCCTCTTGGCCTCCGGGTCGTTACCGGACGCTTGCAGAAGTTCTCCCAGTGAATGATGGATTCGGTCTGAAAACAACACGTTCCTTGGAGAGGGATGAATCCTTCTGTTCACCATCTCCAAGTAGGATGTTGCCAACCGTCCAATGTCCAAGCTTTCTTCGTACTTGATGCCGTGGTGGTCGAACTGCGACCTTATGATTCGTTTGAGATCCCGCTTGAAATTCATCGGATGAGCGGGCCCCAAAGCCCGGACCTCGAGGCCCATACAAGAAACAAATCTCAAACTGATGCACTACCGTTGCGTTTGGTCAGCGCTTGATGGCGCGAGCATCGCGAATGCTCGATCGCTGTCCCCTTCTGGCCAAACACAGGCTGTTGGTCGGGAACGGACGATGACGCTACATGCCCAACAGCATTCCGCCGACGCAAAGGTCGCGGGTCTCTTCGTAGACGGCGAGCCTCTCTGCGCGAGGCTGGCCAGCGACGGCCAGCTCCCCTGCTCGCAGCATCGTGACAATCTCCTCCATCATCACCGACTTGGCCATCTTGATCGCAGTTTCCTCGCCGAACTCGAAATCGAGTCCCTGTACCCGAATGGCAGTCCGTAGGCAGCGGTCGATGACGTGCTCGACGATTTCCGAGTGATAGTTGAGCTCGGCATCGCCGGCGCGAATCCAGCCGGATTTTGCGTCGCTCTTGAACACCCCGACATAGACCCACTCGCCCTCGGCGATGGTGAACGTCTCGTACGCGAAGTCGCGGAGTATCTGGTGCGTGCCTGGCCCGAGGCGTTCAAACTCTAGGAGTTTGCGCCCACGTTCGAGGTGCATCACGACCGGCTCATCTGCGGCGGGACGCTCGTGCAAGGTGGTTCCGTCCGCGCGGACGTAGAGCTTGTCGTCCATCTCTGCGTTCGCCGGTGCGCCCGCAAGGACCGCCAACAAAACGGTGAAAGCCGCGAGTGCGAGCCGCTGAGTTCTTCGCCGGACGGTAGGGCCAGAAGGTCTCAATGGTCTCATCGTATATGAACGGTTCGGGCGACACTTTCGCCCGGCTGAAGGTGGGTCACGACATCACCGCACGGCGCGCTGCGCGGGTCATCCAATAGTACTCCAATAACTGGCCGGAAGAACCTTGCAGGATCGGGAACGCATTTTCCTAAGCAGGACATTGCACGGCGCCCCAAGCGTCGCAGACCCAAAGGGGATGCTGAGCTGGCAAGCCGAAGGGTCCGACGAGACGGTCCTATCGGTAATCTTCAATGTACGTGAGGCGGGAGATGAGCTCGTAATCGATTTGTCGGAAGAACCTGTCTACCGAACGTCGCTGGCCTCGCCGCACTATGGGGACCGGTTCGACGAAGCGATGCGGCATGGGTTGATTGCGAGGCTCTATGAGGCCGTGAAAGACCGGAGCTAGGTCGCATTCTTTGATGCCAGGTACCTGCTGCGGAGCTCCCCCAGGAGTTGCTTGGCCCGATACCGAGATCACAGAGGAGTGCGACCTTCCGAGAAATATTTCGTTTTGGATGGTCCAAGTTCCGGGGAGCAGGTCACGCTTGAGCGCCCGAGGGCCGGGGGCAGGTACCAACTCTTGAGCTGCGGCACGGAGCCCGACTTCCGTCAGCCGGACGCGTCCCATCCGAACATGGCACCGGCATCGGGCGGCAGGCGTTGCCGTCACTATGCCGGCGTTCCTGACCTGCGTTGGGGGTCAGGTGCCTCCATCAAGCTGACAATTTCGAGAACAGCTACCCGTCTTTCCCTTGAGAGCAATCGACAGAATGCCACTAACGCGCGCTCCCAGTCACCCTGAAACCGAGCGACCTGGCTGCGCAGTTCGGATACTTGGCACCCAAAAGTCCTCATCACTCGATCGGCAAAGTCCGGAGTAAACAGTCGCCGGCCCCGCCCCGTCCGCCGACCTCGCGGTCGACGCCACCCTCTCAGCATCCCCAATGTCGTCAACGCGCGAATGTTTCTTGATCGGGGAAACGCTTCGCCGCGTTCCCATTTTCCCACGGTCGTGCGGTCAACTCCAACCTTGAACGCCAGGCTCTCCTGCGTGTATCCCGCCATTCGCCTGTTGAATCGAATTCTGTTGCTGAGCGATTCGACCATTTCTTGCACCTACATGCCCTCCAGTCGGACGAATTTGAGTCCTCTGGCTAGTACTGAGCCCCTCCGACGTTTCTCGCCAAGCGCTGGACTGTCGGAAATTGGCACGCTCCTCCGCTCCCTAAGGGATTGTGGCGCTCCACCATGGTGGTCCCACAAACCGCTGAAATCACATCATCAGACCGGTGCAAAGGCATCAGATCACCATCATCTCGGGGGCAAACCCATCAAAACGGCAGTCGAAGCGTCCGGATCGTTTTGCCACATTGCTGGGCATTGCTTGGCTTGTTTGCGTCGGCGCTGGAGCGCCACCTCGATGCCATGGCGAACAGACGTTGCGCGAAGCGAAGGCTCAGTCGGAAGAAGACCATGGGGCTCCCCGAATCGGACTCGACCCGGCGGCGCGCGGCCGCCTATGTACGCATGTCGACGGAACACCAGCAGTACTCGACAGAAAACCAGGCTGAAGTCATTCGGTGCTACGCCGAGGCGCACGACATGGAGATCGCGCGCACGTACTCCGATGACGCCAAGAGCGGATTGCTCCTGAAGAATCGTGCCGGCCTGCGAGCGCTGCTCAATGACGTCAAGACGGGCGACACCGATTTCGAAGCCATCCTGGTTTACGACGTGAGCCGGTGGGGCCGGTTCCAGGACCCGGACGAAAGTGCGTCGTACGAGTACCGGTGCAAGGAAGCCAAGATCGATGTGCACTACTGCGCCGAACAGTTCGTGAACGACGGCAGTCCCGTCTCCACGATCGTCAAGGGGGTCAAGCGCGCCATGGCCGCGGAGTACAGCCGCGAACTCTCTGCAAAGGTGTTCGCCGGGCAATGCCGGCTGGTCGAGCACGGCTATCGACAGGGCGGTATGGCGGGTTTCGGACTCCGCCGGATGCGGATTGATCAGAACGGCGCTCCGCAGGGCATCCTAGTCATGGGCGAATACAAGAGCCTGCAGACGGATCGCGTGATCCTCGTTCCGGGACCGGAACATGAAGTCCGCGAGGTTCGATGGATGTACCGGCAGTTCATCGACGCGGGCAAGGTCGAGCGTGAGATCGCCAACCTTCTGAACCAGCGGGGCGTACGGACGGACTTGGACCGCCCGTGGACCCGCGGCACTGTCCACCAGGTACTGACGAACGAGAAGTACATCGGGAACAACGTGTTCAATCGCCGATCGTTCAAGCTCAAGCGCGAACACGTGGTCAACCCGGAGGAAGACTGGGTCCGGGCCGACGGCGCCTTCGAGCCCATTGTTGCCCCGGAGCTGTTCTTCGCGGCTCAGGAGCGCATCCGGGAACGCAATCAGCGGTATTCCGACGACGAGATGCTGGACCGGCTCAAGAAGCTGCTCGAGCAGCGCGGGTACCTTTCCGGGATCATCATCGACGAAGCTGACCACATGCCGTCCAGCAGCGCGTACGCTGCACGGTTCGGCAGCCTGATCCGCGCGTACCAGCAAGTCGGCTTCACGCCGGATCGGGACTACCGCTACATCGAAATCAATCGTGCCCTTCGCCGCATGCACGCGAAGGTCGTCGCCGAGACCATCGCCGCGATCGAGGACCTGGGCGGTGTCGTGTCAGGCGATCCGGCAATCGACCTTCTGACCGTGAATCGGGAATTCACCGCCTCGATCGTGATTGCCCGCTGCCAGCACACGCGGGCGGGTTCACGGCGCTGGAAGGTGCGGCTCGACACGGGTCTGACGCCGGATCTCACCGTCGCGCTACGCATGGACAGCGCCAATGACGCAGTGCTCGATTACTACCTCTTGCCAGCATTGGAAATGCGCACCAGCCGGATCCGGCTGGCGGACGACAATGGCCTGATGCTCGATGCCTTCCGGTTCGAGACGCTGGATTTCTTCTTCAGCATGGCGGAACGCACCCGCATCCATGAACTCGCCGCATGAGCACTTCCGATGATGGGCTCCTGGTCGAGTTGATCCCGGTGGACCGGATCACCGTCATCAATCCCCGAAAACGCAACCAGCACAAGTTCCGAGAGATCGTGGACAGCATCGCCCGGGTCGGTCTCAAGCAGCCGATCAAGGTACGCCGCAAAGCGGCGGCCAACGACGAGCCCGCATATGGCCTGGTGTACGGCCAAGGCCGGCTGGAGGCATATATCGCACTTGGCCAACGGCAGATTCCGGCGATCATCGACGATGTCGATGAGCACGACAGCCTGATCATGAGCCTTGTCGAGAACGTCGCTCGTCGCCAACGTCGTGCGGTCGAATTGCTTCGGGAAATTGAGACCCTCAAGGAGCGGGGCTATTCCCATGCCGACATCGCTGCCAAGATCGGTTACTCCCTTAGACGGGTCGGTTCCCTCCTTCGTCTTCTGGAAGCGGGCGAAGAACGCTTGGTCACCGCGGTCGAGACCGGGCAAATTCAACTGGACGCAGCCCTCGAAATCGCTGCTGCAGATGACGACCATGTGCAGGAAGCCTTGGCCGAGGCCTATGAGAAGGGGCTTCTGAACGGCAGGCAGCTGAGGAAAGCCAGGTTCCTGGTCGAGCAACGGCAGAAATTCGGGAAAGCTCCCGGCAGAGGGAGCAAGAAACCAAACCGGGCCCGCATGTCGCCGGCAGCGCTCGTGCGCTCGCTGCAGACGCAAGCAGACCGGCAGCGGCTGCTGATCAAGCGAGCGGAAATTACCGGCAGCCGGCTCCAGTTCATCGTCGAGGCCATGCAGCTGCTCCTGGGCGACGAAAACTTCATCACGCTGCTTCGCGCTGAGAACGTGCAGACGCTGCCCCGGCCGTTGGCCGACCTCATAGCAGAACGTCAAGGCGGGTGATGTGACCGACGCCCTGGTGATGGCGTTTGAGCCGGAGAGCGTGTCGGTCGCCTTGGACAACCTGCTTCCAGTGCGCCAAGTGTCCGCCGCCGCCAGGTCAAGCCGCAAGTTCCGGCAGATTGCGGCATCTGTCCGGGAGATCGGCATCGCCCAACCGCCGATCGTGGCGCGCCACAAAAGCCTCACGGGAAAGTACCTTCTGCTTGATGGCCACTTCCGGGTCGAGATCCTGAAAGACCTCGGGATCGATCGCGTGACCTGCCTGGTGTCCACCGACGACGAGGCCTTCACGTACAACAAGCAGGTCAATCGCCTGGCCGCCGTCCAGGAACACAGGATGATCCTGAAGCTCATTGAACGGGGTGTCTCCGAGGCACGGATCGCCAGTGCACTGGATGTCAACGTCAACAACATTCGCATGAAACGAGACCTTCTCCAGGGAATTTGCCCGGAGGCGGCAGAGCTTCTGCAGGACAAGCAATGCCCGTTCAATACGTTTCAGCAGCTCAAGAAACTGAAGCCGGCTCGGCAGGTCGAAGTGGCCGAATTGATGATTGCGATGAACAACTATTCGGTGCCCTACGCCACTGCACTGGTGGAAGCGACACCGCCCGAACTGCTGGTGAGCGGCCGGAAGACCAAGCCCAGCGACACTGTGTCTCGAGAACAGATCGAGCGGATGGAACGTGAGATGGCAAGCCTGCAACGGGGCATCAAGCGCGTGGAAGGCACCTTCGGCCCGGATCACCTGCATTTGGTCTTGGCAGTTGGTTACGTGCGGTCACTGCTCAGCAACACGGCGATCACTCGCTACTGTCGTGTCACAGAGGTTTTGACTCTTTGGCCTGAAGCTCGGAAGCATCGGTTTTTGGGTAGGCTTTGGCCAGTTTCTCTCTGGCTTTTTCGGTGGTGAACATCCAGTTGATGCGGGCTTGGCTGTCGTTTCTCTGCTGCTCCCAGGCCGCGATTTCGGCTTCGAGTGTGTCCCGGTCGGGGATCCT
>JAJDZX010000029.1 GCA_022824395.1 Alphaproteobacteria bacterium
CCGGTATCCGTGCCGTTATCGCTACTGCTGCTGCACGCCGCAAGCGCGAAGGCGGCCACGAGCGCAACCACCAGGTTTCTCCAAAGTGTCATGAGGGCTTTCTCCCCGTGTTCGCCTGTGCGGCGGTGTGACCCGACGCCGACGAAGGGAGTGGCAGCCGACCCGACCTCTCACGCACCCGCGATCTTCCGGGAGCCCATCGTTTGCAGCGGTTTGCAGCCCCCGCGCCGACGGCGTGCGACCGTGCCGCTGCTTCCGGTCCCCGAGACTCGTTCCGTTACCCGGCGTGGCCTGGGCGTTCCCCGACAGGCGGAATTCCAGGGCTGCGCCGGGCGTGACCGGGACCAACGGAAGGGGCCGGGACATAGCCGGCAGAACGAAGATCACGACAGCGCGCGCACGCGCTTTCACACCTGCGGACGCAAGACATGGATGGTGCATCGCAGGCGCCCGGGCGACGTCGTCAAGAAGACGCTCGGAGCGTTCAGCGCGCTGAGCGTCACGAAGCGTGGGGGGTCAACCCGGTGGCCACTCCCCTCGGCGGTCGGCCGTCACACCACGCTCGAGGAACTCCGGAAGGATCTCGACGCTTGGATGCGGGAGTACAAGGGGTGCGCTCGCACCAAGGCCAATGGCGCTACGGGCACGCACCGATGGCGACCTTCCTCGACTCCGCCCACGTCGGACGGGACAAGATGCTCCGGGCGGCGTGATCGGCGACAGCTGCCACTCCACCGACGCCCGCCAAGCCGACACGGCAGCGCGGTCCGATCAAATCCTGACTTGTCGCGGTAGGGGACCGGGTTACCACGATCCCCTACGCGATAACCGGGCGTCCAGCGAAACGGCCGCTGGCCCGGAATTCAGCGTCCGGGCTATTCCGCCAGAACCTCGTCGATGCCGGGCGCGGTCAGAACCGCCTCCGCCCAAGCTTCCAGCTCCACGGCCGAAGCATCGCGAACCCGCTCGCGTACCGCGTCCGACAATACTCCGAAACGCAACTCCATCAGGCGAAGAACGATACCGGCCTGGCCTTCTGCCCGACCTTCTGCCCGACCTTCGCTCCGGCCCTTCTCGATACCCTCTGCTCTTCCCTGCTCGATCCAGGCTTCCGCAACCGTGCCCATAAGCGCCTCCCACCGATCCGGCTTCGTCCGACGCAACGACGCCTCCAGGAGCCGCGGCGTCAGGTTCATACGCTCCACGATATAGCGAACAATATGGCGCTCGAAATCGCTCCCCGCAACCGCGCCGCCAGTGATCAGGTCGAGAAGATCGCCCGGGATCGTCTCGTCGAACACCACCCTCAGCGCCAGCAGCGCGGCCCGAACCTCCGGCGTCTCCGACAGCCGCAGCGGTTCGATCTGCCCAAGGTCGTGCAGTATGTAGGCGAAGTCCCGCAGGAAAGGCGCCAGCTCGTCCGGCGCGTCGATCGCCTCCGCCACCGAGCGCGGCACCGTCCAGCGTCCCCCTCTCCCGTGGTAGAAGACCAGCGGGATGATCGGCGGCAGCCCGTCCCCGGCGGCGCCGTCCGCGATCTCGCGCTGCCAGATGCCGACCATGTATTTGAGGATCTGAAGGGGCGTGCCTGCGTCCACGTGGCTCTTGTGCTCGAGGAGGACGTAGATGCGGGCCTCGTGCCCGGTCCTGAGCCTGACCCGGAACAGGGCGTCGCACTGGGTCCTCGCGGCATCGGCGTCGACGAAGCTGCCCTCCAACGGCTCGGGCGGGGTGTCGGGATCAAGGAGGCCGGCGACCGGCTCGGGGAGATATTCCATCAGCAGCGCGCCGGCGCGGGCGGGGTTGGCGACCAGTGCGCGGAACAGCGCATCGTGCGGCGTGGCGGGGAGGCTCACCCGGCTTGCCCCTGGGCGGGAATGGCGATCGACATGCGGTCAGCCTACGCCGAACCCGCGCCGCAATCGACCAGGAGCCGTCCCCCCTCCCATCGGCACAACTCAGGCCGCTCGTTCAGCCGGACGGGGCGCTCTATCCGCCCGTGGCCTTCTGAAAAACCCGCGCTCCCGGTATGCGGCCCACGGCTTTCGAGAACCCCTCTCTTGTCCACAGGAAGGAACCTCGAAGTAGGGATCGGAGCACGCATACGCCGGTTTCCGATTCCCTCATCGCGACCCGATTCCTGCACAGGAAGGAACCTTGTGTCTAAACGGAAACCCAGGACCGGCGCCTCCCGGGAATAGACGAAGAAAACGAAACCCCATCGCTCATGAGGTTGCGCGATGAACTCCGCTGACTGACTCGCTGCGATGGAAACCGGGCTTTCTGCCAGCCATGTCCCGACCCCTTCCGCTCGTTCCGGTCCAGATCCGCGCGGCCCGGGCGTTCCGCGTATCGGGGAACTTCTAGGACACGCCGGGTAACGGATCGAGTCCTCTGAAACCGGAAGAAGCGGCACGGCTGCGCACCGTATCCGCCTGGGCCGCAGACCCCTGCAGCGAACGGGCTCCCGGAGCGTCATGGAGGCACCGGTGGTCAAGTCGGTCTCCACTCCCCTCGCCGGCGTCGGGTCACACCGCCGCACAGGCGAACACGGGGAGAAAGCCCTCATGACACTTTGGAGAAACCTGGTGGTTGCGCTCGTGGCCGCCTTCGCGCTTGCGGCGTGCAGCAGCAGTGGCGACAACGGCGACACCAGCATGCCGATGCCGACCGATCCGGGGCCGTCGGCATACGAGATGGCGCTCGAGGCCATCGCGGCGGCCGAGACGGCGGAAGCCGCGCAGAAAGTCGTTGACGACCTGGACGCGGACGCCGTGACCGGCGCACAGCTGCAAAGCCTGAACATGGCCGTCGCCCAGAAGACGGCGGAACTGGCGGCGGCGGCGGCTGCAGCGGAGCGTCAGGCTTTGGTCACCGCCGCAATGTGCGCAGAAGCGACCGCAGCGTGTGTGGCCGCGCATGATGCATTAATCGCAGCGCTGCAGGCCGACGTGGACAGGCTGGCCGACGACGAGAACGCCACCAACGCGCAGCAGGCTGCCGCGCAGATGGCCCTCGACGAGGCGACCGCGACGCGCAACACGCTCCAGATGCAGGTTACGGAAATTGACCGGAGCACCGATCTCGGCGCCGCGGTCGGTGCAGCCGTGGACGCGGCCAACGGGCTTGCGGACATGCGCTCCGCTGACGACATCGCAAACGCCGAGATGCTGCTTGCCACCGCCAGGGGCATGCACACCGAGGACGACGACTACGCCGACCAGATCGC
>JAJDZX010000037.1 GCA_022824395.1 Alphaproteobacteria bacterium
CTGCCGGCGCCGGAACCGGCTGCCGGACCGACCATGACAGAAGACCCTTCGAAAGCCGCTCGCCGAACGAGAACCGGTCAAGCCCCCGGTCCGCGGCTGGCCGCAGATTCACATCAATGCCGGCCGTTGGGTATCGAGGCTAGGCGCACCGATGCTTCGGCGTGCCGCCTCACGAAGGTTTCGGCAGGCACTGTCCAGTTCGGCATAACATTTCGTCCAATTCGGAATGAATGGTCGTCCATTCCGGAATATATGTCCGTCCAACTCGGAATATATCACTGTTCTGATCGACCGACATCGTTGAATTCGATACTTGCAACAGGACTTAGGGACGGCCCGGCTCGCCTGCGGATCAGGACACTTTCCGCGTTTACGAGCCGACATTTCCGTCCACAAGACCAAATGGAATGAGCATCTTGCCGAACCAGCCGCACCGCTGCGTATGGTGAGCAGGCGCTACTTGAGCATCGTGGGGCCGGAGGCGGGCCATGTTTCCAGGATTTGCACAAACTCGCATCGATGCCGACGGCTGCGGTATCCATGTCCGGCATGGCGGGTCAGGCCCGGCGGTGCTGCTGCTCCACGGATATCCCCAAAGCCATGTCGAATGGCACAAGGTGGCGCCGCGGCTGGCAGAGCACTTCACCGTCGTCTGCCCGGATCTCCGTGGCTACGGCGACAGCGACAAGCCGCCGTCCTCCAACGTCGACCATTCCGCATACTGCAAGCGGACTTCCGCCGACGATCAGGTGGGCGTAATGCGGGCGCTCGGCTTCGAGCGCTTTCATCTTGTCGGTCACGACCGGGGGGTTCGAGTTGGGCTCCGGATGGCGCTGGACCACCCGGACAAGATCCTGAGCCTGACCAATCTGGATGTCGTGCCCTCCAAGGACGCATTCGAGCACATGGACGCATCCCTGGCGTTTTCCTGGTTTCACTGGCATCTCATGCGCCAGCCCTACCCCTTCCCGGAAACCCTGATCGCCAACAACGCCAAGCTGTTTCTGGACTTCCTGCTTGACCAGTGGACTGCGGTGCCGGACGCTTTCGACGAGCCCGCCTACGCGGAATACCTGCGCTGCTTTTCCGATCCCGACACCATCAGGGCCATGTGTGCAGACTATCGAGCCATCGAGCTCGACCTTGAGCACGACCGCGACGACAGCGAGGCCAAGCTCTCCTGCCCGGTTCTTGTCCTGTGGGCCGGAAAGATGTCGAAACGGCCGGGCTGGCAAACCGGCGCCTCGCTGGACATTCTGGGCGTCTGGCGCGCCCAGGCACATGACGTTCGGGGGCGCGCGCTGGATTGCGGGCATTTCATTCCGGAAGAGGCACCGGACGAACTGCTCGCCGAGTTGCTCCCGTTCCTCGCAAACGCCCGGCCGTGACGATCAAGCCAGCCACTACCTGTCGGCCAATGCGTGCCGTTCATCGGCAAGCGGCATTGAGCGTGCTGAAGGAGACGGAATCCGGACCCAGAACGGCACCAAATGTCTCCGCGTACTTGTCCATTGCCTCTTCGCCAAAACAGGCGAACACGATCCTCGTGAGATTGCTGCCACAGTCCAGCTGATGCCTTGTCTGGACTGCGGCGATCCGCGTCGCTGCCTGCAGGGGATAACCGTAGGCACCGGCGCTGATTGCCGGAAACGCGATCGACGTAACTCTGTTTTCGCCTGCAATCTCGAAGCAGCGGCGATAGCACCGGGCCAGAAGTTCAGCCTCGCCTCGTTCGCCTCCCTGCCAGACCGGGCCAACGGTGTGGATGACCAAACGGGCCTGAAGGTCATACCCGCCGGTGACCTTGGCATCTCCTGTTCGGCAACCGCCCAACGTTTCGCACTCTTCCCGAAGGCGCGGCCCCGCCGCACGGTGAATGGCGCCGTCGACTCCGCCGCCCCCCAGTAACGTGGAGTTGGCGGCGTTGACGATGGCGTCAACCGGTAGCGTCGTGATGTCGCCTGCGTAAATCTCGACACGCGTGTGCATTCGTGCCTCCCGTTGGTACATGGTGACGTCCGTCGCATAAACTTGGCCGGGACGCGCCGCCGCGGGACAGCAGGAAGCACTCCCTGGGCTGCAAGCCGCTCGCGCCACTCCCAAGCGCTCTCCGACGGCCTCAAACACATCTCCGGGCCGGTCCGGCCAAAAGCACGGCGACCGGGAAGGGGTGCTCCTGATGCGAAAGCCGCGTCAACGGCTGCTCGGCTCGTTGCCCACCCGATAGATCGAAACCGTGCCGCTGACCTCGTTGGCGACCACCAGCAACGGTTCGCCGGTTGGGCTATCGGGCGCCGCGATGAACAACAGGCCCTCCGGTCCGAGGTCTCCAGTCCCCGCCTCGGCGAGCGCTTCCGACTTCGGCCGGTTGTGCGCGTACCCGACGTACTTCGGTGACGAGGGCACCGTCACGTCGAACGCCACGATCCCGCTGGTGCGTTCCAATCCGACGAAGAGCAAGTGGACGTCCCCCACGCGGCCGACCGCCAGGCCCTCCGGTTCGGGTCCCTTGTCATCGCTTCGCGTGTCCCGCGAGTCCGCTTCGTCGTTGTCGGCATTGAACCCACCCGGGTGTTCCGCGGCCACGATCTGTTCCAGGAGTTCACCGCTTTCCCAAAGGATCTGTCCGCGTGCGTCGAGGATGGCAATCGAACGACCGCCAAACGCGTAGAGAGCATCCTGATCCCCGTCGCCGTCGGTATCACCCATCGCATTGGTGATCTTCAGGCGGCCAAGGGCGTGTTCGGCTTGCAAAGCGTCAGCGTCCGGGAACGCCACAGGATCGAGGACAACCTTTCCGACCCGCGTTTCCTCGGAAAATCCGGCGTAGTCGCGCGCATCCCCTTCATTGGCCGTGGCCAAGTGGGTGGTGCCGCCGACTTCAAATGCGATCACCGCATCAGGCTGGTACATGCCCCACACCGGCCAGGTTCGAATCCGGATCGCCCCGTCCCGATCGGATGCATCGAGCCCATGCAGCCGGTGGTCCTTGTAGCCAAGCGGTATCACCGCGTCGACCTTGGCCCGCTCCACGTCGATCACGGCGAGTGCGTTGTTCTCCTGCAGCGTGACCCAAGCACGGGTGCCGTCGTTGGACACCGCGACGTACTCGGGTTCCAGATCCCGGGCGAACGTGGCATCGGGCCCGAACTGTCGCACCCCTTCAGGCGCTGGTATCGCTGCGAACCGGACGGTCCGTACCCCGGCGCTGGCGACACCGTTCGAGAGCTCGATCACGCTGACACTGCCTTCCGGGTCGATCCTGTAGTCATCGGACGGTTCACCCTCGTTAGCCACCAGCACGCGGCGGCCGTCAGGGGCGAACATCAGCATGTCGGGATGCCGGCCCACCGGCACCGCACCCAGCGCCTCACCTTCCGGATCGAAGAACGCCACCCTTCCGGCAGCGCCAGTCACGCCGGCAAGCGCCACCGCAACGAGGTCGCCGTGCACCGCGACGCTGGTGGCCGTCATGTTCGCGGGGACGGCGATCGCTTCCAGCGCGCCGGGACGCTCCGGATCCGAGAGATCGATCCGCCATACGGTGTCCCCGCCGGTGACGAAGAGAGTGCGGGACGGGGGGTGGTAGGACGGAATCTCCGCTGCGCCGGCGTCAAACACCCCGGTCTCAAAGCGTCCGACCAAGGAAAGTATCGGCTCGCTCGTTCCGGAAGACGGCCAGCCGGCCAGCGTCAGCGCGAGAGCCAGCGAGACCCCCAGCGCCTTGTGTCCCCGCATCGCGCAGCGCCTCTCTCTGCCTGCTTCTCAATGCGCGCAATTCTCTCCAGGAAATGTGACAAAGGTGTGTGCGCGTGCGCCCAGTCTCGAGGCGGTTTTCGTCCCCATGTGTGTGCCCGGACGGTGGCGCTCGCCCGCATACGGTCGTCATCGAGCTGGAACCGACGGTATCCAAGACGCATCAATCACGGAGTTCCATGGAGCGCTCGCGCGCCCGGGCCAGCACTGTGTTTCGCGAGCAATTGCGAGGGGCGAGCGCGGCGGGCCACTGAGCATCGCAGATGCGACAACGGTGCGACGATTCAGCGGAATGCACGGCACTCGCGTCGTTGCCTACGGCCGGGAACGCCTTATCCTGACTGCACTCAGGACATCTCCCACAGGCTCCCGGTAAGGAGTGTTTCCATGGACGCAGGAACCCGTACAGAGATCGAAGCAGCCGTGTTTCGCCGCCTTGTCGAGCACCTTCGGGAGAATCCCGACGTGCAGAACATCGACCTCATGGAACTGGCCGGTTTTTGCCGGAACTGCCTTTCCAAGTGGTACAGCGCGGCGGCAGAAGAACGTGGAGAGGACGTAGCTTACGAGCACGCCCGCGAGACCGTGTACGGCATGCCGTACCCGGAGTGGAAATCGAAGTATCAGAAGGAGCAGCCCGCGGAGCGTGTCGACGCCTTGAAGGACCAATTTCACAATCACAGCTGACGATTGGCGGGGCCTTGCAGCCGGATTCGATCAGGTGAGCGCCTGCACGGCTACCATAGCGCTGGCGGACGGCCTGCGGCGGTGCACGAGGGGGGCCTACCTCGGGAGCCGCTCGCGCACCGCCATGGCGTACCGGTGAGATTTCAATCCGGGCGGTAGCGACAAAGGGATAGCTGTTCGCTATCGGCTGCATCGAGCGGTTCGTTGAATCAGGACCCCCGACATGATTCGGCTCGCATCATTCGACCGTGTCATCAGACACCCTGGTCCGGCCGGAGCGAGTCAAAATGCGGTTGAATTCTTCAAGCAGGTCCGTAGTGCCCAGCGCCTGATCGAATTCCGTCAGCCGGGCCCGGATCCAATCAAGATCAAGTTGGTCGTGGGCTTCCAGTATGCCCTCGATGTCCGCGATGTCTCGGGCTCTCCCGGCAATCGCCTTCATGACCACGATTGCTTCCGGGGCCGGGAGAACAACCGGGACGCCGGCAATATCAACCCTTCTGGCACCACGGACGATCTCGTCTTCCAACGACAGCGCGCCCAACACGACATCGACCGGGACCCCGCTCGGTTCGTGCAGGATCAGGAGGACCCGGCTTTCCTCGGCGAAGTCCAGCGCATCGTCAATGCGGGGAGCGAAACCGAATTCCCGTCCGGCCGCCAGAAACGCAGGCCACTGCTGGCGCCCCACCAGCACCAGGACATCGATGTCTTCAGTGAATCGCGGCCGCCCGAGAACTGAGGCGGCAACTCCACCGATGATCGCGCCGGGTACTGCGAACGACTCGAGCCATTTCGACACCGCGCCGAGCGCCTGAAAGAGCGGCGCCCGTCTGCCTGGTCGTCGGCCGGCAGGCTTACGCTTCGTCAGTCTTCGCCTTTCTGAGCGCCATCCACCTTGCGCGTACTGCGTCGTCTTCCTCGCTAAGCGATTGGGACCATCCCATCATGCTCGTTGACTGCATCAGGTCGGCCAGCCGACGCAGCTTCGTATCCATCGAAGTGGCTCGAAGCTCCTGGTTAAGCCGCTCCCGCGTGATTGCCCAGCGCTTCCGGTACCGGGCAGCGGCGCGCGGGGAAATCGGCTGCTGGGTTGCCACCATATGTGTCATTGTATCGCGGTGGTTGGTTCAGGCGACAGCCGTCCACGGGCGCCGGGCTGCATCTCTTGCCAGACGGAACTCGCAAGTATCAACTTCGTTGCCGTGCCACTGGGCTGCATTCCGACCGACCGTGCCGAGGCAGACCGATTGCTTCGCAGCGATCGCGAGGAGCAGAGCGAAACCGCGCCCCAGCCCCGCCTGCCGGCGGAGCGTGTCGCTGTGCATGATCTCATGCACGGCCAGCGTGGTCGCGCCTCCCGGTAGACCGCCTCGATGCTCGGCGAAGATTCGAGAGCGCCCGGCGCCATCGGTGCCCGTCATCACGTCCGCTCCCGTCCCCGGCGCAGGCACCGTGTCGGCAAATCGGCCCGCCAACTTGCCGAGTTCAGCCCCGAGCGTCGCGCGAGTTGCTGGGCACGCTGAGCACCAGGCCGTCGAGTTGCTCGGTCAACTCGACCTGACAGCCCAGGCGCGACGTCTGGGTGACACCCCACGCCAGATCCAACATGTCCTCCTCGTCATCGGTCGGCGGGGGCAGGCGGTCGTGCCAGTCAGGGTGGACAATCACGTGGCAGGTCGAGCACGCGAGCGACGCTTCGCAGGCCCCTTCGATGTCGATGCCGTGCTTGTGGGCAATGTCGAGGATCGACTGCCCTGCCGACTCGTTTACATCAAGCACCGATCCGTCGGGCTGGCGGAAAATCACGCGCGGCACAGGCAAGAGACTCCTACGCGGGTTGTGCGCGGATCGCGTCCACGCCGTCGGCAATGGCCGTGGCTGCAAGGTCGATCTCGGATTCGGTCGTAAAGCGGCCAGGCGAGATCCGGAACGTGCCCGCGGCGAGCGACTCCGATACCCCGAGGGCCCGCAGCACGTAGCTGGTCTCGACGGAGGTATCCGAACACGCGGACCCGGTCGACAACGCGACGTCGCCGAGCTCCCGAACGAGGCGATGCGCCTCGATCCCGTCATAGGCGACGCTCAGGTTTCCGGGCAGCCGTGCATCCATCTCGCCGTGGACCACCACGTCCGGATGCCGGGCCTGCAACCGGGAAAGCATGCGGTCCCGCAGCATCATGGTGCGCTCCGCCTCCTCGGCCAGCCTTTCGCGGGCTATGCGCGCGGCGGCCCCGAGGCCCACGACCAGGGGCACCGGCACGGTCCCGGAGCGCAGCGTGCGCTCCTGTCCGCCGCCGTCAAAGAGCGGTTCGATGCGCACGCGCGGACGGCGGCGGACGTAGAGTGCGCCCACGCCCTTGGGGCCGTACAGCTTGTGCCCCGACAGGCTGGCAAGGTCAACGTTGAGGGCCTGGACATCGAAAGGGATCTTGCCCGCCGCCTGCGCGGCGTCGGTGTGCAGCACCACGGAGCGTTCCCGGCAGAGCCTGCCCAGCTTGTGCAGGGGCTGCACCGTACCGATCTCGTTGTTCGCGGCCATGACGGAAACGAGTGCGGTGCCTTCCTCCAGCACAGCCTCCACCCGCTCGAGATCGACAAGACCCGAGGGCTCAACCGGCAGGACTGACGACCGGAAGCCTTCGCGCTGGAGGCGCGCGAACGACTCGAGCACGCACTTGTGTTCCGTCGCGACCGTGACGACATGATCGGAGCCATGCCGCTCGCGGCGGAACCTGGCGGCACCCTTGATGGCGAGATTGTTGGACTCGGTCGCCCCGGAAGTGAACACGATCTCGCGGGGATCGGCATGGATCAATTCCGCTACTTGGGCGCGCGCAGTCTCGACGGCTGTGGCGGCGGCCCGTCCGTAAGCGTGAGCATCGACATGCGGGTTCCCGAACTGCTCACGGAAGTAGGGCAGCATTGCCTCGAGCACCTCAGGGTCGAGCGGCGTCGTGGCCTGGCAATCGAGATAAATCGGATGCTGTAACGCCATCAGTCGTATGACCTTCCGTGGCCTGTCAGCCGGGGCAGCGGTCGCCCGAGAAGCGCTGCCTGCGTCCAACCTGACGCGACGCCGGCGCGCCTGCGGATCCGTACTCCAGAGCCCGTCCGCATCGACCCGTACCTGCCCGTGGCCCGATCATCGCGGCGTACCGGCCGACTGACGACCGGCGCCGGGGATCCGCCGTTGCGGCACTTCCGGTGTCCGCATGGGGCACCCGTCAGCTGATGGCTCAACGGAGCGAAGCTCGCTTCACACCGCGCTGCAGCGGCAGATCGTCTCGTTCCATCATACCGTTTTGCGTGCTGCGCCCGTAGGTACGATCGGCCTGGCTCGCACGGCGCGGGCTCATGATCGTCGCCTGCCGGCCGTGCGCGCCAGCACCCGCGGCAACCACGGCGCTGGGAACTGTTCTGCGCCCGGGGCGATGGTGAGGAGCAGTCTCTCCGCGCCCGGCGCCCTGCCGACCCCCTCCGCTCAGAAGAAGATCTCGACGCGCGCCACGTATTCGTCGACGCTCGCTTCCCGCGTGCCCAAGCTCCCGCCTTCCGCCGTCGGATACTCCACGTTGATGCGGCCGGCATTGAAGATGGCGCGCGTGAAGGCGTTGAAATACCAGTTGAGCCCGACCGTGAAGCCGCTGGCTTCGCCGCCAGTGACACCGGTAACGTTGCCGTCGACGACACCCAGCCGGTCGTTCAGGTCGATCGTCTGCCAGCGCGCTCGCAGTTCAAATGCGCCGAGCCCCCCCTGTCCGAGATCGTTCTTCGGCTTGAGGCGCCAGAACTGACCGAAGTACGGGTTGTAGTTCCGGCTCTCGCCGGTCAGGAAATACCCGACATCGACGTATCCGCCGCTGAATTCGTAGTCGCCGTCCGACTTCGTGTTGACCCGCGCGACGCCCCATTCTCCCTGGAGAGAAACCGGTCCCCGGGAGATGGCGCCCTCGGCAACGACGTAGGTGTAGTCTTCGACCCCGCAGAACTTGCCGGTATTCACCAGGTTCGTGCCGTCGATCGCGGAAATGCCGAAGGCCTTGAAGCGGAATCCGTTGCCGATCGAACCGTCCGGACACGACACATGATCGCGCACATAGTCGTCGCCCTCGCCTCTCTTCACCGCCGTTTCTTCGACCTCAGGCTTGCGCCAGTACCCGCTCACGCCGATCTGGGAACTCAGCCTGCGCTCCTTGTGCGGCTGGAGCAGGAAACGGCCGTGGAGGCCCCACCCCTCGTCGAAGTCGCCGTCCACGCCGGAGTTCTTCCCGAACACGCCGAACCGGGAGTAGGTCAACTTCCCGCGATGCGAGGCAATGATTGCCACCACCGGCGCGCCAGGTGCATAGGCGAACGCATTGGACATCATCGGGCGTTCCGCCATGCCCAGGAAGCTGTTGAACGTGGACGATTCCAGCCCGACCGAGTTGCCGAACTGTCCCGCCATCAACCACCACGGCTTGATGCCCCGGTACACGATGGCTGCCGCCCGAAGCCCGCTGTCAACCTGCTCGCCGCCGTCCGCCAGGTTGTATGACATGAAGACGATCCAGTCCTCCTCGACGACGCTCGCGATGCCGAAACTGACCCTCCGCATCCTGCCGCCGCCGCTGAAGTCGGTATCGCCTTTCCCGATGTTGTATTCGTCCCCGAAAACGCCGTCCCAATCCCCGCTCTCACTGTACGCCGCCAGATCTGTCTGCAGATTTCCGTAAAGAAACGTCTTGAAACGCCCGTCGCTTGACGACAAGGGCCCGATCGGGCCGAAAAACGCCTTGTCGTAGTTGTACGCGCCCGCCTGTCCGGTGATGTCCGATCGGTTGTTTCCATTCGGAGCCGGCTCCGCCTGCGCTACCGGGGGTGCACTCTCGGCCGCTGGTGGTGCTTCAGCGCTCTCGATCCCCAGCGCCTCCGCCAGTGCCTTCTCCAACTGCTGAACGCGCAGTTCGAGCGCCTGAATCCGCGCATCTGTCTCAGCAGAACCGCTTTCCTGAGCGAATGCCTGGGTTCCCATTCCAACGACAAGAGACACGGCGCACGCATACGTGAGCAAGCGAAGGATCATCGGTAGTTCCAGCGAACATGAGGGCGGACAACGGACGGTGACGCTCGGAGCTGACCGGAAAACCCACCTATCTGCGAGCGACGTCCACGGCACCGCATCAAACTATAGCGATGCACATGGTATCGACAACCATGTTTACGATTCCGATGACAAGTAGCTGTTGTCATAAGCATGTTGTCTTTGAATCCTCCCCGGCAGGCAGCCAGTCGCGGTGGGCGCTTCTTGCCGGGCTCGGCAGCCCGCCGACCGCCGTTTCAGTACTGGCCACGGTCATATCCTGGCGCGGAACGGAACAGGGCCGATGACCAAGGGGTTGGGCATGGCTGACGGCGGCTTGCCCGCCACCCGTCGGCAGAATCCGGACATCGGAGCGTACCCTTGGCCAACCGGTGGCCAGGCCACCGACGCGGTCAGGCCATGACTGACGTCCGTTCATAAAGTTCGACAACACCTCCTCCGTCACCCTGGCCGGCGCCCGATGTCGATTGAGAATCCGGCGGGCACCGGCCATCATCCCGGGCAGCACACGGGCGCGGACATCAGGGCATGAAATTCATCGTGATGGGGGCGGGCGGCGTCGGCGGCTACTTCGGCGCACGACTTGCAGCGTCGGGACACGAAGTCGGGTTCGTCGCCCGCGGACGCCACTTGCAGGCGATGCAGGAGGACGGCCTCACGGTTCGCAGTGTCCTGGGCGACATCGTGCTGAAGCCGGTGCGCGCGAGCAATGATCCGACCGTGTTTGCGTCGCCTGATTTTGTCCTTTTCACGGTCAAGAGCTACGACTGCGAAGAAGCAGCCGCCCGCGTCCGCTCCGCGCTTTCAAGCGAGACCGGCGTCGTGCCGCTGCTCAATGGTATCGAACACATGGACATTCTCCGCGGGATGCTGGGGCCTCGGCGGGTGCTGGGCGGTGTCGCGCAGATCAGCGCCGTAATCGAAGCCCCCGGTGTGATTCGACATTTTGACCAGATGCAGATGCTTCGGATTGGCGAAATGGACAATTCACCGAGCGGGCGTGTGCAGATGCTGCGAAATGCCTGCACCGAGGCCGGAATCGACTGCCCGCCGCCCGGCGACATCGAGTGCGAGCTTTGGCAAAAGGCAGCGATGATCTGCACGCTGGCGGGCGCCAACTGCCTCACCCGCCTGCCGCTCGGGCCTTGCCGGACCAATCCGTCGACGCGGGCAATGATGGCACGCCTGACAGCCGAAACCGTTGCCGTGGCAGAGGCGCTCGGCGTCTCCATGCCCGACGATCAGGAAGCTCGGACTCAGGAACTCCTGGACCGGTTGCCCGCTTCAATGAAGGCATCTCTGCTCGTCGCACTGGAGCGGCGCGAGCGGTTGGAGATTTCCGCGCTGAGCGGCGCGATCGAGCGCATCGGCCGGCGCGTCGGGGTCGACACGCCGACCCATCGCACCGTGTACGCGGCCCTGGCGCCGCACGAGCACGGCATGCGCGCCGCCTGAGGCCAACCTACCGGCGGCCCCCGTGGATGCCCGGAGTTACGAACGGGACGGCTTCGCAATCGGGGCAGAGACACAAGCTTGCGGAGACGATCGCGGCTGAACAGAACCTCTTGGTGCGCACGATAGCGCCTGTGCTTGCGGCGCTGAAGGCCGGCCGCCCAGCGCGCGCACCGTCGCTTTCGACCTCGACGACGACCGGGTGGCCTTCAGGAGCCTGCAGTTGCTTACCGCCACGTCAGTGCTCGATGTGGGCGATGTCAGCGACGCGGATGCGGCAGCCGGCAATGCCCATTCCCGGCAGGCCGTCGCCCGCGCGGCCCGTGAGGGCGCCGAATGCGTCACCGTGTCGGCTGCCGTCGAAGCGGAGACCGCCTTGCTCGCCGAAACGGAAGAGCATGCCCCGTTACTGGAGTCGGTGGGCCCACAGGAGCCGGGTCTCGACCGGGCGATCCGCGCCCGGCCACCGGCTGCTCGGCCTCATCACCTTCAATACCGCCGGCGCCACCGGGCCCGAGGCGGCGAGCGCGGCGCACAGGAGGCCGGGCGCATTCGCGTCGAGGGTGGCGACTATTCGGTGCAGGGCGGCGACGTGACGCTCTTCCGCTTCAACCTTTAGCGGCGGTTTTCGCCATTCACCCCGGGGTATTTGAGCCTGATGCTCGATGCGTTTGCAACACACATCGTTCGGAGGGCCGGCCATGCGCACCACGCTCAATATCGACGACGACCTGCTGCTTGCGGTCAAGGAAATCGCGAGGCGCGACTGCCAATCCATCGGCGGGGCGGTGTCCGACCTGCTCCGCCGGGCTCTGGCGGGCGGCGAGCCCTGCGAAACGGAGATGGCGGAGAAACAGGCGCCTTTCAGGACGGCTGAGTTCGGCTTCCGTCCGTTTCCGCCGCGCGGCGGCGTCGTCACCAACGAGCTGATCGACCGGCTGAGGGATGAGAGCGGCGGCTGATGCGCGCCCTGCTGGACATCAATGTGCTGATCACGCGGCTCGACGCCCAGCACCTCCACCACGAACCGGCCTGGCGCTGGTTCCGGGACAATGCCCGGCACGGCTGGGCCACCTGTTCGCTGACGCGCAACGGATGTGTCCGGGTCATGTCGCAGCCGGCCTATCCGGGCAACCTGCCGCCGCGCACCGTCGCCGCCCGGCTGCGCACCGCGGTCGCCGGAGACCACCACCGCGCGTGGACGGACGATGTGGACCTTCTCGACCCGGGCACGATCGACTGGCGTCATGTCTTCGGCCCCCGGCAAATCGCGGATTTCCACCTGCTGGCGCTGGCCGTCGCCAATGGGGGACGGTTCGTCACCTTCGACACCCGTATTTCGCCCGACGCCGTGATCGGCGCGCACGACCGCCACTTCTGCGTGAGCTGACCGCTCACGAACCCTACGCCGCGGCGCGTTCTCCCCTCAGCGCCTCTGCCGCCGGAACGATCTCCTCCACCGAGCGGCGGGTCTTGGCCATGATCTCCGCGTCGTCGCAGCCCCCTGCCGCAATGGACTCGGCGGAAATCTCCTGCCTACAATCCGGTTCACACCTGCGCTGATGTGTTTCCTGAATTGTCCCGGGCAGTAATCCGTTGCGTTTATGGGCGCTCTCTGACCTTCATGTCTCCCATCCGGCGAACCGGGAAGCGCTGGAGAGCTGCCCAGTATTTCACGACGACTGGCTGATTCTCGCAGGCGACGTGACCGACGGGCCCAAGCGGCTTGACTGGTGTTTTCAGCAACTGACCGGGAAATTCCGCCAAGTCGTCTGGGTTCCCGGCAACCACGAGCTCTGGACCGTTCCCGGCACCGCGCCCGGACTGCGCGGCGTCGCGCTCTACGAGAGGCTGGTCGCACTCGCTCGCAGCCACGGTGTCCTCACCCCGGAAGATCCCTATCCGGTGATCCAGCTGCGGGACCGTGCGGTTCTGATCGCGCCACTGTTTCTGCTCTACGACTACAGTTTTCGGCCCCGGCACGTTCGGCGTCACGAGGTGATCCGGTGGGCTCGCGAAACCGGCGCCGTCGCCTCTGACGAGGTGGTTCTGCATCCCGACCCGTTTCCGGATCGGGAATCATGGTGCGCGGCGCGCTGCCAGGAGGCCGCCCAACGGCTTGCGTCGTGCCCTGCCAGCGTTCCAAAGGTTCTGATCAACCACTTTCCGCTTGAAGAACAGCATGCCGTGCTGCCGCGGGTTCCCCGCTTCACGCCGTGGTGCGGAACGCGCCGAACGCGCGGATGGCACCGGCGCTTCAACGCGTGCGCGGTGGTCTACGGCCACCTCCACATCCGGGGTACGCAGTGGCTGGACGGCGTGCCGTTCCAGGAAGTGTCGCTGGGATATCCGCCGCAATGGGACCGGCAGCTTGGGGTCGGCGCCTACCTGCACGAAGTGACCCTGACCCCGTCGCCGAGTGCCGCTCCCCAATGAACGGCGGCGGCGACACCTGGTGGAGCACCTGGCGCGAGACGGAAGGCTCACTCATCCTCCACGTCGATCTCAGGCCCGACCCGGACCGCGAACAACAGGCCCTCGCGGTCCTCGACCGCGACGAGCAGGCCCGGTGGAAGCGCTTCCTCGCCAAGGGTGCCCAGCGGCAGTATGCACTTTGCCGCGCGGCGCTCAGGTTGAACCTTTGCGAACGGCTGGGTTGTGCCAACCAGACACTGTCGTTCGGTTATCGCGAACATGGCAAGCCATTCGCGAAGGTGAACGGAGCGCCGGCCGACGTGCGCTTCAACGTGAGCCACAGCGGTCAGCACGGCCTGATCGGCTTCACGCGACAGGACGAATTCGGGCTGGATCTGGAAGTGCGCACGCCGGGCAGGGATTTCGACGGTATCGGGAGCACCGTCTACGGGCCGCGGGAGCGCCGCGCCTTGTCCGCGGCCACTGGAAGCGCGAAAGCGCACTTGTTCTACCGGCTCTGGGGCCTCAAAGAGGCCCTGATCAAGGCATTGGGCACCGGCTTCTCCCTGAGCCCGGCCCGGTTCGAAGTCCCGGAGCCGATACTTGACGGGGCACGAGGCGCGGTGTTCCACTTTCCGCACCGGCCGGCCGACCCGTTCTGGCTGGAAGATTTGGGAGAGCCTCGATTTGCGGCCGCATATGCCTGCCGGATGAAGGCTGGAGACAGTGTGCCAAGAACAGGACATCCCCTCCGCGGCTAGCAGAGACCGGAGCTTTCATCCGGGCAGAGGCCGTTCTCGCAACACCGGGTCGGGAGAACGCAAGCGGTCTGGATGTGGCCCATGGTCGGAGAGAATTCCACAGTTGTTTCTCGGTGTTCGGGGACCTACCGGATCCGTTCGGAATCAGCGTCAAGAGGGCGGGCCCGCGCACGGCATTTGACGCACCGTCGCTCCTGCCTGCTACGGTCAGCATTAGGTCCGTTGCCGACGAAATCCTGCCTGCGGGCAGCCTTACCTTGCGATAACCTGCGGAGGGCTCAAGCGCATGAGGCACGGTGATTCAGGCGATTGAATCCCCTGTACCATGGTGGAGCGATGAAGCTCACGCCACCGGCGAGTCCCCGGCCGAACCCACTGGAAGAGGAACCCATAGCCATGGCGTCGACAGAAGAACGTTTGAGGCAGCCCGGCCGAGGCAACCTTGGTCTAGATCACGAGCCGGACTCTGACCGGACGTTCAGCAATTCCGGGGTCTCGTCCGTCGAATCGGTGGCGTCTTTCAAAGTGGCGAATGACGAATTTCAGCTGAACCCCGTGGCAGGGGAAGGCGCAGAGTTTGAGACTCTGCGCAACCTTACGACCCACATAGATTCCCGCGCCGGCTGATCAATTTCAGGAGTTTCGGGCCTCTTGCAGCCGGCAGCTCAAACTTCCGTAACACAGACCGGGCGTCTCCGAATTCGGGGGCAGTCGGTTTTGTTGTCGCGACACCAACAGGTCACCAGATCGTGTCGCTGTGAGGCTACCATCGCCGAAGAAACCCGCCTTTCACGATGACGGCAAGAACGATGTGGGACATTCCAAAACCCGTTTCCGTTTGCGACGTAGGCCTCGACGAAAACACCGTCACCACCGTCCGCCGACATGGCGACCCGAATGCCGATATACGCCTTGTCGTGAGCCACGGCAGCGGGCTTGCCGTCGATCTCTACTATCCGTTCTGGTCTGAACTGGCTGACGATTTCGAGCTGGTCATCTACGACGTCAGAAACCACGGCTGGAATAGCGTGGGTCCTCAGCAGAAACACAATATTCCCACCCTGATTAACGATCACGATGTCATTTTCGACGCCGTCGAGCGCAGCTATGGGACTAAACCAACGGTAGGCGTGTTCCATTCGCTGACCGCACTCGTGGCACTGTTGTCTCTGACCGAACGATATTCGGCCTTGGTCCTGTTCGACCCGCCATTGTGCAAGTCTGGCGCGAACCAGCTGGAGCTACATGAAGCCGCTGAACGCGCGGCCACCCTGATCCGGAAGCGGGGTCAGCATTTCAGGACGCGGGCGGAGTTCGCGCAGTTCCTGCAGGTGCTTCCAACGTTCGCGCGGTTTGTCCCCGGCGTGACGGAACTGATGGCGGAAACCACGCTTCGACCGGTCTTAAAGGGCGAAGGCTATGAACTGCGCTGTCCACGAGAATACGAGGCCCAGTTGATGGAGTACACTCGGAGCTTCTTTCCCCTGCTGAATCTGGACATCCTCTACTGCCCGACAAAGATCATCGGAGGCGACCCAACCATTCGCAACGCCTACCTCCCGAGCCTGGACCTGGGACAGGTTTCCGCCCTGGACTATGATTTTCTGCCCAACTCCACGCACTTTCTTCAGTTGGAGCAGCCGGCCGAGTGCGCAGCTATCACACGCGCGTTCCTGACCGAACTGGCACTCGGATAAGGATCACGCAGCAGGCATCGATTGGCGTCGCTTCCTCGCCGCGACCGCCAGTCGGCGTACCGGCTTAGCCCGAATCTTTCTGAAGCCAGAAGCGTTGCCGCTGGAACGGATAGTCGGGCAGCGAAATCCTGCGTCGTTGTTCACCCGCAAATAACCCCGCGAAGGAAACCGGCAGTCCGGCCTCGTAGGCCCCGCCAACCGCCTGCAGGAAACCGGTATCGAAGTGTCTCGTCCCGTTAGCAGACGCGGACAGGACGCTTGGCAGCAGTGTCGGCGTTCCGAGATCAGTCGTCGATACCGGCCACTCACGAGCTAACTTGGGCCCCAGCGCCGCTTCCGAGCCGATCTCTATGATCAACCGAACCTCCAGCTCGGCCAACGTGCCAGCGCAGCGCTCGATCGGCGACCGCGCTCGAAATTGCTGATCCCAATACGCTGCATCCAGCTCCTTGCCCGGCTCAACCAGTCGGCCAGTCAAGCTGTTCACGAGACTGATGGAGGGTGCGGCAAGCATGGTCCCCTCCAGCACAGATTTGAGTTCGTCGCCAGCATCCGGAGCGGTCGCACCGTTCGAGCGCCTTCCGAGCAGCACCCCGCGTGTCGCAGCGAGCCGAAGCCCGTCCTCCAACCCGAACACGCCGGCGGCCTGCGCGGCGGCGATTTCTCCCACGCCCTGCCCGCCCACGACGCTGGGCCTGATGCCTACACTTGACCACAGGGCGGTAAGCGCGCAGGCCAGCGCATACAACGCGGGCTCGCGCCACGCCGGTTGTTCGAGCGTTCCGTCCGACCCTGGCCGATCGAAGATCGAGTCCAGCAGCGACATCTCCCGCTCTTCGCGCAGTACTTCCTCGCAGCGGTCCAAGACCCTTCGTGCCACGGGCTCGCTCTCGTACAGATCTTCGCTGAGATCCATCCACCGCCCGATCTCGTCCGAGTACGCGAACGCGACTTTCGCAACGCTTGCCGGCTTCATGTCGTGGTTGGCGGCAGCGACCGTCGTCAATTGCTGTCGCAGCGAGGCAACATCACGAAACACCATGCCGGCACGGCATGCGAGATGACTCCGCCCCACGCCGGCGGTCCAGGCCATGTCGGAGAGACGCGGATCGGACGCTTCCAGATCCGGCCCTAGTGCGCGACCGGTTTCGTCAAGCCACGCCAAGTACCGCGCCGCCAGAGACTGCAGCGCTTCGCTTGACTTGGCGGAGAGAGGCAGCAAGCGCGCCCCGCGCAGGCCATCCGCTTCGCGGGTTTCCGCGAGTTCCCCAACGCCCTCCGGCAAGTCGGTACGGACACTTAGCGCGGACCCCTTGGGCGACCACGGCTCCTCTCCATCGCGACCGCTGTCCGCTCCGTGTCCCTCCAGCACGACGTGTGCGTTCACGCCCGAAATTCCGAACGCACTGACGCTTGCCCGGGGCGGACGATCCGGCGTGGCAGGCCATCCCGTCGTCGATATCGGCACTTGCACCGGCAGTTGGTCCCACTCGACGAGAGGACTTGGCTCGTGGAAGTTCAGGTGCGGCGGGATCACCCGCCGCTGCATCGCCAGCACTGCCTTGATCAAACCTGCAATGCCTGCGGCCGATTCCAAGTGTCCGATGTTGGTCTTGACTGAACCGATCAGCAGCGGGCGACCCTCTGCGCGCCCTCTGCCGTAGATGTTGGCGGCGGCCTGCACTTCAATTGAATCGCCGAAGGCGGAACCAGCCCCGTGCGCCTCAAGATAGTCCACCTCCGATGGGTCGATGCACGCTTGCAGGAGGGCCTGCTCGATCACCTGCTCCTGCGCCAGGCCGTTCGGAACCGTCGGTCCAGCGCTCGCACCGTTCTGATTGACCGCCGAGCCGCGGATCACCCCCCAGATGCGATCACCATCAGCCTCTGCTTCCGGGAGTCTTTTGAGGACGACCATGCCGCAACCCTCGCCGCGCACGAAGCCATCCGCAGAAGCATCGAAAGTCATGCACCGGCCGTTCCGCGACAACAATCCCAGGTCTGCCATCTCTCGGGTGACCGGTGCCGACAGCACGGCGCTTGCTCCTCCAGCCAGGGTCAGGTCCGCTTCGCGCAGACGCAGAGCGTTGACCGCTTGGTGGACTGCCACCAGCGACGAGGCGCAGTTCAGCTCGACCGGCATCGTCGGCCCGGACAGTCCGAAGTAGAAGGCGAGGCGCCCCACCGCCATGCTTGCAGCGGTGCTCAAGTAGCCGATGCCGTAGTCGCTGTTCTTCATGAGGTCCCGGTACTCGCTTGTGGCGATACCCGCATACACCCCGGTGCGACTCCCCTTCAGCTGGTCCGGATCGATTCCCGCGTCTTCGAATGCCTGCCACCCCACCTCCAGCAGGATTCGCTGCTGAGGATCCATCAAACGTGCCTCGATCGGTTTTATCCCGAAGAATCTCGCATCGAACTGGTCGATACCGTCGATGAACCCGGCTCGGCCGTACGCAGCGTACTGAGGCGGGAGATTGTCGAGAAAATCGCTCCAGGGGCGCGCTTCGCCGCGTGCGTCCGTCACCGCGTCGGCACCGGAGTCGAGCTGCTGCCAGAACTCCCGGAGGTTTGACGCTCCGGGGAACCGGCAGGCCATGCCCACGATTGCGACGGCCTCCGCCGTGTCGTCGGGATCTCGACGAGATGCTGGCCTCGGCGCCGGTTCGGCCGGTTTTACCGGAGCGGCCGCTCCCACCGCCTCGGCGAGTTCTTCGGCCAGGTGAGCGGCAAGGGCCTCGATAGTCGGGTAGTCGAACACCGCCGTGTTGGACACCGTGTGCGCGTCTGCCAGTGCCCGGTTCAGGCGATTGCGCAGCTCCACCGCCATCAGGGAATCCATCCCCAGGTCAAAGTAGCCCACCGTGGCGGGCGGTGTGCTCGGAAGCCTCAGGACTGCCTTGACCTCTTCCTGCAGAAACGACACGAGCACTTCCTCACGCGTGCCCGCAGGTGCATCCCGCAGCCTGGACAACAGGTCCTGGGACGAGGAGGTTTGCACGTCGTCCTCCGAATCGTCGGACAGCACTTCCTCCAGGAACGGCGGGCGGACCTCGAGCGATTCGCCGAACGTCTCCCAATCCCGGGCCAGCACCACACCAGTCGCAACGTCCTCGCGCACCAGCCGATCGAAGGCTCGAAGACCCTGATGCGGGGTGATCCACTCGATTCCGCTGGTTGCCGAACGCTGGGTCATCCGCTCGCGCTGCTCCTCGGCCTCGCCGATGTCGGACCAGGCACCCCAGGCAATGGCCTGGCCGGGAAGACCGAGTGCGCGCCGGTGGGCGGCCAGCACATCCAGAAACGCGTTGGCCGCCGCATGATTGGACTGACCGGGGTTGCCGAGCACGCCGGCGACGCTGGAGAACAGAACAAACATGTCCAGGTCGCGTTCGGCCGTCGCGCGGTGCAGGTGCCATGCGCCCAGCAATTTCGGCCACAGCACCTTCTCGAACGTCTCCCAGCGCTGATTTCCGATCGCAGCGTCGGCCAGGACGCCCACGCTGTGGATGACGCCCCCGAGCGGCGGCAATGCCTCATCCATCCGGCCCAGCATGGCGTCGATCGCACCCGCATCTGTCACGTCCGCAAGTTCCACGCGAACGGTTGCGCCGCGCCGGCGAAGTGCCTCGATCTCCTCCTCGACTTCAGGATCCGGCGGGCGCCGGCCGTTGAGCACGATCGAGCCGGCGCCGCGTTCGGCCAGCCAGCCTGCGACCGCACAGCCGATGCCCCCGAGTCCGCCGGTCACGAGGTAGGTCCGGTCCTCGCGGAGCCGGCCGCGCGCGAGCGGCGTGTTCGTGAAGACGATCTTGCCCATGTGCCGGCCCGCCTGCATGCACGCCATCGCCGGGCCCGCCTCCGCCAGCGGCCATCTCGCGTGGGGAAGAGGCGTCAACGTTCCGGCTGCCAGCATCCCGAGCACCCGCTGCAAGATCGCCCCCGCCCGTACCGGGTCCTCTTCCTTCAGGGCATCGATCGCGAGGATGTCGTAGCCGACATCCGGCCGAACGGCCGTCATCTCCTCTTCGCTGAGGATGTCGACACGGGCCATCTCGACGAAACGGCCGCCTTCCGCCAGACAGGAAAGGCTCGCGTCGATGAACCCTACGCCGGTCAGGCTGTTGAGCACCATGGTGACCCCGGCGCCGTCCGTGGCATCCAGGATTTCCTTGCCGAACGAGGTCGAGCGGCTGTCGAACACGTGCTCCACGCCGCAAGCGCGCAGGAAGTCCCGCTTCCGCTCGCTCGCCGTGGCAAACACTTCGGCGCCCGCCGCCCGGGCCAACTGGATCGCCGCAAGCCCGACACCACCGGCGCCAGCGTGAATCAGCACGCGGTCCTCGGCACGCAGTCCCGAGAGTTCGAATGACAATGCGGCCGACACGAACGCCGTCGGAATCGTCGCCAGCTCGGTAACCGAGAACCCGTCCGGTGCGGGCGCCACCATCTCTTCCAGCGTCACCGTTTCGGACCCAAAGGCGCGGAAGGTCAACCCGACGACGCGGTCGCCGGCGGCGACCCGCGTGACCCCGGGCCCGACGGCCAGCACCCGGCCGCAGAACTCACCCCCCATGAAGTCGTCGACGAGCCCGATGGCGATGAAGACGTCCCGGAAATTGAGGCCAAACGCATCGATCGTGGCCCGGATCTCGCCCGGCTCAAGGGCGCGTTCCGGCAGCGCCTCCACGCGAATCTGGTCAAGCGCGCCACCAGCATCCGGTGCCAGCGCCCAGCCCGGCTCTTCCGGCAAGGCCATTCGATCGGTCACCGCGGCAGCGGGGACCAGCCGGGCGCACTGGCGACGGCCGAAACGGTAGGCGACGTGGGTCTCGAGATCGGGGTACAGCAGTTCGTTCACGAGCGCGGCACCCGGTGTCGGCCCGGCCGGATCCAGGTCCAGCATCCTCGGCCGCAGCTGTGGCGACTCGCGGGCCATCACCTTGCCGAGGCCCCACAGCGTGGCGCCGGCCGGTTCTCCACCGCGTTCCATCTCCAGCACCTGGGCCCCGCGCGTGACGAACCACGACCCCCTGGACGGTTCCACATCGGCTTCCAGCGCGCCCTGCGCCAGCGCGAGGGCGCTCGCTGTCGTCCGCTGCACGTCCTCCGCCATCTGGCGCGTGGTCGCCTGGGGCCCGCGCCCGTCCAGCCCGAGGCCATGCACGATGCCGGCCAGCGGGGCGTCTCCCGGCAGGTCCTGCAGCAAGGATGTCCACGCCGCCCGCTGTTCCGTATCCACGGACCGCTTGACCACGCCGGCGGGGCACGGCGCCGCCTCGTCCGCGGCGGCGCTCTCCGGGCGGACCAGCACGACGGTCTGATTGTGCATGGCCAGCTCCCCGGCCAGATCGTCGACGATGCCGCCGCGGCTGCCGGCCAGCACCCACACGCCGGGCGCCTCGGTCACCGCGGCCGGTCCCTGCGCCACGATGACGCCCCGGTCGGGGTTCGCCTTGGGATCGGTCTCGTCGAATCCCAGGATCGCGATGTCCCCGAAGCCCGCATCGCTCAGCGCCTGGCGCCACACGGCGGGCCTCGCCAGGGCGTGGTGCGGACGGTAGCGGTCGGCGAACCGCCACCAGCCATCCAGTTGTCCGAAGGTCAGGTCGAGCCACCCCTGGGAGCGCAGGTTCTCCAGCGCCATCAGCTGACCCGCCGGCGCCAGGAGCAGGCGACAGTGTGCGAGGGTCTCGTCCAGATACTTCGTGGCGTGCAGCACATTGGACGCGATCAGGAGGTCATACCCGTGTCGGTCGAAGCCCTGGTCGACCGGGTCCTTCTCGATATCGAGCACGCGATAGTCGATGGAGGCTTCGCGCCCTCCGAAACGGGCCTCGGCTTCTGCGAAGAAGCCTGCCGATATGTCGGTGTAGACGTAGTCGAAGGCTCCTTCGGGCAGCTCGGGCAGCACGGCGGCAGTCGCCGACCCGGTGCCAGCTCCGATCTCCAGGACGCGCAGCCGGCGTCCCGGCGGCACGGTCTTCAGCAGGGTCGCGGTCGCTTCCGCGAGCATGCGGTTCGCCGCTCGCGCCACCGGTGCCTTCAGGTACAGGTCTGCGGCGGTCGGCTCGCCACTGCTGAACAGGAGCGTCAGCGGGTCCGCTTGCCCGCGAAGGACGTCGGGCAGGGCGGCGGCGCTGCGGCGGAACAGCCCGATCTCGTTCGAACCGTGCGCGTACCGCTCGGCCATCCCGGCGGCAAGCGCGTCGGGATTTTCCGCCACCGCCGCCGGGAGCGGCTGCCCCGACGCGGTGACAACGCGAAAGCCGTCACCGGCCTCTTCCAGGACCCCGACGCGCGCGAGCATCTCCAGCAGACGACGGAACAGCCGCTCGTGCTCCTCGCCCACCTCCAGGTGCTGCCGCAGCACCGAGGACTCCACCGCGGCCCCGGCGACGCGATCCCAGCCCAACCCGTCGAGCGCCGCGACCGCGTTGACGTGCGCCAGGCGTTCCAGGTCGGTGAGCAGGGCCGCCCGATCGTCCGCACCGACGCCTTCGTTTTCGAGATAGGCCGTAAAGAGACCGGTGTCGGCAGCAATGTCCGCGGGCGGGGTCAGGAAGTCCGCGGGCGGCATCCCCGGCGGCAGGACGCTGTCACGCCAGACGACCCGATACAACAGGTCGTCGATCCCCTCGATCGCCGAGAGCAGGGCCGCGCGAGTGGCCCGCTTCACCGTAAAGCCGCTCAGCTCGCCAACCGGCTGACCATCTCGGTCGTAGAGATACAGGTCCGCTGCCCAGACCTCCGGGAGACCGGCATTCTCCGGCTCCGTCGCTGCGCCCTCCGGGCCCGCCCGCATGCGCACGTGGCAGATCAGGCGTTCCGGCAGCCGATCCGGCAGCCACAGCCGCTCCCACGCGAAGGGCAGGTACGTGGATCCGTCCTCGTCGCCACCCGCGCCCCGGGCCGCCCCCATGACCTGGAAACAGCCGTCGAGCACGAGCGGGTGCACATCGAACCGGTTGCCTTCGAGCGCTGCCGGGAGCGCCACCTCCCCGACCGCCTCGCCGGGTCCCGACCACAGCCCCTCCAGGGTGCGGAAGGACGGCCCTAGATCGATGCCGACGGCGGCCTTGGCCCCGTAATAGGCCGGCAGGTCCACCGGCGAGAGACCGGCCGTGACGCTCTCGAAATCAAGCGGCGGGGCCGCTTGCGGCGCGGACAGGGAGGTCGAGATTCGCCCTTCCGCATGCAGCGTCCATTTCTCCTCGCCGTCGCCCCGACTGAGCAGGCGAACGCGGCGCGACAGGTCGTCTTCGGAATCCCCGAGCAGGACCTGCAGGCGCCGGCCGCGCGAATCCGCGGATTCGTCGGCGCCGTCGTCCCGGAAAACCAGCGCCGTCTGGATCTGGAAATCCTCGACGACGGCCGAGACACTCCCCTCGGCGACGGACGCCGACGCGGCCATGGCCCCGTACAGCGCGCCGGGCGCCACCAGATGACCAAACACCTGGTGGTCGCTGAGCCAACCCGGATCGGACGGCAGCACTTCCGTGTCAAACGTGACTTCGCCGCTGGCCGACTCGTGCCGCTCGCCCAGCAGCGGATGACCAGCAACGCGCCGTCGTCGCTTCGGGGCCTCGATCCAATGACGCTCCCGCTGGAACGGGTAGCCGGGCAGCGATATCCGGCGCCTCTGTTCGCCGGCGAAGAGGCCTGCAAAATCGATCGGCACGCCAGCCTCGTAGGCACCGGCGACCGCCTCCGTGAACCCGCCGCCGGAGCCCGGAGTAGGCGGCTCCTCGTCCTTCGACGGCCGCCGCAGGCTGGCCAGCACCGTGGGCGCGGCGTTGGCCGCCGTCTCCGGCCAGGCGAGGGTCGTCATGGGACCGAGCACGCCGTGCGGGCCAATCTCGACGACCATGTCCACGCCTTCGGCGGCCAGGGTCTCGACGCATGCGCGGAACGCGACCGGCTCGCGGGCCTGGCGCAACCAGTAGGCCGAATCGAGAGCGTCGGCTGCCTCGATGACCTGGCCTGTCAGGTTGCTGACGAAGGTCAGCGACGGCCGTGCGAACGTGATCTGGGAAAGAACCGCGGCCAGATCGTCCAGCGCGGGTTCCACCATGGCGCTGTGATAGGCGGGGCTCTTCCGCAGCCGGGCCACGCGGACATCCTGTGACGCGAGATGCTCGAGGTGGGCCTCGATCTCGTCCAGCGGACCGCTGATGACCTGATGCGCACCGTTGTCAGCGGCGATGCATAGCCCCATGCCCGGTGAGGACGCATTGTGTTCGTCCAGCATGGCGGCGACCCGTTCGGGCGGAGCGAATACCGCCCCCATCGCACCGTCCCCCGGCAAGGCCCCGATCAGCGCACCCCGCGCCGCCGCGAAACGCAGCCCTTCCTCGAGACCGAATACGCCCGCGGTATGCGCGGCCGCGATTTCCCCAAGGCTGTGCCCGATCACGACGTCCGGCCGAATTCCGATGCTTGACCACAATGCCGTCAGCGCGCACTCCAGCGCATAGATCGCGGGCTGCTTCCACTGCGGATCGTCCAGGTCTCCCGTGGTGCCGGGACGGCCGAACATCACGTCCAGCAACGACCCGCCGCGCCGCTCTTCCCTGAGCAGCGCATCGCAGCGGTCGAGGACCGAGCGCACGACGGGTTCGGATTCATAGAGTGCGGCGCCCATCCCGACCCACTGGCTGGCCTGGCCGGTATAGGCGAACGCCACCTTCTCGGGCGGGCGCCGGTCCCCGCCGGTTTCGACCCCGGCAAGCGCCTGCACGCCTTCGCGCAATGACCCGGCATCGTGGAACACCACGCCGGCGCGGAAGCCGAAGTGACTTCGCCCGACGCCTGCCGTCCAGGCCAGGTCAGCGAGCGTTTCGGCGTCCTGGCCGTCGGCAGCCAGCGCATTCGTCCGCTCGTCCAGCCACGCAAGATGCTGTGTCGCCGCCGCGCTGAGCGCCGCGACGGACTTGCCGGACAGCGGCAACAGGCGGGCGGTCCGCCGGGCCAGCGATACTTCCGCCTCCTGCTCCCCCGCCATGGGAAGCGGCACGGTCACCCGCTTCGCCGCGCCTGCCGCCCAGGCTTCGGGACCTCCGGCAGCCGCGCCGTCCGGCCTGCCGTATCCCTCCAGGATGATGTGGGCGTTCGTGCCCGACCAGCCGAAACCGCTGACGCCTGCCCGCGGCGAGCGCGTACCGGTGCCTGGCCATTCGGTCGGCGTCGCCGTGACCTGTAGCGGAAGTCGGTCCCAGTCCATCGCCGGATTCGGCGTCCGGAAGTGGAGATGCCTGGGAATGATCCCCCGGTTCATCGCCAGGATGACCTTGATCACGCCGGCCACGCCGGCAGCGGCCTCCAGATGGCCGATGTTGGTCTTCACCGAGCCGATCAGCAGCGGCCGGTCCGCCTCCCGTCCGTGGCCGTACGCCGTTCCCGTCGCCTGCACCTCGATCGGGTCTCCGACCTCGGTGCCCGTGCCGTGCGCCTCGACATAGTCGACCTGCATGGGCGGAATCCCGGCCCGCTGCAATGCCGCCGCAATGACCTTCTCCTGGGCGGGCCCGCTCGGCACGGTCAGCCCGGGACTCGCTCCATCCTGGTTGAGCGCGGAGCCCCGGACCACGCCCCAGATCCGGTCGCCGTCGGCCTCGGCGTCGGCAAGGCGCTTGAGCACCACGATTCCGCAGCCCTCGCCCCGCACGTAGCCGTTCGCCTCCGCATCGAAGGTCGCACAGCGTCCGTCCGGCGAGAGCATCCCCGCCTTGGCGCGCAATTCCAGCAGGCGCCCGGACAGGATCGTATGCACCCCTCCCGCCATCGCGAGATCGGCCTCGCCGCGCTGCAGACCTGACACGGCCTGGTGAATCGCCACCAGTGACGACGAGCAGGCCGTGTCGACCGCAAGCGCCGGCCCCTCCAGCCCGAGCGCGTAGGCGACCCGCCCAATGGCCGTGTTGAAGGACGTTCCAGTCACTGCGTACAGGCTGGAAGCCGGCTCGGCGGTCTCGCCCATATCCATGATCAGGCCGCGGTACTCGTTGTTGCTGATCCCCGCATAGACGCCGGTGCGACTGCCCTTGAGGCGGTCGGGATCCATGCCCGCGTCTTCCAGCGCCCGCCAGCACGTTTCCAGCATCAGCCGCTGCTGCGGATCCAGCATCTGGGCCTCGACCGGCGAGATGCGGAAAAAGGCGGCGTCAAACTGGTCAAGCTCCTCGAGATACGCACCGAAGCGGCATGCGCGGGGCTCCACATCTGCGTCGGGGAACAGTTCGCCGATGCGGCCGACACCGGAGCCGGGAATCCCTTCCGTCACCGCGTTCACGCCGCCGTCCAACAGGCGCCAGAAGGCGGGAAGATCGTCTGCTCCCGGGAAGCGGCAGGCCATACCGACGATTGCGATCGGTTCGCAATCCCCAGAGATTCCTCGTTCCGGCGCGTGGGAGGCGCCTGACGAAGCTCGCGAAGGCTGGCGGGAAACGTCTCGGTTCATAGCCTCCGGGTCCTTGTCCGCCGCTGGGCCGCGCGCACCCTATCAACGGGTATTGACGGCGTCTGCTGCGCGCGAGGTCACTGCTGAAGACTATAGTCCCCGGCAGGGGCCAGCGTCAGCCCGCGGCACAGTGGCCGGGGTCGGCGGGCGCAAGGTATCGACAACTTGACACCCCGCGCGATGCCCCTACGGCGCGCGTGTGCAACACCTTTCCATGCGACCTCACGCGCCCAGGTAGTTGTGAAGGTCGGGCCCGCCGAGCGGCCGACGGCAACGCGATCCGCTTCACGGGTTCCTGATATCAAGCCGTCCAGTTTCTGGCGATGGCCCCCCGGCGCCGCGCGAGCCGGCCTCCTGCCTGGTCGTGCGTGCAATGCCGAGCAGCACCGCTGGCACGGGAGTGCGCCGCCACCGAGGCGGCGCAGCATTGGCCTACTTCCGGATCAAAATCGGCGTACCAACCGGCACCAGCGCCACCAGTTCCCGAATTTCCCGGTTGGTGACCGCGATGCAGCCGTTGGTCCAATCCTCCTGCCCGTGGCCCACTTCCTCGGCAGAGCTCCCGTTGGGAAGACCGTGGATCATGATCTGCCCCCCGGGGTCGTAGCCCGAATCCGATGCGCGGCGGCGGTCCCAGGCGTTCGGATAGCTGATGTGCAGCGCGCGATGGAAGGCACTCTCGGCCACGTACCCGTCAATCCGGTAGAAGCCTTCCGGGGTCTGCCCGTCACCCTCGCGGGATTTGTGGCCCTCCGGATTGAAGCCGAGCGCGATCCGATAGGTCCGAACGGTCTTTCCCCCCCGCATCAGGCGGAGCGAGCGCCGGCTCTTGTCCACGACCACGAGGTCCACGGACCCCGCCGCAGCCGTGGCCGCGCCAAAGACGACGGGGGCTGCCAGCAATGTGCAAAGAAACGACCTTCGGATCATGGGGTCGCCCCGGCCAAGGCGGCGGGCTCAAGCGGCAAGTGCTGGAGCTGCGCAATGGGGGCCCGCAGGTTCACCTGGTTCGCCGCTCCCCAGGCAACGCGGTCGAACGAACCGCACCGGTCGCAGACCGCCTGCCAGCGCAAGTAGCCTTCGGCGCAGGCGCTGCATGTCCAGGTCGGTGCCGGCTGGGCATCGAGTGCCGCCGAAAGCCATTTCGATGCCGCTTCGGGATCATTGCCGCTCAGGCGCTCGAGGTCGGCCAGCATGCGATACACGCGCTCATCATGGTGGCCACCCCGCACGAGATCCAGATACTTGCGGGCAACTCCGAACAGCTTGGCGCGGAGCGCCACCTCTGCCAGCGCAAGGTGCCCCTCCATCGTGTTCGGAGTCAACTTGGTCAGTTCCTCCAGCGGCCCCACGCCGGCGAGCGGGCCGTCCGCCCCGCTTGCCCGCAGCAGCAGGAACGCCAGATCCGGGTGTGGTTGCGTCTTCCAGGCGGCGCGGATGACCCGGGCGGCCTCGCTGGACCGCCCGGCATCAAGCCACACTTCCGCCGCGATGGCGGCGGCCGGGGCAAAGTCGGGCAACAGGGAGACGGCTTCCGACGCCGCGCGCTGCGCCTGCGCGGCGTTGCGGTCGGCCCGGCAGGCCCTCGCGACCTCGACCGCAATGATCCCTCGGGCCCGGCGCGCTGCGTCTTCCGCCATGTGCCCGCTCCGCCGCATTGTGGCGACGATCTGATTCGCCCGGTCCCAGCGGTGGAGCCGCAGGGTCAGGTCGAGACACTCCTGCAGCGCCCAACGCGGCGAGGGAACCTGCTCAATGGCGCGTTCGGCAAGCTCGAGAGCGTCCTCTAGCCGACCCTGCTGTCGTACCTCGGCGACCAGACCTCGCAGGGCGGCGAGCCTCGTCCGGCCGCCGTGTTCCATGCGTTCGAACACGGCGTGAGCTTCCGCCGAATCCTCCGCCAGCATGGCGGCCTGCGCTTCGAGCAGCAGCCGCAGCGGGGCGTCGGACGGCAGCACGCGAACGCCCTTCAGGGCACTGCGCACGCCACGTTCATCGCCGCCGGCCGCGGCCGTGAGGCCGGTTTCGAGGGAGCGCCAGCCGCGCCGCACGCGTTGATTCCGCCATGCTGCGGCAGCGCGCCGCGGCAGGCTCCACATGAACCGGACCACGAGCAGTCCGCACAGGATCAGTCCGGCCGCAACCAGGAGCGTCGCGACGAGCAGACCCGGCGCGGCACGCACCTCCCAACCCTGCCATTCGAGGCGGAACTGTCCGGGCACTTCGGCCAACCACGCGGCTCCGAACCCGGCGCCCGCCAACACGCCCAACAGGATCAGCAGCCGTATCATCGCCGCTCCGCCACGGGTGACCCGTCCGCTGTCTGCACGAGTTCCGCGATCCGCCGGTCCGAGTAGCTCTCCAGGTCCTGCACGGCAGCGTATGCCGCCAGCACCCGCCCAGTCCCGTCTCGCCAGTCGGCCAGCTCGGCCTGGACCGCCTTGGGCAGCGTCCCGCTTTCCTCCCAGGCCTCGCGCAGATCGCCGGTGTCCACGAGGAAACCTACGCGCGCCAGTACCGCTTCGGCCGATTCACCTTCCGGAATCTGCGTCCGACGGACCTCGACCAGGCCGGTCACGCGCTCCAGCAGCCGATCCAGGCCGCCGGCGGCGGGATTGCGCAGTGCCGCACGAGCCGCAGGCTCGGCGATCGAGAACTGCCGGGCCAGTTCCGCTGGCGTCGTGACCCCCGACAGCGCGTAGCGCGCAAGCTCCGTCATTGCGGCGGTAGCCTCGGCGTCTCCTCCGACCAATTCGCGGAGCAACTCCAGCGATTCCGCGATGGGATGACCGCGGACCGTTTCGACACCGACTCGCTGAACCACCCGCGCGGTGGCGAGGGCCCGGAGACCGGCCTGCACCCGCTCGAGGTCTGCCGAAACTGCCCGGGAGAGCTCAGCGAACCGGCCCGTCATCGCTACCGCGTCGGCCTCGGAACCAGGAACCAGCACCAGTGCTCCCAACCGGTCTTCGACCGCACGGAGCTGTCGGCCCAGCGAGGCACCGAGCGCATCCACCTCGCTCCGGAAGGCCAGCCCATCCTGGCCGGCTGCGACCCGCTCCACCCGGGCGGCCAGATCCTGCAGGTCTGCTTCGGTCAGCGCACGGGATGCATTGGCCGACACCTGCTGCTCAAGTTCGGCAATCCGAGCCTCCAGGGTCTGGGCTTCGCCACGCGCGGCCGCGACGTCGCGCCGAAATTCCCAGACCACGAGTCCGGCTGTGACGGCAAGTGCCGCGGCAAGGCCCACCCCGAGCAAGAGCACGTACGGTCGGGTCCGGCGGTGTTCCCTGGCCTTCCCCGAGGCGCTGCCCCGGCTGCCCGGAACGTCCGGGGCTGGGGGCGATGAGGGCACGGACGGTTGGCCGGAACGTTTCCCGCCCGCTGCCTTCGCGGCGCCCGCTTCGGTGCCGGCAGACGGCTTTGCCCCGGGAGAGGCAGATTCGTTCTTGGCCGGTCCCGCCGAACCCGGGGTGCCGGCAGGATCCGACGTGGCGGAGGACGCCGCGCGCCCGGCCTCCGGCGCGTCTCGTGAGGCAATCATCAGAGTGCTCGCATCCGGGCGTCCGGTGGCATGGGCCGAAGATACCACCAGATGCTCAGACCAGCCGGGCAGGAGCATTCCGGAGGCAAGCCCCGGGGAGCCCCGGCCGGTCCGGCAGCCCGGGACGGTCCTCTGCCAGTACGTCCGGGTCGGCGAACCCGGGCGCCCGTCCCACGGACGCGCTCTCGACCGGATCACGCCAGCCGGCCTGGAGAGCGATCCCCTCCCGCATCGTCACCGGCCGTGCGACGCCTCCGGCGTCCCGCTCACAGCCGCCGATCACATTTGATTACGACCTCGTCGACTTCGGCGCCCGACCCAACATCGACCTCGACCCGAACCGTCCGATACCCCTCCCGGTGGCCCTGGAACACGTAGATCCCCGGCGGCAGCAGCACGGTGGTTCGGTCGATCCGCCCGAGCGCTCGAATCCCGCGAATCAGCACCAGCGTGGCCTGGTCGGACACCACGGTCACCGGAACCGGCCGGCCCACCTCGTCGGACAAGGTAGCGGTCTCGAGCGATTCGTCGTGGGTTTTCCGGCGCACATGCCCGCTGCCGGACTCCCCGGTGTCAATCGCGGGTCCCGGGCTCGCCGCTGGTGTCGAACGGGCCGGCGCCGCGGTGCCGGGGCCGGTCGCAAGCTCGCTCGAGACCGCCAGGGCTTCGGCGATGCTTCTTGCGGTGCGTAGTTCCTCGATCGCCTCGTCGAACGCCCAACGACGGACCGCGAGGCCAGCCCGTCGCTCCGCGTTCGCCGTCACCGACGCCGCCCCGGAATCCGTCGACACGCCGCCCGTGGAAGACCAATACCGGGCACGCCAGGCCTCGTAGTCGGCCGCGAAAGCCTCGTATCGTTCACATGGCTCGCGCGGAACCAGCGCACAATTCACCCGCGCGAGCGCCCTCGACCCTGGGTGCCCGGCGTGCGGTCCTTCCCGGACGGGCTCCAGCCCCCCGCCCGGGCGGGGGACATCGGAACCATCCATCCCGTCCTGCCTGCCCACCACGACGTAGACCGCCACGAGGAAGGCTGCCAATACCAGCAGCGGTCTGGCGATTCGGCGAAGCGTCCAGATCGCGAGCCGACCGGCCATCGTCAACAATGGACGCATGCCTGCACCCGAACGTCCGGCGGCAGTCCCTCTCCGGGGCGCGCCCGGAGCTTGGCGCCACTGCGCCGCGAACCGACGCTCCACACGGTCCCGTGCGGTTTCCCCGGACGTACCGCATACTGCCGAGGCGCCCGTGCGCTCTGCTGCCACGATGCCGGGCGCTCGGAGCCCTGTGTCGCGGGAACCGTCAAGGCGCAGGCGGATGCCACTCGGGAAGATTGTGTCCGACGCATGGCCACGTTCCTAGCAGTTGCCGTCGGCGGTGCGATCGGCGCCGCACTCCGACACGCCGTGAGCATGGGAATGTACAGCTGGCTGGGCACGGGCTTTCCGTGGGGCACGCTCACCGTCAACGTGCTGGGATCGTTCGTCCTCGGTGTCGTGGTGGAAGCCGGCGCCTCGACGTTCAAGCTCACACCCGAACTGCGCGCGCTGATCGCCACCGGTCTCCTCGGAGCGTTCACGACGTTCTCGACCTTTGCGCTTGACACCGCCAGCCTGTTCGATCGGCAGGCGACGGTCTACGGCCTCCTCTATGTCGGCGCTTCCGTGACGCTTTGCATCGGCGGGTTCTACCTTGGCGCCGGCGGCGCTCGATGGGCCCTGTCTTGACGGGCAGCCGGATGCCGGACACGGTCCGTGACGACGACGACGGCATCCGGCTCGACCGCTGGCTGCGCCAGCAGCTGCCCGAACTCCCGTTCGGACTTATCCAGAGACTCATCCGTACCGGCCAGGTCCGCGTGAACGGTCGCCGCGCCAGGGCCCACCATCGCCTGGAAGCTGGACAAATGGTGCGCGTCCCGCCGGTGGAGCGCCAGGTCCGCAGGCCGTCCGCCTCCCTTCCGACCGACGCGCAAATCGCGTTGCTGTCGGAGCGCACGCTCTACCGGGACGATCACTTCATCGCGATCAACAAGCCCGCGGGCCTCGCCGTCCAGGGGGGCCCGGGGATCTCCGTTCACCTGGACGGCATGCTCGATGCCCTGCGCTGGGGTGCAGATGAGCGCCCGCGCCTGGTCCACCGGCTCGACCGGGACACGACTGGCGTTCTGTTGCTGGCGCGCTCACGCCGGGCAGCCCAGCATTGCAGCCGGATCTTTCGGGAGGGCCTCGCCGACAAGGTGTACTGGGCCCTGGTCACCGGGGTTCCGAACCCGCGCGCGGGTCAGATTGCGGGCCATTTGCGGAAGATCACCGCGGGCGGGGAGCGGCGGATGGTCGGGGGGCCGACCGGGCGGGCTGCCGCTACCAGCTACCGGACGAGAGGGGCCTCAGGCGACGTCGCTTGGCTTGAGCTTCGGCCGGAGACCGGGCGAACGCACCAACTGCGGGTGCATTGCGCCACGATCGGATGCCCCATTCAGGGGGATGCCAAGTACGGCGGGGACGGAGCCAACTCGGGCGGACCATTGCAGCTCCATGCCCGGGAGATCGCCGTGCCGGATCTGGAAGGATGTACGCTCCGGATCGAGGCACCGGTGCCCGAGACGATGCGATCCGCGTTCGCGCAGGCAGGGTTCAGGATTCCGGAGACACCGGGCGGGGCGTCGTGACGTCCGCGGCGGGGCGGCATCACTTGACCTGCCCCGCCCCGGACTGCTCCACGACCGCGCGTGCGATCACGCGTGGCGGGATGCTCCCGTGCCGATCGGCAGACCCTGTCCGCCGTTGCCCAGCCAGCGGACGATGCGAACGAGCGCTTCCCGAACTGCCCTGCCCTGCAGGGCGCGGCCCGCCCGGGCCAAACCGGGGTAGTCGGTGCCGGCGGGGCCCGTAACCTGGGTACCGCCAGAGGGTCGGTAGAAGAGGGTGTTCATCGCCTTGTTCCTTTCAAGCACGCGACCGGCGTGCCTGCTGAACCATGTAGGTGTGCGATGAACGTCTGCCTATAGGCAATCTCACGCCTCAGCTATGCGCCTTTCGCATGGCTCGGGACATCGGCAGGCCCGAGTTCCCACCTCGAACGGAGAGGGCGCGAGTGCAGCACGACATCGTTGCCACCCGGTCAGCGGCGGCGATGGACCGCAACGTTACCGACTGACATGCGGTTTCTGCATGTCTGTGCAATGGCTGGCGGGTCCGCGGACGTCCCGGTGCGATCAGTCCAGAAAGATGTCCTGCTGCAGCTGAGCGGCGGGGTTGACCGCATAGGACGCCAGGCTCACGACCCCGGCTTCACGCAGGACGTCCTCGTCGATGAAGGTGTTCCCGGTACAGGAGCGCGCAGGACGGGTCACGATGGCGTGGGCGGCGTCCGCCATGATGTCGGGTTTCCGGCTCCGCTCCATCAGCTCCGCTCCGACGACGAACTCGACGGCGGCGGTCGCGATCGTGGTGCGCGGCCACAACGCGTTCGATGCGATGCCGGCTTCCGCCAGTTCCCCGGCCATGCCGATGGCGAGCATTGCCATCGCGTACTTTGACGCCGTGTAGGCGGCGTGCGGCGCAAACCAGTCGGGGTTGAGATTCAGTGGTGGTGCCAGGGTCAGTATGTGCGGGTTCGAGGCCTGCCGGAGGTGCGGGATAGCGTGGTGCGACACCACGTGCGTGCCACGCGCATTGATTCCGAACATCAGGTCGAACCGCTTGGTCGGGGTTGCCTCCACGCCGGCCAGGTGAATGGCGCTCGCGTTGTTGACCAGCACGTCCAGACCGCCGAAGGTCTCGACGGTCCGCCGGATGCAGTCCGCCACCTGCTCCTCGGCCCTGACGTCGAGCGCGACGGCAAGGGCTTTCCCTCCCGCCTGCTCCACCTCTTCCGCCGCCGAATGGATCGTGCCCGGCAATTTCGGGTGCGGGTCCTCGGTTTTGCCCGTCACCACGACGTTGGCTCCGTCGCGCGCGCACCTGAGCGCGATGGCCTTCCCGATCCCGCGGCTTGCGCCGGTGACCAGAACCGTCTTTCCAGATAGTGCCGGCATGGGCTTCCTCTACCGGGGTGCCAGGCGGACGGTGCCGTCGAGCCGAATGGTTTCGCCGTTGATCATCGGGTTTTCGTAGATATGCCGGACCAGCGACGCGTATTCCTCGGAACGCCCCAGCCGCGCCGGGTGCAGCGTGGACGCGATCAGCGATTCCTTGGCCGCTTCGGGAAGGCCTGCCAGCATCGGCGTCTCGAACAGCCCGGGCGCGATGGTCACGACACGGATCGCGGAGCGCGCCAGCTCACGGGCCGCGGGCAGGGTCAGCGCCACCACACCGCCCTTGGACGAGGCATACGCTCCCTGGCCGATCTGGCCATCGAATGCGGCCACCGATGCGGTGTTGACGATCAGGCCCCGGTCCTCTCCGTCCGGCTCGTTTTCCTGCATGGCCGCCGCGGCCGCCTTCATGACGTTGAACGTCCCCACCAGGTTGATCTGGATCACGCGGACATACGCGTCGAGCGGCAACGGGCCGTCGCGGCCGACCACTCTCCCTGGGGTGGCGACGCCCGCACAGTTGACCACGAGGTTGAGCGGACCGAACGCCTGCACGCTGGCGGCAACGGCATCAGCCACCGCGCTCTCGTCGGCCACGTCGAGGGCCACCGCCCGGCTGCGCGCTCCCAATCGCGCCGCCAGCGCCTCGGCGCGGGCGCCGTCAATGTCCACGATGCTCGCGTGGCCACCGGCATCGAGCACAGCCTCCACCGTGGCGGCCCCCAATCCGGACGCGCCGCCCGTTACGAACGCATGGGCTCTGCTGAAATTCATGCACTGGCTCCTGAGCTATCGGATCGCCGCCACGGGCGCCCGTTCAATGACGCGTAACGTCGTCGCTGACCGGTTTCACGGGCGGGCCCGCCGGAATGTTGAGCTGGCCCATGTCATCGCTCCATTCACGGGTCGAGAGGCCCGGCAGGACGTGCGAAAGGATCTCATCGACTTCGTTGACCGGCACGATCTCGAGGCCGTCCTTCACCTCGTCCGGAACGTCCGCGAGATCCTTCTCGTTGTCTTTCGGGATGAGCACGGTTCGAATACTGCCCCGAAGCGCTGCCAGGAGCTTTTCCTTCAGCCCGCCGATCGGGAGCACCCGCCCGCGCAGGGTCACCTCTCCGGTCATGGCCACCCGTGCCGAGGCCGGGATTCCCGTGAGCGCCGACAGGATGGACGTGACGATCGCGAGCCCCGCGGACGGGCCGTCCTTTGGCGTCGCACCCTCGGGCACGTGGAGGTGAATGTCCCGCGTGTCAAATGTTTCGGGATCGATGCTGAGCAACGGAGCCCGCGAACGCAGGTACGAGACCGCCGCCTTGACCGACTCCTGCATCACGTCGCCCAGCTGGCCGGTGATCTGGCGGCGGCCCTTGCCGGGCATCGTCACCGCCTCGATCGTCAGCAGGTCACCGCCCACTTCGGTGTACGCGAGCCCGGTCGCGACCCCCACCATCTGCTCGCTCTCGATTTCGCCGTAGCGGAAACGCGGCGGCCCGAGATATTCGGGCAGGTCATCGGGCGCCACCACGACCGTCTCGATTTCCTCCCCCACGATCTTGCGGACGGCCTTCCGGCACAGCTTCGCGATCTCGCGCTCGAGGTTCCGAACGCCGGCTTCACGCGTATAGCGCTGGATGATCGTCTCCAGCGCATCGTCCCGGAGCGTCCACTCCTGCGCGCGGAGTCCGTTGCGCTTCATCTGCTTGGTGATCAGGTGCGACTTGGCAATCTCGATCTTCTCGCGCTCGGTGTAGCCCGGCAAGGGGATAATCTCCATCCGGTCCAGCAGCGGCTGCGGCATGTTGCGCGTATTCGCCGTGGTCAGGAAAAAGACCCCCGACAGGTCGTAGTCAACTTCGAGGTAGTGGTCGTTGAAGGTGATGTTCTGCTCCGGGTCCAGCACCTCCAGTAGGGCCGACGTGGGGTCCCCCCGCCAGTCAGCACCCAGCTTGACGATCTCATCCAGCAGGAAGAGCGGGTTGGACACCTTGGCCTTCTTCATGCCCTGGATGATGCGCCCCGGCATCGAGCCGACGTAGGTACGACGATGACCGCGGATCTCCGCTTCGTCGCGAATGCCGCCAAGTGCCACACGAACGAACTTCCGGCCCGTCGCCCGGGCGACGGATTCTCCCAGCGACGTTTTCCCCACGCCGGGCGGGCCGACAAGACAAAGGATCTGACCGTGCCCGCGCTTGGTGCGCTGCTGGACCGCGAGGTGTTCGAGAATACGCTCCTTGACCTTCTCCAGACCGTAATGGTCCTCGTTCAGGATCGTCTCCGCCCTCTTGAGATCACGGTTGACGCGGCTGGGCTTCTTCCAGGGAACGTCCAGCAGCCACTCGATGTAGCTGCGAACCACCGTCGACTCGGCGGACATGGGACTCATCGAACGCAGCTTCCGCAGTTCTCCGAGGGCCTTCGCCTTGGCCTCCTTCGAAAACTTGGTCGCCATGATCCGCGAGCGGAAGTTGTCGGCGTCATCCTCCTCGCGGTCGCTGCCTTCGCCCAGCTCGCGCTGGATCGCCTTCATCTGCTCGTTGAGGTAGTACTCGCGCTGCGAGCGCTCCATCTGGGTCTTGACGCGCGTGCGGATCTTGCGCTCGACCTTCAGCACCTCGATCTCCGCTTCGATCGACGCGTGGATCAGGTCAAGCCGCTTGCGGATGTCACTGGTCTCGAGCAGCGTCTGCCGCTCCGAGATCTTGCTCCCGATCTGGGCGGCCACCGCATCGGCGATCCGGCCAGGGTCGGTGAAGTCGATCTGCGCGATCGACGCGACCATCTCCTGCCCGATCTTCTTGCTCAGCTTGGCGTACGTCTCGAACCGCGCGTGCACGGCGCGCAGCAACGCCTCGAGCGTGCTGTCGAGGGCCGGCGTTTCGTCGGGAAGGTCGGAAATCCTGGCCTGAAGGAACGTGTCGGTGACGGTGAACTCTTCGATTGACGCCCGCACCACGCCTTCGACCAACACCTTCACGGTGTTGTCGGGGAGCTTGAGCAACTGGACGATCTTTCCGACCGTGCCGACCGGATAGATGTCCTTCGGTCCCGGGTCGTCTTCAGTGGATTCCCGTTGGGCGACGAGCAGGATCCGCTTGTCGCCCCCCATGGCCTCCTCCAGGGCACGCACCGTCTTCTCCCGCCCCACGAACAGTGGGACAATCATGTGGGGGAAGACGACAATGTCCCGGAGCGGCAACACCGGCAAGAGCGTCGTCTCGCGTTCCGGCACCGTGGGGACGGCCTTCTCACTATCGTCTGGCATGCTGCTTTGTCCTTAGTGGCTCCGGAAACGGCTGGCGCCACCACGCACAGTTGTGATGTCCGGAGCCCTATTTCAAGAGCCGGCGCGCGCTCCGGAAATGGCGCGGGGCTGTGCGCGCTCCACCGCTGAGCCGACGGCAGGGTCGGCAAAGATCATCAGGGGCTGCCGACGGCCCTCGGCAACTTCCGAATCGATGACAACTTCCTGCACTCCGTCGCGCGATGGCAGATTGAACATCGTGTCCAACAGAATAGCTTCAAAAATCGACCGCAGGCCGCGGGCACCCGTTTTCTGCAAAATGGCCCGACGGGCGATCACGCGAACGGCGTCCTCGTTGACCGTCAGCTTCGCGCCCTCCATCTCGAACATGCGCGCGTATTGCTTCACGAGTGCGTTCTTCGGCGTCGTGATGATCTCGACCAGCGCGGCCTCATCGAGATCACGGAGCGTGGTCGCGACCGGGAGCCGGCCGATGAATTCGGGGATCAGCCCATAGCGCAGGAGGTCCTCGGGCTGCACCTTCTTCAGGATGTCGTCCTTGCGGGCTTCCTCGGGTGACCGCACATCGGCGCCAAAGCCGATGCCGGTCCCCGTTTCCCGGTCGGCGATGATCCGCTCCAGACCGCTGAACGCGCCGCCGCAGATGAACAGGATGTTGGTCGTATCCACCTGCAGGAATTCCTGCTGCGGGTGCTTGCGGCCGCCCTGCGGCGGGACACTCGCCACGGTGCCTTCCATGATCTTGAGCAGCGCCTGCTGCACGCCTTCGCCGGACACGTCACGCGTGATCGAGGGGTTGTCCGACTTCCGGCTGATCTTGTCGATCTCGTCCACGTACACGATTCCGCGCTGCGCTCGCTCCACGTTGTATTCGGAATTCTGGAGCAGGTGCAGAATGATGTTCTCGACATCCTCACCAACGTAGCCGGCCTCGGTCAGGGTCGTCGCATCGGCCATCGTGAACGGCACGTCAAGTATCCGCGCCAAGGTCTGCGCCAGCAGGGTCTTGCCGCTGCCGGTCGGCCCGATCAGCAGGATGTTGGACTTGGCCAGCTCGACATCCGACGACTTGAGCCCGTGCGCGAGACGCTTGTAGTGGTTGTGGACGGCAACGGACAGCACCCGCTTGGCATGGTCCTGGCCGACCACGTAGTCGTCGAGGACCGCGCAGATCTCGGACGGCGTGGGTACACCCTCCCGGCTCTTCACCAGACTCGAGTGATTGTCCTCGCGAATGATGTCCATGCACAGCTCGACGCATTCGTCACAGATGAACACCGTCGGGCCGGCGATCAGTTTCCGGACTTCATGCTGGCTCTTGCCGCAGAACGAACAAAACAGGCTGTTCTTTCCGTCCTTACCGGTGGATTCGCTCATGGACCGTCCGCACGCGTGATCGAACCGTTTGTCACGGCTCCCGCAACGCGAGAAATCTAACCCTTCGCGGGCCGTCGACGCAAGCAAATTGGCGCGGCTCGAAGGGTATTCCGCTCGACACGTCCGATTTAGGGCGGAAACCGGACAGGCCGGCGGGTCTCCCGCACGGCGATTCCCGACCGGGCCGACGAAGCCGTGGACCCAAGTGGCCGACCGGTGTGCGGCTCGGGTCCGTCCCTTCGGTGCTACTATTGCCGCCTCATCCTTTGACGACATCAGCGCCAAGTCCGCCATGCCTGGCCGGACGTGAGAACGTATGACAGGGAAGCGCCTTCGGCTCGTCCGGAACCGGCTGATGGAATGCGGCCTACAGGGCCTCGTTCAGCCGCATGAAGACGAGTTCCTCGGCGAGTTCATCCCCGCCGCTGCTGAACGCTTGGCATGGCTGACCGGGTTCACCGGATCGGCCGGCACGGCGGTGGTGCTGGCCGACCGCGCGGCACTGTTCGTCGACGGGCGATACACCATCCAGGCGCGTTCGCAAGTCGACCCCGGCAGCTACGAAGTGTTCAACAGCGGCGCCTGCCCGCCCGGCCGCTGGCTGGCCGACACGATGGACGGCGACGCCAGGATCGGCTTCGATCCCAGGCTGTTCAGCGTGGCCCGCCTCGAGTACCTGACCCGGGCCGTGGAGCGGGCCGGCGGACAACTGGCTCCGGTGCACCCGAACCCGATCGACCAGTGCTGGACCGACCGGCCTCCTCCCCCGGCGGGGAGCATTCTCGCCCACCCGCTGGAGTACGCCGGTGAATCGAGCGCAAGCAAGCGGAGCCGGTTGGCAGAGGCACTGAGGCAGCACGAGGTCGACGCAGTCGTGCTCGCATCATGTGAATCGGTCGCGTGGCTCCTCAATATTCGCGGAACGGACTTGCCCTATTCGCCGGTGGCGCTGAGCACCGCCATCCTGCTGCGCGACGGATCCGCGCAACTGTTCGCGAACCCCGTCAGCCTCACGGAAGCGGTGCGGGACCATCTGGGGGACTCGGTATCCGTGGAGCCGAGTTCGGCGCTCCGGGACAGCCTGTCGACGCTCGGTGCGGAGCAGGCGACCGTGCAGCTGGATCCGGGCTCAACGCCAGTGTGGATCCGGACGCTCCTGAGCGAATCGGGAGCCGAGGTCAGGCACGCCTCCGACCCTGTCGAGCTGCCAAGAGCCGTCAAGAATCCTGTCGAGCTGCAGGGCATGCGAACAGTCCACGAGATTGACGGCCTGGCGCTGGTCAAGTTCCTGCGCTGGCTCGAGGAGCATGCCCCCGCCGGTGAGGTCAGCGAATGCAGCGCCGCCGCGCAGCTGGAGACATACCGACGCGAGAGTCCGGACTTCAGGTCCCCGAGTTTTCCGACGATTTCCGGCACGGGGCCGCACGGCGCCATCGTGCACTACCGGGCCACGCCCGAAACCGATCGACCGCTCCGCCCGGGCGACCTCTACCTGGTCGACAGCGGCGGCCAGTACCTTGGCGGCACGACCGACGTCACCCGCACGGTTGTCGTGGGTCAGCCACAGCCGGACATGTGCGACCGCTTCACGCGCGTGCTCAAGGGACACATCGCGCTGGCCTCGGTCCGCTTTCCCAGCGGCACGCCCGGTGGCCAGCTGGACATCCTGGCGCGCGCGCCGCTGTGGCAGGCGGGACTTTCGTACGATCACGGCACCGGCCACGGCGTCGGTAGCTTTCTGAACGTGCACGAGGGGCCCCAATCGATCTCCTTTCGGGTCGACCGCACCGGCCCGCCCGCCGTCTCGAAGAGTGCGCTCGTGCCGCTTGCGGCCGGGATGGTGATCTCCAACGAGCCCGGGTACTACCTTGAAGACGGGTACGGGATCCGCATCGAGAACCTTGTCGCCGTGCGCGAGGAGCCCGCGCCGGACGGCGCCGAATTCCCCCTGCTGGGCTTCGAAACCCTGACGTTGGCGCCAATTGACCGGCGCCTCATCGTCCCCGACATGCTCAATCCCGACGAACTGCGTTGGCTCGACGCCTACCACGAGCGGGTTGCGAAGACCCTTGCTCCCCGGCTCGACCCGGACACGCGCACCTGGCTGGCCGAAGCATGCGCACCGCTGCGCGCGTGAGACCCCTGCGCACCGTCGAATCGTCCACCGTCGTTCCCGAGGATTCCGGCCCCGGGGGTTCCGGGTGCCTGCATCGGGGCGCGCGATCCAAGTCCGCAGTGAAACCGGGACGCATCGCGTACCTGGAGCAGGTCTCTCCGGTCAGGAATGCTGCTCGACCTCCGGGAACCGCCGTTGTCTGGCCCGGGACGGTCCGACACCGCAGCTCGACGATCAACTCGGCCCGCGGCCCCCATCAGATCGCCGGGGCCGCCATCGGAGACCGGAAGCCTTCAGGATCGTCTCAGGCGAGCGTTCCAAGCAATTCGGCTGTGACCTTGGCCGTGGCCTGGCTGCCGTCGATCTGCGTGAGCAGCCCCTTGTCCTCGTAATAGGGAACCAGCGGCGCTGTTTCCTCCCGATAGGCGGCCATGCGCTCCGCCACGGTGTCCACGCGGTCATCCTCGCGGCGGCGGAACGAGCTGCCGCCGCAAACGTCACAGATATTCTTCCGCTGGGTCGGTTTAGAATGCTCGTTGTAGACCGCATCGCAGTTGGTGCAGACATACCGCCCGGTAATTCGGCGGACCAGCTCGTCTTCGGAAATCGTGAACTCGACCACCCGGTCCAGCGCCTGGCCCGCCCGCGCAAGCATCTGCTGTAGGGCATTGGCTTGCGCAACGGTGCGCGGGAAACCGTCGAGGATGTAACCCCGTGCACAATCCTCAAGGCTCAACCGCAGTGCCACGATTCCCTGCACCACCTCGTCGGGAACCAGGGCACCGCGACTCATGATCGAGGCGGCGCGGCGCCCGATCTCCGTGTCGGCCTCCACCGCAGAGCGCAGCATCGCTCCCGTCGAGAGATGCGGGATCCCGAACCGGTCTCGGAGCACGGCTGCCTGAGTCCCCTTGCCACATCCAGGCGGCCCCAGCAGCACCAGGCGCATTACGATCGGCCCCGGAGCTTCGCCTTCTTGATGAGTCCCTCGAATTGACGCGCGACCAGGTGCGAATGGATCTGCGCCACGGTGTCCATCGTCACGTTGACCACGATCAACAGACTGGTGCCGCCGAAGTAGAACGGTACCGCGTACTGGGAAATCAGCATCTCGGGCAGCAGGCACACCAATGCCAGGTACGCCGCGCCGGCGGTGGTGAGGCGGGTCAGAATGCGATCGATGTAGGCGGCCGTGTTGGCACCGGGGCGCACGCCCGGAACGAATCCGCCGTACTTCTTCAGATTGTCAGCCGTGTCCGCGGGATTGAACACGACTGACGTGTAGAAGAACGCAAAGAACACGATTCCTGCCACGTACAGGGCCAGATAGGCGGGCTGACCCCGCCCCAGCGCGGCCGTGACATCGAGCAGCCACGAAGGTCCCTGCCCGGCATTGAAGCTGAGCGCCGTCACCGGCAGCAGGAGGATCGAACTGGCGAAGATCGGCGGAATCACGCCCGACGTGTTGAGTTTGAGCGGCAGGTAGCTGCTCGTGTCACCGCCGAATGACTTGGTGCCCAGCTGCCGTTTCGGGTACTGGATGAGAATGCGGCGCTGTGCACGCTCGATGAAGACGATGAATGCGATGACCCCAACCGCCAGGATCATCAACAAGATGATCAAGGCGCCCGACAGGGCGCCCGTGCGGCCAAGCTCCAGCGTGGCCACCAGCGCCGCTGGAAGCTCGGCCACGATGCCGGCCATGATGATCAGGGAGATCCCGTTCCCGATCCCGCGCGACGTGATCTGCTCGCCGAGCCACATCAGGAACACCGTGCCCCCCGTGAGCGTGATCACGGTCACGAACCGGAAGAACAGTCCCGGGTCCCGAACTGCCGGCCCCTGCGAGCCGCTGAGACTCTCCAGTCCGACGGCAATCCCGAGCGCCTGCATGGCCGCCAGGACGACGGTGCCGTAGCGCGTGTACTGGGTGATCCGCTGCCGGCCGGATTCGCCTTCCTTCTTCAGCTGTGCGAGATGCGCCGATACCGTCGTCATCAACTGAATGATGATCGAGGCCGAGATGTACGGCATGATGTTCAGCGCAAAAATCGTCATTCTGCCGAGCGCGCCGCCGGCAAACATGTCGAACATCCCGAGGATGCCGCCTGAATTCTGCTGAAACACGTCGGCGACCGCGCTGGTCTCGATCCCCGGCAGTGGGATGTAGGTACCGATGCGATAAACGATCAGGGCGCCCAGCGTGAACCAGATCCGTCGCTTGAGCTCGGTGGCCTGGGCGATCGCACCAAAGTTGATGTTGGCAGCGAGTTGTTCGGCGGCAGATGCCATCAGCCGGCACTCCCCGGGGAATTCCCGCCGTCATCCGGCCGGGAACCGCAATGGTTGACGGCGCTCATGTCTCAGCCGGTTCGGCGGGCGCCGCATCGGACGGGGCGTCTCCGCCCGAGTTGCCGGAAGACAGCACGCGAACGCTGCCACCCGCCTTTTCCACGGCAGCGACCGCCGACCGGGAAGCTCCGGCCACCTCAAATGTCATGGGCGTGGACAGGGCACCCGAGCCGAGCAGGCGCACACCGTCCCGCTCGCGGCGGACGACCCCTGCTTCTACCAACACCTTGGCGTTCACGACCGTGGCGGCGTCCAGCCGGCCTGCGTCAACTGCCGCCTGGATGCGACCCAGGTTGACCTCGGCGAAATGCCGTGGATTGGGAGGCCGAAACCCCCGCTTGGGGAGCCGCCGGTAGAGCGGCATCTGGCCACCCTCGAAACCCGACGTACTGGAACCGGAGCGGGCCTTCAGCCCCTTGTGGCCCCGCCCCGAGGTCTTCCCCTTGCCGGAGCCGATGCCGCGACCGACACGCTTGCGGCCGTGCTGGCCTCCGCTCGTGGGCCCGAGTTCATGGAGCTTCATTCGGTGGGCTCCCCGGCTGTAATCGCTTCCATCGAGACGAGATGCCGTACCCGCTCAACCATTCCGCGGACGGCCGGCGTGTCTTCGAGTTCGGACACTCGGCCGACCCGATTCAGGCCAAGCCCGATCAGTGTCTTGCGTTGCACGGGCTTGCGCCCGATCGGACTCTTGATCTGGGTGACGCGAATGCGTCCAGAAGATGGTGTCGCCATGACGAATTACGCGGGAGCCGCGCCTTCCGTGAGATTCTTGCCGGCGTCTTCGGTGGCATCCGGTACCGCCGCGGGGCGCTCATCGCGCGGCGATTCCGTGCCCTCGTTCGCGCTGCTGCCGGCAGCATCCGCTTCGGACTTGGCCGCAGTGCCGTCGCCCCGGCCCGCCCGGCGCCTGCGGTCAGTCCGATTGAGGATTTCGGACACCTTGCGGCCGCGGCGGGCAGCGACGTCGGCCGGTGACTGCACGTTCTGCAGCGCGTCGAACGTCGCCCGCACCATGTTGATCGCGTTGCCGCTTCCCACCGACTTTCCGACGGCGTCCTGGACACCAAGGCGTTCCAGCACGGCGCGCACCGGGCCGCCTGCAATGATGCCTGTCCCCGGCGGGGCAGCGCGCAGAATCACCCGAGCCGAACCGAGCCTGCCGCTGGTGTCATGGTGCAGCGTACGTCCCTCCCGAAGGGGGACGCGAATGAGTCTACCCTTGGCGTTTTCCGTCGCCTTGCGGATCGCCTCGGGGACTTCCTTGGCTTTCCCTGAGCCAAATCCTACCCGCCCCTGGCCGTCGCCGACGACGACGATAGCGGCGAATCCGAAGCGACGGCCGCCTTTCACCACCTTGGCCACCCGGCGAATTTTCACCAGGTTATCGGTGAGTTCCTGACGTTCCTCGGGATTACGTTGTCTGCGCGCCATACCGTTTCTCGATCCGGGGTCAGAACCCGAGACCGCCCTCCCGTGCCGCCTCGGCCAACGCCCGCACACGACCGTGATAAAGATAGCTGCCGCGGTCAAAGACTACGGTGTCGATGCCCGCCTCCTTCGAACGCTGGGCAACGAGAGCCCCGACGGCCCGCGCCGCCTCGATGCCGCGCCCGCTCTCAGATCTCAGGGCGGGGTCCAAGGTCGATGCGCTGGCCACCGTCCGACCGGACGCGTCATCGATCACCTGGGCGTAAATGTGGCAATTCGAACGAAAAATCGACAGCCGGGGTCGACCGTTGGCGGCGACCCGGACCCGGCGGTGATTGCGGCGCCGGCGCCGAAGCATGCGTTCGCGCGGAGAGACTGCCATGGCCTACTTCCTTTTGCCTTCCTTGCGTCGCACGAATTCGCCCCGGTAGCGAACTCCCTTGCCCTTATAGGGCTCGGGCGGGCGAAAGGCCCGGATCTCCGCTGCAAGTTGCCCCACCCGTTGCCGGCTCGCTCCCGAAATCTCGATCTCCGTCGGCCGCGGACAGGCCACCTTCAGGTCGTCGGGCACGGCGATCTGCACGTCGTGGCTGTAGCCGAGTTGCAGGTTGAGAACGCCTTCCTTGAACGCCGCCCGGTAGCCGACCCCCTCGATGTCGAGATAGCGCTTGAAGCCGCTGCTGACGCCGGTCACCATGTTCGCGATCAATGCGCGGGTCATGCCCCAGGCAGCACGCGAATCGTCACTCGTCGAGCGTGGCGCCACTTCGATGGCCTGATCCGCGTGCCGGATCTCCACGCTCGCCGGAAAGGTCTGGGTCAGCGTCCCGAGCTTTCCTTCGACCGTCACGCGAAGTCCCTCGACCGTGACGCTAACCCCCTCCGGGACCGCGACGGGATGCTTGCCGACTCGCGACATCGTCAGAACACCCGGCAGAGGATTTCGCCGCCGACATTGGCCTCGCGGGCGGCCCGATCAGACATGACCCCCGCTGGCGTCGACAGCACGTGCACGCCGAGACCGCCGTAGAAACGCGGAATCTCACGCGCCGGCGAATAGATACGCCGACACGGGCTGGAGACGCGCTTGATTTCCCGGATGGCCGGCGCTCCCTTGTGGTATTTCAGCTCGATCACGAGTTCGCGCTTGGGGCCGCCGACCTCTTCCACGCTCCACGCCCGGATATATCCTTCCTGCCGAAGCACCTCGAGCACGGCTCGGCGCAGGCGGGAATCGGGGCACCGGACCGTCTGCCGCTCGGCCATCAGGCCGTTCCGGATCCGGGTGAGCATGTCCGCGAGCGGGTCCGTCATCGTCATCGTCCGTCGCCTCCTACCAGCTCGCCTTGGTCATACCGGGGATCTGGCCCATGGAGGCAAGCTCCCGGAGCGCGATCCGCGATATCCGCATCTTCCGGTAGTACCCGCGCGGCCGGCCGGTCAGCTCGCAACGGTTGCGGATTCGTACCGGAGATGCGTTCCGCGGGAGTTTGGCCAGGCTCAGCACCGCCTGAAACCGCTCTTCGGGCGGAGCGGTGCGATCGCGCACCTTGGCCTTGAGAGCAAGACGGACCGCACGTCCGCGCTCGGCCATCTGCCGGCGCCGACGGTTCTTCATGATGGCACTCACCTTGGCCATGGCAATCAGGCTCCCTGCCCGCGGAAGGGCATGTTGAATTTGAGCAGCAGCGCCCGCGCCCAATCGTCGTTGGACGTGGTCGTGCCAATGACGACATCGAGGCCGCGCACCTGATCGACGGTGTCGTAGTCGATCTCCGGAAACACGATCTGTTCACGAAGGCCCAGCGCGAAATTCCCGTTGCCGTCGAACGAATTCGGGTCGACGCCGCGGAAGTCCCGAACGCGCGGCAGGGCGACGTTGACCAGTCGGTCGAGGAATTCGTACATCCGGGTGGACCGCAGGGTGACCTTGCAGCCGATCTTCATTCCCTGGCGGATCTTGAACCCGGCAATGGGCTTGCGCGCCTCCGTCGCCACGGGTTTCTGGCCCGCAATCGCCTCGAGGTCACGGAGGGCACCTTCGACTCCCTTGTCGTCCTCCTTGGCCAGACCGCCGCGAACGGTGGACTGCGACGGCAGCCCGACCCCCATGTTGAGCACGATCTTTTCCAGTCGGGGAACAGCAAACCGGTTGCTGATCTCCAGTTCCCGCTGCAGCTCCTCGCGGTAGCGGGTGTCGTACAGTTCACGGAGACGTGCTGCCATATTGCCCTCAGTCGTCCAGGAGATCGCCAGACCGCTTGGCAATCCGCACTTTGCGGCCATCTTCCATCCGCCGGTAGCCGACCTTGGTGGGCTGGCCGTCGGAGGGATCCCGCAACGCCACATTCGAGATGTGGATCGGCAGTTCCCGCTCCATGATTCCGCCCGGATTGCTCGGCGACGGGCGCGTATGCCGCCGCGCGATGTTGACCCCGCGCACGGTCACCCGCGCCTGCTCTCGATCCACCCGGATCACTTCGCCGGTGCGGCCCCGGTCACGACCGGTTCGCACGACCACTTCGTCACCTCGGCGAATCCGAAACTTGCCGCTCGCCATCACAGGACTTCCGGGGCCAGGCTGATGATTTTCATGAACCGCTTGGCACGCAGCTCACGCGTCACGGGCCCGAAGATCCGGGTGCCGATCGGTTCGTTCTCGCGGTCGATCAGCACCGCCGCATTGGAATCGAACCGTATTGCGGTGCCGTCGGACCGGCGAATCTCCTTGGCGGTGCGGACGATGACCGCCCGGTGGATGTCGCCCTTCTTCACCCGTCCGCGCGGAATCGCTTCCTTGACCGACACCACGATGACGTCGCCGACCCACGCGTAACGCCGTTTGGCGCCGCCCAACACCTTGATGCACTGGACGCGTCGGGCGCCGGAGTTGTCGGCAACCCCGAGATTGGTCTCAGCTTGAATCACTGTGCCAGCCCCTCAGTTGGCGTCCGTGGGCAATACTTCCCAGCACTTGAGCTTGGAAAGCGGTCGGCGCTCGCGAATGCGCACGACATCGCCGGGTTGACAGGCGTTGTCCGGGTCGTGGGCATGGTACTTGGCCGATCGCCGGATGAACTTCTTGTACAGCGGGTGGCGAACCAGCCGTTCCACCCGGACGACGACGGTCTGTTTGGGCGCGGCACTCACCACGACACCGCGCATGACGCGTTTGGGCATGGCTCAGGAACCTTTCACGCGTTCGTTCAACACGGTCTTGATGCGCGCGATCTCGCGCCGCGCCTCGCGGGCCCGGGCAGTGTTCTCGAGCTCTCCGGTGGCCTGCCGGAATCTCAGATTCAGGCGCTCGCGGGCCCGTTCTTCCAGCATCGTGGCGAGCTCGTCGTCGGTCTTCTGCCGCACTTCAGCGATTCGCAACGCCACCTCTACTGCTCCAACCGGGTGACGAAGCGGGTCCGCACCGGAAGCTTCGCAGATGCGAGCTCGAACGCCCGGCGCGCCGTCTCGGCCGTGACGCCGTCCAACTCGAAGAGAACCCGCCCCGGCTTGACGCGACAGACCCAGTACTCGGGCGAACCCTTTCCCTTGCCCATCCGCACTTCCGTCGGCTTGGTCGAAACCGGGACGTCGGGAAAGATCCGGATCCACACGCGCCCCTGACGGCGGATGTGGCGCGTCACGGCCCGCCTGGCGGCTTCGATCTGCCGCGCCGTCACCCGTTCCGCCTGCAGACTCTTGATGCCGAAGGACCCGAAATTGAGGGTCGTCCCGCCCTTGGCGTTCCCGTGGATGCGGCCCTTGTGGGCCTTCCGGAACTTGGTCCGTTTCGGGCTCATCATGGCTCGGTACCTTCCTCTGCCTGATCGGATGCAGCCTGCTCGACCGCATTCGCGTTGGGCTCTTCGACGTTGGGCTCTTCCGCCGTGTCAGCCGTCGCCGCTGCGGCCTCCACCGTGACGTCCGGTTCCACCGTGCTCGAAGGTTCTGCGGCCGCCTCGGTGTCGGCCCCTGCATCCGCCGGAGCTTCGGCCTTGGCCTCAGGCTCCGCGGCCATCGACGGGTCCGCTGCGGCCTTCGGTTCGGTCTCCGTCGCCGGTCGGGGGGCGGCGGCAGGCTCCGACGGCTTCGCGTCCACCGGCGCGGCCTCTGCAGCGGCGGCCCGCGCGGCGCGGCCACCGCGGCCCGACGAACCGGAGCGTCCGCCCTGGGCCCCGCTTCCCGCCAAGGGCCGTTGCTGCTGCTCGCTGCGCGTGCGTTCCATGGCCGAAGGGTCGTGCGCCAGGATCTCGCCCCGGAACACCCAGACCTTGACCCCGCAGGTTCCGTACGCGGTCCGGGCGGTGGCCACGCCGTAATCGATGTCCGCGCGGAGTGTATGGAGCGGTACGCGGCCCTCGCGGTACCATTCCACCCGGGCGATCTCCGCCCCGCCGAGCCGTCCACCGACCGTAATGCGAATCCCGAGCGCGCCGAGCCGCATCGATGCCTGCACGGCGCGCTTCATGGCCCGGCGAAAGGCCACGCGCCGTTCCAGTTGCTCCGCAACGTTCTCGGCCACCAGCTGGGCTTCGATTTCCGGTTTGCGGATCTCGACAATGTTCAGCTGGATCTGGCTTTCGGTCATGGTCGCGAGCTTCTTGCGAATCCGCTCGATGTCGGCGCCCTTCTTGCCGATCACCATGCCGGGCCGGGCCGTGTGGATGATGACCCGTGCCTTCTTCGGCGGTCGCTCAATCGTGATCCGGCTGATACCCGCGCCCTTCAGGTCGGACTGGATGTACCGGCGGATCCGCAGATCTTCGTGCAGCAGGTCCGCGTAGTCGGCATTCGCATACCAGCGGGAGTCCCACGTCCGATTGATGCCCAACCGCAAACCGATTGGATTGACCTTGTGCCCCATGCCTGCCTAATCCTCTTCACGCACGATGATCGTCAGTCGGCTGAATGCGCGCCGGTAACGCCCCATCCGGCCCCGGGCGCGAGCCCGAAAGCGCCGCATGACCAGCGACTTCCCGACCGAGGCGTCCGCAACGACCAGCTTGCCCGCATCCAGCCGGTTGCCTTCCGCGTTGGCCACGGCCGACAGCAGGACCTTGCGCACATCGTCGGCGATCCGCCGGCGCGAGAACTCGAGGGCCCGGGCGGCATCGCTGACCGAGAGGCCGCGAATGAGCCCAACCACCAGGTTCAGCTTCTGCGGGCTGACCCTGACCGCTCGGGCCATGGCCATCGCTTCGTTCGGGCGGAGGCGGCTGGGAGCGGAACGTTTACCCATGGCCGCTCAACGCCTCGTCGCCTTGCGGTCACCCGCATGCCCATAGAAGGTCCGCGTCGGAGCAAACTCGCCGAACTTGTGTCCAACCATGTCCTCCGACACCAGCACAGGAATGAACTTCCGGCCGTTGTGGACGGCGAAGGTGAGGCCGACGAACTGCGGCATGATGGTGGACCGGCGCGACCACGTCCGAATGGGTGCCCGGGACCCGCTTTCGACCGCTTTCTGCGCCTTGCGGAGCAGATAGCCGTCGACGAAGGGCCCCTTCCATACTGACCGTGCCATCGTACGGACTCCTACTTCTTCCGCCGACGGCGGATAATCCAGCGGTCGGTCGACTTGTTGCTGCGGGTCCGGTGCCCCTTGGTCGACACGCCCCACGGGGTCACGGGATGCCGCCCGCCGGACGTGCGGCCCTCGCCGCCGCCATGCGGGTGGTCCACCGGGTTCATGACCACGCCGCGCACGTGCGGCCGCCGCCCCAGCCAGCGGCTGCGGCCCGCCTTCCCCAGCTTCGCGTTCTGGTGATCCGGATTCGAGACCGATCCGACCGTCGCCCGGCAGTCCGCCCGCACCAGGCGTTGTTCCCCCGAAACCAGCCGGATCACCACCCGATCCGCATCCTTGCCGAGCAGCTGCGCGTAGCTCCCCGCCGACCGGGCCAGCTGACCGCCGGCCCCGGGCTTGAGTTCGATGTTGTGCACGATGGACCCGACCGGCATGTTGCGAAGCGGCATGCAGTTGCCGGGCTTGATGTCGGTCCGGTCGCCGGAAACAACCGTGTCCCCGGGCGCCAGCCGTTGCGGCGCCAGGATGTAGGAAAGCGCGCCGTCCGGGTATCGGACCAGGGCGATGAAGGCGCTTCGGTTGGGGTCGTACTCGAGCCGCTCGACCGTGGCGGGCTCGTCATCGCGGCGGCGGCGGAAGTCGATGAGCCGGTAACGCCGCTTGTGGCCGCCGCCACGGTGCCACACCGTGATGCGTCCCTGGTTGTTGCGTCCGCCGGTGCTGGACAGCCCCTCGGTAAGGGCCTTCTCCGGCTTTCCCCGGTGCAGGGCCGAACGGTCGACCAGCACCAGCTGGCGGCGGCCGGGAGTAACCGGGCGGTGCTGCTTGAGAGCCATGGTCAGACCTCGCTTCCGAGATCGATCGACTGACCCGACGCCAGCGTCACGAACGCCTTCTTCTGGTCGCTTCGCCGACCCTTGATCCCGCGCAGCCGCTTCGTCTTGCCCTTGGCCACCAGCGTGTTCACCGCCGTCACCTTGACCTTGAAAAGTCGCTCGACGGCTTCGCGAATCTGCCGCTTCGTGGCCTGCCGGCTGACCCGGAATACGACCTGATTGTGCTCCAGCGCCGCCGACGATTTCTCGGTCACCAGGGGCCGGAGCACGATCTCACAGGACCGCGAGACGTTCATGACAGTCGCTCCTCGAGTGCGCGAATGGCTTCGGGGACGAGTACCAACTTCTCATGCCGAAGAATGTCGTAGACATTCGCTCCCTGCACCGGTAAGCAATCGATGCCCGGCAGATTCGCGGCGGCGCGGCGGAAAGCCGGATCCACCTCGCCGCCCGCGACGACCAGCGCGCGCCGGACATCCAGCGCATGGAGCTTCGCCGCGAGGACCTTCGTCTGCGGCGTAGGCAGCGCCAATGAGTCCAGGACGATCACCTGTTGCTCCGCCACCTTCGCCGAGAGCGCGCAACGGAGCGCCATCCGCCGTACCTTCTTCGGCAGCGAGTGGGCGTGGCTCCTGGGGCGGGGACCGTGCACGGCGCCGCCGCCCCGGAAAATCACCGCCTTCCGGGAGCTGTGCCGCGCCCGGCCGGTTCCCTTCTGCCGCCACATCTTCGCGGTCGTTCCCGTGACCTCTCCCCGCTCGCGGGCCTTCCGCGTGCCCCGGCGGCGGCGCGCGAGCTGGTAGTTCACCATCCGGTGGAGGATGTCCTTGCGCACCTCCACCGCGAACACGGCATCCGCGAGCTCGGTCTCGCCGGTCTTCTCGTTGTCGAGCGTGCGAACGTCGAGCTTCACTGCATCACTCCTCGTTCGTCGCCTCGGCCGTATCCGGCGGCGCCACGCTTTCCTCCGGCTGGTCCGCTGCATCGTCCGCGGCCGGCGCGGCGGCCTGCTCCTCGATCCCGGCCGGAAACGGCACGCCAGGGGGTAGTGCCCGCTTGACCGCGTCCGACAGCGCCAGCCAGCTCCCCGGCGCACCGGGCACACCGCCCTTCACCAGGATCACGCCGTGTTCCTCGTCCGTCGACACCACCTCGAGGTTCTGGACGGTCCGTTGCCGGGCGCCCATCTGCCCCGCCATCTTCTTGCCCTTGAAGACCCGGCCAGGGTCCTGGCTGTTGCCAGTGGAACCGTGGCTTCGATGCGAGATCGACACGCCGTGCGAAGCGCGCAGACCGCCGAAGTTGTGGCGCTTCATGGCGCCGGCGAAACCCTTGCCGATGGTCACACCGCGCGCATCCACGTACTGGCCGACCACAAAGTGGCTGGACCGGAAGCGGCTGCCCGGCTCGAGCAGGTTCTCGGCCGAAACCCGGAACTCGCGGACATGACGCTTCAGCGCCACCCCGCCCTTCTCGGCTGCCGCGCGCTGCGGCTTGGCCACGTTGCGGGGAGCGACGCTGCCTGCACCCACCTGGACCGCGCTGTAGCCGTCCCGTTCCGGGGTGCGCTGTCCGACCACCTCGCAGCCTTCCAGCGAGAGCACCGTGACGGGACAGTGCCGACCATCGTCGAGGAAGAGGCGGGTCATGCCCAGCTTGCGTACGAGAACTCCGGATCGCATCGCTTCAGCCCAACTTGATTTCCACGTTCACGCCGGCGGCGAGGTCGAGCTTCATGAGTGCGTCGACGGTCTGCGGCGTCGGATCCAGGATGTCGAGCACGCGCTTGTGGGTGCGGATCTCGAACTGCTCGCGCGACTTCTTGTCGATGTGCGGCGAGCGGTTGACCGTAAATCGCTGAATTCGGTTGGGCAGCGGTACAGGCCCGCGGACCTGGGCACCGGTACGCATGGCGGTGCCCACGATCTCACGGGCGGATTCGTCAAGTAGCCGCCGGTCGAACGCCTTGAGGCGGATCCGGATGCGCTGGTGTTCCATCGTCCTCTCCGCCCCGACCTCGCCTAAGCGAGGATTTTGGTCACGACCCCGGAGGCGACCGTTCGGCCACCCTCGCGAATCGCGAACCGGAGCCCCTCCTCCATCGCAATGGGCGCAATCAGTTCGCCCTGCAGCTCCACGTTGTCGCCGGGCATGACCATCTCGGTCCCTTCCGGCAGGCCCACGTTCCCCGTGACGTCGGTCGTCCGGAAATAGAACTGCGGCCGGTAGTTCTTGAAGAACGGCGTGTGCCGCCCCCCCTCCTCCTTGGTGAGCACGTAGGTCTCGGCGAGGAACCTGGTGTGCGGCGTGATGGACCCGGGCCTCGACAGCACCTGCCCGCGCTCCACGCCTGTGCGCTCGACACCGCGGAGAAGCACGCCGATGTTGTCGCCAGCCTGGCCCTGATCGAGCAGCTTGCGGAACATCTCGACGCCCGTGCAGGTGGTCTTCTCGGTTTCCCTGACGCCGACGATCTCGACCTCATCGCCGACCTTGACGATGCCGCGTTCCACCCGGCCCGTGACGACGGTGCCACGGCCGGAGATCGAGAAGACGTCCTCGATCGGCATCAGGAACGCGCCGTCGATGGGACGGTCCGGCTCCGGCACGTACTCGTCGACCGCCTGCATCAGCTCCAGCACGGACGCCTCGCCCGCCTCGTCGCCTTCCAGCGCCTGCAGGGCGGAGCCCCGCAGCACGGGAATGTCGTCGCCGGGGAAGTCGTACTCGGACAGCAGTTCGCGGACCTCGAGTTCCACGAGGTCGAGCAGCTCCTCGTCGTCCACCTGGTCAACCTTGTTGAGGTACACCACCAGCGCCGGCACGCCGACCTGCCGCGCGAGCAGGATGTGCTCGCGCGTCTGCGGCATGGGCCCGTCGGCCGCGGACACGACCAGGATGGCCCCGTCCATCTGCGCTGCGCCGGTGATCATGTTCTTCACGTAGTCGGCATGCCCGGGGCAGTCGACGTGCGCGTAATGCCGGGCGTCGGTCTCGTACTCCACGTGGGCCGTGTTGATCGTGATGCCGCGTTCTTTTTCTTCCGGCGCCCGATCGATTTCCTCGTATCCGACGAACTCCGCGCCGCCGCGCGCCGCCAGCACGCGGGTGATGGCTGCGGTCAGCGTGGTCTTGCCGTGGTCAACATGGCCAATCGTGCCCACGTTGACGTGCGGCTTGGTCCGTTCGAATTTCTCTTTGGCCATTGCCTACTTCTCCTTCATTCGCGCGCTCATGCGAGCTTCGAGCGCACTTCTTCGGCAACCATCTGCGGCACCTGATCGTACCGCTCAAAAAACATGGTGAACTGCGCCCGACCCTGTGACAGGGAACGGATCGCATTGACATAGCCGAACATCGTGGCCAGCGGGACGTGCGCACGGACCTGAGTGGCGTTGCCCTGCGGCTCCATGCCTTCGATCTGGCCACGCCGGCCGTTGAGATCTCCGATGATGTCGCCGACGAACGCTTCCGGCACGACCACCTCGACCCGCATCATGGGCTCGAGCAGGCGCGGCGCGGCCTTCTGCATGGCCTCGCGAAACGCGGCACGGCCCGCGATCTCGAACGCGACGGCGCTGGAATCCACCTCGTGGTAGGCGCCATCCGTGAGCGTGACCCGCACATCGATCACCGGGTAGCCGGCCACGATGCCGTTCTGCATGGCGCTCTCGACGCCCTTCTCGATCGCCGGGACGAACTCCTTGGGGATGTTCCCGCCCACGACCTTGCTGACGAATTCCAGTCCCTCGCCGGATTCGCCCGGCTCCACCGTCATGATCACGCGCGCAAACTGACCCGAACCGCCCGTCTGCTTCTTGTGCACGTAGTCGACCTCGGCGGCCCGCGTGATGGTTTCGCGATAGGCGACCTGGGGGGCGCCCACGTTCGCGTCCACCTTGAATTCACGGCGCATGCGGTCGACCAGGATGTCGAGATGAAGCTCGCCCATGCCTTTGAGCACCGTCTGGCCCGTCTCTTCGTCGACCGACACCTTGAAGGACGGATCCTCGGCGGCAAGCCGGCCGAGCGCCTGGCCCATGCGTTCCTGGTCGGTCTTGGTCTTCGGCTCGACCGCGAGCTCCATGACCGGGTCTGGGAACTGCATGCGCTCGAGCACAACCGGGTGCTGGAGATCGCACAGCGTGTCCCCGGTGGTCACAGACTTGAGCCCGGCAAGGGCCACGATGTCGCCGGCGGAGGCTTCCTTGATGTCCTCGCGCGAATTCGCGTGCATCAGCAACATCCGGCCGATTCGTTCGCGCCGATTCTTGATCGAATTCTTGACCGTCGCGCCGGATTCCAGCACGCCGGAATAAATTCGCACGAACGCCAGCGAGCCAACAAACGGATCGTTCATGATCTTGAAGACCAGTCCCGCGAAGGGCGCATCACGTGAACTCGGACGCTCGGTCTGCTCACCCGTATCGGGGTGGTGCCCGTGGGTCGCCGGCAGGTCGGCCGGCGCCGGCAGGTAACTGATCACTGCATCAAGTAGCGGCTGGATGCCCTTGTTTTTGAAGGCGGAACCGCAGAACACCGGCGTGAACGCGGACTTGACGGTGCCGATCCGGACACACCTCCGCAGCGTCTCGTCGTCCGGCGCCTCGCCATCCAGGTAGCGCTCCAGGGCTGCGTCATCGTACTCGAGCGCGGCCTCCACCAGCGCCGTCCTGGCGACCTCTGCCTCATCGAGGAGTTCAGCGGGGATCTCGCCCACCTCAAAACTGGCACCGAGATCCTCCTCCTTCCAGACGATCGACTTCATCGCCACGAGGTCCACCACCCCGACGAACTCAGCTTCGATCCCGATCGGCAGCTGCAGGACGAGCGGCTCCGCGCCGAGCCGGTCGCGGATCGACTGGACAGACCCCTCGAAGTTGGCACCAACCCGGTCGAGCTTGTTGATAAAGCAGATCCGGGGCACGCCGTAACGATCCGCCTGCCGCCAGACCGTCTCGGACTGCGGCTCCACCCCGGCGACGCCGTCGAATACGGCGACAGCGCCGTCGAGCACCCGCAGGCTGCGTTCGACTTCGATGGTGAAATCGACGTGGCCCGGCGTATCGATGATGTTAATGCGGTGATCGTGCCAGGCGCAGGTCGTGGCCGCCGACGTGATCGTGATTCCGCGTTCCTGCTCCTGTTCCATCCAGTCCATGGTGGCCGCCCCATCATGGACCTCACCGATCTTGTGGGACCGGCCGGTGTAGTAAAGGATGCGCTCCGTGGTCGTGGTCTTGCCGGCGTCGATGTGCGCCATGATCCCGATATTGCGATATCGGTCGAGAGGAACGGTCGTCGCCACGTTTCTTCTCCGGCCGCTACCAGCGGTAATGCGAGAACGCGCGGTTCGCGCGAGCCATGCTGTGGGTGTTTTCGCGCTTCTTGTAGGCCGCACCGCGAGCGGACGCGGCGTCGGCAAACTCGCTGGCCAGGCGGTCGCGCATGGTGCGCTCGGAGCGCGCCCGCGCCGCCTCAATCAGCCATCGAATGGCGAGCGCCTGGCGTCGGGCCGGACGGACTTCGACCGGAATCTGGTAGGTCGAACCGCCGACCCGGCGGGATCGCGTCTCGACGTCCGGCTTGATGTTTTCAACCGCCTGACGGAACACGGTCAGCGGGTCTTGATTGGTGCGCTCCGCGACACGATCGAAGGCGCCGTACAGCACCCGCTCGGCCACCGACTTGGCGCCGCCGCGCATTAGCGCGTGGGTGAACTTCGTGACCATGACGTCGCCGTAACGCGGGTCCGGCAGGACCTCGCGTGGGCTCGCGCGATGCCGTCGTGACATGAGAAAGGGCTCCGCTCGACTACTTCGGTCGTTTAGCGCCGTACTTGGAGCGGCGCTGGCGACGACCAGAGACACCCTGCGTATCGTACGTGCCGCGAATCACATGGTACCGCACCCCCGGCAGATCCTTCACCCGCCCGCCGCGAATCATGATGACCGAGTGCTCCTGCAGGTTGTGGCTTTCGCCGGGGATGTAGCTGGTCACCTCGTAACCGTTGGTGAGACGAACCCGCGCCACCTTGCGGAGCGCCGAGTTGGGCTTCTTCGGGGTCGTGGTGTACACGCGCGTGCAGACGCCGCGGCGCTGTGGGCACGACTGCAGGGCCGGCACCTTGCGCTGTTTCTCCGGCATCTTCCGCCCCTTGCGGACGAGCTGGCTGATCGTCGGCATAGATGCCTCAATTCCGAACCCGTGGGGGTTCATGCGAAAACGGACCGATCCGGGTCACGCTGTCGGCGTGACGCGGCGGTCCACCCAACGTTTGCTTCGACTGAACCACGGGCGTGCGCCAGCGAAGGCATTCACCCCGCGTGGTGGGCCGCACCGTAAGCCGTTAGTCCCTTCGCGTCAAGCGTTTTCTTGGGATGTGCGGTCGCGGCACGAGCATCCCGGCGGCCCGGATTCGGCCGCCGGGATGGCGTGGTCAGGTGCCCCTAGTTCGTGACCGGAAGCACTTCCGGCAGGGGGACGCCGGACGCCGGTGTCATCGCACCGGCCGCGGCCAGACGCCGCGCGGCCTGCTCGGTCTGCCGCTCCTTCTGCTTCTCCAGGACAACCCTGTCCCGGGATGAGGCGCGGAGTGCATAGGTCGCCGTGCTGTTGCCCGTTCCGGCAGGAATCAAGCGCCCCACGATGACATTTTCCTTGAGACCGCGCAGCTCGTCCGTCTTGCCGGCCAGCGCCGCGTCCGCAAGTGCCCGTGTTGTCTCCTGGAACGATGCTGCCGAGATGAAGGACTGGGTCTCCCGGCTGGCCCGGGTGATCCCCTGCAGGACCGGTACCCCGGACGCCGCCTTGCCCCCGTCCGCCTTGATCTCCTTGTTGACCTCGAGGAAGGTCCGCTTGTCGACCTCGTCGCCACGCAGGAACTCGGAGTCACCGGGTTCCTGCACCTGCACCTTCTGCAGCATCTGCCCGACGATCACCTCGATGTGCTTGTCGTTGATCCGGACGCCCTCGAGCCGGTACACGTCCTGGATCTCCTCGACGAAATGGTGCGCCAGCGCATCAATCCCCTGAATCCGGAGGATGTCGTGCGGGACCGGGTTGCCGTCGGTGAGCGGATCGCCCTTGCGCACCTGATCCCCCTCCTGCACCAAAATGTACCGGTCGCGCGGCACGAGATGGGTTTCGACATCCCGCTTGGCCGCGATCGCGATGCGCATCCGACCCGCTGCTTCCTCGATGGACTGAACGGTGCCGTCCTTCTCGGCCAATACCGCCGGCTTTTTCGGCTTGGGGGCATCCAGCAGGGTGATGACCCGCGGCAGACCGCCCACGATGTCGCGCGACTTGCGGTCCTCCGTCTGGACGCGGGCAATCACGTCGCCCGCCTCGATGGCGGCCTCGTCCTTCACCACAAGGACGGTGCCCACCTGCAGCTCGTAGCTCTGCTCCTCGGGCTCCTCCTTGCCGCGCGCCTTCCCGACCACGGTCACCCGGGGACGCAGGTTTTCCTGGCTCTGCTTCACGCCCTGCCACTGCGCCACCTCCAGCGACGGCAGGCGGGTCGATTCATCCATCCGCTCGACCAGCGAGACGCCAATCCGGAGATCGTCGAACCGCACCATGCCGCTGATCTCGCTCAGAATCGGGCGCGTGTACGGGTCCCATTCAGCGAGTCGGGCGCCGCGTGTCACGGCCATCCCGTCCTCGACCTTCAGTTCCGCTCCGTACGGGACTCGCGCCCGGCTCTGTACCTGGCCATTCGGGCCCTCCACCACGAGTTCGAGGCCCCGGGTCATGACCATGCCCTTCGCCACCACGTTCTTCAGCTCGGAACCGTCGGTGGAGCGGAAATGGACGGTACCGTCGGCGGTGCTGTCGACACCGAACTGGTCCGAGCCCGACTTGGCAACGCCCCCGATGTGGAACGTCCGCATCGTGAGCTGCGTGCCCGGCTCGCCGATGGACTGGGCGGCGATGACGCCGACGGCCTCGCCGACGTTCACGTCGGTTCCCCGCGCCAGATCCATCCCGTAGCAACGGGCGCACACGCCGCTGATCGTCTCGCAGGTCAGCACCGAGCGCACCCGGATGGTGCCGATGTCCGCGGCTTCGATGCGCCGACGCTCCTCCGGACCGATGTGCCCGCCCGCCTTGACCAGGACTTCCCCGGTCTCCGGGTGGACGATCTTCACGGCCGCATGGCGGCCCTCGATCCGGTCGCCCAGGGTCTCGATGACCTCGGATCCGCGCACCACTGCGGTCTTCTCGATGCCGCGCCGGGTTCCGCAGTCGTGTTCCGTGATGATCACGTCCTGCGCCACATCGACCAGCCGCCGGGTGAAGTAGCCCGAAATCGACGTCTTTCGCGCAGTGTCGGCAAGCCCCTTGCGGGATCCGTGCGTCGAGTTGAAGAACTCAGCCGTCTCTAGGCCTTCGCGGAAATTCGACGTGATGGGGGTCTCGATGATCTCGCCCGACGTGTTGGTGATCAGCCCGCGCATGCCGGCAAGCTGCTTCATCTGCATGACGGAGCCCCGGGCGCCCGAGTCCACCATCATGTAGATCGAGTTCACGTGCCCGGCACGCCCCGTCCCCTCCATCTTCTTCATCATGGCCTTCTCGACGCCGTCGGTGCACTTGCTCCAGGTGTCGATGATCCGGTTGTACCGGTCGAGCGCGGTCAAGGCGCCTGCCTGGTAGCGCCGTTCCAGCAGCTTGACCCGGCCATGGGCATCGTCGACCAGCTTCTCCTTCTCGGCGGGCACGATCATGTCGTCCTTGCCGAACGAGATGCCGGCCGAGCAGGCCTCGGTGAAGCCGAGCTTCATCAGCCGGTCGGTGAAGATGACCGTCTCCTTCTGCCCGCAGCAACGGTACACCAGTCCGATCAGCTCGCTGACCTCGCGTTTGGTCAGCTTGCGGTTCACCTGATCGAAATTGATCTCCGGATGCTTCGGCAACAGGTCGCTGAGCAGCGCCCGACCGGGCGTGGTCTCCACCACCCGGCTTTCGCCGGAATGCGCGTTGACCAGCCGCACACGCACCTTGGCGTGCAGATCGACGACGCCGACTGCCAGTGCGTGCCGCACCTCGCCCAGCCCGGCAAAGGCCATGCCCTCGCCGAGTGCACCCTCCCGTTCAAGGCTGAGGTAGTAGATCCCCAGCACGATGTCCTGCGTCGGCACGATCACGGGTTTGCCGTTGGCGGGACTGAGGATGTTGTTCGTCGACATCATCAGTACCCGGGCCTCCAACTGCGCCTCGACCGAGAGCGGTACATGCACCGCCATCTGGTCACCGTCGAAGTCGGCGTTGAACGCGGTGCACACGAGCGGGTGCAGGTGGATCGCCTTGCCCTCCACCAGTACCGGTTCAAAGGCCTGGATGCCGAGCCGATGCAGGGTAGGAGCCCGGTTCAACAGCACCGGGTGTTCGCGGATCACCTGCTCCAGGATGTCCCAGACCTCGGGCACCTCGAGTTCCACCATGCGCTTCGCGTTCTTGATCGCAGCCGCGTGGCCGTAGCGCTCGAGCTTCGAGTAGATGAACGGCTTGAAGAGTTCGAGCGCCATCTTCTTGGGCAAGCCGCACTGGTGCAGGAGCAGGTCCGGCCCGACCACGATCACGGAACGCCCGGAGTAGTCGCAGCGCTTGCCCAGCAGGTTCTGGCGGAACCGCCCCTGCTTGCCGGTCACGATGTCCGACAGCGACTTCAGCTGCCGCTTGTTGGCCCCCTTGGCGGGCCGGCGTCGACGGCTGTTGTCGAACAGTGCGTCGACCGCCTCCTGCAGCATCCGCTTCTCGTTGCGAATGATGATGTCGGGCGCGCGGAGCTGCATCAGCCGCTTCAGCCGGTTGTTCCGGTTGATCACCCGGCGGTAGAGGTCATTCAGGTCGGAGGTGGCGAAGCGCCCCCCGTCGAGCGGCACCAGCGGGCGCAGCTCCGGAGGGATTACGGGCACCACGGTCAGCACCATCCACTCCGGCCGGTTCTTAGACCGGATGAACGACTCCACCAGGCGCAGCCGTTTCGCCAGCTTCCGCCGTTTCATTTCCGACCGTGTGGCCTCGAGGCTCTCGCGGATTTCGGCGCGCAGCGCATGGAGGTCCAGCTCGGCCAGCAGGTCGCGCACCGCCTCGGCACCGATGCTGACCGTGAACGTGTCGGTGCCGTAATCGGCCTGCAGCTGCTGGTACTGCTCCTCCGTCAGCAGCGCCCGCTTCGGCAGCGGGGTGATTCCGGGCTCAAGGACGACGTAGCGCTCGAAATAGAGGATCGATTCGATGTCCTTCAGCGTCATGTCGAGCAGCAGGCCCATGCGGGATGACGGCGGCGCCTTCAGGAACCAGATGTGCGCAACGGGCGCGGCCAGCTCGATGTGCCCCATGCGCTCGCGGCGCACCTTCGACTGGATCACCTCAACCTGGCACTTTTCGCACAGGACCCCCTTGTGCTTCATGCGCTTGTACTTGCCGCACAGGCACTCGTAGTCCTTCACGGGACCGAAGATCCGGGGACAGAAGAGGCCGTCGCGCTCGGGCTTCAGCGTCCGGTAGTTGATGGTTTCGGGCTTGCGCACTTCGCCGTACGACCACGACGTCATCTTTTCCGGACTGGCGATGGAAATCCGGATTCCGGCGAACCGGACGGGTGTCCCCGTGGAGGCCACGTCCGAGCGCGCGCCGGCCCCGGCGGGCACCAGGTTTGCCATTGGGCCGGTTCGCCCGGCCAGCATCACTTCATTCATGGTGAACTTCCTGCACATCGAGGCCAAGCGCCTGCAGCTCCTTGACCAGCACGTTGAACGACTCCGGGACGCCGGCTTCGAAGGTGTCCTCGCCCCGGACGATCGCCTCGTACATCTTGGTCCGTCCGGACACATCGTCCGACTTGACGGTCAGAATCTCCTGCAGCGTGTAGGCGGCCCCGTAGGCCTGGAGCGCCCACACCTCCATCTCGCCGAAGCGCTGCCCCCCGAACCGCGCCTTGCCGCCGAGCGGCTGCTGGGTCACAAGGCTGTAGGGCCCGGTCGAGCGGGCGTGCATCTTGTCATCCACCAGATGGTGGAGCTTGAGCATGTAGATGTAGCCGACCGTCACTGGGCGGGCGAACGGCTCTCCGGTCCGCCCGTCAATCAGCGTGACCTGACCGGATTCGGAGCACCCGGCCGCCTTCAGCATCGCCCGGATATCCGTCTCGGCCGCGCCATCGAACACCGGCGTTGCGATCGGAACGCCGCGCACGAGGTTAGCCCCCAGTTCAAGGACCGATGGATCGTCGAGCTCCCGGCGCACCTGTTTCCACGTGGGCGCCCCGTAGATGCCCCGCATGACGGAAGCGGCCTTGCGCGCCTTCTCGGCGGCCGTCCGCCCGGCCTCCAACGCGGCGCCGATCTGGCGCCCCAGACCGGCGGACGCCCAGCCGAGGTGGGTTTCCAGGATCTGGCCCACGTTCATGCGTGACGGCACGCCCAGGGGGTTGAGCACGATGTCCACCGGGGTCCCGTCTTCGGTGTGCGGCATGTCCTCGATCGGGTTGATCTTGGAAATGACGCCCTTGTTCCCGTGCCGGCCGGCCATCTTGTCGCCCGGCGACAGCTTGCGTTTGACGGCGATGTAGACCTTGACGATCTTGAGCACGCCGGGGAGGAGCTCGTCGCCTGCGCGCACCTTCTCCACCTTGTCCGCATAGCTCTGCTCGAGGCCCTTCTGCGCGCGCTTGAGATCCTTGTGGAGGGCCTCCACGCGCGCCGTGACATCGGAATCATCAAGCCGGAAGCGCCACCAGCGCGCCCGCGGCGTGCCGTCGAGGTCGGCCGCGGCAATCGTTCCGGTGGTCGGCCCGTCGATCGCCGTCTGCCCGATGAGCAGGGTGCGCAAACGGTCGTAGATATTGCCCTCGATGATCGCGAGCTCGTCGTCGCGGTCCTTGGTCAGGCGCGCGATCTCCTCGCGTTCCAGCGAGATCGCGCGTGCATCCTTCTCCAGCCCCCGTCGGGAGAAGATCCGCACGTCGACCACCGTCCCCGACACGCCCGGCGGCACCCTGAGCGAGGTGTCGCGCACATCCGCGGCCTTCTCGCCGAACACGGCGCGGAGGAGCTTCTCCTCGGGCGTGGACGGGGTCTCGCCCTTCGGCGTCACCTTGCCGACCAGGATGTCCCGGGGCCCCACTTCGGCCCCGATGTGCACGATGCCCGTCTCGTCGAGGTGCCGGAGCGCCTCCTCCCCGACATTGAGGATGTCCCGGGTGATTTCCTCGGGCCACAGCTTCGTGTCGCGGGCCATGACCTCGTATTCCTCGATGTGAATCGAGGTGAACACGTCGTCCCGCACCAGGCGCTCGGACACCAGGATGGAGTCCTCGTAGTTGTATCCCTGCCACGGCATGAAGGCGACCAGGACGTTCCGGCCCAGGGCGAGCTCGCCGAGATCGGTACTCGACCCGTCGGCGATCACGTCGCCCTCCTGCACCCGGTCGCCGACCTTGACCAGCGGCCGCTGGTTGATGCAGGTGCTCTGGTTGGACCGCTCGAATTTCCGCAGGTTGTAGATGTCGACCCCGATCGTGCGTTCCTCGTCGCCGACCGTCTGGACCACCCGCACCACGATCCGGCGCGCGTCCACCTGATCCACCACGCCGGCGCGGGCGGCGGTCTGCACCGCCCGGGAATCCCGGGCCACGTCGGCCTCCATGCCGGTGCCCACCAGCGGCGCCTCCGCCTGCAGCAGCGGCACGGCCTGGCGCTGCATGTTCGACCCCATGAGCGCCCGGTTCGCGTCGTCGTTCTCCAGGAACGGAATCAGCGCCGCCGAAACGGACACCAGCTGCCGCGGCGACACGTCGACGTAGTCGATGGATTCGCGCGGGGCCAGGATGAAGTTGTCACCCCGCCGGCAATTCACGATGTCGCGCTCGAACCGGCCGTCCTTCGTAATCGGCGTGCTGGCCTGCGCGATGGTGTGCCCCTGCTCGTCCAGTGCCGTCATGTATTCGATCGTGTCGGTGACGCGCCCTTCCTCCACTCTCCGGTAGGGCGACTCGATGAAGCCGTGCCGGTTGATCCGGGCAAACGTGGCCAGCGAACTGATCAGTCCGATGTTCGGGCCCTCCGGCGTCTCCACGGGACACAGGCGACCGTAGTGCGTCGGGTGCACGTCGCGGGCCTCGAGGTTCGCCCACTCGCGGGTCAGACCGCCCGGCCCCAGCGCGGACAGCCGCCGCTTGTGCGTGACCTCCGCCAGCGGGTTCGTCTGGTCCATGAACTGGCTGAGCTGGGACCCGCCGAAAAACTCCCGGACCATCGCCGCCACCGGCCGGGCGTTGATCAGGTCGTTCGGCATCATTTTCTCGATGTCGGCCGACCCGATGCGCTCGCGCACCGCCCGTTCCATGCGCACCAGCCCCATGCGGTACTGGTTCTCCATCAGCTCGCCGACTGACCGTACCCGGCGGTTCCCCAAGTGGTCGATGTCGTCGATGTGGCTGGCGCCCGGACGGAAGCCGACCAGCGTCCGCACCACGGCCAGCACGTCACGCCGGCGCAGCGCCCGCACCGAATCATCGATGTCCAGCCCCAGCCGGCCGTTGAGCTTGACCCGGCCCACGGCGGAGAGGTCGTAGTTCTCCGACAGCCCTTCCTCGACGGCGGTCGACTTGACCCAGACGGTGGCGGGTGCGCCAGGGGGCCGGTGCGCGACCGAGACCCCGAGCAGCGTCCAGTCGTCCTGTTCGTCCAGCACCCAGGCGCCGGCGTCGCCAAGCGTGGTGCGGTCCAGCACGTAGGCCTGCCGGGCGGTTGCGCTCGGCGCCGTGTACCCCGGGACGAGGTCGCCGCCGGTGAGCACGGCCGGCGCGAAGAACAGGTTGTAGAAGAAGCGTTCCGCGCCCTCTTCGCCCATCCAGACGCCCCCTTCGCGAAGGGCGCCCGAGGTTCGTTCCAGGATCCGGTCTCGGGACATCACGCCGCGGTTGCGCAACGCGATCGTCATCCCGCTGGCCCGGTGCGACGTCACGCACGGGCTTTCCCGCCGGAAGCCGCGGCCGTCGCCCAGCACGCGCAGGACCCGCTCGCCCTCTTCCCACGACAGCATCCGCACCAGCGGCCCTTCGCCGCGGGCCAGCATTTCCTCGGCGCGGCGCGGCGTGATCTTGAGAATGCGGGCCACCGCCTCGGCGATCTCTTCCAAACCCTCCCCGTTGCCGGGGTCCAGCACCATGAGGTCGACGGGGCGGATCTTGCGGCACTCCTCCTCGAGCGCGTTGAGTACGAACGGCCCCTCGGTTTCCCGGACCGTGACCGCCGGCAGTTCGGTGATGCCGGCCTCGAGCATGCGCTTCAAGGTGCCGGGCGCCACGTCCTCGACCTGGCCGATGCACTCGCCGGCCTCGAAGAAGATCTCGCCGGTCGCCGTGTCCACGACGTCGCGGGCGAGGCGGATGTCGTAGAGCTCCTCGGTCCCGATCCGGCGACGACGTTCGCCCTTGGCTGCGACCTTCTCCCACTCGCCGGCCGACAGGTTGCGGTCCCGGGGGACGATTACCTCGCCGTCGGCGGCGTCGACCAGATCCCACCGCGGCGCCCGGCCGCGGAACTCGTCGACGTTGAGCCGGGTCGACCAGCCGGGCTCGGTGGAGCCGTCCGGATTGCCGACGTCGCCGTAGGAGTAGCTGGCCTCATCGCAGAACTGGGTGAGCATGTCCTCCGACGTCATGCCGAGAATGCGCAGCAGGACCGTCACGGGAATCCGCTCGAGCGCCCGGCCGAACTGGACGCTCATCCGGTAGCCGTCCTTCTTCCGGCCGTCGATCTTGAAGGCCAGCCACGAACCGCGGGCCGGGATCACCTGGGCCTGTGGCAGCAGTTCCTCGCCGCTCTGCGTCGTCTTCTTGTAATTGTCGAAGAACACGCCGTGGGCGCGGTGGATCTGGCTGACGACCACGCGCTCGGTGCCGTTGATGATGAACGTGCCCTTGTCGGTCATGAGCGGCATGTCGCCCATGAAGACGTCCTGTTCCTTGATCTCCTTGTAGGTTCGCGCCGGCCCGCCGCGGTCCTCGTCGTAAATGATCAGCGACAGCGTGACCTTGAGGGGGGCGGCGTAGGTCTTGCCCCGGCGTAGGCACTCGTCCACCTGGAACTTGGGCGGGTCGAACTCGTAATGCTTGAATTCCAGCTTGGCCCGGCCGGAAGCGTCGGTGATCGGGAACACGGACGTGAAGGCGCGCTGCAGGCCCTCTTCCTCGCGCTTCTCGGGGGCGGCGTTCCGCTGCAGGAAGGCGTCGTAGCTGACTTTCTGAATCCCGATCAGGTCGGGCATTTGCATTGGGTCGGAGGCTTGGCGGCCGAAACGGTGGCGAAGGCGCTTGCGGCCGGTGAATGAAAGGTCCTTGGAATTCGTCGGCATCAAGTTCCCCCGGGCCCACACGAAACTGCCCGGACGGGGTGCACGGCAGACTCGGCGTCCGAACGCCGCCGCACGCGGCGCTGCACGCGCAAGCAATCACGCCGCGTCCCCAGGGGAAGACGGCGTAATTGTATCGTCAATCCGTAGTAGCCCAGCGCATCCGGGGCGATCGCCTAACCCGTAACCTAGCGCATTTGCACGCGATAGGCAACCTCCGGGACCGTCACGCCCGCGTCGATTGGCCGCGCCCGCCGGGCCTCCTGGCCACGATTAGGTCCTGCGTACTGCGTGGGCAAGTGGCAGCATCACGGCGCACATTAGCAACAACCGCCTGCCGTCCGGCGCCCGGACGGCCGCGCGTCGCAGGGCTTCCGCCGCCAGTCAGGCGATGGCCGCCTCCACGGCCTCGCCGATATCGCGGGTGGTGGCGGTGCCGCCCATGTCCGGTGTGCGCGGGCCTTCCGCGACCACGGCCTCGACCGCGCGGACCACGGCGGCGGCGGCCGCCTGCTGTCCCAGGTGGTCCAGCATCATCGCGCCGGACCAGATCTGGCCGATGGGGTTGGCGATGCCGCGCCCTGCGATGTCGGGGGCCGAGCCGTGCACCGGCTCGAACATCGATGGGGCTTCCCGGCTGGGGTTGAGATTCGCCGAGGGCGCAATGCCGATGGTACCGGCCACCGCGGGCCCCAGATCCGAAAGGATGTCGCCGAACAGGTTGGACCCGACCACCACGTCGAACCAGTCCGGATGCAGCACGAAGTGGGCCGCGAGAATGTCGATGTGGAACTGCGCCGTCCCGATGTCCGGAAAGCGCTGTTTTGCCGCCGCGAACCGCTCGTCCCAGTACGGCATGGTATGCACGATCCCGTTCGACTTGGTCGCGGAGGTCACGTGCCGGGCAGGGCGGGTCGCGGCGAGCTCGAAGGCCCAGTCGAGCACCCGGTCCACCCCCCGCCTCGTGAAGATGCTTTCCTGCATCGCCATCTCGTCGTCGGTGCCCGCATAAAGCCGCCCGCCGACCTCCGAGTACTCTCCCTCCACGTTCTCCCGCACCACGACGAAGTCGATGTCGGCGGGCCCGCGATCGCGGAGCGGCGGCTGCATCCCGTCGAGTACGCGCACCGGGCGCACGTTGATGTACTGGTCGAAGCGCCGGCGGATGGGGATGAGCAGCCCCCAGAGCGAAATGTGGTCCGGCACCCCCGGAAACCCCACGGCCCCCAGGAAGATGGCGTCATGGCCGGCGATCTGGTCGAGGCCGTCGACCGGCATCATCCGGCCGGTCGCATGGTAGGTCTCGCAGCTCCACGGGAACGAGTCCCAGTCGAACGCGAAACCGTACCGCCGCGCCGCCGCGTCCAGCACGCGCATGCCCTCCGGCACGACCTCCTGCCCGATCCCGTCGCCGGGAATCACCGCAATCCGATATCGCTCCGAGGTCATACCGCCCTCCTTCCGGAGCCGGAGCGTCGGTGGCACCGGCCCCCCATCACGCCGCGTTGAGCCATACCACCGCGCCGAACACCACGATCGCGATGGCCATCACCAGCAGGGTCCGACGCACGCCGCGCACCAGCGCGGGAAACACGAGCCGCAGGAGCAGCGCGGCCGCGATCGCGACCGCGAACTTCAGGATCACGCGCCGGGCCCGCCAGCCTGATAGTCGCGCGCATACCCCTCGTACGTCTCCTTGCCGCGCCGGAACGCGTCGGCCTCGGCGGGCCGGACTTCCCGAAACGGCTCGGCGGGCCGACCCGCCCAGATCCAGCCCGCGCGCACCACGGTGCCGGGCGCCACCCACGCCCGCGCGCCGACGAGCGCATCGTCCTCGACGGTGACATCCGCGCAGACCGTCGACCCCATGCCGATCAGGCACCGGTTCCCGACCCGGCAGGCCGCCAGGCGCACGTTGTGGCCGATCGTCACGTCGTCACCGATCTCCGCCGCCGCGCCCGCCTCCGTCACGTCGATGAAGGAGTTGTCCTGCACGTTGGTCCGGTCGCCCACCACGATGCGCCCCCGCCCCGCGCGCAGGGCAGTGGAAAACCACACGCTGGAGCCGCGCCCGAGCCGGATGTCCCCCCACAGGGCCGCGGTCGGGGCAAGGTACACGCCGGCGGGCACGACCGGTGACGTCCCGTTCCCCGCGTGCAGCGGTCCGCTGGCGCCGGACGGACGGAACGCCGTGTCGTCGAGCGGTGGGAGCGGGTCGTCGTCGGTCGCCGTCGCCGTCGACGGCGCGGACCGCCGCACGGCCGCCGCCAGTTCCGCCGCCTCGCCACGGGCCAATGCCCGGACCGGCCGGGCCGGGGACCCGGCGAACAACCAGCCGCCGGCCAGCGTCTTGCCCGGGGGCACCAAGGCGCCGGCGGCGATGACCGCGCCGGCACCGACCACCGAGTGGTCCATCACGACCGCGGCATCGCCAACGACGACGCCGTCCTCGAGCGTGCAGCCATGTACCAGGGCGTAGCGGCCGACGGTCACCCCGGCGCCCACCATGGACCCGCGATCGTAGTCGGCAATATGCACCGTGGACCTGGCGCCGAGCCAGGACCTGGGGCCGATCGTGATCCGTTCGCCGTCGGCGCGCAGCACGGCGAGCCGGCCCAGCTCCACCGAATCCGCGATGTCGGCACGGCCGATGACGACTGCCCCGGGCCCGCTTCGCAGCCGCGGCCCGACGACCGGCCGGTACTCCCGGTAGCGCAACACGGCGCCAACCATGCGGTGCCCTCCCCCGCGCGAATTCGACCCCCGAGCATACGGTCGACCGGCCGCAGTGTGTGGTCGTGTGATATAAGCGACCGACGGTCCCGACCCGATCGGGGCCACCGCCGCCACGGAGTGCTGACCAACGTGTCCCGTCCCGCCTTCCGCACCGTCGCCGGCATGCTCGCCCTCCCGCTCCTGCTGGTGGGGCTCGGCCCCGTCGCGCTCACCGCCTGCAGCGGGCCCGTCGAGATCACTCCCCCGCCGGAGACGCCCGCCGACAAGGCGAGGCGCGAGCGCCTCGAGGCCCAGGGGATCACCCCCGGGTTTTCCCTCTCCGGGATCTTCGGCGGGGACGGCGACTCGGCGGCTGGCGTGCGCATGGCGATCAACCCGCACCTGTGGCGGGCGTCGCTGGAGATTCTCGATTTCCTGCCCCTGGATTCGGTCGATTCGGTCGGCGGCGTGATCATCACCGAATGGACCGAGCTGGCCGACGCTCCGAACGAGGAGATGAAAGTCGTCGCCCGGATCACGGGCCAGGAGCTTGCCGTCAGCAACCTGCGGGTCCGCATCTATCGGAGGGTGCGCGGAGACGACGGCACGATGGAGGCCGCCGCTGTTGCCGCCGGCACGGAAACCGCACTCGAGGACCGGATCTTCACGCGCGCGCGGGCGTTGCTGGTGTCCCAGTAGCGCCGCGGCATCCGCACCGGGCCAGCGAAACCGCCGCGATTCCCTCCCCGCGCCTCCCGCACGGCTGTCAAGCCGCGGGCGCCGGAGACGCTTGACCTCGGGCCCCCGGCGCGCCTACACATCGGCCCAACACTCTGGCGAGTGTAGCTCAGTGGTTAGAGCACCGGTTTGTGGTACCGGGGGTCGTGGGTTCAAGTCCCATCACTCGCCCCAAGACCCGTGGCCCGGCGGCCTTGGGTCGTCCCCTTGTTCGTCCCGATCCCCGACGCCCGACGGGCGGGCAAACCCGAGGTCGGCAACTACCAGATATTGGCTTCGACGACGGGCTGATCCCGGTAGATCCGCTCGATCCCGAAGCGCGACAGGTCGAGCGACCGGTATTCACCGTAAGCGATGAGCTCCGCGATGGCCCGGCCCGCCGCCGGCGACTGCTGCAGGCCGTGGCCGCTGAACCCGTTGCAGAACAGCAGCCCCTGAACCTCCGGGTGCGGCCCCAGAATCGCATTCTGGTCGAAGACGTTGAAGTCGTAGTGACCAGCCCATGAGCCGGTCAGCTTGACCGCCTCGAACGCCGGCACGCGGGCCGCCAGCGTGGGCCAGATCGTCTCTTCCCAATCTGTGTAGTCCATGTCGAAATCGAGCGGGTCGCTGTCGGGGTCTTGGTCGTGCGCCGGCGACACCGTGGCGATATACCGGCCGCTTTCCGGCCGAAAGGTGACCCCGGTGGGATCGATCGTCAGCGGCGCGTGCTGCAGGTCGTCCCGGCAGTTGAACACGTAGACGTAGCGCTTCTTGGGACGCACGGGGAGATCGATCGCGATGGTGGCCGCCAGCGCGCCGGCGCGCGAGCCGGCCGCCAGCACCGTGGTGCCTCCCCGTATCAGTCCGTGCGCATCGGTCTCGACGCCGATGACCCGGTCTCCCTCCCGCACCAGGCGCGTGACTTCCCCGTGCAGGAAGCGGATCCCCAACGACTGCGCCTTGTGGCGGAATCCCATCAACAGGGTGTAGGGATCGACCCAGCCTTCGTTGGCAGACCCGAACACGGCGGCATCCACGCCCTGCCAGTTGATCCACGGGAACCGCTCCGCCAGCGCGCCGCCGGCCAGCCACTCGACCGCCGCCTCCAGGCCGCGCTGCACCTCCCAGTTCTGTCGCAACTGCGCGACGTCGGCCTGCGCCGCCATCAGGAGATAGCCCTGCTCCCGGAAGGACACGTCGCACGGGACGTCGTCCACCGCCAGTGCGCGGGCCGCCGTTCGGGCGAACTCCGCGCCGAACATCGACATGCGGATATTCTCCGGTGTCGTGAACTGCTGGCGGATTCCCCCCAGCGAGCGGGTCGCGGCGGCGCTCTGGTACGTGCGGTCCCGCTCGACCACCACGACCGAGCCGTCAAAGTCGCCGGAGGCAGCCAGGAAGTAGGCCGCCGCACAACCGATGATGCCGCCCCCGGCGATCACCACGTCTGGACAGTTCGTCATCCTGTGCACCTCGGTCCCGTTGGCCCACAATTCGGCGTCGCAATCCGATGACGCTCCCGCGCCGCTGGGTTACGATGCGAACACTAACCCCGTCAGTTGTCGCCATCCACGACCCGGCGATCCGGCGACCGCCCCGCGCACAGGAACCCCGAGACAATGCTGCAATATTCCGACCGTACGAACGATCTACTCGAGCGCCTGAACGCATTCATGGATGAGAACTTCTATCCGAACGAAGAGAAGATCGACGCCCAGATCGCCGAGGGCGACCGGTGGGCACACCCCCCGCTGATGGAGGAACTCAAGGGCCGGGCGCGGGCGGCGGGCCTGTGGAACCTGTTTCTCCCGGAATCGGAGTTCGGGGCCGGCCTGACCAATTTCGAATACGCACCGCTGTGCGAGGTGATGGGACGCTCGGAGCACGCGCCGGAGATCTTCAACTGCTCCGCGCCCGACACCGGCAACATGGAAGTGCTGGCCCGGTACGGGACCAAGGCGCAGCAGGACGAATGGCTGGACCCGCTGCTCAACGGCGAGATTCGCTCGGCATTCGCCATGACCGAGCCCGAGGTCGCCTCCTCGGACGCCACCAACATCGAGTGCCGGATCGAGCGCTCCGGCGACGAGTACGTGATCAACGGCCGCAAGTGGTGGACGTCGGGCGCGCTCTCGCCGCGTTGCAAGATCCTGATCGTCATGGGCAAGACCGACCCGACGAATCCCGACCGGCACAAGCAGCAGTCGATGGTGCTGGTCCCGCCCGGCACGCCCGGCGTCACCGTCATCCGGCACCTGCCGGTATTCGGCTTCGACGACGCGCCGCACGGACATGCGGAAGTCGTCTTCAAGGACGTGCGCGTGCCCGCAAGCAACATGCTGCTGGGTGAAGGGCGCGGGTTCGAGATCGCCCAGGGACGGCTCGGGCCGGGTCGGATCCACCACTGCATGCGGCTCATCGGTCTGGCGGAACGGGCCCTCGAGAAGATGTGCAAGCGCGTGAAGTCACGCGTCACCTTCGGCCGGCCGATCTCGGAGCAGACGGTCACCCAGGAACGCATCGCCGACGCGCGGATCGCCATCGACCAGGCACGGCTCCTGGTGCTCAATGCAGCCTGGCGGATGGACACGGTCGGCAACAAGGAGGCCCGCAAGGACATCGCCATGATCAAGGTGGCGACCCCGATCATGGCGTGCAAGGTGATCGACTGGGCGATCCAGGCGCATGGCGGCGGCGGCGTCACGAGCGATTTCGGGCTGGCCGCGGCCTACGCCAACGCCCGGACCCTGCGGCTGGCCGACGGGCCCGACGAGGTGCACCGCAACCAGATCGCGAAGCTCGAACTGCGGCGCCACAACTGATCGCACCCGATTATGTGGCAGCGGGTAGGCGCTCACCATCTGGCAGCCCTGGCGGGTCTGGCCCTGTTCGTCGCGCTCGGGGTGGCCAACCACGCGCTCACCGAGCTGAGCGCCGACGCGGCGCGGGAGACCGAAGTGCGACTGGGCCTGCTCAGCCGCCTCCACGGGCTGGCCCTGGAGCGCGCTGACCGGGACGCGGCCTTCCATCGCACCGCCAATCGGCTCCTGATGGAGGGGGCGGCGGTCGACACCGGGGCGGCCCGCGAAATCGTCGACGGTGCGCGTGCCCTGGCCCGGAAGAGCGAGGCGCTCGACAGCTATCTCGAGGGTGCAGGCGCGACCCTGCCGGACGAGGAACGCACCGCCGCCGTCGGTGCCGTCCAGCTCGTGACGCAGGCCGTGGGCGACGTCGTGGCCCGGGCGGAAGCGCTTGCCGACAGTCCTGGCGAAGGCCCGCGCCTGGCAGCGGTCGCCGCCGCCGCACGTCACCTGGACGAGGCGCTGTCCCAGGCACAGTCGCGGGTGGAAGGAGCTCTCACGCGCGGCCGGAACCGTGCCGGGGCCACCGTGGAACGGGCGCAGATCCAAGGCGGCGTGCTGGCGGCGGCGGCATTGATCCTGGCCGCGCTCGCGATGCGGAAGCGGAACGTGTCATGACTGTCCAAGGACTCATCGAGGTGCGCGGCGCGCACCGCTTCGACGAAAACGCGCTCGCCGAGTACCTGGCCGGCCGGCTCCCCGGGTTCACCCGACTCGACCGCATACGCCAGTTCCACGGCGGCCAGTCCAACCCCACGTTCGCGCTCGAGGGGGACGGCGCGATCTGGGTGCTGCGGAAGAAACCGCCGGGAGAACTCCTGCCGTCGGCGCACGCCGTGGACCGGGAGTACCGGGTCCAGGCGGCGCTCCGGGACCAGGGAGTGCCGGTGCCCGAGATGTACCTCTACTGCGACGACACGGCGATCATCGGCACGCCGTTCTACGTGATGGAATGCCTGCGCGGGCGGGTCTTCGAAGACCCGCTGCTGCCGGACGTGGAGCCCGCGGACCGGACGGCGCTCTACGACGCCATGAACCGCACCCTGGCGGCGATCCACGCGGTCGACCCCGCGGCGGCCGGGCTCGGCGATTTCGGGCGCCCGGGGAACTACTTCGCGCGGCAGATCGCGCGCTGGACCAAGCAGTGGGAACTCAGCCGGACGCGCGAGGTCCCCGAGATGGACCGGCTGATCGAGTGGCTGCCCGCGAACATTCCGCCCGGCGACGAGACCAGCGTGGTGCACGGCGACTACCGCCTCGGGAACCTGATTATCGCCCCGGACCGGCCGGAGGTCATCGGCGTGCTGGACTGGGAGCTCTCGACCCTCGGGCACCCCCTTGGGGACCTCGGCTACAACATCTCCGGTTTCCAGATCCCGCAGTCCATCCGCCACGGCATCATGGGGCTGCCGCCCGAATACGGCATCCCGGACCAGGCGAGCTACGTCGCCGACTACTGTCGGCGGAGCGGCCGGAAGCCGATCGATCCCCACTTCTACGTGGCCTTCTCGATGTTCCGGTTCGCGGCCATCGCGGAGGGCGTCCTGGCGCGCGGGCTCGGCGGCAACGCCAGCTCGGCCAACGCCCAGGAGGTGGGCGCACAGACGGTTCCGTACGCGCGGACCGCGTGGGCACTGGTGGCCGGCAGCGCTCCGTGAGCCCGGTTGGCTGGCGTGCCATTGACCCCGACGGGCTGACCACCGAACGGCACTTCGGACGCACGCTCACCTGTTTCGCGGACCGCCCCGGCAACGTCGCGACGATGCTGGGCGCCGCCGCCGAGCGCAATCCGGACGGCGAGGCCGTCGTCGACGGCGGAACCCGGCTCTCGTACCGCGACCTGCTGCAGCATGCCGAACGCATGGCGGCGGCCATGCACCGCCTTGGCCTGGCCCAGGGCGACCGGGTGGGCATCTGGTCGGGCAACCGCTGGGAGGCTGTCGCCGGCGTGGCCGCCTGCCTCCGGGGCGGGTTCGTCGCCGTGCCGCTCGGACATCGGCTGCAGACCGACGAAGTCGACTACATGCTGAACGACAGCGGTGCCCGGGCGCTCATCGTGGAGGACACGCTCGCCGCCCGCGTCCCCGGGAAACGGAACACGCCGCACCTGCACCATGTCCTTGCCGTGGGCGACTCCGGCACCGGGGAGCTCTTCGACGCGACCGACGGCGCGGCAGGCGTGCCGCCGCCGGTCGGCGGCGAGGAGGCGCTTGCCTTCCTCATGTACACGTCCGGCACCACCGGCCGCCCGAAAGGCGCGATGATCACGCATTTCAACCTGGCGCACAGCATCATCCATTACCGCCGTACGATGCGCCTGCAGGATGCGCTCGAACGCACGCTGCTGGCCGTCCCGTTCACCCATATCACGGGTCTCGTCGCCCAGATCCTCACCCTGTTCGCGTGCGCGGGAACCGTGGTCGTGCAGCGGGAGTTCAAGGCCGATGCGGCCATCCGGCTGCTGCATGGCGAGCGGGTCACGCACACGGTCATGGTGCCGGCGATGTACAACCTCATGCTGCGCACCGGCGGACTGGACGCCGCATCGCTTCCCCACCTGCGGATCGGCGCCTATGGCGGCGCCCCGATGCCGACGGCGCTGATCGAGGAGATCCACCGCCGGCTGCCCGGGCTCGAACTGATGAACGCCTACGGGTCCACGGAGACCACCTCCCCGGCAACCCTGCTGCCGGCCACCGACGCGGTGCGCCGGCGCGACAGCGTCGGGCTCCCCGTCCACTGCGCCGACATCCGGGCGTGCGATGACGACGGCCGTGACCTGCCCCCTGGCAGCATCGGCGAACTCCGGATCGGCGGACCGATGGTCGTTCCCGGATACTGGAACCTGCCCGAGGTCACCCGTGCGACGTTCGGCGACGGCAGCTGGCGGTCCGGCGACATCGGCAGGATCGATGCCGACGGCTACGTCGAGGTGCTGGATCGCAGCAAGGACATGATCAACCGGGCGGGATACAAGGTGTACTCGGCGGAAGTGGAGAGCCTGCTGGCCCAGCACCCCGCAGTCGTGGAAGCCGCGGTCGTCGCGCGGCCCTGCCCGGTGCTCGGCGAGCGGGTGCACGCGTTCGTCGCGGTCGCTGCGGGCGCACCCACCGACCGGGAACTCGCAAGTTTCGCCGCCGCGCGGATCGCCGACTACAAGGTACCCGAAACCTTCACGCTGCAGACGGAGCCACTGCCGCGCAACGCCAACGGCAAGGTCGTCAAGTCGGCACTGCGCGCCCGCGTCCTCGCCGAAACCCCCGAACCCGCACGCTAGGCGGCCCGGCACGCGCCCGACGCAGCGGACTGCCGGCGCCCCACCCCCGAGCCCGCCCCAAGAAGGAGCCTCCATGACCTACCCGCACGCCTCCCTTCCGGGGACGATCCGCTCCCGCGTCGTGGACAACGACAACGGCCTGGCCATGCACGTGCTCGAAGCGGGCAACGCGGGTTCGCCCGGCCTGCTCCTGCTGCACGGCTTCCCGGAACTCGCCTACAGCTGGCGCAAGGTGATGGTCCTGCTGGCCGATGCCGGCTATCACGTCCTGGCGCCCGACCAGCGCGGGTACGGTCGCACCGCCGCGGCCCCCGCGCGCTACGAGGACAACCTGACTCCCTACCGGTTCCTGAACCTGGTCAAGGACGTCGTGGGGCTCCGGTCGGCGATCGGAGTCGAATCGTTCGAAGCCGTGATCGGCCATGACTTCGGCGCAATGGTGGCGTACTACAGCGCACTCACCCGCCCCGACCTGTTCCGCCGCCTCGTCCTGATGAGCGCTCCGGTCGCCGGCACGCGTTCGGGTCGCGATCTACCCGCCGTGCTCGCGGTGGAACCCGCGCTGGAGGCGCTTCCTCGTCCGCGCAAGCACTACCAGTATTACTACACGACCCCCAATGCGGACCGTGACATGCGGGAGGCGCCCGCCGGGATTCTCGCGTTCCTGCGCGCCTACGCCCACCACAAGAGCGCCGACTGGCCGGACAACCGCCCGTTCCCGCTGACCGCGTGGACCGCCGACGAGCTGGCCAAGCTGCCGACCTACTACGTGATGGACTACCACGAATCGATGGCCGCCACCGTCGCCCACCACGCGCCCGACGGGGAGGCTTCCTGGCTGACCGATGCCGAGCTCGCGGTCTATGCGGAAGAGTTCGCCCGCACCGGCTTCCAGGGCGGGCTCAACTGGTACCGGGTGATGCTGGACATCGACCATCTCGACGAGCTGAGGCTCTATGCCGGAGCCGCCGTGCAGGTGCCGTCCGCGTTCATCGCAGGGGCCGCGGACTGGGGCGTGCACCAGGCGCCCGGAGCATTCGAACGGATGCAGACGACGGCCTGCGCCGACATGCGTGCCGTGCATCTGGTCGAGGGGGCGGGCCACTGGGTCCAGCAGGAGCAACCGGACGCGACGGCGGGGCTCATCCGCCAGTTCCTGCAGACCGCCTGACGGAACCTTGGTCGGAACGGGCGAGGTGCCCGCGCGGCCGCCGGCGCCGGCCATACGGCGGGCCACCGCACGGTTTTCGCGGCAAGGGCGGACCGAGCGGTACCTGACGCGGCCGAAGGAACGCGCCCGAGCGCTGCCCGGCCAGTCGAGCCCGGGGGACGCGACACGCTGCGCGGGCCTGGCGGCACGCCGCGCAGGCGAGCAATCCGCGCGGCGCGTATCCCTCACCGACCGCACCCGCGGTGGTCGTCGTACTCACCGCTGACCAGGCGGCGCGACCGCAGCCCAATCCATTGATTGCCAGCACCCATCCGGCAACAATGGCCGCGTTCACGAAGCACTGTCGGGCCGATGCTTGGAGCACCTGCCGGAACCGCCACGACAGAGGAAGCATTCCGAGCACTGGAGAAACCCTATGTCTGAACGAGCCCGTTGCGCCGCACTGGTCGGCCCCTATCTCAGCGGCAAAACGACTCTTCTCGAGAGCATGCTGTTCGCGACGGAAGCGATCGGCCGCCGGGGCTCCGTGAAGGACGGCACCACGGTCGGGGATTCGGCGGACGAGGCGCGCGCGCGCAACATGAGCACCGAACTCACGCCGGCGCGGATGACGTATCTCGGGGATGCCTGGACCGTGCTCGACTGCCCGGGATCGATCGAGCTGATGCAGGAGACCGTAAACGCCCTGCACGTCACCGACATCGCGGTGCTGGTGATCGAGCCCTCGCTCAGCCGGGCCGTGACGCTGACGCCGATCATCCAGGCCCTGCAGTCTCGCCAGGTCCCCTACATGGTCTTCATCAACAAGGTGGACACGCTGACGGAATCGATTTCCGACGTGGTGGCCGCGCTGAAGGAGGCGTCCGGCACGCCGATGCTGATGCGGGAGTACCCGATCACAGACGGCGAGGCGGTCGTCGGCTACGTCGACCTCACGAGCCGGCGTGCCTACTCGTATGTCGACGGGAAGGAATCCGAAGAGATCGAATTCCCCGACGCGCTGGCTGACGAGGTCACGCTCGCCCGCGAGGAAATGCTGGAGGTGCTTGTCGATTTCGACGATGCCATCCTCGAAAAGCTGCTCGAGGATGAAGTCCCGGAAGTTGACGAGGTCTACGAGAAGGCGGCCAAGATCATGCAGGATGGAGACGTCGTTCCCGTCTTCTTCGGATCCGCCGAACGGAGCCACGGCGTGCGACGGTTGCTCAAGGCCCTGCGCCACGATGCGCCCCGGCCCGAGCAGCGCGCCGCCAACCTCGGTTTCGACCCGAACGGCGATGCCGCAGTCCAGGTCTTCAAGACCTTTCATGCCCAGCACAGCGGCAAGATCTCGCTGGCGCGCGTGTGGAGCGGCACGGTCTCGGACGGCCAGGCACTGGGCGGAGCCAGGATCGGCAGCCTCCAGACCATGGTCGGCAGCCAGGCCGACAAGATCTCGGAAGCGGCCTTCGGCGATGTCGTCGGCCTGGGCCGCATGGAGACCGTGCGCACCGGCGACGTCTTGCGGGCCGGTGCCGATTCGGCCGACGGTTCCGACTGGCCCGAGCCCCTGGCTCCCGTCTACAGCCTCGCCATCACCCCGGAGAACCGGAGCGACGAGGTCAAGCTGACCGGCGGGCTGCAGCGCCTCAACGAGGAGGACCCATCGCTCACCTACGAGCAGAACGAGGACACCCACGAGCTGGTGCTCCTGGGCCAGGGCGATATCCATCTCCAGATCTCGCTGGACAAGCTCCGCTCCAAGTACAACGTAACGGCGACGTCGGCGCGCCCGAACGTCCCCTACAAGGAAACCATCCGGAAACCAGTGACCCAGCACGGGCGCTTCAAGCGCCAGACGGGTGGCCACGGCATGTTCGGTGACGTCGTGGTCGACATCACGCCGCGCCCGCGCGGGAGCGGCTTCGAGTTCGCCGACAAGATCGTCGGTGGTTCCGTGCCGCGGCAGTACATCCCCGCCGTCGAGACCGGCGTCAAGGAATTCGCGGTCGAGGGTCCGCTGGGATTTCCCGTGGTGGACTTTTCGGTCACCCTGACCGACGGCCAGTTCCATTCCGTGGACAGCAACGAAATGTCGTTCAAGCTCGCGGCGCGGGTCGCCATGACCGAGGGCATGCCGAAGTGTGCGCCGGTGCTGCTCGAGCCCATCGCCAAGGTGACGATCGACGTGCCGTCCGAGTACACCAACAAGGTGCACGGCCTGATCAGTGTCCGCCGTGGCCAGATTCTCGGGTTCGAGCCGAAGGAAGGCTGGCACGGCTGGGATTCCCTCCAGGCGCACATGCCCCAGTCGGAACTCCACGACCTGATCATCGAACTGCGCTCGCTCAGCCAGGGCGTGGGGACCTACCATGCGGAGTTCGATCACCTGAACGAGATCACCGGACGGATCGCGGATGAGATCGTGCAGGCGCGCGCCGCTTCCCGGAAGGAAGAGCGGGAGCGGTGACCACCCCACCGGCGAGACGACCGGCTGCCGGGAGCGCGCCCGGCGCGTCGGTCAGCGGCGCGGCCGGCGACCGCAGGCCGCCGCCGCCCGGCTCCAGGCGGACACGAATGCATCCACGTCGGAACGGGTAACCTCGGGTCCGAAGCTGACCCGGATGGCCCCGCCTGCTAATTCGGGGGCGAGGTTCATCGCCGCCAGCACGTGACTCGGCCCGACCTTTCCCGAGGAACAGGCGGAGCCGGCACTTACGGCGATACCCTCCAGGTCCAGCCGGATCACGAGCGCTTCCGCATCGCGGCCGGGAAGCGCCAACATCGTCGTGTTCGGCAGCCGGTCGCTCTGCCGGGCAATCACGTGTGTCTCCGGGACCGCGCGGCAGGCAGCATCCTCCAGGATGGCGCGCGTTTCGCGGAGCGCCGTCGATGCCGGGGGATGGCTGGCGGCCACCGCACCGAATCCGGCTAGTGCCGCCACGTTCTCGGTGCCGGCGCGCCAGCCCCGTTCCTGTCCGCCACCCCGAAGCAGCGCCTCGCGCAGCACCCCGTCGCGCACGATCAGGGCCCCCGCCCCCTTGGGTCCGCCGGCCTTGTGGGCCGAGAGCGACAGCGAATCGACCCCGAGGCTGTCCAGGGTGAACGGCATGCGTCGCCACCCCTGGACGGCGTCACAGTGGACCAGCGCCCCCGCCGACCGCGCCAGGGCAGCGGCCGCTGCAACCGGCTGGATCACGCCGGTCTCGTTGTTGGCCAGCATGACCGCCATCAGCTGCGGACGCGGATCCTCTTCCAGCAACGCCTTCAGGCGGACCAGGTCGATCGTGCCGTCGGGGCGGACCGGAATGCACCGGCGAGGCGCCGCCACCGCGCGCACCGAATCGTGCTCGATGGCGCTTGCCAGCACACGCGGTGCCGGCCGCCCCGCGCAGGCCAACGCATTCGCCTCCGTTGCACCCGAGGTGAACACCACGTCCTGGGGCGCAGCGCCCACAGACCGCGCCACGGCCACCCGCGCGTCCTCGAGCAGGCGGCGCGCGGCGCGACCACGAGCGTGCACCGATGAGGCGTTTCCTGTGCAGCCCATCGCCTCAACCATCGCATCGCGGGCGACTGCGAGCAGCGGAGCTGAAGCGTTGTAGTCGAAGTAGGCGCACGGGCGGTCGCCAGGCATGCCGATCTCCCGTCCGGGCTCAGGTCTCGGGCCGCGTCACGTCGTCCGGATCATGTTCACCAGCCCCCGCGTCGTCCTTCTCGCCGCCGCCGGGCGCGAGCTGTCGCTCCAGGGCCGCCAGCTGGTCGCCGAGCTCAGCGATGTCGGCGGCCATGCGCTCCATTGCCTGGGCGTTGGGATCCCTGGCATCGAGCGGGGTGCCGTAGGCCGTGAATTTCGCACGGCCACGGCTTGATTGGCTGGCCTCGCGGGCCGGGATCCCCACGACCGTCGCCCCGGCCGGGACGTCGCGCACCACGACCGCATTGGCGCCGACCCGGGCGTTCTTGCCGACTGTGATCGGCCCGAGAACCTTCGCTCCGGCGCCGACGATCACGCCGTCGTTGAGCGTTGGGTGCCGCTTGCCCGGCTCCAAGGAAGTGCCGCCAAGCGTCACCCCCTGATAGAGAAAACAGTCGTCCCCGATGTCCGCCGTTTCACCGATCACGACGCCCATCCCATGATCGATAAAGAAACGCTTGCCGATGGACGCCCCGGGGTGGATCTCGATCCCCGTGAGCCAGCGGGCGAGATGCATCACCCAGCGGGCGAGCAGCTTGAGGCGCCGGCGCCACAGCCAGTGCCCCACGCGGTACGTGGCCACCGCGTGAAACCCCGGATAGCAAAGCACAATCTCCAGCGCGCCCCGTGCTGCCGGGTCCCGCGTGCGAATCGCCCTGAACTCGTCCCGCAGTGCCGTGAACATGGCTGCTCCGGAGGCTCGATCACCGAACTAACGTGCGGCTGCGTCGCGTCGGGCCAAGCACGAGAGGCCGAACATATTGGAAGATGCACGGGGAATTATATAGAATCGTGAAAATCCATCGGATATCGCGATCTCGTCGCGGAGCCGCCCTCCGCGCGGGCGATCTACGCTGCAAAAGAGCCCCTATGCCCGAAGTCATCATCAATGGACCGGCCGGGCGTCTGGAGGGACGGTATCACGTCGGGGTCGGGGCGAGGCCGCCGCTCGCCCTGGTGCTGCATCCGGATCCGCAGGGCGGCGGCACCATGAACAACAAGGTGGTCTACGCGCTGTTCCATTCGTTTGCTCACCTCGGGTTCTCGGTGCTGCGCTTCAATTTCCGCGGCGTCGGCCGCAGCGAGGGGTCGCATGACAACGGCGAGGGCGAACTCGTGGACGCGGCCGCGGCCCTTGACTGGCTGCAGGCGACCCACGAGGACAGCCGCACGGTCTGGGTCAGCGGGTTCTCGTTCGGGGCCTGGCTCGCGTTCCATCTGCTCATGCGCCGCCCGGAGCTTGGCGGATTCGTGTCGGTCGCGCCGCCGGTGGACCGCTACGACTTCAACTTCCTGGCCCCGTGCCCGAGCTCGGGGATCGTCCTGCAGGGTGATCAGGACACCATCGTCCCGGAAGCGTCGGTTGCCAAGCTGGCGACGGAAATGGAAGTCCAGAAAAACGTTTCCATCACCTACCAGATGATCCCCGGCGCGGATCACTTCTTCGAAGGTCGCCTCGACGTGCTCGCGCAAAGCGTCGTGCGCTACGTATCGAACCGGGTCCGGACGCCGGCCTGACCGGGGTACACGAGGACCCCACCGCTCAAGGGGCGCCGCACCCCGGTGGTGGCCGGGACCGCCAGCGGCAGCCCGAGCAGTGAGCGCACGGCCAGCCACCCGAATGCCTGTGCCTCGAGCGCGTCGCCGTCGAGACCGACGTTCTCCACCGCATCGACGCTCGCCGCGAGACGGCTGCGGAGTTCCGCCATGAGCACCGGATTGCGTCGACCGCCACCGGTGACCAGCCAGGTCGCGGGCCGCTCGGGCATCCAAGCCTGCGCCTGGGCCACGGCCGCCGCACAGAATGCGGTCAGCAGCGCGGCAGCATCGGCCGGCGCGTAGGTGTGGCTGACGCGCGTGCAGCGCTCACCGAATTGATCGCGATCAAGGGATTTCGGGGGCGGGCGACCGAAATAGGGATGGCGCAGCAGGTCGGCCAACGCGGCTTCCGGGACCGATCCCTCTGCAGCCAGTCGGCCGTCGTGGTCGTGCGCGGCACCCAGCACCCGACGGACGTGGTCGTCGAGGGGGGCACAGCCGGGTCCGGTGTCAAAGGCGGACACGGCGCCGTCGCGCCCCAGCCAGGTGACGTTCGCCACCCCGCCGAGATTGAGCACCGCCAGCGGCCGCGCCATCGAAGCCGTCAGCGCCTGATGAAACAGTGGCACCAGCGGCGCGCCTTCGCCCCCATGCGCCAGGTCGCGACTGCGGAAATCGCTCACCACGCGGATGCCGGTCATGGCGGCCAGCCGGCGGGCATCGCCAACCTGCCACGTCCAGCCCTCCGCTGGCGCGTGAGCGACCGTCTGGCCCGGGAAGCCGATCACCTGCACATCGGTCGGACGGACACTTGCCCGGTGCAGCAGCTCCCGGACCGCGGCGACATGCAGGTCTGTCAGCCGTCGGACCAGGTCCGGTGCCACCAGGTCCCGGGCCGTGCGGCCCCGGAAGGAATCGCCGTACGACCGGGTAAGCGCCGGCCCGCACGACACCTGGTGTTCGCCATCGGTGTGAACCAGCGCGGCATCGACGCCGTCGAGAGAGGTTCCGCTCATCAACCCGACTGCGGTGTACATCACCAGCCCCGCTCCGATCCCGGCTCGTCCATGGTACTTTCCCTCGTCATCCCTGCCCTGCCCGCCGTGCCTGTCCCATGACCGATTTCCGATCCAGCTTCCTGCAGCGCGTGTCCGAACGGGGCTACGTGCACCAGTGCACCGACTTCGCGGGACTCGACCGCCTGCTGGCCGACGGGGCGCCGGTCGGCGCCTACATCGGCTTCGACTGTACGGCGCCCGGCCTCCACGTAGGCAGCCTGCTGCAGATCATGCTCCTCCGGCATTTTCAGCAGGCGGGCCACCGGCCGATCGTGCTGATCGGCGGCGGCACGACCCGCGTCGGCGATCCCTCGGGCAAGGACGAATCCCGAAGGCTGCTGGACGATGCCACGATCGCCGCGAACGCCGCCGGCATCCGGCGTGTCTTCGAGCGGTTTCTCACCTTCGGCGACGGGCCGACGGATGCGATCATGGTGGACAATCAGGATTGGCTCGGCGAACTCCGGTACGTCGAGTTCCTGCGCACCATCGGACGGCACTTCTCCGTCAACCGGATGCTGACCTTCGATTCGGTGCGCCTCCGGCTGGAGCGCGAACAGCCCCTCAGTTTCCTCGAGTTCAACTACATGATCCTGCAGGCGTACGACTTCACCGAACTGGCGCGCCGCGAGGGATGTGCCCTGCAGATGGGGGGCTCCGACCAGTGGGGCAACATCGTGAACGGCGTCGAGCTGGCGCGCCGCCTCGACGGGGCGGGCAGCTCGCTGCCGTCGCTCTATGGCCTCACTTCACCGCTCGTCACGACGGCGAGCGGGGAGAAGATGGGCAAGACCGCGCGCGGCGCGGTGTGGCTCAACGCCGCGATGCGCAGCCCCTACGACTACTGGCAGTTCTGGCGCAACACCGCCGATGCCGACATCGGCCGTTTCCTCCGCCTCTTCACCGAGCTTCCGCTGGCCGAAATCCGCCGACTCGAGGGCCTCAGCGGACCGGACGCCAATGTGGCGAAGGTGCGCCTGGCCAATGAGGCCACCCGCCTCGCGCACGGCCAGCACGAAGCGGAGCGGGCGGCCGCCACGGCCCGGGCGACGTTCGAGCAGGGCGGCACGGGCGCAGCGCTCCCGACGATCCTGGTGCCCGCAGCGGAACTCGAGGCCGGCCTGCCGGTGGTCAAGGCATTCGCACGCGATTCGATCCTCGCGGCGACGAACGGCGAGGCGCGCCGCCTCATTCGGGGCGGCGGCGCCCGCGTCAACGACGTCAGGGTCACGGACGAACACCTGACCCTGGGGCCGTCGGACCTGATCGATGGCGAACTGCGCCTGTCGGCCGGGCGCAAGCGGCACGCCGTCCTCCGGCCGATCGAACCCCAGAGAACGGACTGAGCGCCGGCCCGGCGCGGACGGCGATGCCGTGATCCGCTACTCGCCCGGCGACTCCGGCGACGCGCCAGCGCCCCCCAGACCCCGCAGGACGTCACGCAGGATTCCCGGAACGAGGAACTGCAACGGGCTCACGGCGATGTCGGGGTCCGCAGCCGGGCCCGTCACCGCGTAGTCAGCGACGAAGACGCCCGTCGAATCCGCGCCCGTGATGATCCGGTCGATGACGGGCACCCGGGACAGCAACTGGTTGAGGGCATAGGCCGGCAGCAGCGCACCCCGGAGTTGGAGTACCTGGTTGCGGGTGTCGATGGCACCTTCGACCGTCACCCCGAGCGTCAGGCCCTGGGCGACGCCGTTGCGGATATCGAGCACGCCGTCCGCCAGCGTGAACTCGGCATCGAAGCGGGAGAAGGCCACGCCTCCGCCGCCTGCGATCTGTTCCAGCAGGCCGAGGACCGTCACGGTCTGCAGGAGCTGCAGGAACACCGGCGCGTCCACCATCTGAAATTCGCCGACGCTGACCGTGCCGGTGATCCGGTCATCCTGCCGGACGGCCTCGACCCTCACCTTGCCCCCATCCGCGCCGACACCGAGACCGAAGGCGTCAGCCACGGACCGCGCCTCCGTGCCGGTCAGCACCAGCTCAAGCGCGTCTTCGTTGCGGGCTCCCTGCAGCTCCATGCTTTCCCCGTCCGGGAGCCCGAGCGCAAGATGCAGCTCCTTCAGGCCGAGCGTGTCGGTCTCCAACGTCAGCGCCAGCGGGCCGGCAACTGCCGGTGCCATTGTCCGGGCGCGGCGGGCGTCCACGCGGAGCTGGAGCGGTGCCGATGGGCTCGACATCCCGGCGTCGCTCGACAGGAACGAGCGAAGATCCACCTGCTCACCGTCCAGCACCGCTCCCAGGTGCCCCTCGGGCGTGTGGGCCACCGTGCCGGCGAGGCGGTGCTCGCCGATTCCAAGCTGGGTAAACGCGACCCGATCCAGCTGCCCGTCCACGATCCATAGTCGGCCGTGCACATTGGCGCCTTGCCCCTCGAGACGGAACTGCAACGGTTCGCCGTCGGCGAGCACGCCGCGGACCCTGGCATGCAGCGGCGCGCGGCGCGGCTTGGTCCAGTCGAGCTCGGCTATCGCCACCTCCGCGGCAGCCAAACCGGCCTCGGCATCCAGCATCCAGCTCTCCGTTTCCGGGCTACGCAGCGCGTTAACAGCAAGATCGACCGGTCCCTCCACGCCGGCAAATTGAGCCCCGAGCGCCGTTCGGGCTTCGGCTCCCAATGCACCTCGCACGCTCAGCACCTGCTCACCCGGAACCCCAGGACGGGGTGCCTGCCACGTAAACCAGACCGTCGAATCCGCCAGCCCGGCCTGCCCCGATGCGGAAAACGTCTCGCCGTCGAGCGCCAGCGTTCCCGTGACGTCCCGGAACACGTATCTCGCCCACGGTCCGGATCCGAGCGCTTCGGCGGCGAACGACGGCACCTCGAACTCGCCGTCCAGCCGCTGGACGACGAGGACGGCGTCCGCGTCACGCGGAATCCGGGCCGCTGCCCGGATCCGGGCCGTGCCGTCGAGCGCGACGATGCCCGATGGCAGGTCGGTCTCGCCGGTTGCCCCTGCCACCAGTGCGGCGAGGTCGGCGAAAGGCCCGCTCAGCGTGGCGGTCAACTGGTACGACGGCGCCTCCAGTCCCGGGGCACGGAGCACGGCGTCATCGACCCGGACGGTATCGCCGAGCTCGCCGGCGAAGCGAACATCAATGCCGCCAGGACCGTAGGCCAGGGTGCCGGCGAGGGACCGGAGGTCGAAGCCGGCATAGCCGGCCGGGAGCGCGCTCGGATCGACCCTGATGTCCCGGAATCCGGCGTCCAGGGTGACTTCCTCCTCCTGGTCGTGCGCAAACGGGATCAGCACCCGCAAGTCGGCATCCCGGAGTGGGCCCTGCAGGAGAGGTGCCGGCGGCGGCCCGCGACCGAGGCCGGCCAGCTGCAGGAGCGCGCCGGACTCGCCCGACAGTCTTGCCGTCAGGGTTGCTTCGCCGCCTTCGGTGAACAGATCAGCGCTGTGCACCCTGAAGTCCTCGAGGGTCGCCGCCCCCGCGCTGGCCGTAGCGGATGTGACCGTGAGCTCCGGTCCGGCCAGCGCCAGCTCGACGACCGCCAGGCGAAGCGGCGGCTCGCCCTCCTCCCAATTCACGGCCGCATCGCGGACCACGCAGTTGGCCTCCACGCGGCTCGCGCCAGAAAGACCGTCGGGGAAGATGGCCGTCACCGTCACGTCCGTGAGAGTCCCGGCCTTGACGCGTTCGCGGACCCAGGCGTCGGCCGGACGGTCGAGCGTCGCGCCGACCCAGCCCGCCGCATGTTGCACCGGCATAGATCCGGCGAATCTGCCGCGGATCTCCGCCGGTCCGGTTGGCAGATCCTGGAATCTCCCTGCCATGCGGAGATCGCCCTCCAAGCCGGTCACGGTGAGTTCCTCGAGATCAAGGACCCGGCCGTCCACGGCGTACCGGAGTTGCACCTGCACCGCGCTGACCGGCCATGCCGGTGGTCCGGCGTCGGCGGGTTCACCGGGGACCTGCAGCTGCCCGGCCCCGCCCGTGCCGCGCATGGTCACCACCGCGGCCTCGAGCGGGCCGGCCACGGCGACGGTGCCGCTGAGCGGCACCTGCAACAGGTCGAAGGGGGCATCGACGGCCATCAGCCCCGCCAGCACCGCGGGCTCGACCTCCGCGAAGGCAAGCTCGGCCGTGAATACTGGCCCCTCCGGCAGCAGCCGCGCCGCGAGTTCCAGTGGCACCGCCGGGTGTCCAGGAAGGGAAGCGGCACCGGCTCCCTGGAGCGTGATCCGCCCGTCGACCCCCGTCACGCTGAGCTCGACGTCGACGATCCGGACCGGCGCGGCATGGAGCAGATCCAGCGTGACCGTGCCGTCCAGCACTACGATCCCGGCCCCGGATGCGAGTGCGGCCAGTGGTGAACCGGACCCGAGCGCGGCGCCGTCGCCGAGACGGAAGCCGTAGTCCTCCCCCTGTACCAGCTCCAGCGTCGGCGCGTGGACCACGACACCGGATACGGATGCGCGACCGCGGAGCAGGTCGGCCAAGGGGAGCCGGACACCCACCCCCTCGGCCGCGAACACGTCGCTAGCCCGGAAGTCCGAGAAGCGGACATCGAGCCAGGGCGCCATGAACGGCCAGTGGATGGCGGCGTCTTCCCACTGCGTGTCGAGGGGCAGATCGAATTGGTCCAGCTGGCCCGCAAGGTACGCGGACAGCAAGGGCACAGCCACGGGCCCATAGGTCAACCGCCAGATCCCTGCAGCCAGCAGGCAGACCACTACAATCCCGATCCCAGCCGCCCATCGACGCAGACGGACCGGGCCGCGCCTCTTCCGTCGGCCGTCGCGGGCCTCGGGAATGCCAGCCGTCACACTAGGGTTCTCCGGTCATGACCATCCACGCACCACCGGAGCCCGCCACGCAAGTTCTCGCCCGGTACGTCTCGTTGGTACCCACAATGACCGCCGTCCCGCGGCCGATGCCTGCGTCGGTCCGCGGACCGCGCACGGGCCGCCACGCCCGTGGCTAGTCTAGAGCAGCCCCGGGCGTCGGGAGCGCCCGGCTCCCAGGGCGGGGATCCGCAGCAGCAGGACCGATACTGGGAACAGTGGTCCGGCGCCGCCAACCCGACGCCGAAGGAACTGGGCCCCCAGGGAACCGAGCTCCTGAACCGGGTATTCGGCCACAGTCCGTTCCTGGGCGACAGCGCCGTTGCGGAGCCGGCGATCGTCCGGGCTTTTGTCACCGACGGCGCCGACGCCGCCCTCACGCTCGCACGCCGCGACCTGCCCGATCCTGCCGCCGCCGCCGCGATGGCAGGCCCGGACGCCGCCCGGCACCTGCGGATCGTGCGCCGCCGCGTCGCCCTGGCCGTGGCCCTGGCCGACATCAGCGGCGCGTGGTCCGTTGCCCGAGTACTCGAGGCATGGAGCGCGTTCGCCGGCGACCTGCTGCAGGCCGCGGCGTTCCATCTGCTGGGACCCGAGGCCGACCGGTCCGGGTTCGCGATCATCGCGCTCGGCAAGCTCGGCGCCGAGGAGCTGAACTACTCCAGCGATATCGACCTTGCGATCTTCTACGACCAGTCGAGCCCCGCCTTCCCGGAAGCGGCGCGCGAGGGTCGCGCGTCGCGCCATTTCACACGACTGTCGCAGCGCCTCGTCAACCTCTTCCAGGAGCGTACCGCCGACGGTTACCTCTTCCGCATGGACCTCCGGCTCCGGCCCGATCCGGGTTCGACTCCGCTCGCGGTTTCGGTCGAGGCGGCCGAGCTCTATTACTCGGGCCTCGCCCAGAACTGGGAACGGGCGGTTTTCATCCGGGCCCGGCCCATCGCCGGCGATCTCGACGCCGGCGAGCGATTCCTGCAACGGATCGCGCCGTTCGTCTGGCGGCGCAATCTCGACTTCAACGCGGTTCGGGACATCCAGGCGATGCAGCGCCAGACAAGCCGCGGCGGCGACTTCGATCCCGCCGGCTATCACCTCAAGTTCGGGAGCGGTGGCATCCGCGCCATTGAGTTCCATCTGCAGACCGAGCAGCTGGTCTGGGGCGGCCGCAACCGCGCGCTTCGCCGCAGGGGGACCGCGGAGGGCCTTCGGGCGCTCGCCGCCGTGAACCGGATGCCGGCGGACGTCGCGGAACGACTGATCGGCCATTACCGCTACCTGCGCCGCGTCGAGAACCGCATCCAGATGATCCGGGACGAGCAGACCCATGTCGTGCCCGAGAAAGAAGTCGAACGCTCCCGGCTCGCGTCGTTCCTCGGCCACGCCAGCCTCGCCGACTTCGAAGCCGAGCTTGCCGAGCACGTTGCGGCGGTTCAGTCGCTCACCGCTGCGGGCGACGCCGCCGACGAGAGCCTCGGACATCCGTTCGGAAGCCTCGTCTTCACTGGCGTCGATCCAGACCCTGCGACTGTGGCCACCCTCACCCGCCTGGGCTTTCGGAATCCAAAGGGCGTGATCGCACAGATCGCCAACTGGCATCGCGGCCGGATTTCCGCAACGCGCTCGGAACGCGGGCGCGCACTCCTGACCGAGATCACGCCACGGATGCTCGACGCGATCGGAGAAGCGCCCGATCCCGAGACCGCATTTGCCGGGTTCGCCCGGTTTCTTGAGGGCCTCAATGCGGGCGTGGAACTGCTGTCCATGTTCGCCAACTACCCCTCCCTCATGGCGGTCGTCGTGGAAATCATGGGCACGGCACCCGAACTCGGACAGTCACTCGCCGCAAACCCGCGGCTGCTGGATCAGCTGCTGGAAACTCCGCTCGAGGCGCCCCTGCCGGGACCAGAAGCGATCGAAGCGGCGCTCGACGCGGAGCTTGGCCTCGGCCTCGGCGACTACCAGGACGACCTCGACGCGTTCCGGCGATGGGCCGGTGAACTGCGCTTCAGCGTGGCGCTGAAGCTCCTCTGCGGCGTCGAGAAGTCGGGCGACGCAGCGGTTGCCCTTACCCACGTCGCTGACATCGCGATCCGTCGGCTGATGGCCCGCGTAAACCAGGAGTTCGAGCCGAGACACGGGCGGCTGCCGGGCGGGGGCGCCGCGTTCCTGGGCCTGGGGAAGCTGGGCGGGCGAACCCTCCTGCCGGGGTCCGACCTCGACGGAATCTTCTTCTACGACGCTCCGGCCGTCGGTGCCGAATCCGACGGAGAACTCCCGCTGGCGGCATCGGTGTACTTCTCACGCTTCGCGACCCGCCTTATCACGGGCTTCACCGCGCATACCGCGGTGGGGCAACTCTGGGAGTTCGACCTCCTGCTGCGCCCCCACGGCCGGGCCGGTCCCCTGGCCTCGGCGCTCAGCGGCTACGAAACCTACCTGGCAAGAGACGCCTGGCCGGTCGAGAAGCTGGCGCTCGTCCGCAGTCGCGTCATTGCCGGCGCGCCGGAGACCGTGGACACGCTGAATGCCATCATCGACCGGGCGCTCGTGGCCACCGGCGAGTACGACGCGCTGGCCGGCGACCTGCTGGACCTCCGGGCCAAGATCAAGGACACGCACCGGCCGTCGGGGGCGTTCGACGTCAAGCACTCGCCGGGCGGGCTGCTCGACCTCGAGCTGCTCGTGCAGTTCCTCGCAGTGACGTCGGCGCAGCGGCTCGGCCGACCGATTCGCGGGTCCACCGGGGAGGTGCTCCGGCTGCTCGGGACCATCGACGTGCTCTCGCCGGAGGACGAAAGCCGGCTGGCCGAAGCCAGCCACCTCTACCAGTCGGTACAGGCCATGCTCCGGATCACGGTCGGCAGCCGCACCGATCCGGCCCTGCTGCAACCCGCCATGATCGAGCGAATCGGTCAGGCAACCGGATTTGATCGTGCTGACGATCTGAAAGAGGCGCTCCTCGGCGCCCGGGCCGGTGTCCGCGCCATGACCGAGGCCCACATCGCCAGCGCTGCGGACTGAGCCCGACCGGCCCGCCGCCGACGCTTCGCCGGCCGGTGCCGCGGACCTGTTTTGCTGACCGCGCCGATATACTTTGTCCGCGGGCAACTCCCAGTGCGTGCCCGTTCCGCCAACCTGCAAGAAGTGGTGATCATGGCTGACATGCCCGACCGTTCGCCCGGAGCCGGGGATCCGGTCCCTGCCTTTGACCTTCCCACGCTGAGCGACCGCGTGTCGAACGCGACCCTCGCGGGCCGTGCGTATGTTGTCTACTTCTACCCGAAGGACGACACGCCCGGATGCACGAAGGAAGCCATCGCGTTCACTGAACTTGGGCCTGCGTTCGACGCCATGGACGTGACCGTCATCGGAATTTCAAAGGATTCGCTGGCCAAGCATGAGAGGTTTCGCGACAAGCACGAACTGGGCGTCGTGCTGGCCTCCGACGAGGACGGCGCCGCCTGCGAGGCGTTCGGGGTCTGGGTCGAAAAAAACATGTACGGCCGCAAGTACATGGGGATCGAGCGGGCGACGTTTCTGGTCGATCCGGCCGGTCGAATCGTGGAGACCTGGCGCAAGGTCAAGGTTACCGGGCATGCCGAAGCCGTTCTCGCCGCTGCCCGTGAGCGGCTCGGCGCTGCGGAAACCTGAACCGGAGCCCGATCCAGCGCCCTCCGGCAAGCACTTGGCAGGTGTCCGCGCGGGACGGTAGACCCGACCCAAATCGCGTCGGCAGCATCAACCGGCACGACAACTTGTTGCGGCTTCCCGCGACCGTGGGGCCACGAAGGATCCGTGGTGGGGCCGGGCAGCCAGCCATGACCTGGAACACCCGCATCCACACCATCGCCGCACCTGTCGGTTCCAACCAAATCAAAAGAGGTCGTTTGGTCTCCCGAACCGAGTTGCACCTAGACAGAACCGGCGACGGTTCCTGCCTTGGCTGCAATGGCAACCGGGAGAAACGGCATGGCAGGAAAGACCCTCACCGATGCTTGAATCGGAGCGTTCGCTTCACGCAAAACCCATTACGGTATCCGGGAGACGCCCTCACGATCACCGCATTCGTTCGCGAGCCAGGCGGTGATGAGCGGCATCCCGCTGCCAGTTGTCTCGCGCATGCTCGGCCAATCCGGTGTCCGGATGACGCTCCGTTATGCGTATCTCGGGGACCGCGAGATCGAAGAAGCGGCCGAGAGGGTGGGGCAAGCGATTGCAGCTATCTTGAAAATTTGAACCCGCGTTGCCCATCGGAGGCTGACGGGAATGCGGTATTGTTGCCACGCAGGCGCAGAAGCAGCTGCCGAACCGTTGCGGAAAGAAGTTAGGCCATTGCCGACCGCCCGCATTCTCGCTCTCGCCGTCCTCGCCTTCTTGCTCGCCGGCCCAGCGGCGCAGGAGGCCGCCGCCCAGCCCGTCACGACGCAGGAGTGCGAGAACTCATGGAGCAGCGCTCCCGCCTATTTGGACTGCACCACCAGACACACCGAAATCCTCGAGGTGAACGGCCAATGCAACATCAAGGCGCTCTGCCCCTTCCTTCTGCCGAACAACCCCACGCCTCAGCTCCGCACTAATGACAAGACAGTCCTCTTGGCCGATATGGACGACCTACACAATTGCAACGGACATCTGACGGTCGGGAGCTGCTGAGCCGGCGGCTGCGGACCGCCGAAACGAGGCCGTTGCTGTCCGGGGGACGATTTCTCCAACCCCAACGGGCCGCGGCCGGAGTTGGCCGGGCGCGGATCCCGGACATCATGCGCATCGGCCCGCCCGCGTAGCCCTCGCGCATCGCGCCAGTTGCGCGTCCTCCCGGGGAGGCCTTGAAGTCATGTCCATGCTCAGCCGCGATTTCATCGCCAGCATCGGCAACCGCAGGCGGCGCGCGTCCGTCTCGCCGGTCGTCCGCCAGATGGCCCCGAATGGGGCGATACAAGGGGGCACCGGGACGGCAAGACCACCATCATATACCTACGGTATACCTCAAGACCGAAACCGTAGATCCTCGATGTGTTGGCAATGGGCGCCTTCCAACAGAGCCCCAATCCGACATTCGCCCGAGCCGCGACCCCACCCTTTACGAATGCGACTAAAATCCCATGGATGCTCGATACTTCAGTCTACACAGACCATAGACAAACATCCTTGACGCACACGAAAACACCATATAGGCGAGTAATTTGACAGGGAAACAATGCGACCTTACTCAAGCCCTTTGTAACACCCAGATCGTCAATAAGTGACCACACCATCGCCCGCCTTGAGGCGGTATCCAGCGACCCGCCTATAGCAACTGGCCTGAGGGCCCCGGGCCGAGCGTGAAGCAGTCACAAGGACGTGCTCGCCAACTGAAGTTCCAGTGTTGGCGCCTTCCTCCGGCACCCTGTTCTCGACCTGGTAGGACCCGGCGAAACTGAATCACCCGGCATCACACCGTAGTGCGCAAGAAATCGCCGTTGGTGATCAAGCTCATGCCACCAGCACCAGATGGTAGCTTGTGTTCTTGCTGCCTCCCGGATTGCGGCGAAGGATTCCGCGCTCAAGCAGGTCATTGATGTCGCGCTGCGCCGTCGGTATTGAACACTTTCCGATCGCTGCCCATTTCCTTGACGTCAGCTTGCCCTCGAAGCCGTCGAGAAACCTGTTGAGCACCACAGTTTGGCGTTTGGTGAAGGGCTCGCGAGCATAGCGTTGCCAAAAATTGGCCTTGCGCATGACATCGGCGCAAACCGATTCGGCGTCATCGATCGCGCGCGACAGACAGTCGAGGAACCAGACCAGCCAGTCGGTGACGTCAAGTGTGCCTTGTTGCGCACTTTCGAGCGCGTCGTAATAGGCGGATCGTTCCTTCCGGATCTGACTCGACATGCTGTAGAAGCGCTGACCTAGATTCTCCGACTGGGCCAGCGCCTGATCGGCGATCGCGCGCGCGACACGGCCGTTACCGTCCTCGAACGGGTGGATGGTCACGAACCAGAGATGTGCCAGGCCGGCTCGCAACAGGCCTTCGGGTTTGTTTCGGCGATTGAACCATTCCAGGAACGCCTTGATCTCGGCGTCGAGTTCCTGAGCCGGCGGCGCCTGAAAATGCACCCGCTGACGGCCGACAGGTCCCGACACGACCTGCATCGGTCCTTCCGCATCGTCGCGCCATGCGCCAGTCTTGATCCTGTGCATCCCCGAATAGCCGGTCGGGAACAGCGCCGCCTGCCAGCCGAGCAGCCGTTCGGACGTCAGCAATACCCGGTAGTTCTCCGTGGCGTCGAGCATCATTTCGGCGATGCCTTCGGTCCGCCGGTCTGCCGGCGCGATTGCTGCCGCAGTGAGGCCGAGGTGGCGCGCGAGCGACGACCGCACGCTGTCACGGTCAAGGACCTCACCTTCGATCTCCGAGCTCTTGATGACGTCTTCCGTCAGAGTTCCGAGCTGTGCCTCACGCTTCAAGTCGAAGCCGAGGCTTGCCATCCCTCCAAGAAGCCGGCCCTGCTTCAGACGCGCGGTCGCCAGCGGTTCAAGCACCTTCCCGTCGTCCCAAGTGAGGCGGGGCCAGGCCGGGTGTTCCCAAATATACATTATTCTCATCATGATATGTGGAGAATATATCGCCATTCTCGTCACCGGGCAAGCACATTCTCCTCACTCAGTGATGACAATATCCCGATTTAGCTTCGGTGCCTGATGCTCCGCCCACATTGGTGAAAAAGACCGACCCAATTTCAAGCGATGACGATCATTACCTCCACAAGGAGAGAGATCATCAAAGGTTTGGGGCACGAAGTACCGCGCCACAAAGAGGGAGCCAGGTGCCACGAATGCGGCTGACCGACCCGATCAAAGTTGCGGACCACGCGAGCATGCCGGTCGTATTCTCAACCGGAAGAGACTTCGGGGCTCCCGCTTGACCGGCCGCCTCCGGCAGGAGCGGCCGGTCTATCGTCTCACGCGGACGCGGTCCCCTGCCCGCCCAGCCTGGCCGCCAAGGCCGCGGCCAGGAACGCATCCAGGTCTCCGTCCAGAACTGCCTGCGGATCGCTGGTCTGGACTCCAGTCCGCAGGTCCTTGACCATCTGGTGCGGCTGCAGGACGTAGGAACGGATCTGGTGGCCCCAGCCGATCTCGGTCTTCCCCGCCTCCATCGCCTGCCGCTGCTCCTCGCGCTTCTGCAGCTCCAGTTCGAACAAGCGCGCCTTGAGCATCCGCAGCGCCGTCGCCCGGTTCTGGTGCTGGGACCGCTGGCTCTGGCACTGCACCACGATTCCCGTGGGCTTGTGGGTGATCCGCACCGCGGAATCCGACTTGTTGACGTGTTGCCCCCCCGCGCCCGACGCCCGGTAGGTGTCCACCTTCAGATCCTTGTCCTCTACCTGAACTTCGATGTCATCGTCGACCACAGGGTAGATCCAGACGCTCGCAAAACTCGTGTGGCGGCGCCCCTGCGCGTCAAACGGCGAAATCCTGACCAGTCGATGGACCCCGCTTTCGGTCTTCAGCCATCCATAGGCGTCGGCCCCGCTGACCCGGACGGTCACCGACTTCAGCCCGGCCTCCTCCCCATCGGTCCTGGACAACTCCTCGGTTCCGCAGTCGTGCTGCGTGGCCCACCGCAGGTACATCCGAAGCATCATCTCCGCCCAGTCCTGGCTTTCGGTGCCGCCGGCCCCCGCATGGATCTCCAGGAAGCAATCGTTCGCGTCAGCCTCGCCGGAAAGGAGCGCCTCGGTGGCCCGGCGCTGCGCCTCCGCGCCCAGCTTGCGGAGATCCGCTTCGGCTTCGGACGTCGCGGTTTCGTCTTCCTCGATCTCGGCGAGCGCGAGCAGTTCGACGGTGTCGGACAGTTCCTGCTCGAGGCCGGTGAGCGCCTTCAGCTGCGCTTCCAGGCTGGCCCGCTGCTGCATGACCCGGCGGGCGCTGTCAGGGTCGTCCCACAGTGTTCCCGCCCCGGCGGCTGCGTTCAGTTCGGCCAGCCGGGCCTCGGCCTCATCCTTGTCAAAGATACCTCCCGAGCAACGCCAGGGAGGCATGGATTTCGCGCACGAGATCCTCGAGCTCAGCACGCATTGCGGCACTCCCACGGGGTTGCAAAACAGGCTTCGAAAGAGACGGCACGCCGACGCTCGGTCACCGGCTGATGCGACGTTCCCGTGTCAGCGCCGCATTGTAGCGCGAAATCCGTCACGCGACCGGCCCAAGCGCTCGATGTCACGGAGCCCGCACCGCAAACTTGCCGGGCAGCTCCGCCAGGCCGGAGATCGCGAGATGGGGGCCGAATCCGAGCAGTTCCGGGTGCGCCGCACCCGTGCGGTTCACCCAAAGCGTCTGGAACCGCGCAAGGGTGGCGCCCGCCAGGTCCCACGGATGGCTCGAGATGAAGACGATCTCGTGCGGCTCGACCCCAAGGACGTCGGGCGCCATCGCATACATGGCCGGATCCGGCTTGAACGTCCGCACGTCGTCGGCACTCATCACCACTTCGATCCGGTCGTCCAGGCCCGACGAAGCGAGAGCACTCTCGGTCATGTCGCGGCTGCCGTTGGTGAGGATCGCCGCCTGCACGCCCCGGTCTCCCAACGCCGTCAGCGCGGGGCCCGCGTCCGGGTAGGCCTCGATCTGCAGGTACGCATCCAGGAGCCGGCCGCGGAGCTCCAGATCCGCCGCGCGGCCGAACGCCAGGAGCGTGACGTCAAGTGAATCCCGGGTGAGCTGCCAGAACGGCACGTAGCGCTTCATCGCCGCCCGCAGCCATGAGTACTCCAGCTGACGGCGGCGCCACTGGCGGCTGAACTCTCCCGCCTCCTCCCCGAAGGCTTCCTGACACGCCGCCACACTCGAGTGTACGTCGAAGAGTGTTCCGAACATGTCGAAAACGCACGCTTTCACGATCTCAGGTCTGAAGATCACGGCTACCTCCCCGGCGCTCGGCGGCAAACTACGGGCCGGCGCGGCCCACATTGGATAAAGTCCGGCGAAACACAAGCCGGCCGCCCGACCCGTTGCCCGGCCGGGTCGCGGGCCGGCTGCTGGTATCGTGCGCTGTCGCGACCGTCCGGACGCCGCGGCATCGCACCTCCCCCGCCACCGCGCCACCTGCCGATTGCCATGCCGCCACCGACCGAGCCCGAACCCAACGTCCATGCCCGCCGCGCCCGACGCCTGGTGAGATCAGGCTCGAAGGTCGCACTCTCGACCTGCCTGGCGCAGGATCAAGGCCGGCCGCACGGATCGTTGGCCCTTGCCGCGACCACGATGGAGGGCGAGCCGCTGCTGCTGCTGTCGGACCTCGCGGTACACACCCGGAACCTTGCCGCCGATCCGAGGATTTCGGTGCTGTACGACGCCGACGACGGCGGCCCTGAGCCGCTCGCGGGTAACCGGGTAAGCGTGATCGGCAAGGCGATCCCGGAGCCGCGGCCATCGGTCGGCGAACGGTTCCTCCGGCGATACCCGCATGCGCGCCGGTACGCGGCGCTGGGGGATTTCAGGATGTACCGCGTCGCGATCGATGCGGCCCACCTGGTGGCGGGGTTCGGCGCGATCCACTGGCTGCATGCGACAGACCTGGTGGTCCCGGACCACCTGGGGCTTGCCGAAGCGGAACCGCAACTGCTCGAAACCCTGCATGGCGAGTGTCGGCCCTGGATCCTGCCCGGGCACCCCGACCCCCAGCCCGAGTGGATTCTGGTCGGCCTGGATGCCGAGGGTGCGGATTTCCGAAGCGATACCGGGATCGAGCGGTACGCGTTCACCGGCCCCCTGGAAGATCTGCAGCGCGCTGACACCAATCTCCGTGGGCTAGGACGCCCGTAACGACTACGGGCCGGCGGCGGCACGATCACCAAGCGCCGCCGCCGGAACCCAAGAGCGCCCTGACTCAGTCAGCGCAGGACCTCACTTCCGAAAACTGGGAATCTGCCGGGGATCGATTCCCAGGACGGCGCGGGCGGTCTCACCACCCGCCCAGGTCGGACCGCTGTCCACGCCCTGGTCACGCCCGGCGACGAGACCGGGCCCCGACGGGCGGCCATTCCCGGTTTCCGTGGCGGCTGCACCGGACCCCTGCGACTGGAGGGAGGGTTCGCGACGGTCGGTCCCAGCCTTCCGGCGCACCGGAAGGAAGCCGAACAGCTTGGTCCAGGGCGCGGCGCGGCCGCTGGCCTCGGAGTCGAAGTAGACCGCCGGGCGCAGGTGCCGGGGAGTGACGGCGTCGCGGGCAACGGCCGCAACGGCTACCACACCGGATTCCCCGGTGCCGTCCAAGCCCGACCGGTACCCCGCCGAAACCGGATCGGGGCCGCCCGGCTTGCGGGCACCGGCTCCTCTTGCCGCGCCGCGGGGCCTCGATTCCCGAACGGTTTCTTCCTGCTCAGCCGCACGAAGCGCATGATGTCTGGCTTCGGCCCGCGAGCCATCCCGCGTGTCGGCGGGCCCGCTGTCCGCGCCCCGCGGGCGATCGTCGGACATCCGCATCTCCGCCGTGGCCCGCACGGCCTTCACCGCAGTGTGACCCACACCGTTACCGCTGTCGGCGGCTCCGGGTTTCGGGGGCGGCATCCGCGTCCGCTCCCCTGCGACGGCGCCCACCGGTCGCTCGACCGGCGGCGCGGCGGCTGCGGGCGCCAGCTCATCGACGAGATCCCGCGATGGCTGACCCGTCGCTTCCGCTCCGCCGACACGGCCCACGGCCGGCTCCGCGCCTGATGCCAGCGGCGATCCTGCCGGGTCCAGGCCGTTCATGTCCACCCCCGCTCCGGTGGCGGCGTCAGGCATTGAGCCGGAATCGTCGCCCTCGCGGTGCAACGTGGGTCGACCAAACACGCCGGGAACCTCGAGATGCCCCTGTCGGCCGGGAGCCTCCTGGCCGGGCAGCGGCTCCGGCCGCGAAACCTTCGGCGACTTCGCGGGATGGCCCGGGATCCTGGGTGGAGCCGCATCGAGACCAGACCCGTGCTCCCGGTCAAGCCCGGCCATGACGACGGATACCCGGATCGTGTCGCCCATATCATCGTCGATGGCCACACCCACCTTGAGGTTGACGCGCTCATGGGTGCGACCGCGGATGATCTCCATGATCCGTTCGGTCTGCGTGAGGCTGACGTTGGCGCTGCTCGTGATGTTGACCAGCAGGCTCGTCGCCTGGTCCATCTCCAGCCCCTGGTAACTGAGGAGCGGGTTGCTGATGGCGGCGTTGGTGGCCTCCTCGATCCGGTTCTCGCCGGTCGCCTCGCCGGTGCCCATGAGGGCCGCTCCGGCATCCTTCATGGCCGAGCGGACGTCGGCGAAATCCAGATTGATCAGGCCGGGGCACATCAGGAGATCGGTGATCCCCCTGACCCCGTCGTAGAGGACGTTGTCGACCAACCGGAACGAATCAAGCAGGCTCATCCCCTCGGTCTGGACGTCGAACAGCTTCTGGTTCGCAATCACGACGAACGTGTCGACGGACTTGCGCAGTTCCTGCAGGCCCGCCTGGGCCACCTCCGTCCGGTTCACCGCCTCGAACGTGAACGGCGTCGTCACCACGGCAACCGTCAGAATGCCCCGTTCATGGGCCGCACGGGCGATGACCGGGACGGCCCCGGTTCCCGTGCCACCGCCAAATCCGGTCACGATGAACAGCATGTGCGTGTCGCCGATCGCATCCATCACCTCGTCGATCGACTCCTCGGCGGCCTCCCGGCCGATGGTCGGATTGGAACCGGCGCCAAGGCCCTGCGTGCTGTCCAGGCCCAGCCGGACCCGGACCGGGCAGCTGGAGCGCCGGAGCGCCTGGAGGTCGGTGTTGCAGGCCACGAATGACACGCCTTCGAGCTTGCTTTCGATCATGTGGTCGACGGCGTTGCAGCCGCCGCCGCCTACCCCGACGACCGTGATCCTCGGCTTGAAGTCGAGGTCTTCTGGGACACTGATGCTGATTGGCATGGTGATCTCCATGTGAGCCCGGACACGTCGTCCGCGCTTGGTTAGAAATTCTCTCGGAGCCACCGGACCGCGGCGCGAAAGCCGCCGGCCCTGGATGGCAACGCTCGGGAAAGAAACTCGCGGGGCGGCTCCTCGGCGTACCGGAGAAGGCCCACGAGCACGGCGAATTCGGGCTTGCGAAGCGCTTCCGGGAGCCCCTGCACGCCCTCCGGACGACCCAGGCGCACGCGCCTGCCCAGAACCTTGCTGGCGGCGTCGGCGAACCCGCGGATCTGGCTGCCGCCGCCGGTCAGCACCACGACGCCGCCCATTTCCTGCGGGAAGCCGCTGCTGGCGAGCACCTCGGCGAGCTCCTCGAACATGGCCTTGGCGCGCGATGCCACGATCTGGTTCACGGCCTTGGCCGGGATCTCGATCCGGTCATCCTCGGTTTCCGCTTCGTGCGGCTGGACCGATACCGGCCCCAGTCCTTCGCCGATGACCGTCGACGCGTGAAACTTCTTGATTCGCGTCGCTTCCTGCAGCGACACCCCGAGGCCTCGGGCCAGATCGCGGGTGAAGTAGTCGCCCCCGCCGGCGGAGGCCCATGTGTAGACGAGTGCGTCCTCGTGAAAGATCCCGAGCGACGTCCGGCTCGCGCCGACGTCGATCACCACGGAGCCGATGCGCCGCTCCTCCTCGGTCATGACGGCGAGACCGGCCGCCAACGCCGGGAACACCAGGGCCTTGACCTCGATCTGGGCGTCCGCCAGGCAGGTCTCGAGATTCCACCCGACCGAGCGCTCGGCGTGCACGAGGTGCACGTTGATCCGCAGGAGATTGCCCACCATGTCGACCGGATCGTCCACCCGGCTGCCGTCCAACTCGTACCTGACGGGCAACGCGTGGACGATCCGGCTCGTACCCGCATCGTCATCGCTCGGGTCATCGAGGCGCATTTCGCTGAAGCTCTGCTCGGTGATCCGCCCCCCGTTGATCTGGAACGGCGGGAGTTCCTGGTGCGTCGAGGTCAGCTGCGCGCAGGGCAGTGTCGCGATGACCTGAGTGATCCGCCCGTCGGCCATCTCCTCGGCCCGACGGACGGCCTTCCGGATGGCCGTCGGCAGGGCGTACATGTCGGTCACCACCCCGTTGTCGAACCCTTCGGAACGCGTGTGACCGCTGCCGATCACGGTCAGCGTCCGGCCGGGCTCGCGGGCAGCGATCAGGCAGCAGATCTTCTCTGCCCCGACATCCAGCACCGAGTACACGTCGGTCACGCTCAGACTCCGTCCCGCAACCTGGGCGCTTCGGGGGTGGCACGCTTGCGCACGACGATGCGTCCCGGCACCCGCAGGTCGACCGCCTCGACGCCCGGGCCGAGCGCGGCCAGCCCGCCAAAGGGCCCTTCCAGCTTGGCCAGGGCGGCCGCCGGGTCGGCTTCCGGCAGGTGCACGATCAACCCCGTGTGCGTCCGCAGCGTCCAACGCCGCCCGGACACGCGGATGGCGGCATCCACGTGCTCGGCAACCCGGGGCTGCGCCGCGAACAACCGGGCGAGGTCCTTGAGCTTTGCGTTGGCGCCGTCCCCGACCACCAGCGGCAAGTCCGGAAAGTCGCGAAATGCCACTGGTTCGATGACATGCCCCGAAGCCTCGATGGCGTACAACCTGCCGCCGGTCTGCCAGAGGGCGGCCGGCGTGCGTTCCTGCAAGGACACCTGCAACCGCCCGGGGAGACGGATGCGCGCCTGGGCGTCGGCGACCCAGCCGAGTTCCCGTACGTCGGCGAGCACCGCAGTGATGTCGACGAACAGGCTGGGTTCTCCGACGGGCACCGCCAGGGCGCGAATCAGCGCGGATCGGTCGGTACGGTTGCGGCCCTCGACCCACACCTCGGTGACCGTCAATCCGGCATGGATGCTCACGGCCCTGGCCGCTGCGGCCAGCCGGCCAAACGCGTCGCTCCACACCCACGCAACCACCGCCGCGCCGGCCAGCGCAGGTAACACCAGCGCCCAGCGCCAACGCCACCTCACCGAGGACACGATGCATCCCCCAGCAGCCACAGGCAGAGTTCCTCGAAGCTGACCCCGGCCTGCCGGGCCAGCTTGGGTACGAGCGACGTCCGGGTCAGGCCGGGCTGGGTGTTGACCTCGAGCAGGACCAGACGATGCCCGCCGGCCGTGTCGTCGAGCCGAAAATCTGCGCGCGTGACCCCGCGGCAGCCCAGTAACGCGTGCGCGCGCACCGCGGCCTGCAGTACCGCCGCCCGAACGTCATCCGGGAGGTCTTCCGGCTCGACGTACTGCGTGCGGTCCGAGTTGTACTTGCTGTCGTAGCTGTAGAAGCCGCCGTGGGGCCGGATCTCGAGCAGCGACAGGGGCTGCCGGTCGCGCACCGCCGCCGTGATTTCCCGGCCGGGGACGTACTCCTCCACCAGGACCGGATCCCGCCCAGTGCCCGGCGCCGGCACCGGTCGCGCATCGCCGGCCCGGAGGATCACCACCCCGATGCTGGATCCACCCGCCAACGGCTTGATGACATAGGGCCGCGGCAACGGATCGCACGCGGCCAACTCGTCGCGGCACACGACGAGGCCTCTGGCCACCTCCAGTCCGTGGGCCGCAAAGATGTCGCGCGACGCGGGCTTGTCCATTGCCAGGGCCGACGCCCGCACCCCGGAATGCGTGTAGGGCACGCCCATCACCTCCAGCAGACCCTGGACCGAGCCGTTCTCGCCCGTTCCGCCGTGCAGGGCGTTGAAGACGACGGTCCCGGGCGGCTCGAGCGCGCGGGCCAGTGCTTGGACGCCGAAAGTGGGGTCGAATGCATCGACCTGCAGCCCGCTCGCATCGAGCGCATCCACGACGGCTGCCCCGGTCCGCAACGAGACCTCACGCTCATCCGATGTGCCGCCGTGGAGGACCACCACGCGCTTCGCGGCCATCATGGGACCAGGCCTTCGCGCGGGCGGCCGATCCGATGGATCTCCCACTCGAGCAGGATTCCGGTTTCCGTCCGTACCCGGTGGCGGACATCCTCGCCCAGCGCCTCGAGGTCGGCGGCACTGGCGGTGCCGTCGTTGACCAGAAAGTTCGCGTGCTTCTCGGACACGCTCGCGCCATTCCGGCGAAGGCCCCGGCATCCGGCCCGCTCGATCAGGACCCAAGCCTTGTGGTCCGGGGGGTTGCGAAACGTGCTGCCGCCGGTCGCCACCCGGATGGGTTGGGTGCGCTCACGCTGATCACGGAACTGCCGCATGCAGGCGGCGATGACGGACGGGTCTCCCGCCGCGCCGGCAAGCTGCGCGGACACGAAGATCCAGTCAGTCGGTACCGCGCACCGGCGGTATTCGAGGCCCAGATCGGCGGCGCGGAGGTCGTGCACGCGGCCGGTGCGGTCAACGGCCCGGGCGGCAACCACGATGTGGCGGACCTCCTTGCCATGGCATCCGGCGTTCATGCGCAGCGCACCACCCACGCTGCCGGGAATACCTTCCAGGAAGCCAAACCCGGCGATACCAGCGCCCTGGGCCGCACGCGCCACGTCGGCACTCGCCGTCGCGGCGCCCGCCTCCACCACGGCTCCGCTCACTCGGGCACCGGCAAAGGCGCGACCCAGGCGAATGACGACCCCAGGCACGCCGCCGTCGCGGATGAGCACATTGGACGCGCGGCCCACCACAGTCACCGGGATGTCGGGATCGAGCTCCGCCAGAAATCCCGTCAGATCGTCGAGGTCCGCGGGACTGAACAGAACCTCTGCAGGCCCGCCCACCCGGAACCAGCTGGTCTTGGCCAGCACGGCATCCGGACGGAGGCGGCCGCGCACTGTCGGCAGGCGTTGCACCAGCGGCACCGTCATGAAGCGACCCGTTCGGCACCGGCGAGAAGATCGTCCAGTGCCGCAGGCAGCCCAGCTGCCCATTGCGTGATATCGCCTGCACCCAGACACAAAACCGTGTCACCGGCCGCCACCAAGGGGGCCAACACTGCCGGGAGCGCGGCAGGCGCGGACAACGCATGCACGCAGGGGTGGCCGTGCGCCCGGATTCCGCTTACCAGCGCATCCCGGTCAACATCCTTGATCGGCGGCTCGCCGGCCGCGTACACATCGGCCACGATCACCGCGCCGGCGTCGTCGAAGGCCTGGCAGAAATCGTCGAAGAGCGCCTGCAGTCGCGAATACCGGTGCGGCTGCACGACCGCGACCACCTTTCCCTGCGTGATCCCTCGGGCTGCGGCAAGGACGGCCCGGATCTCCACCGGGTGATGGCCGTAGTCATCGACGACGGCGACCCCGTGGGCTTCCCCAACCCGGGTGAACCGGCGCCGGACCCCACCGAAACCGCGGATTCCCTTCCGGATGCTGCCCGGCGCAATGCCGATCGCCCGCCCGGCGGCCACTGCCCCCAGCGCGTTCTGGACGCTGTGGCGGCCCGGCATCGCCAACGACATTCCGTCGATGCGGTCGAAGCGGTTGCCGCAGTCCCCGAACGCCTCCGGTCGCAGCAGCACGTCAAAATGCATGCCCCGGGCGTCGGCCCGGACGTTGACGGCCCGCACATCGGCGTGTTCAGCGAAGCCGTAGGTCACGACCCGCCGGTCGGTGACGGCGGCCGCGAGGCGGCGGACTTCCGGATGGTCCACGCACAGTACCGCCACCCCGTAGAACGGCACCTGCTTGACGAAACTCCGGAAGGCGTCGAGCAGCGCCTCGAACGTGCCGTAGTGGTCGAGATGCTCGGGGTCGATGTTGGTCAGAACGGCCACGGTTGCCGGCAGGCGAGCGATCGAGCCATCCGACTCATCGGCCTCCACGACGGTCCACGCGCCTGTGCCCAGCCGGGCGTTGGTCCCGTGCGCGTTGATGACCCCCCCGTTGACAAAGGTCGGGTCCAGACCGGCCTCATGCAGGACCGCCGCCACCAGGGACGTCGTCGTGGTCTTGCCGTGAGTCCCGCCGACCGCCACCGAGGGTCGGAAGCGCATGAGCTCGGCCAGCATCTCGGCCCGCGCCACGACCGGGATGCGGGCGGCTCTGGCGGCCTGCACTTCCGGGTTATCGGCCGGGAGCGCCGACGACACCACCACCACCGACGCATCGCCCAGATTGCGGGCATCGTGCCCGACGCAGACCTCGATGCCCAGCTTCCGTAACCGGCGAACATTACTGTTCTCGACCAGGTCGCTGCCGCGTACCTGGTGTCCGAGGTTGTGCATGACCTCCGCGATTCCGCTCATCCCGATGCCGCCGATCCCGACGAAGTGCACGGCACCGAGTGGCAGCGGGAAGTCCGTCACCGGTCACCTCCCGCGGCCGCGCCCTCGACCAGGTCGGCGAGCCTCCGGGCGGCGCCCGCCGGCACCACGCTGCGCGCGTTCGCGGCGGCCCCCGCCAGGCACCCAGGCGCGACCAGCAGGCGCGCCATCAGCTGCGCCGCGGCCTGTGCGCCGGCCGCTTCCTCCACGACCCACGCCGCCCCGGCGGCGACCGCCGCCCGGGCGTTGGCCGCCTGGTGGCCATCGATGGACGACGGCAACGGGATGTAGATGGCGGGCCGGCCGGCCACCGCGTTCTCGGTCACCGTGGCCGCACCGGCGCGTCCGACCACCAGGTGCGCCCGCCGCAGGGCACCCGCCATGTCGTCGATGAAGGGCACCACCGTCGCCCGAATACCGGCGTTGCGGTAGGCGGTGCGCACCGCATCCACCATCTCGCAGCGCGCCTGCTGCAGAACCTCGAGGCGGCGCCGCGTCGCGGCGTCCGTGGCCGCCAGGGCAGCTGGCACGATGACGCCGAGCGCCCGGGCGCCCTGGCTTCCGCCCGTCACGACGAGCCGGACGGCGTCGCCCGGACGCGGCGGTTCGTAGTCGATCGTCGCGAGCCCCTCGAGCTCCGCGCGGACCGGCAGGCCGACCTGCTGCGGCCGCAGCCCGGCGGGAATGCGCGCGACGCTGCGAAAGGTCGTCGCGAGCACGTGCGCCTTCGACGCGAGCAGCCGGTTGGCCCGGCCCAGGACCGCGTTCGCTTCGTGCAGGATCAGCGGCACTTGTCGGACCCGGGCCGCGAGGCCGGCCGGGACGGACGCATAACCACCGAAGCCGACGACGACGGCCGGGCGACGGCGCCGCACCAGGCTGACGGCGCGGACCGCCCCGACCCCGAGAACCGGCAGGGCGGTCACGCGCGACCAGAGGCCCCGGCCGGCGAGGCCGGCGGCGGGCAGCACCGTGCACGGGAGACCGTCCGCGGGCAGGACGTGACGCGCTCCGCGCCGGTCGGTCACCAGATGGGCCAGCCAGCCCCGCTCCCGAAGCACTTCGGCCAGCGCCGTGGCCGGGAACAGATGGCCGCCCGTACCACCGGCCGCGAGCAGGGCCACGCGACTCATCGGTTCCACCTCGCCGGGACGAACCGCCGTCGCGTCAGCGCCAGCATCAGCCCCATCGCGATGCCGACCGCGAGCAGCGACGAACCCCCGGTTGAGATGAAGGGCATCGTCACGCCCGTCGTGGGTGCCAGGTTCAGGGTCACCGCCACATGGACCAGCGCCTGTAGCACGAACTGCAGCAGCAGGCCGCCGGCTGCGAGCATCACGAACAGGTCCTGGCTGCCGCGCAGCCGGCTCAGCCCCCGAAACGTGATCCCGGCAACGAGTGCCAGGACCGCAAAGCAGGCGGCCACGCCGAACTCCTCGGCAATGACCGGGAAGATGAAATCGGTATGCGCGTCCGGGATGCTCGCCTTGACCGTGCCTTCACCCGGTCCCTGCCCCAGGAAGCCGCCGCGGCCGTAGGCTTCGAGCCCCTTCCCCACCTGGTATCCGGCTTCCCCGTCCGGATACAGGAACTGGTTGATGCGATCCTCGACGTGCGGCAACGTCTTGTAGGCGATGCCGATCAAGCTGGCCCCCACCACGGCGACCAGCAGCATCAGCCGCAGGCGCAGACCCGCCAGGAACAGCTGGCCGCACCAGGCGATCCCGATGATCATCGTCATGCCGAAGTCAGGCTGGGCCACCAGCAGCGCCCACAGGGCAAACAGCAGTCCAAGCGGCATCAGCAGGTAGGACGGCCGCGACCGCACCAGCACCCCGAAAGAGGCGTTGCGCCCGCGCGCGAGCAGCCAGCCCGTCACGACGGCGAAGAAGGGCTTCGCCAGCTCCGAGGCCTGCAACGACAACCCGCCGACATTGAGCCAGCGCCTGGCGCCGTTCACGGGCTCCGCGATCGCGAGCGTCAGCACCATCAGTACCATGACGATGGCGAGGCCGCCGACGGACAGGCGGAAGACGCCGAGCGGCGACAGAAACGACAGCGCCACCATGGCCGCAAGGGTTGGTACGAGCACGCGCACGTGCCAGCCGAAGAAATAGAGCTCGTCGAAACCCCGGTGGATGGCGACGAGATGGGTGGCGGTCATCACCGCCAGGACCCCGACGCAGGCAAGTCCCATGAGGAGCGCGAGATTGATGCGGTCCACGCTCCCCGCCCAGCGCACGAACCAGCCGCGCATGGCCTCGGCCCCGGAGGTCATGCCTCGGCCCTCGCGATCGCCTCGACCACCGCCCGAAAGGCCGCGCCGCGCGCCTCGAAGTCGGCAAACTGGTCGTAGCTCGCGCACGCCGGCGACAGCAGCACCGGCGGCGGCGGCGATCCCCGCCGCGCCCGGGCGAAGGCGGATGTCACGGCCGCGTCCATGCGCTCGAAGCGCGCGACCGGGGCCCGCGTGGCAAAGGCCGCCTCCAGGACCGGACCGTCCTCGCCGAAGAAGAAGCCGGCGTCGACCCGGTGCGCAAGCGCCACGAGCGGGTCCAGGTCCTCGTCCTTCCCGCGGCCGCCCGCCACCCAGCAAACGCGGTCGAAACACGCCAGCGCCGCCGCCGCCGCGGCCACGTTGGTGGCCTTGCTGTCGTTGATGAAGGCAACGCCGGCGACGGGCTCCAGCGCCTCCAGACGGTGCGGCAGACCCCGGAAATCCGCGAGCGCCGCGGCCAGGTCATCCGGCGGCGCCCCGACCAGCCGTGCAGCCGCCCAGGCCGCCACCGCGTTCTGCCAGTTGTGCCGGCCGGGAACCTGCAGCAGCGACCCGATCAACCCGATCGCGCTGCGACCGCCGTCGAGGTCATCGCACAGGACGCCGTCCTCGACCCAGACTCCGCCCGGACAGGGCCGGCGGGCCGAAACCGCGATGACCCGCGGTCCGTCCGTCCTGGCCGCCAGCCGCTCGCGAACCCGCTCGCCGGCAACATCGTCGATGCAGATGACCGCGGCGTCCTCGGGCCGTTGCATCCGAAAGATCTTCTCCTTGGCCGCGACGTAGGCGCTGCGCGTCTTGTGCCAGTCAAGGTGATCGGTCCCGATGTTCAGGAGCAGCGCGACGTCTGGCCGGAAACCCCGGCAGCGGGCCAGCTGGAACGAGGAAAGCTCGAGGACATACACGCCGTCGAGCGGATGCGGCAGGTCAAGCGCCGGGGTTCCCAGATTGCCGCCGGCAGCACAGGATCGGCCACAGGCGCGGAGCAGGTGCTCGATCATCGCCACCGCGCTTGACTTGCCGTTGGTGCCGGTCACGCCGATGACGGTCGATGCCGTCGCCGGGTCTTGAGCCAGGCGATGCGAGAATTCGTCGATGTCGCCCCACACCGGAATGCCCGCCCGCGCAGCCGCCTGCAGTTGCGGGTGGGCAGGCGCCACGCCTGGGCTGGCGACGATCCGGGCGAGTGGTGGCGCCAGCTCCCGCACGGCGAAGCCCGATTCGGCGGCGGCCCGTCGGCCGGCGGCGGCATCGTCCCAGACGACCACCGTGTGACCCGAGGCCGCGAGCGCCCGCGCGGCGCTGGCCCCGGTCCGGCCAAAGCCCAGCACGCCGGCGGGATGATGAGCCGTCGCCATCACCGCAGCTTCAGCGTGGCCAGCCCGGCTAGGGCGCATATGGCCGCAATGATCCAGAACCGGACCACCACGGTGGCCTCGGGCCAGCCCTTCTGCTCGTAGTGGTGGTGCAGCGGGGCCATCCTGAAGATGCGCCGCCCAGTCAGCCGGAACGACAGCACCTGGAGAATGACTGACACCGTCTCGACCACGAACAGTCCGCCGATCACCGCAAGGACGATCTCATGACGGGTGATCAGGGCGATCGCGGCAAGCATGCCGCCGGTGGCCAGCGAGCCGGTGTCGCCCATGAAGATGCGGGCCGGGTGCGCGTTGTACCAGAGGAACCCCAGGCCGGAGCCGATCAGCGCACCGCAGAGGACTGCCAGTTCGCCGGTGCCGGGGACGTAGTGAACCTGCAGGTACTCCGCGAAGAACGCGTTGCCGATCAGCCACGCGATGAAGCCGAAGGCGCCGGCCGCGATCATGATCGGCACGATGGCCAGACCGTCCAGACCGTCGGTCAGGTTGACCGCGTTGGAGGTCCCGACCGAGACGAAGACGGCGAGCGCAATCCACATCAGGCCGAGATTGGGGAGGAATTCCTTGGCGAACGGCACGGCCAGGCGCCCGGCCAGCCAGTCGGGCGCCAGCCAGTAGATGGCGAGCGCCGTCGGCAGGGCGACCGCGATCTGCAACAGGAACTTGACCGAGGACGGCATGCCGCCCGCCTGACGGCGGCGCACCTTCCGGATGTCGTCGAACAGCCCGATCAGGCCGAAGCCCAGGCCCGACAGGATCACCGTCCAGAGGTACGGATTCGTCGGGTCGGCCCAGATGATCGTCGCGCCGAGGCCCGCAATCAGGATGAGCAAACCGCCCATGGTGGGCGTTCCCTGCTTGGTCAGCCAATGCCGGTCCGGGCCGTCTTCGCGGATGGGCTGGCCTCCCCCCTGCATGGCGCCCAGCCGCCGGATCAGCACCGGGCCGATGCAGAACGCGATCAACATCGCGGTCACCATGGCGCCGCCGGTCCGGAACGTGAGGTACCGGAACAGGTTGAACGGGCCGAAGGACTCGGCGAGCGGTACCAGGAAATGGAACAGCATCAGCGGACCTTCGACCCGGTCACCCGCGCCACCACGGTCTCGAGCGCATTGGACCGGCTGCCCTTGACCAGCAGGATGTCCCCGGCGCGCAGTTCCGATGCGGCCCGCTCGGCGGCCGCGTCGGCATCGGCCAGCAGGTCGCCCGCGGTGGCAGCCGGGAGCGCCCGATGGAGCGCCGCCATCTCGGGGCCCACGCACCACACCCGATCCACTCCCTCGAGGGCCGCGGCGAGGCCGGCGTGCAGCTCGGCGGAGGCGCCGCCAAGCTCCTTCATCTCGCCGAGCACCGCCAGCCGGCGACCCGTGGCCGGCATGTTCCGCAGGGCAGCAAGCGCTGCGCACATCGAAGCGGGATTGGCGTTGTAGCTGTCGTCGATCACCCAGGCGTCACCGTCCGCCAGGTGCACGGCGTGCCGGCGGCCGCGGCCGGCCAGCGGTTCCACCGCCTCCATTCGGGCACCTGCCACCGGCGGGGCTACCCCCAGGAGTTCGGCCACGCAGCCGGCGGCAACCGCGTTCAGTGCCCAGTGGGCTCCGGACAGCCGGAGCCGCCAGCAGTGGACGTTCCCGGCAAAGCTCCATCGGAACGCCAGACCCGTGTCCGTCGGGTTCACCTCGAGGAGCCGCGCATCGGCGTCGTCGCCCGCTCCGAACGTGACAATACGGGCGGCCCCGCTGTCCGCCGCCGCCCGCTGCAGGACGGCCGCGCCAGGGGTGTCGATGGGCAGCACCGCGGTACCGCCCGGCTGAAGGCCCGCGAAGATCTCCGCCTTCGCCTCCGCAATCCGGGCCATGCTCCCGAAATGCTCAAGGTGGGCAGGAGCAATGCGCGTCACCATCGCGACGTCGGGACGCACCAGATCGACCAGCGACCCGATTTCACCGGCGTGGTTCATGCCGAGTTCGAACACGGCCGCGGCACTTGCCGGCGGCATGCGCGCGAGACTCAACGGCACCCCGATCGCGTTGTTGTGGCTCGCCGCGCTGGCATGGACGGCACCCAGCGGGGCCAGCGCCGCCCGCAGCAGCTCCTTCGTTCCCGTCTTGCCGACGCTTCCGGTTACCGCCACGATCTTGGCCTGCGTGCGCCGACGCGCGGCACGGCCGAGCGCCTGCAATGCCTCCAGCGGGTCGTCGACTACCAGGTAGCGGTGGTCGTCCCGATCCTGGGGACGGACCAGCGCAGCGGCCGCCCCGCCGGCGAACGCGGCGTCCAGGAAGGCATGCCCGTCGGTGAAGCGTCCCGGCAGGGCGATGAAGAGATCGCCGGGCGCAAGCTGGCGCGTGTCGATCGACACCCCGTCGGCGTGCCACGCGCCGCCGGTCCGGCCGGCCGTGGCCGCAGCGGCGGCGCGGGCGGTCCACAGCGGGCTCATGCGTTGCCTCGCCCGATCAGTCGGCGCACCACCGCGCGATCATCGAACGGTGTCACGGTGCCGCCCGAGGTCTGCGTCGTCTCATGGCCCTTGCCGGCAATCAGGAGTGCGTCGCCTTCGCCAAGTGCGGCGAGCGCGGCGTCAATGGCCTCGAGCCGATCACCGGTCTCGGCTGCGTCAGGCGCGCCCCGGAGCACCTGAGCCCGGATCGCCGCCGGATCCTCGGATCGTGGGTTGTCGTCCGTCACCGTCACCCGGTCAGCGTGGCGGGCGGCGACCTCTCCCATCAGGATGCGCTTGCCCGGGTCACGGTCCCCGCCACAGCCGAACACAACGTGCAGCGCTCCCGCCACGTGGGGCCGGAGGGCCCCGAGGGCCGCGGCCAATGCATCGGGGGTGTGGGCATAGTCGACGAACACCGCACCCCTGCCCGTGGACCCGACCCGCTCAAGCCGTCCCGCGGGTGCCGTGAGCGCCGGCAGACCGGCGATCGCGGCATCCGCGGGAACACCGGAGACGACAGCGGCGGCGACGGCCGCCAGCGCGTTCTCGGCCTGGAACTGGCCCAGCGGAACGAAGGGGGCCGTCCGCTCCCCGTACGGCGTCGACAGTCGCAGGATCTGGCCTTCTTCGCCCGGCACGACGCCGGCGAGCCGCCAGTCGGCGCCGGCCGTCCGGCCGTAGGTGACGACCCTGAGACCTCGCTGCTCCGCCACGGCGACGGTCTCCGAGTCGGCGCAGTCGGCATTGAAGATCGCCGTGCCGTCCGCCGCGACCAGCTCGGAAAAAAGTCGCCGCTTGGCCGCCCGGTACGCGTGTTCGCTACCGTGGTAGTCGAGGTGATCACGCCCGATGGTCGTCAGGATCGCCACGGCGATGTGCACGCCGTCGAGACGGTGCTGGTCGAGGCCGTGTGACGAGGCCTCGACCACCGCATGGTCGAGCCCGGTTTCCGCGAGCGACGCAAGCTCGGCGTGCAGGGCAACCGGATCCGGCGTGGTCAGGTTGGGCCCCGCCGGCGCCTGGTCACCGTCACTACCGGTGCGGACGCCCAGCGTGCCAATCGCGGCGGCCCGCAGCCCGCTCGCACGCCAGAGCCCTGCCAGGAAATGCGCGGTCGAGGTCTTCCCGTTGGTGCCCGTGACCGCGACAACCGTCTCGGGCTGCGTACCGTAGAAGGCGGCGGCCATCCGTGCCAACCGCCGGCGCGGCGCCACGTCGGCCACGGCGGTGATCCCGAGCGCCTTCGCCCGCGACGCTGCCGCCGGCGGTACCAATGCCGCCGCCGCGCCGCGGTGCACGGCGTCCTCGAGAAACTCGACGCCGTCGATCCTGCCGCCGGGCAGGGCCGCGAACAGGTAACCCGCATGGAGGGATCGCGAATCCGCGCTCAGCCCGCGGATATCGGGGTCTGGCATGCCATCGGGCAGCGGCCGTCCCGTCCGAGCTGCAAGTTCGGCAAGCCGCATGCGCACCGTCTCCTACCGCAAGGCCACCTGCGTGAGTGCATCGGCGTCCGGCAGCACCGCCGGTACCGGCGGCACTCCCAGAATCGGCGCCACGCCGGCCACGACAGAACCTGCGAGCGGCGCGGTGTTCCAGCCGGCGGTGGCGAAGCCATGGGTCCCCGGTGCGGCCTTGGGTTCGTCCAGCAGCACGACCACGACGTAGCGCGGCGCACTCATGGGAAATGCCGCCACGAACGAATTGGTCCGGGCGCCCCGCCGGTAGCGGCCGTTCACCACCTTCTGCGCGGTGCCTGTCTTGCCGCCGATTTCGTAATTGCCGATGTCGGCCAGGCCAGCGGTCCCGTGTTGCACGACCTGGCGCAGCAGTGTGCGCATCTGGCGTACCGTCGACGGGTGGAGCGCACCGGTCGACGGCGTCGACGGCTCCGACCGGAGGAGGCGCGGGGGCCGGAAGCGGCCGTCGCCGACGACCGCTGCCATCGCTGCGGCCAGATGCATCGGTGATACCGCTATGCCGTGACCGAACGACACGGTGGCACGCTGGACGTCGCCCCAGGCATCCGGCAGACGCGGATGGGCGGTCCGCAGGCCGGGCGCCTCGATTGCGCCCAGGAGCCCCAGGCGCCCCAGGTAGTCCCAGTGGTTCTCCTCGCCGAGCGCCTCGGCCACGCGCACGGTCCCGATGTTCGACGAGTGGACGAAGACCTCGGACAGTCGGAGCCAACGCTCCTCTGGGTGATAGTCGTTGATGGTGTAGCGGCCGATCTTGATCGGCTCCGTGGCGTCGAAGTGCGAATCGACCTCGGCCTGGCCGGCGTCCAGGGCAGCGGCGACGGTGAATGTCTTGAAGGTGGAGCCCATCTCGAAGACGCCTTGCGTCCCGAGATCCAGCATGCCGGGGTCGCGGGCGTCCTGAACGTCGTTCGGATCGAAGTCGGGCAACGAAACCTGCCCGAGCACGTCGCCGGTGCCGATCTCGAGCACGACCCCCGCCGCCGCGACCGCCTGGAACCGCTCCATGGCGACCTGCAGGCGGTCGCGGAGGGCGTGCTGGACCCGCAGGTCGAGCGTCAGATGGACCGGACGCTTCTGGATCGTTCGGTCGCTGACGCGCTCGATCCCGGCCTGGGGGCGGCCGTCGATATTGACGTAGCCGACGACGTGGGAGGTCAGCCGGCCCTGGGGGTACACACGGCGTCTTTCGTCCTGGACGTAAAGACCCGGCGAGCCGATGCGCATGGCCGCTTCGGCCTGCGACGGGCGCGCATGGCGCCGGACCCACAGGAACTGGCGGCCGCGCTGCTGGCCGTCCACGATTCGCCGCTCGAGCCTGGCCTGGTCGAGCCGGGGGAACACCGCGCCCAGCTGCGCCGCGAGCTTGGCAGGATCCCTGACGTCGGCAGGATTGACCCAGACCGACGGGACCAGGACCGTGGTCGCCAGCATCGTCCCGTGCCGATCGAAGATCTCGCCCCGGACCGGCACCTCCTCGGTCGCGTGCACCGGGCGGGTATCCGGGTGGCCGGACCACGCAACCTCGCCCAGGCGAAGACCCACGACCACGAAGGCGATCGCCAGGATCGTCATGCCCACCCGCAGCCGTTCGCCCGTGCGCTCGGAACGGCTACGCCCGCTCTGCCAGAGGCTGACCACCGGCTCACGACGGTATTTCCGCCAGCGGCGCCTCATCGCCCTGCACCTCCGGACAGCGGAGCCGGTGCCAGCACCTCGACGAATTCGGCCGGCGGGCTGATCGGAAGCGGGCGCAGGTCAAGGTGCCGGCGGGCCAGATCGGCCAGCTGCGCCGGCTGGTTCAGGCGGGACCATTCCATGGCCAGTCGATCCATGCCGGCGCGCAGCTCCTCTTCCTTGGCCTCGAGCGCCTCGAGCCGGGCCTCGCCGGAACGGAGCTGGTGGCGGAAGATGGTGCTGCCACCCAGCACCATGACCAGCACCATCGACAGGCACAGCCAGAAGCCCAACAGGCGGCCGAGACGGAAGAGCCACGCGAACATCACGCGACCGCCGTGACGAGGGGTGCGCCGGTCCGGACTGCGGTGCGGAGGCGCGCCGAGCGGGCGCGCGGATTGCGGCGGAGCTCAGCCGGCCCGGGCCGGATGGCGCGCCCCCGCGTCATCCGGAACGTGGGCGCAGCAGGCGGGCCCGGGTCGGGGACGTGGCGATGGGCGCGGGGAGCGCGGGCCGACCGTTCCACCATGAACCGCTTGACCAGCCGATCCTCGAGCGAATGAAACGACACGACGGCCAGCACCGCCCCTTCGGCCAGCAGCCGTTCCGCGTCGTGAAGCGCCGCGCGCAGCTCGCCGAGTTCATCGTTGACGGCGATCCGGAGCGCCTGAAAGGTGCGGGTGGCGGGGTCGATCGGATGGTGCCCGCCCGGAACCGCCGAGCGCACGACGTCCGCCAGTTCCAGCGTGCGCGTCAGGGGCCGGGCCGCCAAGATCGCCCGCGCGATCCGGCGGGCGCGGCGTTCCTCGCCGAACGTGCGAAGGATGTCCGTGAGCGCCGCCTCGTCCGAAGCGTTGAGAACGTCGGCCGCCGTCTGCCCGGAGCGCCCCATCCGCATATCGAGCGGCCCGTCCCGGCGGAACGAGAATCCCCGCTCCGGATCGTCGAGCTGCGGCGACGACACGCCGAGGTCGAAGATGATTCCGCCGTCAATCTGCCGCACATCGAGCCGTGCCAGGGCGCGAACCAGTCCGCCGAACCGCGCCTGCAGGAAACGGAACCGGTCCCCGTACCGCCCGGCCAGCGACGTGGCGGCGCGACTTGCGTCCGGATCGCAGTCGATGCCGACCACGCGGCAATCCGCGGCGTCCAGCAGCGCCTGCGTGATGCCGCCACGACCGAACGTGGCATCCACGTAGAGCGCGTCATCCACCGGCTGCAGCTGGGTCACGATCTCGGTGAGGAGGACCGGCACGTGGGCCATGGTGTGACCGCCAATTGGGAGGGAGGAAAGGCGCGTGCCCACGTGCCGGCGTTTCTAGAGCCCGGACCCCGGCCGGCGATCGGCCGCCTCGGCTTCGGCCGTGGCCTCTGCCAGGAAGTCGTCGACGTGGTCTGGATGGAGGATGTAGAACCGGTCGCCGGCGCCGAGGAGTTCGGCGGTCGGCGACTGCATGGTGAAACTGCGCGTCCTGGGATTTCCCTCGCCCTCGTCCTTGCCCTCCGCCAGGGCGGACGCGATGAGCGTGTCGGCAGGCAGCTGGACGCGGCCTTCCGGGTCGATCAACTGGGCGGAATACGCGTGGAAGTGGTGAAGACCGAGCAGGCCGCGCCGGCGCTGGGACAGTTCCGTACGGTCAGCCTGCTCGGAGTTGCGCCGGCGCAGGTCTGACTGCGTCACGCACTCGATCGCGTGGACCTGGTAGCTGGTGGCCAGCTTCGCGACGTACAGATGGGGTGACTCTTCCGAGCGGAACTCGGAGCGCCAGCGCGCCGGAATGCTGATCCGGCCCTTCTTGTCGATCCGGTGCGTAAACGTGCCGGCGAAGAAGGCGCGGTTTCCCACCTCCTGCATCGCTCGACCCTCCACACGACGTCACAGTTGCGCAGTTCAACCCAAATGGGTGAACATGGGATACTACGCCAAACCATGGGTCAGGTCAACGATAACCGCCTGTTCTGTAAGTGCTTATATGATCCTGTTCTGTTCTCCTTTGCATTCCGGGGGGCGCGGAATCACCGGTCGGTCCCGCCGGAGGTGACGCGTGCCAGACGGCCTGTAAGCCGGGTTCTGTCGAGGATGGCCATTCATCTCGGGCGCGCGTTGCCGCGCGTCTCGTGCGACCGGCCCGGACGGAGGCGGAAACACCTTCAGCCTGTCGCCAGGCCTCGCCGTCCCTATTCGGTCTTGCTCCCGGTGGGGTTTACCGTGCCGTCTCCGTTGCCGGAAACGCGGTGCGCACTTACCGCACCGTTTCACCCTTACCGGCCCGCAAGCGAGCCGGCGGTCTGTTTTCTGCGGCACTGTCCCTGGAGTCACCTCCGCCGGGTGTTACCCGGCACCGTGTTTCCGTGGAGCCCGGACTTTCCTCCCCCGGGAAGCCCCGGGAGCAGCCATCCGGCCGTCTGGCAATGGGATTCAATGGGATCAGCCGGCCCGGGTCAAGGCCACCCTTCCCGGCGGATGCCGGCGATCGCACCGAATGCGCCCGACGACCCGACCCGGCTCGCTACTGCGAAATCTGCGCAACCGCCTGAATGAGTGCCCGGGTTTCGGAATCGGCATAGCCGTCCACCGTGCCGGGCCGGAAGCGCCGCTGGAAGGCAGCCACCACCGCCTCGGTCTGGGTGCCGAAAATACCGTTGGTCTCGATGCCATACCCGATGGTCCGCAGGTTTTCCTGCAGTTCGAGCACGCTTTCGCGCAGGCTGATGGAATCCAGGCCGAACTCGGAACGGCTCTCCTCTTCCCCGATGAAATCCTCGGCGTCGTCCATCACGCCGAGACCGCCGTCCGGGTACTCCACGACCTCGTCGGGCCAGATGCTGAAACCGGCGCGCGCCAGCCGTTCCCATGGAAACAGTTCGCCCGGATCCTGCTTGCGTTCCGGCGCAACGTCCGAATGGCCGATCAGGTCGCGGGGCCGCAAGCCGTGGGACTTGAAGGTGTCGGCCAGCAGATCCTCGAGGGCGTCGATCTGGTCGCCGGGAAATGACCGGTAGCCATGGTCGTGGCCGGGGTTGACCAGCTCGATCCCGACGGAGACCGCGTTGACATCGTGCCAGTGGTGCCAGGACCCGAGACCGGCGTGCCAGGCCCGCCGTTCCTCCGGCACCAGGCGGTAGGTCGTTCCATCCTCGTCGATCATCCAGTGCGCGCTGACGCCGCTCCCCAACTGGGTAAGCTCGCGCAGGGCGGCGGCGGCGGTTTCCATACCCGTGAAATGGACCACCACGAGCTCGATGTCGGCGCCGGGCGGGCGGGCGTTGTGATTGGGGGACAGGGCCTCCCGGATCGGGCGCTTCATTTGCGCCCGCGGCCTTTCGTGATCGCCTCGTACGCGGCGTTGATGGCCGCGAGCCGTTCGGTCGCATGCTCGATCAGTTCGTCCGGCAGCCCCTTGGACACCAGGTGGTCGGGGTGAAACTTGCGCACCAGGCTGCGGTGGGCCGAGCGGATCTCGTCGTCGGATGCCCCCGGGGCCACCCCCAGCACGTCGTAATGCGAGCTGCCGTCGCCCTCCGCGCCGTCACCGGCTGCCTGGTGCCGGGACCGGATCGACCCCACTTCCGCGTCGCTGAACCCGAAGAGGCGGCCGATTTCCCGGATGATGCGGTCCTCGTTGGGATGAAACACGCCGTCCGCCGCCGCGATCGCATAGAGGCAGTCCAGGATCTGTGCGCACCGCTCGTCCCGCGGACCGAGGATCGCCGCCAGCTGCTGGGCGTACGTCTCGAACCCCTCGGACGAGCGCCTGGCCTCGTTGTAGATCGCCGCGACCCGCGCCTCGTCGTGCCGCGGAAAGTGATAGACGCGCCGGAAGGCCTGGATCTCGTCGGGCGTCACGCGCCCGTCGGCCTTGGCGACCTTCGCCGACAGCCCGATCAGCCCGACCGAGAAGGCGACCTGGGCCTCCGCACGGTCTCCCGCTACGCCCGGACCGGCCAGAGTCCGCCGCTCGCTGTCGCGGAAGCGGTCCAGCAGGTGCCCGCCGCCCGCGCCGATGAGGGCGCCGATCGGCCCGCCGATGGCGAATCCCAGGGTGCCGCCGAGCAACGTGCCGAGAAATGCCATCGCCTCAGCCCGCCGGAGCCTGGCGGCGGCGGAGCCCCCGGGCGCTGGACGGGCAGCTCCGAGCCCGCACGGACCGCATTCGCAGCGCTCGTATCGACATGCCGTTGAGTCCTCCCGGAGGTCTTGCGCGGGCTGTCCCGCTCGGCGGGCCGACGGGGTCCGCGCGGGTTGCCGCGATCATGGTCGCGGGCCGCAGGCGCCGCCGCCCGATCATAGGGTCCCCGGGCCGGGTCCGGCCACGGAGGCCATCCGCGCTTTCCGATATCTTGCACAGTCATTCGCGGGGCGCGCCCGCGCCTGGCGGATCGCGGACCATGGATGGTTCCCACGGCTGGCAGTTCTGGATTGACCGGGGCGGTACCTTCACCGACGTGGTGGCGCGCGCCCCGGACGGCACGCTGACGGCGCGCAAGCTGCTTTCGAACAGCCCCGGGCACTATCGGGACGCCGCCGTGGCCGGCATCCGCGCCGTGCTCGGGCTCGCGACTTCGGAACCGATCCCCGCCAGCGCCGTCGCCTCTGTCCGCATGGGCACGACCGTGGCGACGAACGCACTCCTCGAACGCAAGGGAGAGCCCGTCCTGCTGTGTGTCACGCGGGGCTTCGGCGACGCCCTGCAGATCGGCACCCAGGCGCGACCCGACATCTTCGCCCGGCGCATCGAGCGGCCAGCGCTCCCCTACGCTGAGGTGATCGAAATCGACGAACGCGTCAGCGCGGGCGGCGAGGTGCTGACGCCGCTCGATGCGGCCGCGTCCGAACGCGCGCTCCGGAATGCGGCCGCGGGTGGCTTGCAGTCGGTCGCCATCGTCCTGATGCACGGCTATCGCTACACCGATCATGAACGTGCGCTGGCCGACATCGCCCGCCGGGCCGGTTTTGTGCAGGTGTCGGTGTCCCACGAAACCGTCCCGCTCCTGAAGCTTGTGAGCCGGGGCGGCACGACGGTGGCCGACGCCTATCTCTCGCCGGTCCTCAATCGCTACATCCGGGACCTCCAGCGCGAGCTCGAGGGGATTCCGCTGTCCTTCATGCAGTCCAACGGCGGGCTGGCCTCGGCGGCCCGCTTCCGGGGGAAGGACGCCGTCCTGTCGGGCCCGGCGGGCGGCGTGGTCGGGGCGGCGCGAACCGCCCAGGCCGCGGGCTTCACGCGGATCATCGGCTTCGACATGGGGGGCACGTCCACCGACGTCAGCTACTACGGAGGCACCTTCGAACGGGTCGAGGAGGCGGAGGTCGCCGGCCTGCACCTCGCCACACCGTCGTTGCGGATCCAGACGGTCGCCGCCGGCGGCGGCTCGATCCTCCATTTCGACGGTGAGCGCTTCACGGTGGGACCGGACAGCGCCGGCGCCGTGCCCGGTCCGGCCTGCTACCGCAATGGCGGACCGCTCACCATCACGGACGCGAACCTGCTGCTCGGGCGCGTCCGGGCCGCCCACTTCCCGCACGTGTTCGGGCCCGATGCCGACCAGCCGCTCGACGCAGCGGTCACCCGCCGGGCCTTCGAGGCACTCGCCGCGAGGGCCGGCACGACCGCCGAGGACGTGGCCGAGGGTTTTCTCGACGTCGCCGTGGCAAACATGTCGGCCGCCATCAAGAAGATTTCCGTCCAGCGCGGGTACGATGTCACCGCGTGCGCACTGGCGGGCTTCGGCGCCGCGGCCGGCCAGCTCGCCTGTCGCGTGGCGGAAGACCTCGACATGGACGCGGTCCTCCTGCATCCGCTCGCTGGCGTGCTGTCGGCCTACGGCATGGGCCTGGCGAACCTCTCGGCCATCCACCAGCAACCGGTCGGTCGCGAGCTCGATCCGGACGATCCGGGCCCGGCGGCCGCCGAGTTGGACGCCACCGAGCGCGCCGCGGCGGCGGCGATATCCGTGGACGATCCGGCCGCAAAGGTCGGGTTCACCAGGCGCCTCCGGGTCCGGTACGACGGAACCAACACGGCGCTTCTCGTCCCGGCCGGCCCGGGCGCCGCCGTACGGCGTGACTTCGAAACGCAGCATCGGCGCCTCTTCGGCTTCCTGCATGAGGGGCGAGCCCTCCACATCGAGGCGGCCGAGGTCGAGGCCGCCACCGGCACCAGCCCCCTGCCGGTCTCCCGTCCGCCGGCCGGCCGGGCGCCGCCGGAGCCGGTGGAGCAGGTGGCCCTGCACGACCGCGGCGTCCGTCTGCAGGTCCCGCTGTACCGCCGGGCCGATGTCGGGGCGGGCGTGACGCTGTCCGGCCCCGCGATCCTCGTCGAACCGACGGCCACCACCGTGATCGACCCCGGCTGGCGGGCCCGGATGCTGGACGACGGACAACTTCTGCTCGAACGCGGGACCGGGCGGCAGCGCCGCCGGGCCGGACAGACCGAGGCCGACCCGGTGCTGCTCGAGGTGTTCAACGGACTGTTCATGTCCGCCGCGGAGCAGATGGGATCGGTCCTGCGCAATACCGCGCACTCCGTCAACATCAAGGAGCGTCTCGACTTCTCGTGCGCGGTCTTCGACCGAGCGGGCGCTTTGGTCGCCAACGCACCCCATATCCCCGTGCATCTCGGATCCATGGGCGAGGCCGTGCTGGCGGTCCGCGAGGCCCGCGGCGGCGCGCTGCGGCCCGGGGACGCATTTCTGCACAACGCGCCCTACCGCGGCGGCACGCACCTGCCGGACTTGACGGTGGTCACGCCCGTCTTCGACCGATCCGGCGATCGCATCCTGTTCTTCGTGGCCAGCCGGGCGCATCACGCCGACATCGGCGGCATCACCCCCGGCTCGATGCCGGCCACCAGTACGACCGTCCATGAAGAGGGCATCCTGTTCGATGCGCTCCCGATTCTTTCCCAGGGCCGCCTTCTCGAGGACGAACTCCGCAGACACCTGGCGTCCGGACGCTGGCCCGCGCGCAACCCCAACCAGAACCTGGCCGACGTGTCTGCCCAGCTCGCGGCAGGCGAACGCGGGATCCAGGAACTGCACGCGATGATCGAGGAGTTCGGCCTGGAAACGGTGCATGCCTACATGGGGCACGTCCAGCGGCACGCCGAGGAACAGGTCCGGCGCCTGCTGTCCCGGCTGCAGCCAGGTTCGGCCGAGGTCGAGCTCGATGACGGCGCCGTCATTCGGGTCGAGATCACCGTGAACCGCGCCCAGCGATCGGCGGTCGTCGACTTTTCCGGCACATCGCAGCAACTCGCCAACAACTTCAATGCCCCGAGCGCGGTCGCCCGATCAGCCGTGCTGTACGTGCTGCGGGTCCTGATCGAGCGTCGGATTCCGCTCAACCACGGATGCCTGATCCCCGTCGAGATCCGCATCCCGGAACGGTCGCTGCTCGCCCCGTGCCATCCGGCCGCCGTCGCCGCCGGCAACGTCGAAACCAGCCAGGCGATCGTCGATGTGCTGTTTGCCGCACTGGGCGTGCAGGCGCACAGCTACGGCACGGTCAGCAACCTCACGTTTGGCACGGACGCTTTCGGATACTATGAGACCATCTGCGGAGGCGGGGGCGCGGGTCCTGACCATGCCGGTGCGGATGCCGTTCATTGCCACATGACCAATACCCGCCTGACCGATCCCGAAGTGCTCGAGAACCGCTTCCCGGTGCAGCTGGATTCGTTCGCAGTGCGGCGCGGCAGCGGCGGGAACGGGCGCCACCGGGGCGGTGACGGCACCGTCCGTCGCCTGCGCTTTCTGGTCCCGATGACGGCTGGCATCCTGTCCAACCGCCGGCGCGTGCCACCGCGTGGGCTCGCGGGCGGGGGAGACGGGGCACTCGGTGCCAATTCGCTGGAACGGCACGACGGCACGGTCGAGCGCCTGCCGGGGAGCGCCTCGCGGCAGGTCATGCCCGGAGACGTCCTGGTGATCGAGACGCCGGGCGGCGGGGGCTTCGGTCGTGCCTGAGGGGCGCCGGCCGCGACATGCCGGCATCGTGGCCGGGATCCTGAGCGGAGTCGCTCTCGGGACCGTGACGCCGGCACCGGCGCTGGCCGAGTCGGACCCGTTCGAGTCCCTCAACCGCGCGGTATTCGAGGTCAACCGTGAACTTGACCGCTTCGTGCTCCGGCCGACCACGGTCACCTATCGATTCGTAGTCCCGGACCCGGTACGACAGGGAATCGGTCAGTTCCTGAACAACCTGCTGGAACCCGTCTACGCGCTCAATGCGGCCCTGCAGGGGGACGCCGCCGGTCTCGAGGTCGCCGTCTCGCGCTTCCTGCTCAACACTTTCGTCGGTCTCGGCGGCTTCATCGACGTCGCCGCGCAGGCGGGGGTCTACCGCGATCCCCGGGGCTTCGGCCAGACCCTCGACCAGTGGGGGTCCGGGCCGGGTCCGTATCTCGTCCTGCCCGTGCTGGGACCGTCGACGGCGCGGGAACTCGCGGGCCTCGGGATGGATGCCCTGTCGACACCGCACTACTACCTGGTGCGGCGGTCGGGCATCGACCTCACATTCCAGGCGGCCGAAACCGGATTGCGGGCCGTGACGTTCCGTGACCGGCATTTCGAGCAGGTGGACGCCGGGCTCGCGAGTTCGCTTGACGCCTACGCCTCGACCCGGAGCGTCTACTGGCAGCTGCTGCGCGGGCGCGACGCCCCGCCGGACGATCTGTTCGACGACACCGAACTGGATTTCGACGCGTTCGAGGAATAGCAGCGGCCGAGGGCGCCACCACCGCGTCCACCCGACGGCGTCCAATTCACCCCCGGGTCGCCCCCGCGGAAGCCGCAGGGCCGACCCCGTCGGCGCCCGGGCACGACCGCGTCCGGCACGATTGCGCAGTGACGTCGGCGACAGCCTCCGGCACGCGCAGGCCGGGAACCCGACGTGTCGCAGGTCGGCTCCGACGACATCGGACGGCGTTGGGCGTCACGACCACCTCGCCGACAACAACGAACCCGTGCGGATCCCCTTCGAATGGCACGACCTCGCGCAGCGTTGGCGGCTCTTCGGCAACCTCGGGCACGCCGTGCCGGGAGTCCTGGGTGATCGTCACCCCCGAGATCAGCGGGAGGATTTCCGGCGCGTCCACGACGGGTCGGCGCAAGGCATCCCGGCGACCCTCGAGGTCACCACGGGCCGACTGCGCGGACCGGTCGGGCCCCGTCAACCGGGGAGGGCGGTTCCCCTCGCCGGCGCCGCGATGCCACGCTGGTTCCCGCGTCAGTGCCCCTGGAAGCGGGGGGCCCGTTTTTCCATGAACGCCCGCCGGCCCTCCACGTAGTCGGCACTGGCGAAGCACTCCGCGACGAGACGTTCGCATAGCGCCTGGTCGCGGGCATCGGCGTCCTTCAGGACCTCCGTCACGATCCGCTTCGACGCACGCACGGTGAGCGGTGCGTTGGCCGCGATCATGCTGGCGTAGTCCGCGACCGTCGTTGCCAGCTCCCCTGGCGCCACTACCCGGTTCACGAGCCCATTCGCGGCTGCCTCGGCGGCGCCAAACCGTCTTGCCGTGAACATGATGTCCTTGGCGACGGCAGGGCCGACGATGCTGACGAGAACTTGCAAACTGGTGTAGTCGTAACCGAGGCCAAGCCGTGCTGCCGGAATGCCGAAGCGGGCGTCGTCGGCGGCAATGCGGAGGTCGCAAGCCAGGGCAATTCCCAGTCCCCCGCCGATGCAATAGCCACCAATTTCGGCGATCGTGGGTTTGGGGCACTGACGGAGCGCACCGTGGGCATCGGCGGTAGCGCGGTTGTACGCATCCGCCGTATCGCCTTCCCGCTTCCGCTCGAATTCCGAAATGTCGGCACCGGCGGAAAACGCCCTGTCCCCCGCCCCCGTCACGACGACCACACGGACGCCTTCGTCGGCCGAGAAGGCCTGCATCGCCGCGGTGATTCCGCACCACATGTCGTGGTCGATCACGTTGTGTTTCTCCGGCCGATTCAGGATGAGCCGAGCAATCCCGGCCGACGTGTCCGCGATCAGGGAGTCTGGCAGTGCAATAGGCATCGATCTGGTTCCTGCAGAAGATGGTCGGCAGCGGCGAAACCCGGCGCGGCGCAACGGCCGGCCGAATGCCGGCGCCGCAGACGGACCGGTGCTCAGATGATTCCCTGGTCCCGAAGTTCGGACAGTTCATCCTGCCCGACCCCGAGCCGGCCGAACACCTCGGCGTTGTGCTGACCCCGTTCCGGCGCCGGCGCGAAGGGCGGATCGGGCGCGCGACTGAGCCGGATCGGCTGGTTGACCAAGGCGAGGTCGCCGAGACGCGGGTGCGCCACCTTGCGGGCCATGCCGAGATGCTCGACCTGCGGATCCGCGAACGCCTGATCAATCCTGTTGATGGGCCCGCATGGCACGCCGGCCCCGTTGAGGACCTCGATCCAGTGGGCGCTGCTCTCGTTGACCAGGCAAGACTCGAGTTCCCGATGCAGTTCACCTCGGTTGACCGACCGCCCCTCGGCAGACGCGAACCGCGAATCTTCGAGCAGGTGGTCGGCGTCGAGCACTCGGCACAGGCGGCGCCAGATGGCTTCACCCGACGCCGCGACGTTGATATGCCCATCCGCCGTTCGGAAGACGCCCGTCGGCATGCTGGTGGGGTGGTTGTTGCCCGCCTGCGGCGGTACTTCGCGATCCATGAGCCAGCGCACGGCCTGAAAGTCGAGCATCGCGATCTGGGCCTGCAGGAGCGACGTGCCGACCCACTGTCCTTCCCCGGTCTGTTCGCGTTCCAGCAGCGCGACCACGATCCCGAACGCGCAGAACACCCCGGCGCTCAGGTCGGCGACCGGAATGCCCGCCCGGACCGGTCCCTGTCCCGGAAGACCGGTAACCGACATCAGACCGCCCATGCCCTGCGCAATCTGATCGAAGCCCGGCCGGCCGGCATACGGGCCGTCCTCACCGAAACCGGAAATGCTCGCGTAGACCAGGCCTGGGTTGGCCTCGCGCAGTGCCGGGTAGTCGATGCCCAGGCGCCGCTTCACCTCCGGCCGGTAGTTCTCGACCAGGACATCTGCTCCGGCCACCAGCCTGTGGAACAAGCCGAGGCCCCGGGCATCCTTCAGGTTCAGGGTGACAGCCCGCTTGTTGCGCTGCAGGTTCTGAAAGTCCGAGCCGTCCCGCTTGCCGCTCAGACCCGCCGATGTGTCGGCATGCTCCGGCGGTTCGATCTTGATCACGTCGGCGCCCCAGTCCGCCAGCTGGCGAACCGCGGTAGGCCCCGCTCGCACTCGCGTCAGGTCAAGCACTGTGAATCGGGACAATGGACCTTGTCGTAACGGCATGGAGGGCTCTGCTTCTGCCTGTGGCGCATCCGGTGCGCGCCCATTCTGCCCGATTTGGGCGTTCGCGCGCCAACCCGCCAGCGCGGATCACCGAAACCGTCGAGGATGGCACCGCGAGAGGCCGTGCGCCCGGGCGAAGACCGTCAAGAAATGCGCCGCCGCCGCCGAAGCGACGTTAGCGGGCGCGGCTCTCAGAAACCGTCACATTCCGCCGCAGACGCGGCGGCGACATTTGAAACTGCGCGGCGGCAGCGATACATTTCCGGCGTCAATCGGCACGATCGACGCCGCCGAACAGTTGGGGCAGACCGGCCCGGCAACTCACTTCGCTGCGCGCACACACCTCGCGGGGGCGCCGATGCGGATGGCGCGATCATCATGACGAGTTCGGCCAAGCTGCGCCGTGGTCTCATCGTTCTCGGCAGCGCCGCGTTCGTCCTTGGCTGGTCCGGGGTTGGTGCCGCGGACGACCACCCGGCAGTGCTCTCGCTCTCGAGCCTCGTGGCGGACGTCACCGCGCTGACCAAGGTCCCTGACGAACGCCAGGCGGACCGTACGGCGACCGTGCGCCGTATCCTCCACGATTACTTCAATCTGCCCCTGATCGGACGGGCCGTTCTCGGTCGCCACTGGCGCTCGATCACCGATGCCCAGAAGGACGCCTACGAGCTCGCGTTCAGGGAGCACACGGTGCAATTGGTGGACGGCCAGCTGGAACGGATCTTGGGCGGCTCCCTCACGATTCTTCGGACCGTTCCCAGGAACGACCGTGAGACATTCGTGTACACGCGCTTCCTTCGCGACGGTGACGGGCCGCTGGAAGTGCGGTGGCGATTCCGAAACCGGAAGGAAGATGGCGCCCCCCGCATCGTCGACGTGACGGTCGAGGGCGTGAGCCTGTTCGCGACCAAGCGGCAGGAATTTGCCGCCATCGTGGAAGCGGAAGGGATCGACGGACTGGTCGCAGCGCTGCGGGCCATGAACGAGGCATCGTTCTGAATCCGCCGGCGCCTCGCGCCCACGCTGCCGGAAGCGGACCCGAGCGTGGGCGTTTCGCCAAGCTGGGGTTCGCGCTGGGCGTGCTGGCGGTCCTGCTGACGCTGGTTCTCGAGCCACCCGAAGGCCTTGGGGTGCCGGCGTGGCGGCTGGTGGGCGTCGCCTTGCTGATGGCCTGCTGGTGGATCACGGAGGCGATCCCGATCCCGGCCACGGCGCTGGTGCCATTGGCCTTGTTTCCCCTGCTCGACATCGCGTCCATCCGGGATGCCGGCGAACCGTACGGTCACCGCGTCGTATTCCTGCTGATGGGCGGGTTCATGATTGCGCTGGCCATGCAGCGTTGGGGCCTGCACCGCCGGATCGCGCTGAACGTGGTGTCGCGGGTCGGGGGCGGGCCGCGGCGCATCGTGGCCGGCTTCATGCTGCCGGCTGCCTTTCTCAGCATGTGGATCAGCAATACGGCCGCCGCCACGATGATGGTGCCGATCGGGCTCTCCGTGCTCGCCATGTTCCAGCAGGACCCGGACATGAGCGACCGGGGAAAGACGGCCTTCGGCTGTGCGCTCATGCTCGGGATTGCCTTCGCGGCCAACGTGGGCGGCATGTCGACGCTGATCGGCACCCCTCCGAACGCGGTGCTCGCAGGGGTGCTGCAGGAAACGTTCGGGTACCAGATCGGCTTCGTGGAGTGGCTGGCGATCGGGTTGCCGATGACGGTCGTGTTCCTGCCGCTGATCTGGGTCGTCCTGACGCGGGTCTGCTTCCCGGTGCCCGGTGGCAGCGCCGCCCACCACCACGCGCGCCTCGCGGCCGACACCCGCGCCCTGGGCCCGCTTTCGCGAGCCGAGATCACGGTCCTCCTGACACTGCTGGTCACGGCCTTGCTCTGGCTCACCCGCCGCACGCTGAACGAACTCGCTCCGACGCTCGCGATCAATGACACCAGCATTGCTGTGTGCGGCGCCCTCGCACTATTCCTCCTCCCGGTCGGCCGCGACGCGGAAGGCCGTCGGGAGTTCGCGTTGGATTGGGCGACCGCAATGCGGCTGCCGTGGGGAGTCCTGCTCCTGCTGGGAGGCGGCTTTTCCCTCGCGGCGGCCATCAAGGCCACCGGCCTCGCGGCCTGGATCGGCGACAGCACTGCCGTGGTCGCGGTCCTGCCGCTGCTCGGGCTCCTGTTCCTCGTCACGCTGCTGATCGTGCTGCTTACCGAGATCAATTCGAACACGGCGACGACGGCAACCTTCATCCCAGTCCTGGCGGCAGTCGCCGTCAGCATCGGCGAGAATCCGCTGCTACTTTGCATTCCAGCGACGTTCGCGGCGTCGGCGGCCTTCATGCTGCCCATCGCCACGGCACCCAACGCCGTCGTCTTCGCTTCCGGTCACGTGCCCAGTTCCGCGATGCTGCGGGCCGGGCTCTTTCTCAATCCACTCGCCACCCTCGTCATCGTCACGCTCGCCTGGTTCCTGCTGGGGCCGGCACTTGGCGTTGTTCCCGGCGAGCTTCCCGACTGGGCCGTCAATCCCGACTGACCCGGCGGCTCCGGCCGAAGTCTATGTTTCCGGACGACCAAGGGTGCCCTCGCGCGGAAGGAGTCGAGTTGATCGCATGCGCATAGCCGTCCTGAAAGAGTTGCGAGCGGGCGAGAACCGCGTCGCCGCCACGCCCGACTCGGTGAAACGCTTCTGCGCCAAGGGCGCCACGGTGGCCGTCGAGGCGGAAGCCGGCCTGTCGTCGGGGCTTGCTGACCAGGCCTACGAAGCCGCTGGCGCCACCCTCTGCCAATCTGCCGAAAGGGCGCTGGAGGGTGCGGACGTCGTTCTCAAGGTCCGCTGCCCGATGATCGAGGCGGAAGGTGCGGACGAGGTCGCGCGGCTACCGGCCGGGTCCCTGCTGGTGGGGTTCCTCAATCCGCATGGCAATCCCGACAACGTGCGTGCTCTCGCCGCCCAGAACGTCACGGCATTCGCGGTCGAATTCCTCCCCCGTATCAGCCGAGCACAGTCGATGGACGCCCTGTCGTCACAGTCCAACCTGGCGGGCTACAAGGCCGTGGTGGACGCCGCCGCGATGTTGCCGAAGGCCATGCCGATGATGATGACCGCGGCCGGTACGGTGGCGCCGGCGAAGGTGCTCGTGCTGGGCGCCGGCGTCGCGGGCCTGCAGGCCATTGCGACGGCCAAGCGCCTGGGAGCGGTCGTGTCCGCCTTCGACGTCCGCCCGGCGGTGCGCGAGCAGGTCGAGAGCCTCGGGGGGCGGTTCATCGAAGTGGAAACCGCGGGCGAGGAAGCAGAAACCGAAGGCGGCTACGCCCGGGAGATGGGCGAGGACTATCGCCGCCGTCAGCAGGAGCTCATCCACGACGCGGCCCGCTCCAGCGACGTCGTGATCACCACGGCGCTTATCCCCGGCCGTCCGGCGCCGGTGCTGGTTCCGGAAGCCACCGTCGACGCCATGCGACCCGGTTCCGTGATTGTCGATCTCGCGGTGGAAGCAGGCGGGAACTGCCCGTTGTCCCGGGCCGGGGAAACGATCGTGCGAAATGCCGTCCAGGTGGTGGGGCCCCGCAACCTTCCCGGTACCCTGAGCCACGACACCAGCGCGCTGTACGCGCGGAACCTGTACGCGTTCATGGAGCCCTTGATCGCGGACGACGGCGGGCTGAGCATCCCGTGGGACGACCCGATCGTCGCCGCCAGCGTCGTGACGCGGGAGGGCGCCGTCGTGCACGAAGCGCTGGAGGACCATGCGAATGGCTGACCCAACCATCATCAACATCACGGTCTTCGTCCTGGCCGTGTTCGTGGGTTACTACGTGGTGTGGTCCGTGACCCCGGCGCTGCACACCCCCCTGATGTCGGTGACCAATGCGATTTCCGGGATCATCGTGGTGGGGGCTCTCATCGCGCTGGGAATCGCGCCCCACGAGCAGGACGGAGCCACCGGTCCGCTCTCGACCGCCCAGTGGCTGGGTGTCGCCGCCACGGGGCTTGCGGCCGTCAATATCTTTGGCGGATTCATCGTCACGCAGCGCATGCTCGGCATGTTCAGGCGCAGGGAACCGCGGGGTCGGTCATGACCGCCAACCTCGCCGCCCTGCTCTATCTGGGCGCGGCTGTCTGTTTCATCCTCGCGCTGAAGGGTCTCTCGTCACCGGACAGCGCGCGTCGCGGGAACCTGTTCGGCATGGCCGGCATGGCCATCGCCGTCATCACCACGCTCCTGCAACCCGGCATGAACCAGCTGGGCTGGACGGTGGTTGCCGGGGGCTGCGGGGCTGTGGTCGGGACCGTGATCGCGCTCCGGATCGAGATGAAGGCGATGCCGCAGCTGGTCGCGGCATTTCACAGCCTCGTCGGGGTCGCTGCCGTGCTGGTCGCTTGGGCGGCCCTGTTCGCACCCGATGCGTACGGGATCGGCACTGCAGGCTCCATCCACCTTGCCAGCCGGGTGGAAATGGCGCTGGGGGTCGTCATCGGTGCCATCACGTTCACGGGTTCCGTGGTGGCGTTCCTCAAGCTGCAGGGGCTGGTCGGCGGCTCACCCACCGTGTTCCCGCTGCAGCACCCGCTCAACCTCCTCATCGGAGTCGTGATCATCGCCCTGATCGCGCTGTTCGTCCGGGACGAGAACGTGATCTGGTTCGGCGCCATGACGGGCCTCGCGCTGGCCATCGGAATCCTGCTGATCATTCCCATCGGCGGTGCGGACATGCCCGTCGTGGTCTCCATGCTCAACTCCTACTCGGGCTGGGCCGCGGCGGGCATCGGCTTCACGCTGCAGAACACCGCACTGATCATCGTGGGCGCGCTGGTCGGCAGCTCCGGCGCCATCCTGTCCTACATCATGTGCCGGGCCATGAACCGGCCGTTCCTGTCCGTCATTCTTGGCGGGTTCGGCCAGGAGGGCGAGGCAGCCGCGGCCGACCAGGGCGACCGCTCGGCGAAGGGAGGCAACGCGGACGACGCCGCGTTCATCATGGGCAACGCCTCGGGCGTGATTATCGTGCCGGGGTACGGCATGGCCGTGGCGCAGGCGCAGCACGCGCTGCGGGAGATGGCGGACCTCCTGAAGGACAGGGGCGTGAGCGTCCGTTACGCCATCCACCCGGTTGCCGGCCGGATGCCGGGACACATGAACGTTTTGCTGGCCGAGGCCACCGTCCCCTACGAGGACGTGTTCGAACTTGAGGAGATCAACAGTGATTTCTCGGCGAGCGACGTCGCCTTCGTGATCGGCGCCAACGACATCACCAATCCCGCCGCCAGGACCGATCCGAGCAGCCCGATTGCCGGCATGCCGATCCTTGACGTCGAGCAATCGAAGACGGTGCTGTTCGTGAAGCGCAGCCTGGCGCCCGGCTACGCGGGCATCGATAACGCCGTCTTCTACGCGGACAACACGCTGATGCTCTTCGGGGACGCGAAGAAAATGGTCGAGGACATCGTCCGGGCGCTCCGCTAGGTCAGACGGCTACCAGGAGTTCCGCAGGTCGCGCAGCGCGAGGAACACGGCCTCTTCGTCGAGGCCCTCTGACGTTGCCGTCTCCCCGTCGAGCAGCCGGGCCATCACTTCCGGCCGGTCGAGGCGCAGGAACACGTTGACCTCCCGCTCGAGGCCCAGCGTGGTGGGAACGGCCTGATGCGGATCACGACCCCGGACTTCCTCGAGCAGGGATTGCGCCCGCACGTTGCCGGGCTCGCGGTCGAGCGTGAAGCCGAGATTGTGCTCCAGGTAATCGTGGCCCGGATACAGGGCCACGTCATCCGAAAGCTTCGCGATGATCGTGCGGAACGTCTGGTACAGCTCCTTGGGATGCCCGCCGTTGTGACAGTTGCCGGCACCGGCGTTGAATAACGTATCGCCGGAAAACAGCGACGGCCGGTCCCCGTGCGCAAGCAGGCAAACGTGGCTCATCGTGTGTCCGGGCGTATCCAGCGCCTCCAGCTCGACGCTGCGCCCGACCCGTATCGAATCCCCTGCCTTGAGCGCCACATCGATGCCCTCGATGGATGCCCCGGCACCCTCGTGGGCATAGAGTGAAGCTCCGGTGGCCTCGCGCATGCGCGCGTTGCCGCCGGTGTGGTCCAGATGCTCGTGCGTGTTCACGATCTTGGTGATCGTCCACCCGCGACGTTTGGCCTCGGCCAGGCAAAGGTCCGCCGCCAACGGGTCCACTGCCAGCGCCTCGCCGGTTTCCTGGCAGGCGATCAGGTAGTTGAAATTACGGTAGTCATTGTCGGTGTAGATTTGAGCGACCTGCATATCAGCTCCGAACGACAGACGCGGGTACCAACCCAAATTATATGGCACTCCGCCGCACACGCTCGGCGAACGGCACGCACCGCTGGACGCCAGTTCTTGCAGTTGCCGCCCCGGACTTTGGCCGGTACGTTCCCCCTCCGGTCCACGCGGAAGCAGGTAATGCGCATCAAGGGAAATGAAGCCGGCCCCGGCATGGTGATCGAGCACCAGGGAAGTATCTGGCGCGTGGTACGGAAGCAGGCAGTGCGAACGGGCAAGGGCGGCGCCTACGCCCAGCTGGAACTCCGCAACCTTGAGAACGGCAGCAAGCTGAACGAGCGGTTTCGGGCAGCGGAGAATCTCGAGCGCCTGTACATCGAGGGGCGGTCGTTCCAGTACCTCTTCGGCGACGGGAACACGGTCACGCTGATGGACACGACGACCTACGACCAAACCGAGTTTGCCGCCGCCATGGTCGGTGACGCCCTCCCGTTCCTGCAGGACGGCATGGCGGTCACCGTCGAGTACGCGGGGGAGAAACCGGTTGCGATCCGGCTTCCGGAAACCGCCGTCGCGGTCGTTACGGAGACCGAAGCCGTCGTCAAGGGCCAGACCGCCTCGAGTTCATTCAAGCCGGCCCTGCTCGACAACGGCGTCCGGACGATGGTGCCGCCGCACGTGGAAACAGGCACCCGCATCGTGGTCAACACGCTGGACGGGTCGTACGTAGAACGAGCGAAATCCTAGGGCACTGGGCGGCCGGCCGTGCCCTATCCCACCGCGCTCATCAACGTGATGTCCGGGGCCGCCGAAAAAGCGGCGCGCCCGCTCCGCCGCGATTTCGGAGAAATCGAGAACCTTCAGGTCTCGCTCAAGGGGCCTGACAATTTCGTGACGTCCGCGGACCTGCGGACACAGGAAATCCTGCACCGCGAGCTCGCCCGCGCCCGGCCGGGCTACGGGTTTCTGATGGAGGAAGGTCTGGAAGAGGCCGGGGACGGCGAGCACCGGTGGATCGTCGATCCCGTCGACGGAACCCTGAACTTCCTGCGAGGGATCCCTCATTTCGCCATTTCGATCGCCCTCGAGCGCGCTGGCGCGATCGTCGGAGCGTTCGTCCTGGACCCCATCAAGCACGAAGCGTACTGGGCCGAGAAAGGACGCGGTGCCTACGTCAACGACCGTCGACTTCGCATCACGCCGCGCACGACCCTCGAGGGAGCCGTCGTCGCACTTGGTCTACCCCACCGGAGCCGCGGAGCCCACGACCTGCACCTCTCGCGTCAGCGCCGGATCATGCGCAAAGTGGCCGGCCTTCGCCGCTTCGGCGCCGCTGCACTCGATCTGTGCTACGTGGCTTCCGGACGGGTCGACGGCTATTGGGAGACCGGGCTCAACCCGTGGGACATCGCAGGCGGTATGCTGTGCGTGACCGAGGCAGGCGGTTCCGTCGTCGGGCTCCGGAAGAACACCTGTCCCCTGATCACGGGCGAAGTGATTGCCGGCACTCCCGACGTTGCGATAGCCCTGCAAGACTGCCTGATGGAGGCTGACCCACACGCTTGACGATGACACCTGTCACGCCAGGGCCCGGGACCAGCCCACCTGCGGTAGAGCACTACGCGCGTGAGCCAGCCGCCGGGGCACGAAACAGCGACCACGACCGACGTGGCCCGGAGCCGGTTAACTGCCGTCAGGGGCCCCATTGCCCCCCGTCGCCCGACCCGGGGCAGCTTGTCTTCCTCGGCTTGATGTTTCCATGTTTTTCTGCCATTTCGTCTGTATCTGGTCGCGTCGGACATGATGGGCCGAACATGACCATGCCTGCCATCTGCAAGCGAGACTGCAGTCCGCCGGACGTGTCCTGGTCCACTTGCGGGTCGACGGCTGGCGGGTGGGCCGCGGCCCAGCTTGCGGGAATCAGCAGTGCATAGTCCTCATCGATTCCTGCTTCGCATGATTGCGTTCGTAGTGGTGTCGGGCGGACTCTCGTCGCTGCTGCTGTCGACGCTCAAAGAAGCCTTCAACGCCAATCCGGCGCTGAACGGGCTCATCGCCGGCGTGCTGCTGATCGGGATCGCGTACTCGTTTCGTCAGGTGCTGGCGCTGGTTCCGGAAATCCGCTGGCTCGAACGCTACGCCTCCGGCATGAGTGTGAACGTCGGCAACTCGCGGCCGCCCAACTTGCTCGCCCCGATCGCCCGCACGTTCACCGACCAGACCAAGGCCTCTCGCCCGCTGATCTCCGCGCTCTCCATGCGCTCCCTGCTCGACGGCGTGAATTTCCGCCTCGACGAGACCCGCGACATTTCCCGCTACATGATCGGACTCCTGATCTTCCTCGGGTTGCTGGGGACCTTCTGGGGGCTGCTCCAGACGGTAAGTTCGTTCGGCGCAGTCATCGGCAATCTCACGATCAGTGAGGGCGGTGACGTCGCATCGGTATTCGGATCGTTGAAAGCCGGCCTGACCGAGCCGCTCGCCGGAATGGGCACCGCCTTCAGTTCCTCGCTGTTCGGACTCGCGGGCTCCCTCGTGCTGGGCTTCCTGGACCTGCAGGTGTCTCAGGCGCAGAATCGTTTCTACCTCGACCTCGAAGAGTGGCTGGCCCGTCGGGCCCACGTCTCCGCGGGGGGGAGCGGCGAAATCGAGTCGGGACACACACCGGTTCCGGTGTACGTGCAGGCCCTGCTCGAGCAAACCGCCGAGAGCATCGATGAGCTTCAAAAAACTCTCGTCCGGGGCGAGAACGAGCGCCGCAATGTCAGCGAGTCGATGTCTGCCATCGCGACGCAGCTCTCCGCCATCGGCGATCAGCTGCGCAACGAGCAGTCCTCCGTCATCCGGCAAATCGAACGCATCGCCGACACCGGAAGCAGTCTTGACGAAAACTCCCTGGCGCATCTGCGCAGCGTCGATTCCAGCCTGAAGCGCCTGGTCGAAGAGAACGCCGCCGGGCAGGAGGCGTTCTTGCAGGGCGTGCGAAGCGAAATCAAACTGCTTGCCCGCACCCTGAGTGCCTCGGTGCCGGCAACCGAAACCGCGCGGGCAGCACCTAAGGCGACGCGACGTACCTCGACGACCGCCGCCAAATCCGAGGCGAAGCCGCGCGGGGCCCACCAGACCCGGTCCAAGCGCTGAGCAAACGGCGTGCCCACGCGACGCCAATCGCCCAACATCTGGCCGGGCTTCGTCGATGGCATCTCGACGCTGTTGCTCGTCCTGGTCTTTCTCCTCGCGATCTTCGTGCTGTCGGAGTTCGTGCTGGGATTGCTCCTGAAGGGCCGGGACGAGGAGCTCCAGTCCCTGACCTCCCAGATGAATGCGCTGACCCGGCAGCTCGCCGAAGAGGAAACGCAGAACGCAGCGCTGACCCAGAACGTCCACGAACTGACCCAATCTCTCAGTGAATCAAAGACTCAGGTCAGTAACCTCCGAGCGGCGAACACGCGCCTGAACGATGACGTGCAGCTTCTCACCGAGAGCCTGCACGCGGCCGAAGCTCTTGGCGCGGATCTGGAGGCGAGAAACGAGCAACTGACTCTCAGGGTGCGTGAGCTTACGCAGTCGCTCGAAGCGGCCGAGACTCTCGCCGCGAATCGGCGGGTCCAGAACGATTCCCTTGCGGCGGACGTCCAGCGTCTCACGCAACTGCTCCAAGAAACCGAGACGCTCGCTACCGACCTGCAGGACCAGAACGAATCCCTTTCCGCGGACATCGAACAGCTCGCGCAGGCACTGGAGACGGCCCGCACCCGCGGCATCGAGTTGCAGGAGCAGAACGAAACGCTGGGCGCCGAAATCCAACAACTCTCGCAGGCCCTCGTCACGGCCCGACAACGCGGCGACGACCTCGAAACCCGGAACGAAGCCCTCGATGCCAACGTCCTGCAGCTCACCCAGGATCTGGCTGCCGCCCAGAGCCGCGGCGACGACCTCCAGACGCGAAACGAAACCCTCGACGCCGACGTCCGGCAGCTCGCCGACGAACTGGCGGCAGCCCGCACCCGCGGCGACGACCTGCAGGCCCAGAACGACACTCTGGAAGCCGACGTCCAGCAGCTGGCGCAGGCACTGATGTCTGCTGAGGCTCGTGGCCATGATCTTCAAGCCCAGAACGAGGCCCTGGTGGTTGACGCCCGGCAACTCTCGCAGGCCCTCGCCACGGCGGAGGCCCGTGGCGACACCCTTCAAGACGAGAACGAGACTCTCAACACCGACCTTCGGCAGTTGAGCGCAGCGCTAGAGGCGACCCGGAACCGCGGCAACGAACTGCAGGCACGAAACGAATCGCTGGGCGACGATGTCGAGCGCCTCGGGCTGGCGCTGGCGGCAGCGGAATCCCGAGGCGACGACCTGCAGAATGAGAACGAGTCCCTTCGCGCCAGCATTCGGCAGCTCACGCAGGCGCTGGCGGCGGCGGAAACCCGCGGCGACGACCTGCAGACCGCGAACGAAACCCTCAACACCGACGTCCGGCAGTTGACGCAGGCACTGACAGCCGCGGAGACCCGCGGCGACGACCTGCAGACTGCGAACGAATCTCTTGACGCCGATATCCGGCGGCTGACGCAGGCACTGGCCGAGACGCGCGGTCGAGGCGACGAACTCGAGGCCCAGAACGATTCGCTCGCGACCGAGCTTCAAGAGTTGGCGCAGGCCCTCGCGACAGCGGAGGCCCGCAGCACCGAGTTGGAGGCGAGAAACGACTCGCTGAGCGCGGATTTCCAGAAGCTCACGCTTTCTCTGGAGGCCGCCGAGGCGCTGGGACTGAACCTTCAGTCGGAGAACGAGCAACTGACGACGGACCTCGAGCGGCTTTCTCGCGATCTGCAGGAAGCCGGGACGCTGGAAACCGGCCTCCAGGCCCGCAACCGGGACCTGTCTTCGGAAGTCGGGACGCTGCGTCGGTCGCTAGAAACGGCGCAGTTGCAAGAAATCGAACTGCGGGAGGAGATCGAGCGATTGCGCGGCAGTGCGCGGGACCTCCGTGCCGACGTCAGCCGGCTGCGGTCTTCGGAGCAGAATCTAGCTGACCAGACCCGGGATCTCGCACTTGACAAGGACCAGCTCGAACAAAGGCTGGCCGAACTTGCCGCGGTGGCGGCGGCGGCCCGGACGGACCTCCTGCAATCGGAAGCGGATCTCGAGCAGGAACGGGCCCTGTCGGAGGCGGCAAGGGAGCAGGCGATCACGCTGAACCGCCAGCTCGCCGACGTCCGTGCCCGGCTCGACGAACTGGGACGGCTCCTCGATGCAGCCGAAGCCGACCGCGAGGCCAAGGAGATCCAGATTGTCGAGCTCGGCAAGCGGCTCAACGCTGCGCTCGCCACCCGGGTCAGCGAACTGGCACGCTATCGCTCGGAGTTCTTCGGACGCCTCCGGGAAATCCTCGGGAACCGCGCGGACGTCCGGATCGTGGGCGATCGTTTCATCTTCCAGTCCGAAGTGCTGTTCGCGAGCGGTTCGGCGGAAATCGGTCCGAGCGGCCGCGACGAAATCACCGGAGTCTCTGCCGCCCTGAAGGCCCTGGCGGAGGATATCCCGGATGACTTGCCCTGGATCCTCCAAATCGAGGGCCATACCGATACCGACCCGATCGCCACCGAGCAGTTTCCTTCCAACTGGGAGCTGTCGGTAGCGCGGGCCACCGCGGTCGCCCGCATCCTCCTCGACAACGGCCTGCCCCCTGAGCGGCTCTCGATTGCCGGCTTCGGCGAGTTCCAGCCGATCGATCCTGGTACCAACCCCGCGGCACTTCGTCGTAACCGGCGGATCGAGCTCAAGCTTACGCGCCCGTAGTCCCGGCGGCAGCCGAAGGTCGCGGCAGACATCTGATAGCATGGCCCCGGTGGCAACTCAGCGGTTGGCTTCGCCGCTGCGGCACGTTCCGTCCAGGGTTCCGATCACAGGAGCGTTTCCTGCGAACCTGGCCTCGCCTGATTGCCGCCAGCCCCCCGCTTCGGTGAACTCCCGCGCAAGAATGCCATGCAAGACGTCCTACGAACTCTCCGGCGAAAACGGCGCGATGCCCATCTGGGTGGCGGCACCGCGCGCATCGAGAAGCAACACGCCAAGGGAAAGCTGACCGCACGGGAACGTCTTTCCGCGCTGCTGGACCCTGGATCCTTCGAGGAGTTTGACATGTTTGTCGAGCACCGGAGCGGTGATTTCGGCATGCAGCGGCAAACGATTCCGGGCGATGGCGTCGTGACCGGGTGGGGCGAGATCGGCGGGCGCCCGGTGTTCGTGTTCAGCCAGGATTTCACGGTGTTCGGCGGCTCGCTGTCGGAGGCCCATGCGGAAAAGATCTGCAAGGTGATGGACCAGGCCATGAAGGTCGGTGCGCCCGTGATCGGCCTGAATGACTCCGGCGGGGCGCGCATCCAGGAAGGTGTCGCGTCACTTGGCGGCTACGCCGAGGTGTTTCAGCGAAACGTGCTGGCCTCGGGCGTGGTCCCGCAGATCTCCGTGATCATGGGTCCCTGCGCAGGTGGCGCCGTTTATTCGCCGGCCATGACCGACTTCATCTGCATGGTGCGCGACACCAGCTACATGTTCGTTACCGGCCCGGACGTCGTGAAGACCGTGATTCAGGAGGAGGTGTCGCACGAAGAGCTCGGTGGCGCCCGGACCCATACCGCCAAGTCCGGGGTCGCCGATCTCGCGTTTGACAACGACCTGGAAACCCTTTCACAGGTCCGGCGCCTGTTCCAGTTCCTGCCGCTTTCGAATCGTGATGGCGTGCCGGTCCGCGAGACGGCCGATCCCGCCGACCGCGACGAGCCGTCCCTCGATTCGCTGGTTCCGGTGCAACCCAACAAGCCGTACGACATGCGGGAGGTACTGGAAAAGGTCCTCGACGAGGGCGACTTTTTCGAAATCCAGCCTGACTTTGCCGGCAACATCCTGATTGGCTTCGGCCGCGTTGCGGGGAGAACCGTGGGCGTGGTGGCCAATCAGCCGATGGAGCTCGCGGGCTGTCTCGACATCGACTCCAGCCGGAAGGCTGCCCGCTTCGTGCGTTTCTGCGACTGCTTCGACATTCCGATCGTCACGTTCGTGGATGTCCCCGGCTTCCTGCCGGGAACCGACCAGGAGTACGGCGGTCTGATCAAGCACGGCGCCAAACTCCTGTTCGCCTATGCAGAGACCACTTCCCCCAAGATCACCGTGATTACCCGAAAGGCATACGGCGGTGCCTACGACGTCATGGCGTCGAAACACCTCCGAGGCGATATCAACCTGGCCTGGCCGACTGCGGAGATCGCTGTCATGGGGCCGAAAGGTGCCGTCGAGATCATCTTCCGGGCGGACATGGGTGATCCCGACAAAATCCAGCAGCGCACGGACGAATATCGCCGCAAATTCGCAAATCCCTTTGTCGCAGCCAGTCGAGGGTACATTGACGACATCATCCTTCCGCGCGAAACGCGAACCCGAATCGCCCGCTCTCTGAAGATGCTCCGAGACAAGCGCCTTACGAACCCGCCGAAGAAGCACGGAAACATCCCGCTGTGAAGCCCCGCCGGCGGATCCGGCCGTTCCGGAAAGTCCTGATCGCGAATCGCGGCGAGATCGCGTGTCGGATCATCCGCACGTGCCAGCGGATGCGCATCAAGACCGTTGCCGTCTTTTCCGAGGCCGACCAGAACGCGCTGCACGTGGAAACCGCGGACGAGGCGATCGGGATCGGCCCCGCCCCCGCTAGCCAGAGCTATCTACGGTTCGATTCCATCCTGGCCGCTGCGCGCAAGACAAAGGCTGATGCCATCCACCCCGGGTACGGCTTCCTTTCGGAAAACGCGGCATTCGCCCGCGCCGTCGAAGAAGCCGGCATCGCCTTCGTCGGGCCTCCTGCCGACGCCATCGACATCATGGGCGACAAGCTGGCCGCCAAGAAACTGGCGACCGGTGCAGGCGTCAACGTCGTTCCCGGCAACGCCGAGCCGGCGGCGTCCGGCGCCGAAGCGGCTGCCATGGCCGGCTCCATCGGTTATCCCGTGATGCTGAAGGCTGCTGCAGGGGGCGGCGGCAAGGGCATGCGCATAGCCGGCAACGATGCCGAAGTCCGCGAACTGTTCCCGCTGGCGTCGGGCGAGGCGCAATCCAGTTTCGGCGACGCGCGGGTGTTCGTCGAGCGCTACTTCCCCAATCCCCGCCATATCGAAATTCAGATCCTCGCCGATGCGCACGGGCAGTGCATTTCACTTGGTGAGCGCGAGTGCTCCATCCAGCGCCGGCACCAGAAGGTCTTTGAAGAAGCTCCGGCGCCTCGGTTCGACGCCGAACTCCGGGAGCGCATGGAGGTGCAGGCCGTCGCGCTGGCCCGGGCAGTCGGATACCGCTCGGCAGGTACCGTCGAGTTCATCGTCGATCCGGAGGGAGGGTTCCATTTCCTCGAGATGAACACCCGTCTGCAGGTTGAACATCCGGTGACGGAACTGGTGACCGGCGTCGACCTCGTGGAGGAGATGCTCAGGATTGCCGCCGGCGAGCCGCTCCGCTTTGGCCAGCAGGATGTGCGGCCTGCCACCGGCTGGGCCATTGAAGCAAGGGTTTATGCGGAGGACGCGGAACGGGGTTTCGTACCCTCCATCGGGCGCATCCGCCGGCTGGTCGTGCCGTCCCCAGCCGGGCAGCAGGAACTCCGGATTGACACCGGGGTCGTGGAAGGTTCCGAAATCACCTCGCACTACGACCCGATGATTGCCAAGGTGGTGGCGTACGGCAGTGATCGCCGGCATGCCGTGCGTTCGATGCAGACCGCCCTGGACGGGTTCTATATCCGCGGGCCCCGAACCAATGTCGCATTCTTGGCCAACGTGGCCCGAACCGACAGGTTCGAGGCTGGTGAGCTTGACACCGGCTTTCTCGATTCCGAATACCCCGACGGCTATCGGCCGAACCCTCCCGAGGGAGAAATCAGGGACGTGATCACCGCCGCGGCCACATTCGCGTACCTGACCGAGGAGGCCAGGATCATGCCGACGGCGCACGCGCGGCAAGTCGTCGTCGTGCTGGGGGATGAAGATCTCCCCTGCAGGGTCTCGGCAGCCGAGGGCGGGTACGATGTGGAGGTCGGCAGCCGCCAGCTGGCCGTGAGAAGCGCCTGGCTACCGGGGCAGCCCGTGTTTCACGGCCGGGTGAACGCAAAACCGGTGGTCATCCAGGTCGACCCCGCGGTGGAGGGATGGACGTTTACGCATGCCGGCGTGACGGCCCATGCCCTGGTCCGCACGCCGGAAACGGCTGCGCTCGCGGTGCACATGCCGAAGAAGGTCCCGCCGGATGGTTCGAACCAGCTGTGCAGCCCCATGCCGGGACTGGTGCTCTCGATTGCGGTCGCCACGGGTGACGTGGTGCGGGCGGGGCAGGTGGTAGCCGTGGTGGAGGCCATGAAGGCCGAAAACCAGCTTCGAGCCGAACGCGACGGTGTCATCCGACGGGTCGGCGTAAGCGAAGGTGACAACATCGCTGCCGACGACGTGATCGTGGAGTTCGCCGAAGCGGAACCCGAGTAGCGGCCGGTCCTCGGCGGAAGGGTCGCGGACACCACCAGCGCAGACTGCCACCCGTCCCCGGGCTTGGCCCTGAGCGAACACTGCCGACTCCCGCACCCCCTGGGCGACAGCCGCCTGCACGGCGGCGGCAAAACGTCGGTGACGGGCGACCGGCGGGAAGCAGTCACGGGCTAGGTCCCGCTGGCGGTACGGCTCGCCGTCCCGGCCGGCGGCTCGGTGCCGGGCAGAGGTTTTGGACACGCGCCGTCGGGAGACCTCGAGAAGGGAGCCGCGCGCAGTCCTGTTCCCGGTCCGGCAGGCCCGGCTGGACCGGGGGGGATCCGGGTTGGCCTACGCCGGCGGGTGCGGCGGCGTGTCGCTCCCGAGTGTGAGGAGGCAGTCGTCGTTCAGAGGCCTGATCCCACTCCAATCACGCGTACACAGGTGCTCGGCACGCTCGAACTTGGTGGGCGGATTGTCGACGGCGCTGACGTTGAGATAGAAGATGCGCCGCGGCCAGGGAGTGATGTTGCCCGCCGAGCCGTGGACGATGTTGGCGTGGCTGATCAGAACCGACCCGGGAGGGCCGACGAACGGCTCGATACCGCCCGTGGCGACAATCTGCGTGAGATCCTCCTCGCTGATCTGGAACACCGTGTAGCTGGGCGATTCGTGGTTGTCCTCGGCCGTGGCGATCAACCCTCGGTGGTGGGAGCCCGGCACCAGCATGAGCGGCCCGTTGATGGAACTGGCCTCGTCCAGCAGGATCGCGACCATGAAGGCGCGTGGCTCCCGGAGTCCGTCGCGGTCCGACCAGGTGGCGTAGTCCTGGTGCCACGTCCAGGGCCCGCCACGGAATGCGGCCTTCGTGTTGAGGCGCGACTGGTGGATGTAGACCGGCCCACTCATCAGGGCCTGAACCGGCTCCAGCCAGCGCGGATGGCGCGAAAGGCGGCTGAACGCCTCGTTGTGCCGGTGGGCACCGTAGACCATCCGCACGGAATCCGATTCCAACTCGTACACGACCTCCGGGCCCGTCCGAGACGCGACTGCCCCGATCTCCGCTCGCACGGCTGCGATTTCGTCCTCCGAGAAGAGGCCCTTCAGCGTGATGAAGCCGCGGTCTTCGAAATCCCTCCGCATAGTGTCGGTAAGTGCGGTCATCGCTTCGTCCTCGGTGAGCCCCGTCGCGTCGGTGGGTCAGCAGCCGCGCCGCTGCCCTAGTTCTACCATGCGCGCTTCCGCCGGCGTTCAGCGACTTGCCACGGCTACAACACGGCCCCCATCCCGGGTCCCGGCCGGTCGCTCTCACAGGCCCGTCGGCCACGCCGGTTTCACCCCCCGGTGTGATGGGGCGGGGCCGGTGTTGGGGTGAGCGCGCGCGAGGGTGCCGGGGTGCCCAAGTCGTTGTCGCCACCCTAGTTTTCTTTTATCGTCCTGAAAGCCGGGACGAGTCCCTCGATGCGGCGGCTGCATTCTTCCGCCCGCCCGTCCACTATCTCGGTGATCGCCTCATACGATACGCAGGATTCAGCAATGCATCGGCCTACCCAAATCCTTGTGGCCCTCGGCGTGGCGCTGGCGCTTGCCGCCTGCGGCAGCCCGTCCGAGCAAGAACCGACCGCCAGCCCGGCGGAAGTCGTTGATGGAACGAATCTCACCGACATTACCGAGCAGGACATCGATATCGAAACCGAAGAGATGGCCGGCGTCACCCAGTTGACTCCTGAAGAGCAGGCTGAGGTCGATCTGATCGAGGCTGGCGATCGGGTCTACTTCGACTATGACAAGAGCGCCATTGGCGTCGAGGGAGAAGCAACGCTTCGTGCGCAGAGCGAGCTCCTGCTTGGCGCCCCGGCGCTGACGGTCACGATCGAGGGGCATTGCGACGAACGCGGTACCCGGGAATACAACATCGCGCTCGGCGAACGTCGCGCCGAGGCCGTCAAGACCTATCTCGTGTCGCTCGGGGTAGCGACCGACCGGATCTCGACGCTCTCCTATGGGAAGGAGCGCCCTGAAGTCGCCGGCCACAACGAAGACGCTTGGCGCCAGAACCGGGTCGCGATCACCGTCATCAATCCGTGATCCGGCGTGCTGCAGCAGTCGTGACGGCGGGCCTCTGGGCCGCAGTACTCGCCGGTCCCGCCGTTTCCCAGGAGGCGGACGATGCGCGGCTCGAAGCACTGGAGACCAGGCTCGAGGCCCTGTCGCGCCAGGCCGAAGCGATTGCGAGCCAAGCGCGGCGCCTGCAGGAACTTGAAGATTCCCTGCGTGCCGTAACCGGGGCGATGCAGGAGAACCGTCATCTCCTTGATCAGATTCGCGGACAACTTCGACAGCTGGAAGAGGCGCGGGCGGAACCAAACGCAGCGCCGCCCCAGCAGGCGCCCGTGCAGGCCGCCGGCGCCGGCGAGGAGCCGGGAACCGGGGACACGGCGCCGGCGGAAGGACAGCCGGTACCAGTCGCGGAAGCGCCGCCAGTCCCAGTCACGCAGTTTGACGATGAGGAAGCCAGCTACCGGCGGGCGTACGAGTTGCTCGGCTTAGCGGACTATGCCGCGGCGGAGGTCGCTTTCCGTGAGTTCATCCGCAACTACCCCAACAGCACCCTGACGGACAACGCGTACTACTGGCTTGGCGAAAGCCACTACGTGCGTGAACAGTACGAGCAAGCGGCAGCCGAGTTCGCCCGCGGGTTCCGAAGCGCCCCCGACAAGCAAAAGGCTCCCGACATTCTGCTCAAGCTGGGGCTCTCGCTGATGGCGCTGGGCAAGAACGACGACGCGTGTCAAGCCTTTCAACGCCTCGAGTCGGACTTCCCCGACGCTTCGAAGCGCACGCGTGACCGGGCTGTCCTCGGCCGTGAGCGCGCTGGCTGTAACTGACCCCCGGACAGCGCGGCAAGCGATTGCGCCGGGGGAATTCGAGCGCCTGGCGGCGGCGGCCGGGCTCTCCCCCGGCCGCTGTAGTTCTCTGGCGATCGCCGTCTCGGGCGGAGCCGACAGCATGGCACTGGCCCACCTGGTGGCAGCGTGGGCGGGAAATCGGCGAGGGGCCATCACCGCACTGACCGTTGACCACGGCCTCCGCCGGGAATCCGCCGCCGAGGCCGGCACGGTCGCGACGCGGGCCAGAGGAATCGGCTTGCGGCATCAGACCCTGGTCTGGCATCACGGGGCCGTGACACGGCGCATTCAGGAAACGGCGCGCGCGGCCCGCTACGAACTGATGGGCGCGTGGTGCCAGCGCGCCGGCGTCAGCGAGCTCCTGCTCGCGCATCATCTCGAAGACCAGGCCGAGACCTTCCTCATGCGCCTCGCCGCGGGCAGCGGTGTCCAGGGTCTGGGGTGCATGCGCGTGCGCACCCCGACGGAAACGGTCGAACTCGTGCGGCCGCTCCTCGGTGTCCCGAAGGCCCGCCTGCACGCGACCCTGGAACTTCGCGGAGGCACCTTCGTGGAGGATCCGTCCAACCGGGACATGCGCTACACCCGGAACCGCCTCCGCAACCTCATGGGCAATTCCGCCCCGTTCCTGCCGGCAGCTGCCAGCCTAGCCCGCGCCGCCAAGAGTTTCCGCCGACTGGATGCTCTCGCCGAGCGCGCGACCGCCGGCCGTCTGCGCGACTCGGTGTTCGTCTCGCCGCTGGGGTTCATTGCCATCGGGCACGCTGCATTAATGGCCCTGCCCGACCCGCTGGCCCTGCGAACCGTGGCGGCGGTGGTGCAGGCGGTCACGGGCCGAGGCTATCCGCCCCGCACCCGGTCCCTTCGACGGATCCTGGATCGCATCAACAGCGACACCCTGGGCAGGTCCACGCTCGGGGGCGCCGTCCTCGCGCTGGACAGCGGCCGGCTCATCGCCACGCGGGAGCCGAGAGCCGTCTCCGGTCCGATCCGTCTGCAGTTCCCGAAGTCAGTGTGGGACAACCGCTTCCGGATCGCGACCGACATCCGGATCGGAAATCTGACGGTCGGTGCCCTTGGCCCGGACGACCTCCGCTGTCTCCCCGGGCCGTTACCCGGTCCCGGCGCGTGCCGTGCCCATCTTGCTACACTGCCGGCCTTCCGTGATCTTGACGGATTGGCCGCCGTGCCCCACCTAAACTGGTGGCGGGACAAACGTCTCCGCAACAGGATACAGGCCGTTTTCGACCCCCGATCCAGGCTGCTGGCCGCCGTGTCGTCGAGACCGGAGACCGGGTCCAGTCGGAACGCTGGCAATTGAGGACACCATGAACGGTTTTGCCCGCAACCTTGCACTCTGGATCGTGATCGGGCTGGTCGTGGTTACCGCCTACAACCTGTTCAACAGCAGCACGCAGCAGAATGCCGCCGAAATCGACTACTCGACGTTCGTCGAGAACGTGGAGACCGGGCAGGTCAAGTCCGTCATCGTCAGCGGGCGCGTGATCGACGGCCTCTACCGGAATGGCCAGCGGTTCACGACGTACGGTCTCGAGGACGCCAGCCTGCTTCCCCTGCTGCGCGAACACGACGTTGCCGTGCGCGCCGCGCCGGAAGAAAGCAGCGTCTCGCCGGTGGTTGGCCTGCTGCTCAACTGGCTGCCGATGCTGTTGTTCATCGGCATCTGGATCTTTTTCATGCGCCAGATGCAGTCAGGCAACGGCAAGGCGTTCGGATTTGGAAAATCGCGCGCGCGCCTGCTTACCGAGAATCAGCAGCGCGTCACCTTCGAGAACGTCGCCGGAGTCGATGAGGCAAAGGAAGAGCTGCAGGAAATCGTGGAGTTCCTGAAGAGCCCGCAGAAGTTTCAGCGTCTGGGAGGCTCCATTCCCAAGGGCGTGCTGCTGGTGGGTCCGCCCGGGACCGGAAAGACCTTGCTCGCCCGGGCGGTCGCCGGTGAGGCGAACGTGCCGTTCTTCACGATCTCAGGCTCCGATTTCGTCGAGATGTTTGTCGGCGTCGGGGCGAGCAGGGTCCGTGACATGTTCGGGCAGGCGAAGAAGAACGCCCCTTGCATCGTGTTCGTCGATGAAATCGATGCGGTCGGCAGGCAACGTGGCGCAGGCTTGGGCGGCGGCAACGATGAACGCGAGCAAACGCTCAACCAATTGCTGGTCGAGATGGACGGTTTCGAGGCCAACGAAGGCGTCATCATGATCGCGGCGACCAACCGGCCCGACGTGCTGGACCCGGCGCTGCTTCGCCCGGGCCGCTTCGACCGCCAGGTCGTCGTCTCCAACCCGGACATCGTCGGTCGCGAGAAGATCCTCCGCGTGCACATGCGGAAGGTGCCGGTGGGCAACGACGTCAACATCCGGACCATTGCCCGCGGCACGCCTGGTTTCTCGGGGGCCGATCTCGCGAACCTGGTCAATGAGGCTGCCCTCCTAGCAGCCCGCAAGGGCCGCCGGTCCGTCGGCATGGCCGAGTTCGAGCAGGCCAAGGACAAGGTCATGATGGGCGCCGAGCGGCGCTCGATGGTGATGACGGAAGACGAGCGGAAGATGACCGCCTATCACGAATCGGGGCATGCGATCGTGATGCTGAACGTGGAAGGGCATGAGCCGCTCCACAAGGTCACGATCATTCCGCGCGGGCGGGCACTCGGTGTCACCATGTGGTTGCCCGAACGGGACAAATACGCACACACCCAGATCGAGCTGGAAGCGCAGATCGCCGGCCTGTTTGGCGGGCGCATTGCCGAGGAGCTCATCTACGGCAAGCGCCACATCACCACCGGCGCCGGCAACGACATCCAGCAGGCGACGAATCTGGCGCGCCGGATGGTGATGGAGTTTGGATTCAGCGAACGGCTGGGCCCGATCCGCCTGCAAAGCAACCAGGAGGAGATTTTCCTCGGTCACTCCGTGGCAGAACAGCGCAACATGTCCGATCAGACCGCTCGGATGATCGACGAAGAAGTTCGCCGGATCGTCGAGGACGGCGAGACCACCGCGCGGACGATTCTGGAAGCCCGCGTCGACCAGCTGCACGCCCTGGCCGGAAGCCTCCTCGAATACGAGACGTTGACGGCCGAGGAGGTCGAAGCAGTGCTGTCCGGGCGGTCCATTCTCCGTGACGACGACGATGATGCGGCGCCGGAAACGGGCCGACGTTCGTCGGTGCCGCAAAGCGGCGCATCAGATGATCAGGCGGAGGGCGCGGCGCAGCCCGAAAACGCTTGATGCACCTGGTCCGCGGCTGACGGAAGGCGCAACCCCCGTACTGCTCCGACCGCGGGATCTCTCGCACCTCGCCCGTCCCGCCGCGGGACGGCTGCCCTTGGCTGGCGGCCCCATGGGATTTGCCGCCGTCGACGAAGTCGTCCCCGGCCAGACGGCGCCGTCGCTGCGCCCGCTGCCCCTGTCCGCGCTAGACGGCGACCGGCATCGGGCACACCGCCACGCCCTCACGTCCGCGCGCGCTCCCTTTGCAGGTGTCGCGCTCGATCGCACCCGCATCGTGGGCGTGGTCAACGTGACCCCGGACAGCTTCTCCGACGGTGGCCGGTACTTGACGCGAGAACGGGCGATCGCGCACGGACGCGACATGCTTGAGGCTGGCGCCGACATCCTCGATGTGGGCGGAGAATCTACCCGGCCGGGAGCTGCGCCGGTGCCGGTGGCGGACGAGATTCGGCGCGTGGTGCCCGTCATCGAGGCGTTGCACCAACACGGCGCGGTGATTTCGGTCGACACGCGCAATCCCGAGACCATGCGGGCTGCCGCAGCCGCAGGCGCCGCCATCGTGAACGACGTCACGGCCTTATCGCATTCACCCGAGAGCGCCCGAACCGTCGCACGCCTGGGGCTGGCCGTGGTGCTGATGCACATGCGCGGCACTCCGCCGACGATGCAGGTCCGGCCGCACTACAGGCACGCCCCGTGCGAGGTCTATGCGGACCTTTCCGGAGCGGTGCAGAGGGCCCGTGCAGCCGGTCTTTCGCCCGATCGGATCGTCGTTGATCCAGGTCTCGGGTTCGGAAAGAACCAGGCCCATAACCTGGCGCTCCTGACCTGGCTGCCCATGTTCCACTGCCTGGGTCACGGTCTCATGGTGGGGGCATCCCGCAAGTCCATCATCGGGCGCCTGGACTGCAATGCACCGGTCATGGACCGGCTCGGCGGTTCCCTGGCGATCGCGCTCCATGCCGCCGGCCAGGGCGCAAACCTGGTTCGCGTTCACGATGTCGCGGAAACCCGGCAAGCGCTGCGCGTGTGGGAGGCTCTCGGCCGATCGATGGCCGATGGGGCACCGGATCTCGACGACCACCCTGGCCAGGTCTAGCGAACACCCCCGCCAGCCGGGTATCCGGCCACCGGAGGAACCGCGCTGCCCCAGGCACCGGCTACAACCGGTGGCACATCGGGGCGATCGACTGTCTGCGGGCCAACCGGTCCCACCGCTCCTGTCACCCGGTGGTGCCGCGAGCGTCCGTTCTCCGTACCCGGCAGTCCGGGTCGTCGAGGAACTCGGGCCGGAGGTTCAGCCCGAGACCGGGCCCTTCCAGCGGCCGCAGCAATCCGTTCTCGAGCGGCGGCAGGTCGGTCACGACCTCCTGAAACCAGCCATAGTAGAAGGCGCGGACCACTTCCTGCACCAGGGCATTGGTCGCGTTGATCACGTGGTGGACCGAAGCTGCGAAGATGACCGGCCCGGTGCAGTCGTGGGGCGCGACCGGGCGATGCCAGGCCTCGGCCATCGCGGCGATCTTGCGGGCCTCGGAAAGTCCGCCGACCCAGCCGATGTCGTACATCACGTAGTCGCATGCGCCGAGTTCCAGGAGCTCGCGAAACTGGCCCCGGCTGCCGAGGGTCTCGCTGGCCGTGGTGGGAACCCGCGTGGAATCGCGAAAGTCCTTCAGACTCCGCAGACTGTCCATGCGGATCGGGTCCTCGAACCAGAACGGATTGCAGGGCTCCAGTGCCGCGGCGATCCGTTTGGCCTGCGGAAGGTCCCACATGGCGTGAAGTTCGACCATGACGTCCATGCTGTCGCCCACGGCGTCACGAATCTTCCGGAACGGCTCCACTGCGCGGTCCAAGTCTGCCGGCGAGATGTAATGGCCGCCGGAGGCTTCCGCCGCGTAGTCGAACGGCCAGATCTTCATCCCCGTGATGCCCATGGCCTGCAGGCTCTTGGCCAGTGCACCGGCATCGGTCAGGAACGCCTGAAGGTCTTCGTACGGTCCCTCCGGCTGATCGCCGGGCAGGTTGAAGCTGTCCGTGGACTGCTTGGAGTGGGTCCGGACGTACTGGTACCCAGCGCAGGTGTTGTAGACGCGGATGGCGTCGCGGCTTCGTCCGCCCAGGAGCTGGTAGACAGGCTGCCCGGTCACCTTTCCCCAGATGTCCCACAGCGCCACATCCAATGCCGAATTGCCCCGGACCTCCGCTCCGGAGCCGGAGTGTCCGATGTAGGAGACCAGCCGTTTGCTGTGACGGTCGATCTGGAGCGGATCCTCCCCCAGCAGGAGCTTGGACGCATACGCGTGGATATGACCCTCGGAGGAACCCGTCCCGTAAAAGGTCTCGCCCAAGCCGGTGATTCCCTCGTCGGTGTGCACATGCACCCACAGGAGGTTGGGAAAACGGGCATGCGAGACGGTCTCGATCGCAGTAATTTTCATTCCTGACACCCCCCGGGCTCCCGTTTACGGGTCACGGCCCCATCTGTAGAAAGGCGCCACAGTAGCGTTTCGGGAAGGGCTATGGGACGCATCTTCGGAACCGATGGCATTCGTGGCCGTGCCAACGAGCCGCCGCTGACACCGGACTTCGTCCAGCGCATCGGTATCGCTGCCGGTGCGGAGTTCACGCGTGGCGACCATCGCCACCACGTGGTCATCGGGAAGGACACCCGGCTGTCGGGCTACATGATGGAAACGGCCCTGACCAGCGGCTTCCTGTCCATCGGTATGAACGTGTTCCTCGTCGGCCCCATCCCGACGGCCGCGATTCCCATGCTGGTCCGCTCCATGCGGTGTGACCTGGGCGTCATGATCTCGGGCTCGCACAATGCGTGGCAGGACAACGGCATCAAGCTGTTTGGCCAGGACGGCCGCAAGCTTTCCGAAGACGTCGAGCGTTCACTTGAGGAGCGCCTGCAGGAGATGCCGGCGCCGAGCTCTCTGGCGGTGGCGGCGCACATCGGCCGGGCCAAGCGGATTGACGATGCCGTTGGCCGGTACAACGAATGGGTCAAGGCCACCGTGCCATCCAACCTCAGACTGGACGGTCTCAAGGTCGTGGTGGACTGCGCCAACGGTGCGGCCTGGCGCGTCACGCCGCAGGTACTCTGGGAACTCGGTGCCGAAGTTGTGGCCATGGGCGTGGCGCCCGACGGCACGAACATCAACCGTGACTGTGGATCGACAGCCCCGGGGGCCATGGCCGCCCAGGTCCGGGAAACCGGAGCAGACCTCGGAATCGCGCTGGACGGCGATGCCGACCGCTGCGTCCTTGCCGACGAACAGGGTCGGATCGTGGACGGCGACCGGCTGATCGGGCTGATTGCACGCGAGTGGCTGGAGAGCGGGAAACTCGCCGGCGGTGCGGTGGTGGGGACGCCTTTCTCCAACCTCGGGTTCGAACGTTTCCTGGGTACGCTTCACCTGGACCTTCTTCGTGCGCCGGTCGGGGACCGCCATGTATCGCAATGGATGCGCTCGCACGGATGCAACGTCGGCGGCGAACCTTCCGGGCATATCATCCTGGGCAACCACAGTGAGACGGGAGACGGGCTCGCCTCGGCACTGCAGGCGCTTGCCGTCATGGCCCGCACGGGTTCCCCCCTATCCGGTCTGTTGCCCCGATACGAAGCCGTTCCGCAGCACCTGTCCGGCGTCCGTCTGCCGAACGGCCGGAACGAGGACCCGCTCGTCATCCCATCCGTTCGGGCGGCGGTCACGGAAGCGGAACGGCGCCTTCAGGGGAAGGGCCGTCTCGTCGTGCGGACGTCGGGTACCGAACCGTTGCTGCGCGTCCTGGTCGAGACCTCGGATGAGCCGGCCGCCCGAGACATCATCGATCTGATTTCCACTGCAGTTGCCACGGCCGGCCGGACCGCCGCTTGACGCAACGCCCCCAGACCCGGCGAAGTGGCAGCCGGCTCGGCCGGCTGCTGGTTGTAGCCGGGTCTGATTCAGGTGGCGGCGCCGGGCTTCAGGCCGACCTGAAGACCGCTACGTCGATGGGCGTCTATGCGATGTCGGCGGTCACGGCGGTAACCGCGCAGGATACGCACCGGATCCACCGAACCCTGCACGTTCCCCCGGATCTCGTAGCACTGCAGATGCGGACGGCGCTCGAGGATCTCGGAGCGGATGCGATCAAGACCGGCATGCTCTGCACGAGGGCAACGATCGAGGCCGTGCTTGAAACCGTCGCCGGTTGTGCCGCCGGGACGCCGCTCATCGTCGATCCCGTGCTGACCGCGAGTTCGGGTGAAACGTTGCTCGAGCCGGACGCGGACGCAACGCTCCGCGAACGGCTGGTACGCCGGGCCTACCTGGTCACACCCAATGCCCCGGAAGCGGCGCGACTGACCGGACGCCCGGTCACCAATCAAAACGAAATGCTGGCGGCCGGCCGGCGCATGCTCGCGATGGGCGCGCACGCGGCGCTAATCACCGGCGGGCACATCGGCGGCGCGGTGGTCACCGACCTGCTGATCACCGAAGCGGAGGTCCGAGAGTTCGCAGCCGACCGACTGGACACCCCGCACACGCATGGGACCGGCTGCACGTTGGCGAGCGCCATCGCAGCGGGGATCGCCAAAGGACAGACACTGATTGACGCGACGGCAGAAGGGCACGCCTACGTGCAACGCGCGATTCGGACTGCACCTGGACTGGGCGGCGGGCGGGGCCCGCTAAATCATCTGGCTTGATGGACTGCTACGACAGCGACGCCAGCCCGTCGCTTCGGGCCTCGTGAATCTGGAAGATGGCGTTAAAGCCGCTTACTTCAAACACTTCCTTCAGGTAGTCCCGCATGGAGCACAACTCAATTCGTCCGGACCTGGCCTTGACTTCCTTAGCCACCATCAACAAAACCCGGAGCCCCGCACTCGAAATGAAGTCGACTTCTGAGAAATCGACGAGGATGACCAATTCGCCACCGCGCACCTTGTCGAGAAAAGCCGTCTCAACGTCCCTGGCATTGGTTCCATCGATGCGGCCTTCAGGCTCGAAAATGAGCACGTCTCCCTCTTTGGTACTCTTCATTTCCACGGCGACTACTCCTTCTGGAGGCGTTCCGGCCCGACCGTGCCGGACGACGCCACATCACGGTGTTGAGTACCACGCCAGCCAATTTGCGTCAATGTTCGATAGCGCAATCAGGCACCTTCCGGAATGACTCTAGGTTGACTCTAGGTCGGTGAGCAAACCGCGAGGAGGCACCGTGTGACGGGTAACGGCACCCCTCCAGCACCCGCGAACGGGTGCTCGCCGCGGCGGCGCTGACGGCGCGGGTTCATTAGGCCGCCGTTTCAGGCCCGACCCGGTCTTGCCACCTCCGGAGGTTCGTGACGTGCGGGAATGACAGGGGGCGCGGCAACGCCGCGCCCCCAGTCCTCGAAACAACCCCTAGATCGAGTTGGTCCGCATGGCCTCGGCCATGAGTTCCGCCTGCCGGATCGCCAACGCGACAATCGTCAGCGTCGGGTTCTCCGCAGCGCCAGTCGTGAACTGGCTGCCGTCGGAAATGAACAGGTTCGGGATGTCATGCGTCGCCCCGGTGGAACCACACACGCCGTCTTCCGGATTTGCGCTCATGCGGCACGTGCCGAGGTTGTGCGTGCCCGGGAACGGCGGGAGCTCGTAGGTCTTGCTGGCCCCAGCCGCCTCGTAGACGGCACTTCCCATCCGGTACGCGTGGTTCCGCATGGCCAGGTCGTTCGGGTGCTCGTCGAAGTGCACCACCGGAACCGGGAGACCGTACTGGTCCTTCTCCGTGTCGTGGAGCGTGACCCGGTTGTCCGCCTGCGGCATGTCTTCACCGACCAGCCACATCCCGGCCATGTTCCGGTAGTTCTCGATCACCTCGCGGGTGTAGTCGCGTCCCCATGTCCCCGGGGTATCGACCGCCATCCCACCGACGTTGCCGGCGATGGCAGCGACGCCGAAGCCGGGCAAGGTTTCCATCAGGTAACCGCCGGCGAACCCGCGGCTGGTGTCGTTCCGGACTTCGTCCATCACGATCCCGGCCATCTGGGTACCGCGGTCGAAGTGCACCGCGCCGGGCATCACCGCGTAGACGGTGCCGGTCAGGTGCCGCATGTAGTTGCGCCCGACCTGTCCTGACGAGTTCGCCAGGCCGTCCGGGAACATCCCGCTGGCGGAGTTCAGCAGGAGGCGCGGCGTCTCCACCGAGTTGCCTGCCACGGCAACAACCCGCGCCTTTTGCATCTGCAGGTTGCCATCCGCATCCATGTACTCGACGCCGGTCGCCTTGCCGGAATCGTCGTGCAGGACGCGAACCACCATCGAGTCAGGACGGAGTTCGAAGTGCCCGGTCGCTTCCGCCTTCGGAATCTCCGAATACAGCACCGACCACTTGGCGCCGATCGCACACCCGGCCATGCAGAAGCCCAGCTGGACACAGCCAGGACGTCCGTCGCGCGGCTCCGGGTTGATCGACATGTTGCCCGTGTGCACGGTCTGGTAGCCCAGCTTCTTCGCGCCGTACTCCATGACCTTGTAGTTGTTGTTCCCCGGCAGCCGCGGAATCCCGTGCGTGCCGGTGGTCCCCAGCTTGTCCTCCGCCCGGGAGTAGTACGGGTCCATCTCGGCCGCTTCGATGGGCCAGTCCAGCAAGGTCGCACCCGGAACGTCGCCGTACACCGTGCGGACCTTCCACTCGTGCTCCTGGAAGCGCAGGCTGGCGCCCGCCCAGTGCACCGTCGTGCCGCCGACGGTCTTGCAGACCCAAAGCGGGTACCCGGGATTGAGCACTCCCGAACCGATCCGCTTGTCGTTCCAACTGAGCTTGGCGCCCATCTCACCCCAGTCGTTCACGATGTCGCCAAGATCCAACCGCGGCCCAGCCTCCAGGCAGACCACGTCGATGCCCTTTTCCGAAAGTTCGTGTCCCAGCGTGCCGCCGCCGGCTCCGGAACCAATGATGACGACGACGCTATCGTCGTTCAGGTCGTATGTACGAGCCATTGTTAATCCCCCTCTGCAGTCAGGAAGACTGCGGCAGCCAGTCGATGTCGTCGAAACCGCGGTCCAGGTATCCGCCGTGTTCAACCGCGGATCCCTCGAAGCCCAGCGCTGCTGCAACTTCGGGATTGCCGTAGAGGCCGCCAAGGGTTGCGCCGCGCACCGCTTCAAAGAACGCGCCGTTGTCTGCCTCAGTGCGCTTCATCGCGCGCAGTTGCAGCCCCCGGCTCTGCTCGTGGAAGGCCACGCCGTGGGAGGCGTCGCCAGACACCACGACGCCCAATCCGCGTACTCCGTCGGTGAGCAACGTCTGCAGGTCCGCATCCTCGGCGGCGCTGGCGTCGAGGCCGGCAACCACCTTCACGTACGGTCCGTCGTCCAGAAAATCGTGGGGATAGAGCTGCCGCGCCATCGCGATGAGGCCGCGGATCGTGGTTTCGTCGAGGGCCTTCGGCTCAAAGGCCCAGGATGCGTCTTCGGCGACCGCGATGCCACCAGCACCGAGGGTACCCGTAATCGCGACCCCGGCCGCCGTGGTACCCGTACCTTGCAGGAACGTCCGCCTGCTCAGGTAACTGAAGTCCATGTGTCTCCTCCGTAGCCGGCTCCGGACGCCCCGATGCCGCTCAGGTGCCGCGTCGGGAGGAGCCGGACCGAAACATCATACCAGCCATGTGCGGAACGCACGTGTCATCGTTCCGGCCGGCCGGAAGGCCTGCTCACGCCACGTGCGAGAGAATCGTGCGCTGGTCGGGAAACGGCACGATTTTCCCGGGATTCAGGATGTTCTCGGGATCCAGGGCTTGCTTGAGCGCCTGCATCACGCGGACTCCGTCACCGCGTTCGATCTCCAGGTACTCCATCTTGCCGTAGCCGATGCCGTGTTCACCCGTGCAGGTGCCGCCCATCACAAGTGCACGGCGGATCAGACGGTCGTGAAGGGCCGACGCTTCGACAATCTCCTCACTGCTGTCAGGGTCCACCATGAAGGCGACATGGAAATTGCCGTCCCCCACGTGGCCGGCAATCGGTGCGGGGATGGACGTGCTTGCCGCGATGTCCGCGTTCGTCTCCGCCACGCATTCGGCCAACCGAGAAATCGGCACGCACACATCTGTGGTCAACGACTTGCGGCCGGGCCACCGCGCCATTAGCGCATACAGCAGGTCGTGCCGCGCGCGCCACAGCCGGTTGCGCTCCTCCTGGTTGGCGCTCCAGGCAAAATCCCGGCCACCGAATTCGCGCGCCAATTCCGACACGGTCTTCGCCTGCTCGGCTGTGGAGGCAGGCGTGCCGTGGAACTCGAGAAACAACGCGGGTGTTTCCGCGTAGTCCGTCTTGGCCCAACGGTTGACGCATTCCATCGACAAGGCGTCCACCAGTTCCACACGGGCGACCGGCACGCCCGCGTGGGCAGTGGCGATCACTGTCTGCACGGCCGCATCCACCGACGGGAACGAGCAGACGGCGGCAGCGATGGATTCGGGAAGACCGAACAGGCGGAGCGTCACCTCCGTGGCAATGCCGAGCGTTCCTTCCGACCCGACAAACAAACGCGTGAGGTCGTAGCCGGCCGCGGACTTGCGGCTCCGCGTGCCTGTCTGGATGACGCGGCCATCGGCGAGGACGACCTTCAGGTCGAGCACGAGCTCACGCATGGTGCCGTAGCGAACCGCATTGGTGCCGGACGCCCGGGTCGCCGTCATCCCGCCGAGACTGGCGTCTGCCCCCGGGTCTACGGGGAAGAACAGGCCCGTGTCGCGCAAGTGCTCGTTCAGGCGCCGCCGGGTGACGCCGGCCTCGACCGTGCAGTCGAGATCCTCCGGATTGACGGAAACCACCCGGTCCATCCGGCCCAGGTCAATGCACACCCCGCCTTCAAGGGCCGCAACGTGTCCCTCGAGCGAGGTACCGGTCCCAAATGGGATGACGGGGATGCGGTCCCGTGCGCACAGGGCCACGGTGCGGGCCACTTCCTCGGTGGTCTCGCAGAACACGACCACGTCCGGGCTATGCCCCGCGTGATAGGACTCATCGCGGCCATGCTGGTCCAGGATCGCCGGCGCCGTCGAGACGCGCTCGCCGAGAAATTCCCTGAGTTCCCCGACCACCCGTGCGCGCGACGGGAGCCGTCGCCGGGAAACCGCTGCGCGAGTTGGCATCGATCGCTTCCTCACATGGCTGTCGCTGCCCAATCCTACCCTAGTTGGTCGGATCGGGCCGTGGGGTGCGGTACTCGCCGGCCGCCGGCGCTCCATCTGCTGCCCCGTGTGCCCGATTTTGGAATTCTCGGACCAAATGCGCAGAATGGGGCTCGTCATGGCAGCTGCCGGGAGATCGCCATGCCTATGGACCCGCCCATGGTGCTAGGTCCTGAGCAACCGTGGAAACGGTTGCTCGCCATGATCGCGTTCGGAGCGGTCGGCTATGTCCTGCTTCCCCTGCTGCTGCTGCTCGCCGTGACGCAGTTCGGGTTCCATCTCTGGGGTAGCCAACGCAATCCACGAGTCGCGCAACTCGCCGACGCGATCAAGGCGCTGCTCGGGTCGATTCTCGATTTCCTGCTCTATCGGACGGACCTTCTTCCGTACCCGTTCAGTTCACTTCCGGCCGAATCGGTGTGGCCGGGGAACCCGTCAGGTGCGCCGCCTGCCGACCATCTTCACGACGTTCCACCAGCTCTGGAGAACTGGCGCGAGTGTCTCCTTCATCTCGGGCGATGTGGCGCCGGAGACCCCACCGACATCACTATCGCCCACGCGATCCGGACCGACGATGCGGAGATCCTGGTCGGCGTGGGCATTCGGCTGTGGTCTCTGGAAGGCGAAGCCCACGTGGCGTTCGCCGCCCGCAATCCCGCACTTGGCATGCTGTTCACCGGCACTCGCTGGCAAGGTCGAGCATGGCTCTCCGCCCTCAAAGAGGCGCCGGGTACCGTGAGTCGGCGGATCAGGATCCAACCGGACGCGAACCCGCGACACGCGCTTCTTCTTCCCCTTCGACTGGTCCTGGACGCGTTCGACGCCTAAGGAAGAAGTCCAGCGAAAAAGGCAACCCAAGGAGCATTCAAAGAACATATTGCGGACGGTCGGTCACGGAATTAGGCTCAAGCTGTTGCCGGCCAAGACCCGGACTGACGGGCTGGCTGCGCAATTCCTTGGGAGGACAATATGCAAATTCTAACCCGCGTGGCTACGGCCGTTTCGGCCGCGGCCTCTGTAGCGTTGGCGTCTGCGCTGTTTGTGTCGTCGGCTAGCGCGATGGATCACGGAAACGAGATCGTCAACTGCGCTGATGAAAACTGGTGCGCCTATCACCGCACCGTCGACAAGGCTTGGCGCTATTCGCCCCTCGACGAGATTAACAAGGAAACCGTTGGCGACCTCGGTGTCGCGTGGCTGTTCCAACCGGGCGGAGCCGATGTCGGCGCCGGCGGCCTGCAAAGCACTCCGCTTGTTTTGGACGGGGCAATGTACGTTGCGTACAACCCTTCGTCCGTGATGAAGCTGGACGCGGAAACCGGTGCGCGGCTCTGGGCGTACGTGCCCGAGATGAACGAGGCCGTTGTGGCCCGTTCGTTCTTCTCGCACACACGCGGCCTCGCTGTGGGTGGCGGACGCGTCTACATGGGGCTCGCTGACGGGCGGATCGTCGCGCTGAACCAGGAAGACGGCTCCGTCATGTGGGACCAGGCGATTGTCGATTCGGCGAAGATCACGGCGGGCTTCAGCGGTGCCGCTACCTACGTCAGGGATGACCTGATGATCATCGGCCAGAACGGCGGCGAATACCCCGTGGAGGGCCGGATCTTTGGGATCAACCCGCAGGACGGGTCAGTCGTTTGGACGTTCTACACGACCGGACGCGGCGACGAAGCAGCTCTCGCCACATGGGGAGGCGACTCGTGGCTGTACGGCGGCGGCGGCTCTTGGCAGCCCGGTACCGTCGACTTCGACAATAGTCAGATCATCATCGGCACCGGTAACCCGAACCCGGATTATGACTACTGTGGCGCCGATTGTCGCAACCCGAACGCGGACGCGCACAGGCCTGGCGACAACCTCTACACGTCGTCGACCGTGGCGCTTGACCTGGATACCGGCAAGCTGAACTGGTACTTCCAGGAAGCCCCGAGTGACCCGTACGACTACGACGCCTCGCCGGGCGAGTACGTGATCTTCGAGGCGGACGGCCGTCGGATGGTGTTGCACCCGGGCAAGAGCGGGTTCAACCACGTGCACGACGCTGCGAGCGGCCAGCCGTTGGCAGTCTACTCCGCGATGAACCATCAGAACTGGACGTCGGGATTCAACCTTGAAACGGGTGAATTCGAGAACATGCTGTGGCCCGTGGCCGGCGAGAAGACCCTGGTCTGTCCCGCCATTGACGGCGGTCACAGCTGGAACGCCGGTGCGTTTGACCCCGGAACTGGTGCGCACATCCGGGTTGTCCAGGAATGGTGCATGTGGCTGACCATCGCCCACAAGGACGGCTCTGGTCCGATTTCCGCCGGTGAGGCCACGCGGATCACCGAGCCCTACGCGCAGGTCTACATGGCAGCGGAATGGATTCAGGCTGATCCCGAAGCCGACAAGGCGCATGGTCGCTTGGTGGCCCGGATGCCGCTCTCGGGCGAGATCCTGTGGGAACGCCGCTACGACATCATTCCGCACTCGGCCCTCATGACGACGGCAGGCGGGTTGGTGTTCAACGCAGCCTATGACGGCAACCTGGAAGCGATTGATTCGGCCTCCGGTGACGTTCTGTGGACGTTCAACCTTGGATCGGGCACGAACGGCGGGATCATCTCGTACGGTGTCGGCGGCAAGCAGTACGTCGCGGTAGCGACGGGCCACGGCTCCTACGTGGGACTTGGCATGCTTGCGGGTGCCTTTGCCGGAGAGACGGCCGACTACCGGCGTAGCGCTCTCCTGGTCGCCTTCACCCTCAACTAGGGCGATCTAATCTCAAGCGGGTGGCGGGCTCCCAGCCCGCCACCCGTCCTTGTTGTTCCGTCTTGCTCGCGATCCGTTGCGCTCCATCTGCCTGGCTGCACCGCCCATGAAGTTCTCGCTTGTCCTCTCTCTTGCCCTCGTGACCGGGGCGCTCGTCGGCCTCGTCCCCCCGGGATGGGCCGCCAACGACGAGGTTCCCGATCCCGTGGAGATTGAATCCGGCAACCCTCTTTCGGGAGATCCCGAAGCCATTGACGCGGGAGCACATCTGTACGGGCGCTGGTGCGTACAGTGCCACGGCTTCAAGGCGGACGGCGTATCGCCCCGCTGGGGGAAATGGGCCTTTGACCTGCGGAAATGGTTCTGGGGATACGAGAAATTCATCGAGGTGGTGGCGGTCGGGAAACTCCCGAAGATGCCGCCGTTCGGGGAATATCTCGATTTCGACCAGATCAGCCAGATCGGTGCCTTTCTCGAGACGCTGGCATTTGAGGAGGCGAACTGGAAATGACCGCACTACGTTTGTTGGGATGCGTCCTCCTGCTGCTCATCGCATCGCAGGCGTCCGCCAGGAACACTTTTGAAAACAACTTCACTTTCTCCAAACCGACCTGGATCTGCAAAACGCCAGAAGCCTTTCGAAGCCTGGAGGCCCGACTGGCGGAAACGGACACGCCGGGCGATCTGCCCTGTGCATACATCACGTTTGACGATATTGAGGACATTCTGGCGCCGTGGATCGTGATCGTCAGCGAGGAGAACGAACTCGTTGAAGTGCACTTCCTGGTCGAGCGCTATCGGCGGCTTCGGCCTCCAGATGTGCCTCGCCGCGGCGGCCACGTCACGCGCCTCGAATACATTGGCTGGACCAAGCGCGAGTCGCTGGAGAACATGACCACGTTCTGATCTACCAGATCGGAACGTCGCTCCCCTCCCGCATCCGGGCTTCCCGACCGGAGGCCCGCTGGGACTGTTTGCCGGGCTGCCCCTGTACCATCTCGATCAGTTCCTCCGCTTCCTGGGCAGTCATTTCGCGGGCGGTCGCGCTCGTAAGGTCGATTTTTTGCGCCTCGTCGGCACCGGTCGCCTGACCTGCCTTCCGGCCACCTTCCCCTGGATCGCCTCCCTGCCGGGCCCTTGACGGGCCCTCATTCGCCTGCGGCTGCGCGGCCGTGACGTCGCCAGGATCCCACCCTTCCGGCGTTTCGACACCCTGATCGGTGCGGGCCTCCCCCTCGTCCATGCCTTCGCTGCCGGCGGTCACCAGCAGCCGCCGGGCGAGTTCGTCCTGCAGGCGCAGCGCCAGTTCCAGGTTGTAGGCGGCGTCTTCGAGGTTGGGGTCAATCGTCAGCGCGTCCCGGTACTGCTCAATGGCCTCCTGCAGGTACGGATCCCCGTTGACGAAGCTCATCACAGCGTTCACCGTCTGCCGATATCGCACCGAGCCGAGGTTGTAGTGCACCAGGGCCCGCAGCTCCGCCGGAGCGGTTTCGAGGGCCAGGGTGAAGTATTGGTCTGCTGCCGCGTTGTCATGCGCCGCGAATGCGGCCACGCCACGTCCGAACAGGGTTTCGGGAGTCTCCCCCCCGGCCCGTTCGGCCGCCTCGAACCGTTCCAGTGCCGCGCCGAAGTCGCCTTCTGCATACGCCTGGATGCCCAGATCCATCTCCTGGCGCGCCAGATCCGACTCCCCGCAACCGGTCAGTGCTAGCAGGCCCACGAAGGCGCTCCAGCGGAGCGAGCAACGTATCATCGCGCACGTCCCCAGATGGCCCCACCCACCAGCAGGATCAACGCCGGCAGGGCCAGCCAGTGATACAGCGGTCGGCGCCTTTCCTCCCTGCCTTCGGCCGGAAAGGCCCGCGTGGAGGCGCTGTTGATGGCCGCGAACACATCGCCGACGCAGTCGGCCTGGTGAAGAGCGCAGAACACCCCGCCGCTGAAGGCGGCAAGATCGCGCATGCTCGCGTGGTCAGCCCGGCTCTGAACGGGTTCGTCCTGGTACAGCAGTGGGGCGTCGGCTCCGTCAGCGCTCGGAATGCGGACCGGCGCCGGAAGGTGCGGGATGCCCACTGCCAGTACGTGCACGGTCACTCCCGTGCCACGCAGCTTCCGGCCGGCGGTCCGGAGCGCCGTGCCGTGATCCTCCCCGTCCGAGACCAGGACCACGTCCGTGAAGGCCTCGCTGCCGGTCTCAACGCTGCCCAGCGCCGCCGCCAAGCCGGTATCGACCCGGGTCCCTCGACGCGCAATGTCATGCGGACCCACAGCGTCGAAGCGGATCCGGAACGTCTCGTAGTCGAGTGCCGGCGGTAGCAGCTGGCTCGCTCTGCCGGCGAAGGCCAGCAGCGAGAGGCGGTGGCCCCCGTGGGCAGCGAGCAGGTCTACCAGCCGTTCGACGGCGGCTCGCCCTGCATCCGACCGCGAAACACCGTCGTGATCGCGGGCGTACATGCTGAGCGACACGTCCAGCACCACCAGGACGTCTCGACCCTCGCGCGACGCGACTCCCTCCTCGAATCCACCGAGCGGCCGGGCGAGGGCGAGGCCCAGCAGCGCGACGGCGACGGCGACCGACCACATAGCCCGTCGCCGAGCCACGACCAGGGCCGACAGATGACCCGACCCCGGATGGAAGGCGGCGACTGCCCGCGCCCGCGCCCGCGCCGCATGGGCGTGCAGCAACAGGATGGTTGCAGCCGCAAGCGGTGCGATGCCAAGCAGGGAGATGTACTCGAACTCCATGGTGCGTCCCTACGGGGCAACGCGCAGTGCGGTGGCGTCCAGGCCCGCACGCAGCAACACCAGAATCATGGCCAATGCCAGGAACCAGGGATAGAAATCGACTCGCCGCTGATAATGGCGAGCCACGTTCCGGCCCTTTTCCAGCTGGTCTATCTCTTCGTAGACCGCCAGGAGACCCTCTGCATCCGTCGCGCGGTAGTAGCGGCCGCCGGTGGCCTCGGCCACCCTGGTGAGAGTGAATTCGTCGATGAAGACCTGCACCATGCGGGTCTCGGAACTTCCCGGACGGACCGGCATGGCGACCCGGCCCTGGCTTCCCGCACCGATCGCATAGATGCGCACGCCAAGCGCCCGCGCCGCTTCCGCCGCCACCATCGGCTCGACGGTCCCGGCATTGTGGCTTCCGTCGGTCAGCAGAATGACAACCGAGCTCGCGTGTTCGCCGCCGGCCAGCGAATCGAGACCGGACAGGATCGCGTCACCGATCGCCGTACCGTCCTCTTCGGGCAGATGCACGGGCCGCAGCGACGCACTCAGTTGCAGCAACGACTCGTGATCGAGCGTGAGCGGCGTCAGCGTGTCCGCGTAGCGACCGAACGTCACGAGGGAGACCAGGTCGGATCCGCGGCCGGGCAGGCGGTCTCCCTCGCCGGCGATGAAGTCTCGAAACGTCTCCTTGACCACCTCCAGCCGGTTTCGGTCCGCTTCACCCTCGCCGCCGAGATCCAGCGCCGACATGCTGCTGGACACGTCGACGACCATCGCAATCGCGATGCCCTCGGTGACCCGCTCCGTCACCTCGAAGCCAACCTGCGGTCGCGCCAGGGCCACGATCAACGCGACACACGCGAGCGAGGAAAGCGCGGGCAGCAACCGAGCGGCCCGGACTCGCACCCCCACCGGAGCGCCGCGAAAGCTATCCAGCGATGCAACCCCGACGGCATCTCCGGCCTGGCGGCGGGCCGGTCTCGGCAGCGTGCGGAACGCCGCAAGCAACGGGAGGGCCAACAGCGTCAGCCACCAGGGCTCGGCGAAGCTCATGCCGGCCGCTCCGGACTCGCCGACACGAATGCCTCGGCCGCACCAAGCGCCGTTTCCATGTCCTCTCGCGTCGCTACACGGCCGGCGAATTTCGCAAGGTCGCAAATCGTGAGCGTCTCTTCCGCACGTCGCGCCAGTGCCTCTGCCAACAATCCTGCCCCATGCGTCACCGCAGGCAGTTGCGAAACCGTCTCTTCCGTGGTGCGGCGCGGCGCCGGCAGTCCCAAGCGCTGGTCGATGTAGGTCCGCAGCACGGTGGCAAGTTCCAACGGCATCGCCGGAGCCGGACTTCCCTCCCCGGTCAAGCGGTCGCGCAGTCGGGTCAGGGCAGCACGGGCAATGTCCCCGGCCGGGACCGGCTGGCTTTCGGGCACAGGCTCCGGCGACGGGGCGGCGCGGCGGCGGCGCTGTACGAGGATGGCCGCCCCGGCCAGGGCGGCAAGCCCCACGGCTCCCGCCACCCAATACCAGACTGCAGGCCGCGTTGCCGGAGGCAACGGCACCGGTGGCAAGATGGACCGGGGGTCCATCGTGTTCGCATCGGGTGGGACGTGGTCGTATACCACCACGACGAGCGGCGGTGACGTCATCTCGAACCGATCGCCCTGCATCACGCGATTGAAGCCGAGGCGCCGAACCTCGTTGCACTCTTCGAATGGGCTCCCGGCCCCGGGCACCGTTACAAACTCCCGGTCCGGACCCCGCTCGCAATCCCCGGGGCGCTGCATGCGTACCAGCTGCACGTAGGCGGTCATCCCCTCTATCTGGTAGCTTCCGGCCTCGGCCGGGGCCTGCAGCTGGTAGGTCGCGTGCGAACGGCGCCGTTCGGCCACGGGAACGGGTTTCGCCTGATACCCCTCGATGATCGTGAACGGCCCGATCGAATGAAAGTAGCGGGGGACATGCACCCCCATGTCCCATGGCATGTCCATGTAGATCGACAGCGTGAATTCCTGGCCGGGGCGTACTGCTTCCGGCTCGGCGGCCAGGCGTATCTCGATATCGTCTTCGATATCACCTGCAGCCGGTGCTGCCATACCGACGAGAACCGCGACCACGGCCCAGAAACGCGTCATGCGGAAGCCGTCGCCCGGCTGGCGTCCACTCCGGCCCGCTGCATGAAATATTGAACCAGTGCCTGCACGGGATCAGCACCACCCATGATTTCAAGCGGTTTGAGCCCAAGCGTTGTGAATACCCGCCAGCGTTCCTCGAGCCGGCGCAGCGCGGCAGCCTCGTAGTGGGCCCGGACACGCGGATGATCGAAGTCCACCAGCTGCGCTTCACCCGTTTCGAGGTCGCGGATAGCCACCAGGCCCGCCGCGGGCAGGGCGTCGTCCAGCGGATCCCGGAAAACGACGGGAATGACGTCGTGACGCAGTGCAAGCGCGCGGAGCGGGCGCTCGAAATCAGGGGCTATGAAGTCAGACAGGACGAACAGGAGCGAGCGCCGTTTGGCCACGATCCCAAGACGGATCAGCGCCCCCCGGAGGTCGGTGCCGCGCCCTTCCGGGCGGGCGCGCCGCAAACGTTCCTCGAGGAACACCGCGTGGCCCTTACCCTTCTGGGGACGAGTCCACGAGTCCACCCGGTCGCTGAACAAGAGCAGGCCGGCCCGGTCATTGTTCCCGATGGTCGCGTACATGATCGACGCTGCAGCCGCTCTGGCCATCGCATCCTTGTTCAGTGCGCCGCTTCCACTGCGGAGCGATGCACTGAGGTCGACCGCCACGATCACGGTCAGCTCGCGCTCCTCGATGTACTGGCGCACGAAGGGCCGGCCGGTCCGCGCCGTGACCTTCCAGTCGATCGTCCGGACATCATCGCCCGGCGCGTATTCCCGGAGTTCCTCGAACTCCGATCCTCGGCCTTTGAAGACGCTCAGGAACTCGCCGGTAACCGCCCCATCGATGGGACGTTTGGGACGAATCCGGAGGCGTAGTGCCCCGTGGCCGGAGGCGGCGGGACGGCTGTCCGTATCCATCCCGTTACGGAACAGGCTGGTGTTCGAGGATCCTCTTGATCAGGTCGTCGGTGGTGACGCCGTCAGCCTCGGCTTCATATGACGTGAGAATCCGATGTCGCAGCACATCGGGTGCAATCGCCTTGACGTCGTGCGGTGTAACGTAGTTACGCCCCTGCAGGTAAGCCCTGGCTCGTGACGCAATCGCGAGATAAATCGTGGCGCGGGGGCTCGCACCCAAGGTGACGTACGGGTCCAAGGCAGCGTCGACCTGGTCGATATGCCGGGTCGCCCGCACCAGATCAACCATGTATTCCTTGACGGATTCCTCGATTCGGACGCGATCGACCGCTGCGCGAGCCTGAACGATCTCGTCGATCGAGACCACAGGGTCAGGCATGGATCCTTCGGCCGTGAACGCCACCATGTCCATGATGGCAATCTCCTGCTCGCGATCCGGGTATTCGGTCCGCAGCATGAAGATGAACCGGTCCATCTGCGCCTCAGGCAACGGATAGGTGCCGTCCTGCTCGATCGGGTTCTGGGTCGCGAGCACCATGAAGGGCGCCGGGAGCGGCTCGCTCTGGTCGCCGATGGTGACCTGGCGCTCCTGCATCGCTTCCAGGAGCGCGCTCTGGACCTTCGCGGGCGCTCGGTTGATCTCATCCGCGAGCACGATGTTGGCGAAGATGGGGCCACGCCGGAAACGGAATTCCCCCTGCTTCGGTTCGTAGATCATAGTGCCCACGAGGTCGGCAGGCAGCAGGTCGGGCGTGAATTGAATTCGGCGAAAGCTCGCTGAGATGGCGGCGGCCAGCGTGGTCACAGCTCGCGTCTTGGCAAGCCCGGGCGCCCCTTCAATCAAGACGTGGCCGTTCGAGAGCAGCGCGATCACAATCCGTTCCAGCATCTCGCGCTGCCCGACGATGGTGGTGGCCATCGTCGTCATCAGACGAGCCGCAAAGCCTTCCTCAGCCGGCGGCGGTACCGCGGCAACAGTCTGCTGCATCAACGGAGAGCCTTTGCGGAGAGCGGAGACGAGCGCCTAGATTAGCACACCCTACCCCACGCCCGACCGACCCGGGACATGCTCCAGCCCCTTCGCCCTATACTCCGGTCGCACACGGGAACCTGAGCCGGCGTAGCTCAACGGTAGAGCACCCGCCTTGTAAGCGGAAGGCTGCAGGTTCAAGTCCTGCCGCCGGCACCAGCGCGAGACTTTGGCAACCCGGGCAGGGAGCACAACACATGATCCACTTTAGGGCCGCAGGACTCCTGTCCGTCGCCCTCGTCGTGGCGGCAACCGTGCCGGCGAGCGCCGACTGGGCCGAAGTGCGGCGTGCCTTTGAAGATGGTGATGCCGTGGCACTCGTGGCCGCCCTGCAGCCGCTGGCGGAGACCGGTGACGCCGACGCGCAATACAACCTGGGGATCTTGTACGACACCGGCCAAGGCGTTCCGCAGGACTATCGCGAAGCGGCCAGGTGGTATGGCATGGCGGGCGATCAGGACCACGCCAGCGCTCTGTACAACCTCGGCCTGCTGCATTTCGAGGGCAAGGGCGTCGAGCGCGACGAGGTGAAGGCCATCGGGCTGTACCGCCGGGCGGCACGGCACGGCGATGCCGACGCGCTCAGCAGCATCGGATACATGTTCCTCCACGGAATCGGTGTCGAGGAGAACCAACTCGAAGGGCTGGCGTTTTTCCTGCTTGCGGCCGAACGCGGAAGCAGCAGCGGCGCGCACAACCGGGACAACGTGCTGGGCAGGTTTGACACGAATGATTTCGCGTTCGCACGCGCCCGGAGCCGTGACCTGGCCGTGGAGTATCCTGCGCCATGAGGTTCGCGGACTGGCTGGCGGCGGTGTCGCTGACGCTGGCGGCGGGCGGCGCCACCGCTTCGCCTCAGGCCTGGCCGGAGTGCCGGGCCGCGGTCCAGGATCTCCTGGCGACCAATACCCTGGCCTTCTGGGCGTCCGCGGAGGGCGGTACGCTCCGGTACACCATGCGCATCGATGCCGAACGCTGGGACAACATGGGACCCGCGGGCCAAGACGGTCTCGAGGCCCTACTGTCCTGTTCGATCAGCGCCGGCGGCGAAGCCGTCCCGTACCTTCTTTCCGTACGGTCCGCGTACTCCAACCGCGAGCTCGCGCGGTACCACGACGGCGAGCGCCTACCACTCGATTGACCGTATCCCCCAAGGAGAACCATCCATGTCCCAGACCTCCGATGACCGGCCCATGCTGGAGCGGCTCCGTGATCTGCACGAGAAGATGGAACACGACGCCGAGATGGAAGCCGCCTACCTGAAAGACCGGGACGCCTTCCATCGTTCCCACGGATTCAATCCGGAGGAGGTCGAGGAGGCGCTGGAGGAACTCGGCCGCCAACGGATCGCCGGCTACAAAGGCGTCCTGGAGGCCCACGGCAAGAAGCTCTCGTAATACGCGTGATGTCGAGGCTTCCGCCGGTCTGACCAGCGCCGTCCGCAACCGAACGCCAACACGGCGTGCCCCCGGCGAAAGCGACGACCCTGGACCGGGCCCGGTCGAGATGACCGGTCGTTGAGGGTCATGTCGATCCTGCTCCCTGCCGGCGCTCACGCGGCGCCGGCAGCATGTCGGGGCATGGTGCGGACGGAGGGACTCGAACCCTCACTCTCCATCGGAGAAACGGATTTTCGTACCACTTCGGCTTTCGCCGCCGCGCCGAAGGCACGTTCGTGGTCTGGACTATCCCTTCGCCATCGCCGCAGAGCCGGCCCCAGGCGCCGCCCGTCTAGTCTCTACACCTTCCTGCACGGATGCAGGCTTGGCTCGGGATCAGCAGCGGCGCAGCCGGTGAGCCTTCCCCGAATTTGAGCGGTTCTGCACTGCCGGTTTCCCAGCAGGCACTCAACGTCCCGCAAGTCCGTCGCGTCTGCCAATTCCGCCACGCCCGCAGGCCCCGCCGGGGATCATACCGATCCGCTACGGTTCCTCGCGAAATGGTGCTCCCTGCCGGGTCAGAAACTGGCGCACTGCGTCGGCGCACAGAGAGAGCCGCTCGGGATCAACGGCGCGCAGCACGAGGCTGGTTCCGATGTCCGGGGGGCGATAGAAGGGGTAGGAACCGATATCAACGTCGGTGAACTCGCTCGCCACGGCCGCCAGGGCCTCCGCGACCGCGCCCTCGGGCCGCCGCACCACGAAAGTGTGCGAACGGAGTGGCGGCCCGCGGACCAGCTGCGGTTCCAGGACCGCCAGCATGGCCTGCATGATTTCCGGGACACCGGCAAGGACGAAGACGTTGCCGAGCCGGAAGCCGGGCGCGGATGACACCGGATTGTCGATGAGGGTCGCCCCCACCGGAATGTTCGCCATCCGGAGCCGGGCCTCGTTGAGTTCGATCTCCGTGCCCGCGTAGTGCGCACGGAGGCGACGGTGCGCCTCGGCGTTCCGCTCCACCTCGACACCCATGGCGGCCGCCACGCATTCCGTCGTGATGTCGTCGTGCGTGGGCCCGATGCCGCCGGTCGTGACGAGATAGTCCCAGGCCGCGGACAGTTCCCGAACTGCCGTGACGATCCGCTCCCGCACGTCCGGCACCACCCGCACCTCCATCAGCCGCACGCCGAGGTGCGACATCCGTTTCGCGACATGCGCGACGTTCTTGTCCTGCGTGCGGCCGGAGAGAATCTCGTTACCGATCACGAGCATTGCTGCAGTTGGGGCGTCTTGGGGCATGGCTCGCTCCGGAGGATCGCCCGCATGCTAACCGGTTGCGATTCGACGTGCGCCGATCGTCTAGTCTCCGCCACAGCAGCCAACCGGCCCCTGAATGGAGCCCTGTCCGTGCAGTTTCCCGTCGATCTCGTGCGAGCCACCCTCGTGCGTCGCTACCAGCGATTCCTGAGTGACCACGAGCTGGCGGACGGACGGCTTGTCACGGCCCACTGCGCCAATCCGGGCTCGATGCTCGGACTGACCGACGCCGGCACTGAAACCTGGCTTGCGCCGAACAGCGACCCGAAGCGCAAGCTGCGCTACAGCTGGGAAGTGCTCCGGCTCGGATCGACCCTGGTCGGCGTCAATACCGGGCGCCCCAACGCGCTGGTCGAGGAGGCCATTCGCGCCAACCGGCTCGCACCGCTCGCCGGCTATGCATCGGTTCGGCGGGAAGTGCGCTACGGGACCCGTTCCCGCATCGACCTGCTGCTGGAAGATCGCCGCCGCCGAAGCTGCTATGTCGAGGTCAAGAACGTGCATATGTCGCGGGAGCCCGGAATCGCGGAATTTCCCGATTCCGTGACGGATCGCGGGCGCAAGCATCTCGTGGAGCTAGCCCGGCGGGTCTCGGCTGGCGACCGGGCCGTCATGCTCTATCTGGTGCAGCGGGAAGACTGCTCGGCCTTCCGCCTCGCGGGCGACATCGACCCCGCATATGCGGATGCATTCCGCGCCGCCCGAGACACCGGTGTCGAGATGCTAGCGTATAAGTGTCGGTTGACCGTCCAAGCCATTACGGTCGGGGATCCCCTCGTCATCACGGACCCGGTTGGAGGCGGTTCATGAACCATCCGCGCGAACAGGTCCGCATCCACGATGCCGAGGCGTTTGCCGCCATGCGTCGGGCCGGCAGGCTCGCGGCAGAAGTCCTCGACTTCATCACGCCGAAGATCACGGCGGGGGTGACCACCGAGGAACTCGACCGGCTGTGCCACGACTTCATCGTGGACCACGGAGCCGTCCCGGCACCGCTGAACTACAAGGGGTTCCCCAAGTCGGTCTGCACCTCCATCAACCACGTCGTGTGTCACGGCATCCCGGACGACACGCGTCTCAAGGACGGCGACATCCTCAACCTCGATGTCACCGTCATCCTTGACGGATGGCACGGCGACACCAGCCGCATGTTCTGGATCGGCAAGCCGTCCCTGCAGGCGCGCATCCTGACCGACACGACGTTCGAAGCCATGTGGGCGGGCATCCGGGCGGTGCGGCCCGGCGCCACCCTCGGCGACATCGGATACGCCATCCAGCAGTGCGCGGACGCCAAACGGTACTCGGTCGTCCGGATGTTCTGCGGCCACGGGATCGGTCGGGTCTTTCACGACGCTCCTTCCGTCCTTCACTACGGCACGCCGAATACCGGGCTGACGTTGCGCGAAGGCATGTTCTTCACCATCGAACCCATGATCAACGCCGGCAGCCCGGATGTACGGATTCTCGCCGATCAGTGGACGGCGGTAACGCGCGACCGCTCCCTGTCGGCGCAGTTCGAACACACACTCGGCGTGACCAGGGACGGATACGAGGTGTTTACCCGCTCCCCCGCAGGACTGGAGCGCCCGGCCGCCTGACCCCGCCCGGCGCCACGGTCCGCGCAGCGGTCTGGAACCGCCGTGGCGACTGCTCCGGGCGCATCCTTGCGCCTTGATTTCGTCGCAAGTGCCGCTGGCTGGACTGTGTCGTCACCCCTCCCGACAAGGCCTGACGGGAACGGAAACCGGGAGGCGCGGAGTCGGAACTCGATACAGAAAAACGGCCCCGGTCCTTGTCGGACCGGGGCCGCCACAGGTGGGCAACGGGAGGACAAGCCCACATGCAAGTCAGGAGCGGGCGGCGATCGTGACGGGCAAGAAATCGATCACCGCCCGCATGCGCCACGCGTGGTTACGCGTGACGCAAACGCAGGGCCACGTAGCGGACGTCAGATCCGCGGGCCACCTCCAGAACGACAAACTGTTGTTCAGCACTCCACGCCGCCGCCAGCCGCTTGTTCGCGGCGGCGGCATCGGACACCGGAACGCCGTCCACCATCAGGAATCGATCACCAGGGACGAGGTCCTTGGTGGCGGCAGGGCTCTTGGGAGCAACCCGTTCGATGACGGCGCCCTCCCCGCCGTCCTGCCCCAACCGGAAGCCCAGGTCCGGGCGCGTGCCGGCAGGGAGTGCGACAGGATCGGCACTGGACCGCTCGCCTAGCTGAACCGGGATGGTGTACTCGCGTTGGTCGCGCCAGACCGTCAGCGTGATCCCCTCGCCGGGCGGTGTCAGGGCTACCAGCCGGGCCAGGTCCCTCGGTCCCCGGACCCGCTTGTCGCCGACAGCCGTCACGACGGTGCCCGGCCGGATTCCGGCGGCCGCCGCCGGGCTTCCCTCCGACACGTCCGTGACCAGGGCGCCGCCCGGCTCGTCGAGCCCGAATGCTTCGGCGAGGTCCCGATCGATTGGCTGGATCTGGACACCGAGCCAGCCTCTTTCCACCTTCCCGTCGTCCATGAGGTCCGCGACGATCAGGCGAACGGTGTTCGACGGTACGGCGAAGCCGATCCCGACGCTGCCGCCGGTCGGCGAGTAAATTGCGGTGTTGACCCCGACCACCCGGCCTTCGAGGTCAAAGGTCGGCCCGCCGGAATTTCCCCGGTTGATGGGCGCATCGATTTGCAGGAAGTCTCCGTACTGCCCTGCGCCGATGTCGCGGCCGCGCGCCGACACGATGCCGGTGGTCACCGTGCCGTGAAACCCGTACGGACTGCCGATGGCGAATACCCAGTCGCCCACGCGCGCGGCATCGGAGTCTGCGAATGTTGCGTACGGCACCGGGCGGTCGACCTCCACCTTGAGCACCGCAATGTCGCTGAACCGGTCCTGCCCGATCACTTCCGCTTCGAGAACTTCGCCGTCGGCGGTGTGAATCCGAATGGCGTGATTCTGGCCAACGTGATCCTGGCCAATCAGGTGGGCGTTCGTGACGACATGTCCCTCCGCGTCGATGAAGAAGCCTGAACCACCGTGCTTGCGGACCGGCCGTTCGGGAGCCGCAGGCGCGTGGGGAGGCCACGGCAGGAGTTCGCCGAATTCGCGCTTGAAGAAGGAATCGGGGCTCAATGGGCCATGCCGCGGAAGCGAGCGGCTCCCGTCGTGGGTGGCGGGGAGCGCAGCTGGCTCCACCTCGATGGCCACCACGGCTGGCTGAACCATCTCCACAACCGGGGCCAAGCTGGGAACGGCGGCCACCGCCGGCGCCGCGACCCAGATGGTCACTGCCAATATCGCCAGCGAGCGAAGAACGTTTCTTGACATGCAGGTCCCTTGCGAAAGAAACGGAGGCTCTGTCGGTCAGAGAGCCTCGGGATCCGAACTTAAGGACCCTGCATGTAGGCAGTATTGCCCCAACGTTGTCGCGACCTTTCCGAAATGTAAATTTTTGTTGAGGCTTCTGCTCGGCCCGGCGACGGTCGACGCTGCCCGCCGGCTATCCGGACGATGTAGCGCTCGCCGGCAGGAACGAGTCGACAGCGATCCGATCCGGCACCGCGCCGAGCGCCAGCACGCGGGCCTGGCACGAATCGACGAAGCCGGGGGTTCCGGCAATCAAGACCGTATGATGTGCCAGCTGTCCATGTACACGATGCAGCATGTCCGGCACGCGACCGGCGATGAAGCGGCTGCCCGGCGGCGGAACCTCGCGGGTCAGCGTCACCTTCCAGGTAAAGTTGTCATACCGTCGGGCAATCCGGCTGAAAGCGTCCATCGCCAGGATCTCCTCCCGGTCGCGGACCGACAGCACCACCGTGACCGGGGCGCTGAATCCGCTGGACAGCGCTTCCTCGATGACTGCGAGCACCGGCGCAATGCCGGTCCCGCCGGCGAGGCCCAGGATCGGGCCGGGCACGTCAGCAGGCAGTCCGAACGTTCCGAACGGACCGGTCAGGGACATCACCATGCCCGGGCGCAGGGTCTCATGCAGCCACGCGCTTGCGGCTCCCGGCGCCTGACGGGCGACCAGAATCCGGAGCAAGCCGTCGACGGGCTCCCCGTCCGGCCCTGGCGGGTCGAACATCGAATACGTGCGCGGCGGCGCAATGCCCGGCACGGCGACCTCCACGTGCATGCCGGCCTTGAAGAGGAAGCGCGCCGTCTTCGGCAGCGCAAAGACCAGCTCCCGAACGCGCGGCGTGACCGGACGTGTCGCGACCGCCTCGCACAAGAATGTCTGCGGCCGCGCGGCGGCTGCCTTCGGCTGGCGGGGCAGCGGAGCATGGACCCGGACCACGACCTCCCCGGCCGCGGGCCGCGCCTGACAGAGCAGCCAGACTCCCTTCTCGCGTTCCTGATCGGTCAGGGCGAACTGGACGGAACTTTCCGCGTCAAGCGTGCCTGACAGCACCGTCGCCCGGCAGGTCCCGCAGATTCCTCCCCGGCAGTTGTGCGGCAGGCGGATGCCCGCGGCCAGAGCGGAATCGAGAACCGGCCGATCCGGCGCTGCAGGGAACGTGAGGTCGGTTCCGTCGATCCGAACTCGCGCCTCAGCAGGCATCCGTCACGATGCCCTCCACTTGATGGTGCATCCCATGCTCGGGTGCTGCTCCTGCGGGCCCCCGCGCCCTGCTGCGATGTCCTTCATGGCTTCGTAGAGGTCCCGCCTGCTCCCGTCACGCGCATCGGCGCGCGCATCGTCCAGCCGGCCGCGGTACTGGAGCCCGCCGCTCTGGTCAAAACCGAAGAAATCGGGAGTGCAGACGGCGCCGTAGGCCCGCGCGACGGCCTGGGTACGGTCAATCAGGTACGGAAACGGAAAGCGGTGTTCGGCGGCGAACGTGCGCATGTGAGGGAAATCGTCGGCCGGATACGCCTCGGTGTCGTTGGGCATGATCGCCGCGATGCCGACCCCGTGCTCGCTGAGGTCTTCGGCGTCCCGCGTGATCTTCCGCGCGGCCGCGACGACGTACGGACAATGGTTGCAGATGAACATCACCAGGGTCGCGCGCGGGCCGGCCACGTCCGCAAACGTCCAGCTTCGGTCATCGACACCGGGCAGATCGAACGCCGGCGCCTGCCAGCCGAAGTCGCAGATCGGGGTCTGTGCGGCCATCGGGTCCTCCTGCGCGGTAGCGCTTGCATTTGAGGGAATTCGGTAGACATTGGGCGGTTCGACGTGCGGTCCCCGCACTGCGAGAATACCCCGGTTCCGGAGCCAGCCAATGCCGATAGGTGTGGACTACGAGGGCCGCCTGGTCGTTGTCACGGGCGCGGCCGGCAACCTCGGGCGCGTGGTCGTCGATGTGCTGCGGTCGCTGAACGCCGACGTCCAGACGCCCAAGGATCCGGTCGACGGAGGCCCCGACCTTGCCCGCGAGTCGGCTGTCCACCTGTGGTACCGGCGGCATCCGACGATATGGGCGTCGATCAATCTGGCGGGCGGGTTTGCCATGGCGGATGTCGGCGATACCCCGGAGGATCTCCTTCAGCACATGTGGCGGACCAACGCGCGTTCCTGTTTCTTGTGCTGCCGAGAAGCCATCCGGATCTTCCGCGAGCGCGGGGGCGGAGGCAGGATCGTGAACGTGGCGGCGCGGGCGGCGCTCGAGCCCAAGAACGCGGCCGGAATGGTGGCGTATGCGCTGAGCAAGAGTGCCGTCGCCACGATGACGGAAGCGCTTGGTGAGGAGGTCGGCAGCGAGAACATCTTCATCAACGCGATCGCTCCCTCGATCCTGGACACCGAGGAGAACCGGCGGGCGCAGCCCGATGCCGACTACTCGGCCTGGGTTTCCCTCGAAGCTGCGGCGCAGACGATCGCCTTCCTGGCGTCACCGCAGAATCACGCGATCCGCAGCGCCGTCATTCCGCTCTACGCGACCGGCTGATCCCCTCCCAAACCGGCGCGCAGGGAGCTGTGGGACACCTGAGCGGGCAGATGCCTTGCGCCTGCGGGCGACGGCACTATGTTCCATCGGGCAGTCCGCGACCCCGCCCTCTCTTCGAACCCATCTCAAAGTGATGCCAGCACTGCTCGAAATTGACCGGCTGACCCGGAACTTCGGTCCGTTCACTGCCGTCGACGACATCTCCTTCACGGTCAAACAGGGCGAAGTCCTGGGGTTCCTGGGGCCCAACGGCGCCGGAAAGACCACCACCATGCGGATGGTGGCGGGCTATCTGCCGCCGAGCCAGGGCACGGTCCGCATCGGCGGCTTCGATGTCCAGGACCATCCCCGCGAAATCAAGCGCCAGCTCGGATACCTCCCGGAAGGCGCCCCGCTGTACGGCGAGATGACGGTCGACGCGATCCTTCACTTCGCGGCGTCGGCGCGCGGGATGGAGTCCGGCATCCGCCGGCAGCGCACCGAATACGTGATCGAACGGCTGCGGCTCGAAAGCGTGCTGTACCAGCAGGTCGAGACCCTGTCGAAGGGCTTCAAGCGGCGCGTGGGCCTGGCGCTCGCGATCCTGCACGATCCCGGGGTACTGGTCCTGGATGAACCGACCGATGGACTGGATCCCAACCAGAAGCATGAGGTCCGCGAACTCATCAAGACCATGGCGGGTAGCAAGGCAATCGTGATTTCCACCCACATCCTCGAAGAGGTCGACGCGGTCTGCACGCGGGCGATGATCATCGCCCACGGCCGCAAGCTGATCGACGGCACGCCGGCCAGCCTGCTGGCTGAGGCCGGCAACGCCGGCACGCTCGACGACGTGTTCCGGAAGCTGACCGGGAGGAGCGAATGACGAACCCCGTCGTCGCCGTCCTCAGGCGCGAACTCGTCAGCTATTTCGTCACGCCGGTCGCCTATGTCTTCATCGCAATCTTTCTGCTGATGGCCTCGCTGCTGACGTTCCACATGGGGAATTTCTTCGATCGGGGCCAGGCCGACCTGTATGCGTTCTTCCAGTGGCACCCCTGGCTGTACCTGTTTCTGGTTTCCGCCATTGCGATGCGCCTCTGGTCCGAGGAACGCAAGACCGGGACGCTGGAAATCCTGATGACGCTCCCGATTTCGGCCGGGCAGGCCGTCGTCGGGAAGTTCCTGGCCGCCTGGATCTTCACCGGCATTGCGCTCGGCCTGACCTTCCCGCTCTGGATCACGGTGGCCTACCTCGGCGACCCGGACCACGGCGTCATCATCGGCAGTTACGTCGGAAGCTTCCTGATGGCCGGCGGGTACCTGGCGATCGGCTCCTGCGTATCGGCGCTCACCCGCAACCAGGTCATCGCCTTCGTGGTGTCGGTGAGCGTCTGCTTCCTGTTCACGGTCAGCGGTCTTCCGATCGTCCTGAACTTCTTTTCCGCCTGGACGCCGCAGGCCCTGCTCGACGCCATCGCGTCGTTCAGCTTCCTGACGCACTTCAACGATCTCAGCCGCGGGGTCATCGATCTTCGGGATCTGGTGTTCTTCGGTTCCCTGATCGTCGGGGCGCTCCTGCTGAACACCGTCATCATCGACGCCAAACGCGGCAGCTGACCGATGCTCCAGAAACAACGCACGCTTGCCACCGGCGCCTGGCTGGGCCTCACGATCGCGGCCTTCATCGCCGTGAACGTGCTGTCCGGAGCCCTGCTCCGGAACGCGCGGATCGATCTGACCGCCGAGGGGCTCTACACGCTTTCGGACAGCACCCAGCACGTGCTGGACAACCTGGCCGAGCCCATCTCCCTGCGCCTCTTCTTCTCGGAGCAGTTGAGCCGCGATATCACGCCGATCCGCGACTACGAGCGCCGGGTGCGCGAGCTGCTCGAGCAGTACGTCGCGTCGGCCGACGGCCTGATCGAACTCGAACGCATCGACCCGGTCCCGTTCTCGGACGAGGAAGACCTTGCCGTGGTCTACGACCTGCAGGGCGTTCCCATCAGCTCGGCCGGCGAACGCCTCTACTTCGGTCTGGTGGCCACCAACAGCACCGACGACACGGAACGCATTCCCTTCTTCGAGCGCGAACGGGAAGCATTCCTCGAATACGACCTAACCCGGATCATCTACGACCTGGCCAACCCGCGGCGCGTGAAAGTGGGTCTGGTGACGTCGCTTCCGGTCGCCGGCGGGCTGCCGACGGAAGAGAGCCCCCCAACCGATTTCGTGCCGCCGTGGGCGATCCACGGGCAGCTGCTGCAGCTGTTCGACGTCGAGAACCTGGGGCCCGCGCCGACCGAGATTGGCGACGACATCGACATCCTCATGGTCGTGCACCCGAAGGAACCGAAGCCCGAGCTGCTCTACCTCATCGACCAGTTCGTCATGAGCGGGCGCGGCGCGATCTTCTTCGTCGACCCGTTCTCGGAAATCGAGTTCTCGTACATCGATCCGCAGCAGCGCCGCATCTACATCCCCTACTCCAACCTCTCGGACCTCTTCCAGCCATGGGGCTTCGAGCTCGCTCCCGGCGAGGTCGTCGCCGACCGCCTGGCGGCGCGAAAGGTGGGCATCGGGGGCGGACAGGTCGTCGACTACGTCCTCTGGCTGGCCCTGCTCGACCCGTCGTTCAGCAAGGACGACGTCATTACCGCCAACCTGGAACGCCTGTTCATGCATTCGTCCGGCTGGCTGCGACCCACCGAGGAGAATCCGGCGCCGGGTTTCACCTCCCTGGTGCGGGCCTCGCCCCAATCGATGTCGGTCGAGCGCTTTCGCATCCAGGTCCGGCCCGATCCGATGCAACTGCTGGCCGATTTCGTGGCCGACACCGAGGTGCGGGTGCTGGCGGCGCGGGTTACCGGGGCGCTGCCCTCAGCCTTCCCGGAGGGCCCGCCGGGTGATGCCGACACCGGCGAAGATCCCGCCGCCGTACCGACGGGACACCGGGCCGCTGCCGACACCGCGCACCTCATCGTCGTGGCGGACTCCGACTTCCTCGCCGACAACGTGTGGGTGGCGACGCGGGAGTTCTTCGGACGGACGAGCGCCGTGCCGACGGCCGACAACGGTTCGTTCGTGATCAATGCGCTGGAGTCGCTGGCCGGCGGCGGCGAGCTGATCGGGTTGCGGAGCCGCGGCTCCTCGATCCGGCCGTTCACGGTCGTGCAGGACCTCGAGCGCGAGGCAGAGACCCGGTATCGCGAAACCGAACGCGCGCTGCAGGGACAGCTGCAGGATACCGAGAACAGGCTGCGGGAGCTGCAGGGCGCGGTGTCCCAGGACACGGAGCAGGGTGCGCCGATCCTGACGGCTGAACAGCGCGAAACGATCGCCGAATTCCGCGAACAGATTGTCACGATCCGCAAGCGCCTGCGCGACGTTCAGTACGAACTCCGGAGCGACATCGACGCACTGTCCGCGCGCCTCCAAGCCCTCAACAGCTACGTCATGCCGGTGCTGGTCGTCATCGCCGCCCTGATCGTGCCGATCGTACGGCGGCGGCGGAGGCAGTCCCGATGAGACGCCTAGTCGCCTTCGCCGTCGGCACCGTGGTGGTCGTCGTGGTGGCGGTCGCGGCCACCGTCTGGCGGGATTCGAGCCTGCAGCGCACCAGCGAACCCCAGCGCGTGTTCCCGTCCCTGATGGATGAGATCAATTCGGTGCAGGGTGTGCGCGTCGAGAGCGAACGCGGAACCTTCCGAATCGTCCGAGGCGAGGACGGCGACTGGACACTGCCGGAGCTCGCCGACTATCCGGTGGAAGCCGACCGGGTGAAGAAGCTGCTGGTGTCGATGTCCGTGCTCGAGACGCTGGAGTCGCGAACGTCGGACCCGGAACGGCACGGCGCGCTGGGCCTCAACGATCCCACCGCGGCCGAGGGCGGCGCCGTCGCAGTGTCCCTCGTTGACGCGGGTGACACCACCCTGGCTGCGCTCCTCGTCGGCCGCGACGCCAGCGGCAATCAACAGGCGCGCTACGTGCGCCGGGCCGGAGAGGATCAGACCTGGCTGGTCTGGCGGAATTTCGACCTGCCCGGCCAACCGATGGGCTGGCTGGACTCATCCGTGCTGGACCTGCCTCGCTGGCGGGTGCGGCGTTTCGCGACGGCACATGCCGACGGCGAGCAGATCCTTGTCGAACGGGAGCTGTTTTCCGACCAGTACTTCGGACTGCAGAACGTCCCCGACGGCTACGAGCCCGAGAACCCGTACGTCGGCAACCAGCACGGGACCGCGCTGGAGCGGGTCAGGGCGGTGGCCATCGAAAAGCGCTCGGACTTGCCGCTGCCGGCCGATGCCCCCACCACGACGGTCGAAACGTTCGACGGGCTCCGCCTGGTGCTGCGGACAGCGGAACTGGACGGAATCGACTGGCTCTGGGTCGACGCGGAATACGCGCCGTCCGTTCGCAAGGAACTGCCCGAAGACGGCCCGAACATCGTAGGACTTCCCGAGATGCCCACGTTGGAAGACGTGGAGCGGGAAGTCGACGAACTCAATGCCCGTTTCTCCAAGTGGGCGTTCGCGGTGCCGCCCGCCAAGCGCCAGCAGTTCTCGCGGCGCATGGCGGATCTGATCAAGGAAAAGGTCGCGGAAGAGCAGGAAGAGCAGACGCCGGCGAACTAACGGGCCACCCCGAGCCGGCGACTCGGACCTCCGAACCGCACCGGGCCGGCCGGTAGCTCCGTCCATTCTGCACGGTCAACTGGTCCGTGCGCCGAATCGGCGAACAGCCGTGCCGCACGTTGGGAACTCCTCCGGGAAGGCGCGTCGGCGCCCGGCACCGTGAGGGCTGAACCGGCATGCACCCGGTACCGGCGGACGCGATCCAGAGGTAGACTCCTGTGCGGAGGGAAGCCGCCTCCCGGGGAGAGCCGCCGTGACCGCCATCGTTCCGCTCGATGCCGCATTCGGCGCGGAGATCCTCGGGGCCGATGTGGGTGGTGGCGTCGACGAGACGCTCATGCGCGCGTTGACCGGTGCGCTCTACGAGTACCGGGTCATCGTCATTCGCGATCAGAAGCTCGACAAGGAGAGCTATCTGCGCTTCGGCCGGCAGTGGGGTACGCCCATCCCCCATGTGCTCGACCACATGCGCATGCCGGGCTATCCCGAGCTCATGACGATCGGCAATACCGAGAAGCGCGACGAGGACCCGCTAGTCCGCAACGGCGCGGCGCTCTGGCACACCGATCAGTCGTACGAGAAGGTTCCGGCGAGCGCGACCATGCTCTACTCGATCGCGGCGCCCGAGAACGGCGGGGAGACGCAGTTCTGCGACATGGCTGCCGCCTGGGACCATCTCGACGAAGCGGTGCAGCGGCGGGTCAGCGGCTTCGAGGTGGCCCACAAGTACGGTCGCGGAAAGCCGCGGAAGGGCGAGTCGCCCGTCAACCCGATCATCAGCGAGGACCAGAACCGCCGCGTGCCACCCGTGTACCACCCACTGGTGCTGCGGCACCCGACCACGGGCCGCCAGGCGCTCTATGCACTCGGTCACGGGGCCCACGCGATCAAGGGCATGGCAGACGATGCGGCGGAGGCGTTGCTCGACGAGCTGAGAGACCACGCGCTGCAGGAGCGACACATCTACCGCCACAAGTATGCCGTGGGAGACCTGGTGATTTGGGACACGCTGCTGACCATGCATGCCGCGACGCCGATTGACGTCGCCACCTCGAAAGCGGATTCGCGGCTGCTCTGGCGCATCAGCGTGCGTGGCCGCCCAACGGTCTGCGCAGCGGCAGCCTGAGCGGACACATTCACGGGATTCACCTGCCGGATTCACAGGGACAACGCGCCCCACCACTGCAGTGACGCGTGCAGCACACACTCCAAATCGGCGGCACACTGCCGTTTCCGGCTGGGAGAATCCCACCTGGGCCGCCTACTCGAGGCCTCTCAGTTCATCGGACGGAAGCCCGTCACAGCGGGGAAGGCGGTCCGGTGCTTCGTCGACCTCGGCCCCGTGCTGCACCTCGGATCTACTGCAGCAGGCGATGCGGCCGCGGCGTGAGATCTCGGGTTCCCGGCCGGCCACGGAACGACGTTGCGCTGCCCGGCCAGCAGCCGGTCTCCCGGTTGGTGCCGTGTGTACGAGCGGCTACCATGGCGGCTTCAGGCACCTGTCTCACGTAAGGGTTCGACATGGACATGTCCGCGCCGTGGCAGCCTGGCGACCCCACCGCGTCGCCCACGATAGATCTCGATCAGGCCCAGAACGACCTCAGAAATTTCGGCTATTGCATCCTCGAGGGCATCCTGGACGGTCGCGGACTGCACGCGCTCCGGACCCGGCTAATGGAACAGGCCGAAGCCGAAATCGAGGCGGGAATCGCGTTCGAGGATCAGGGGCCGGGCCAGGACTGGTCGGACCGGCACGGGCACGCGCGCGAGAACACGTTCACCGCGGCCAACGGCGGAATCAACCAGCGCCTCTGGATGCTCGTCAACAAGGGGGAAGTTTTCCGCGACCTGGTGACCGATCGACGGGTCTCGCCCCTGGTGGGAGCGCTGCTTGGCCCCGAGTACCTCCTGTCGAGTCTCACCGCCAACATCGCGAAGCCCGGCGGCCTCACCATGGGCCTCCACACGGACCAGTGGTGGCTGCCCCGCCCGCTGCCCCGGCACGATGAACCGCATGTCCCCGGCGCCATCGAACGGGGCGAATTCTACGGTTCCGACGACGGGGACCTGGCGCGCCCGATCAACCCGCCCTGCGCCGTCAACGTCGTGTACTGCCTGAATGACTTCTCCGCGGCCAACGGGGCGACCCGGCTCGTCCCGAAGAGCCATCTGACCGGCCTGCAGCCACCGCCCGGGACACCCCATTCGGTGCCCACGTTGCCCGCGGAGGCCGCCGCGGGATCGGCCATCGTTTGGGATGGCAGGCTCTGGCACGGAACGGGCGCGAACCAGTCGAACGGACCCAGGCTCGCGGTGCTTGCCACCTTCTGCGGCCCGCAGTTCCGGCCGCAGGAAAACTACACGCTCGGCCTGGATCCCACACTGGCCGACGACGCCCCGAGGGCGCTCCTGGACCGGCTGGGTTTCCGTATCTGGAACGCGTACGGCCGGGTCGGACATCCATACGTTCGGAATGCAGACCGGGAGACCCAGCGCATCGGCGAGCTCGCCCCCGCGCCGGAGCAGGTGCGCCAGGTCGCTGCGCGGTGAGCACGCCGCGGGAGTCGCTGGTCACGGCACTGGTCGCGGCGCGGCGGTCCGGACGCCTGATGACGAAGTTCCCGTCAGCCGTTCCGCTGGACCCTGACTCCGCGTACGACCTGCAGACCGGTCTGAACGCCGCCATCGGCCGCACCGCGATCGGCTGGAAGATCGGGTGCACGAACCCCTGGGCTCAGCAGTTGACCGGAACCGACGAACCGTTCTTCGGCCGCATGCATGAAGAGACGACGTTCACCAGCCCGGCGGACCTGTCCGGAGTGGCGCTGGCCTCGCCGATCGTCGAGCCGGAGATCGCCTTCCGGATCGGCACCGACCTGACGCCCGACGATGCGCCGTTCACGCTGCCGCAGGTTCTGGAAGCGACCGCGGCGCTGGCCCCGGCCATCGAGGTGGTGGACTGCCGGTTTGAAGGCGGCTGGTCGCCCACATTGGCGGAGACGATCGTCGACAACGGCGTCCACGGCTGCTTCGTCGCCGGATCCTGGCATGCGGACTGGACCGGCATCGATCGGCCGGAGCTCCAGGTGGCGGTGACCGTGAACGGTGAGCCCGTCACGGACGGCGTCGGATCCAACGCGCTGGACGATCCCGCGAACGCCCTCGTCTGGCTGGCAAACCGGGTGACGGGACGGGGCGGAATCCTCTGCAGCGGGGATATCGTCACGACGGGGAACATCGCCAACGCCGCCGTCCACGCGAAGCCGGGCGATCACGCAGTCTGCGACTTCGGCCCGCTCGGGCGCGTCGAAGCGACGTTTCGCTAGGAGTTTGCGCCGAAGGACGCTTTGACAAGGTTCGTGTCGGCGTCTTTTCGCTGCCGTGAGCCCGGAAGGTTTGACGGGACGACCTTGCCGATCTTGTGGCGGGACAGGCTTGACGTGGAGGATCTATCGACCGGGCGCCGGGACTCCCGAAGTTGGCGCTGTCGGCCGGGGGCCAGGCCCGGGCGCTGGTTCACGCGGGGGCCAGGCCCTTCATCCGCCGGATGTTCAACGCCAAGCACACGAGGTCCCATTCGCACCGCACCTTCTTCAGGCCACGCAGGCTGAAACGGCGATTATGAGAACCTTATGATTATGGGAACCTGAGCCGCTTCGGTTGTTGATTCTCAAGGGATTGGGTACGGATCAGGTTCCCATAAAAATACGCTGCTCTCCTGCCGGTTTTGACCCTGGACAGGAGCATCAGCA
>JAJDZX010000125.1 GCA_022824395.1 Alphaproteobacteria bacterium
TCAGTTCGTCACGTTCCGATTCGTGAAGTTCCACGCGATAACGTACGTTCATCAGTGCCTCCGAAGGTTGGACACACTGATTGAATCAATCGGCTCCGCCCCGCAAGCCCGCCGGGTTCACTGACAGGCAAGGCCAGTACCTGGCCTTCATCCTCGCCTATACGAAGATCAACGGCCGCCCGCCCGCCGAGGCCGACATGCGGAGATACTTCCGCGTCACCCCGCCGAGCGTGCACCAGATGGTGCTCAATCTCCACCAGGCACGGCTGATCGAACGCGTCCCCGGCAAGGCACGGAGCATCCGTGTTCTCGTCGATCCCGAACAGCTCCCGGAACTGAAATGAACGCGCCTCAAACCGTCAAAACCTCTGTGACAAGACACTAGCCAAACGAGAAAAATTCCGACCGATGCAGAAATTAGATTGCGGAAAGCCGTTCCCCACGAGAGGCCATATGCCCCTCTGGTTTCTCGCCACGCACGCCGGATAATGCCCTGCATCTTTGATCAGCCCCGATCGATTGGTCCAGTCGTAATGTTAGTGCTGAAAGGGTTTGGACCTGCCCCCAACCTTGGACCACCTGCAGCGCGAAAATCGCGGCTGATCCGCCTCAAGGCCGGCATGCTTGCAAAGTGATGTAGTGCGTTGTGATGAGTGAGGACCAGTTCTTACCCGAGCTCGTTTCACGACCTTGGTCCCCCGATGCTCGCTTCGGCCTCAAGGCCGGCGGGTTGTTCTTGGGCAAAGGTGTTAGTGCGATTGAGGTCGCGGTGGCACACGCCTCAAGAAAACCGGGCAGGACAGATCTCTTGGATATCTGGCGAGCCCGCCGTGGCAGACGCGCGGCACCGGTCCTCGTTGTTGTCCTGTATCCCAGCGGTGCGGCACTGTGCGGTGCATCGGGGGAAGAACCGCCGGTCTGGTCCGGCTTGGATACGGGGCTGTTGGAGCGCGTGTGTCGCGAGGCGCTGGACCAGCCGGACCGGCACGCGGCGCTTCGCTTTCTCTCGCAGGCAATGCCGTCCCTCGAAACGGCGTTGCCTGGTCTCAACAATGAGGGGCTGCTCGCGCTGCACGAGTTGCGAACCGGGGTCCCGGAGCGGGCCGACTGGGTGACGGCCGGACGCAATGCATCGGCCGCTCTCGGCAAGCGTGACGATCAGCTCTTGAGCGCGCTCGGCTTTCGAATCGAACGGATCGACAATCTGACCAGCCTGCTGCGGGGCGGGAAGCGCCGCATCGCACTCGCCGTCATGCTGCGTGAGAGTGAGTCGCCTGAAGCCGGTAACGCACGCTTCAACAGTTTGTCGCCGGTCTCGTATGCACTGAAGAAGGCCGACGACGAGAACCTGCTGTGGGTGGTTCTGACTCAGGGGAACCGGCTCCGCCTCTATGCAACCGCCACCGACTCGGGAGTCGGCCGACGTGGCCGTACGGAGACCTATGTCGAATGCCAGCCGTCGCTGCTGGCCGACGATCAGCTTCCCTATCTCTGGCTGCTCTATTCCGCGGAGGCACTGGCGCCTGACGGAAGCCTGCACCGGATACTTGAGGACTCGCGGCGCTTCGCCGGCGACCTGGCGGAACGCCTCCGGGAACGCATCTATGACTACGTGGTGCCTACCCTCGCAATGGGTATCGCTGCAGCACGGGACGACGATGAGCCGACGCCTGCAGAGCTTGCGAAGACCTACGAGATGGCATTGACGGTCCTGTTCCGCCTGCTGTTCATCGCATATGCCGAGGATCGCGATCTGCTGCCCTACCGTTCCAACGATGCCTATAGACGTAGATCCCTCAAGCAGAAGGCGCAGGAGCTCGCCGAATGCGTTGCAAAGGAGACACCAATCGCTGCCGGTGATTCGCATTGGCAGGAGGCAGCGCTGTTGTGGCAGGCGGTAGCAGCCGGGAATCCGGAATGGGGCATTCCCGCTTATGACGGCGGTCTTTTCGCCGACGATCCGGGTGTCTCAATCGCCGGAGCCGAGCTTGCTGCCATTACGTTACCCAACGAGATGTTCGAGATGGCATTGCGCCACCTGTTGGTAATCGAGACGCCCGAAGGTGCGCCTGGTCCGGTGGATTTCCGATCTCTTGGCGTTCGTGAGTTCGGGACGATCTATGAGGGGCTGCTGGAATCGGAATTGGCACTGGCAGAAAGCGATCTGGCGCTCGGCAAGCAGAGTGCTTACGCACCGGCGCGGGCTAAGCAGCCAGTCGCGGTCGCCCGCGGTGAAGTCTATCTCCACAACCGGTCCGGTTTGCGCAAGTCTTCAGGCAGCTACTACACCAAGCCCTTCGCAGTAGAGCACCTGCTGACAGGCGCGCTGGAACCCGCGCTCGACGACCATTTCGCCCGGCTCGACGATATGGACGATGCCGACGCAGCAGCGGCGTTTTTCGATTTCCGCATCGCCGACATCGCCATGGGGTCGGGCCATTTTCTTATCGGCGCAATCGACCGGGTCGAGAAGCGAATGGCCGACTGGCTTGCGAGTCGGCAACTGCCAGGCGTGCGCCGAGAACTGGCGGCACTTCGTGCCGCCGCGGTCACAGAACTGGGAGACGCTTCCGGTGCCATCCAGATCGAAGACAGCCAGTTGCTGCGCAGACTGATTGCCCGGCGTTGCATCTACGGTGTCGATTTCAACGCATTGTCTGTACAGCTCGCTCGGCTCGCGATCTGGATCCATACGTTCGTACCCGGATTGCCGTTGTCGTTCCTCGACCACAACCTGGTTCGGGGGAACACTCTGGTCGGAGTCGGCAGCATCGATGACATTGACCGGAAGTTTCGGGAAGCGGCTGGGACGCTGTTCGCCGGCGATCCTGAAACCTTGCTCGGTGCTGCGAAGAAGCCGTTACAGCGTCTCGCGAATCTCAATGATGCGACGCTGGCTGACATTACTGCCGCCCGATCGGCTGCAGCAGAAGCCCGAGCGGCCGTCTCTGACACGGAAGGACTTTGCGACCTGATCGCCGCTCAACCGATTTCCGACGACCCGAAGGTTACGGGGTTTGCTGTGGGTTTTGCGTTCGAGGAATGGGGACAACGCGCGTCCGATTTGGAAACTCTGGCTGCGGTTGATGCCGCGAAGCAGGCGCTCGCCGGAACGCACGCCTTGCATTTCCCGATAGCTTTTCCGGAAGTATTCCTGCGCACCCGGCCAGGGTTTGACGTCATTCTCGGCAACCCGCCCTGGCAGGAGGCGACTGTTGAAGAGCATGCGTTCTGGGCACGTCACTTCCCCGGTTTGCGCGGATTGTCACAGCGCGAACAAGAAACGGAGAAGGCCCGGCTGCGCGGCGAGCGCCCGGATCTAGTCAATGCCTACGAAGCGGAGCGACAGGAGACGGGTCGAGTGCGTAGGGCACTGGTCGGTGGCGGCTTTCCTGGTATGGGGATCGGCGATCCTGATCTCTACAAGGCGTTCTGCTGGCGATTCTGGAATCTGACCGCCACTGACGGCGGGCGCATCGGTGTGGTCTTACCACGCAACGCACTGGCCGCGAAAGGTTCAGCTCCCTTTCGGGAGACGATGTTTGGGCGGTCGGCGCAGGTCGACGTGACGATGCTCCTGAACAACCGAAAATGGGTATTCCCCGAAGTACATCCCCAGTACTCGATAGGACTCGTCTGCATCACCCACGGCGTTCCCGAGCGCAACAGCATCCGTCTTCGCGGGCCCTTTGCATCGGAAGCAGCGTACCGCGATAGCGACGGCAATCCAGCCGCGGCATTTGACCGCGATGATGTGCTCGCGTGGAACGACACTGCCTCGCTTCCGTTATTGCCCGATCCGGAATCGGTCGCTGTTTTTGCGCAGCTTCGCAAGGCACCGCGCCTTGATTTGGATGCAAAAAGAACAATAGAAGAACAAAATGGGTCTGGGGGGGGGGTAGCTTGGCGCGCCCGTCCCGACCGCGAGATGGATGCCACGTTGCAGAAGGCGTTCATGACCTTCGATCGGCCGCGCAACGATGGCGGGCGCGACCCGATACCGAACTCCACGCCACGGCACAGAAACACCTCATGACGTTCGCCGACCAAGACCGTTCCGACGGTTCCTGGCCTGTCTACAAGGGGGAGTCGTTCGACATCTGGGATCCCGACACCGGCGTGTACTATGCTCGGGCCGATCCGGAGCCCGTTCTCAAGTGGCTCCAGGACAAGCGTGTGAAGGCAGGGAAAAGCCGTCGCGACAGCCCGCATCGTGAGTTCCAGATGGCGTTTCTGCGCGACCGGTCCACCCTGCCCTGTCTCACTCCTCGGATCGCATTCAGGGATGTGGCGCGTGCTACCGATAGCAGAACGATCATCGCCTGCCTCGTTCCGCCCAAAGTGTTCATTGGCAATCAGGCGCCCTATCTCCTCTGGCCACGCGGCGACGAAAGCGACCAAGCGTTCTTGCTGGGCGTCTTGTGTTCCATTCCGCTCGATTGGTATGCGCGGCGCTTCGTTGAAACGCATGTCAACTACTTTGTCTTCAACCCCTTTCCCGTTCCGCGCCCCGACCGCCGGAATCCGAAATGGCAGCGAGTTGTGGCGCTGGCCGGCCGGCTCGCCAGCCCGGACAAACGCTTCCGTCCTTGGGCGGAGGCCGTGGGCGTCGACTGCGGTGCGGTGCCACAGGATGAGAAGGAGGACATGATCAACGAGCTCGACGCCGTGGTCGCCCATCTCTACGGCCTCGACGAACGACAACTCGTTCACGTCTTCGAGACCTTTCACGAAGGCTGGGACTATCAAACACGACTTGACCATGTGCTCCGGCATTTCCGGGCTTGGGCGCGGTGATGCTGCGCGTTGAGGTCAGGCCGGAGCTTCTGCGCTGGGGGCGAGAACGAGCCGGAATGGACGTCGGCACACTGGTCGGCCGGTTCCCGAGGTACGCGGAGTGGGAAGCCGGCAAGGCCCACCCGACGCTCAAACAGCTTGAGAGGCTTGCCAAGACCGTCCATGCGCCGATCGGTTATTTCTTTCTTCACGAGCCTCCCGACGAACCATTCCCGATTCCCGATTTCCGGACCATGGGCGGCGGCCCTGTTGGTCGTCCGAGCCTCGGTTTGCTCGACACCATTGATCTTTGCCAACGGCGACAGGACTGGTATCGCGAGTTTGCCCGACTGGAAGGCGAGGAACCGTTGGCATTCGCTGGGTCGGTAGACCCGGCAAGCGATATAGAGAACGTCGCAGCCGAGATTCGGGCAGCGCTTCATCTCGATCTCGAAGAGCGCCGTGTGCTGCCGACATGGGCGGAAGCGCTGCGGCGTTTCGTCGAAGGAGCGGACGCACTGGGAATTCTGGTGATGGTGTCCGGAATCGTCGGCAACAACACGCATCGCAAGCTCGATCCAGAAGAATTTCGGGGTTTCGCGCTCGCGGACGACCTCGCCCCGCTCGTGTTCATCAACGGTGCTGATACCAAGGCCGCACAGATGTTCACCCTGGCCCATGAGTTGGCACATCTCTGGCTGGGCGAGACTGCGCTCTCTGACACCCGTCCGGATTCGGTGCCCCACCAAGAGATAGAAGCTTGGTGCAACCGTGTCGCTGCCGAACTCTTGGTGCCGCTTGCCGACCTGCGGTCGGAGTATCGAATGGGGGAAGACCTGTCGGATGCTCTCAACCGTTTGGCGCGCCGGTTCAAAGTAAGCACCTTGGTTGTCCTTCGCCGAATTTACGATGCTGGCAACCTCACGCGGAAAGCGTTTCGAGACGCCTACGACGCTGAACTGGCGAAGCTGAGATCAATTCCGAGGGGCGGCGGTGGGAACTTCTACCCGACACAGACCACCAGGGTCGGCAAGCGATTCGCACGTGCGGTCGTCGTCAGCACGCTGGAAGGCGGGACGAGTTTCACGGAATCATTCCGGTTACTTGGTTTCAGCAAGACAAGCACCTTCGACAAGTTGGCTCGACGATTGGGGGTCATCGCCTGATGGCATACCTTCTCGATGCCGACGCGTTCATCCGGGCGAAGAGGCTGCACTACGGGTTCGACTTTTGCCCGGCATTCTGGGAGTGGTTGGTTGCCGCGCATGCCAACGGCAGTGTCTTCAGCGTAGAAAAGGTGGGAACCGAACTGCTCGCTGGAGACGATGAGCTCGCGAAATGGGCCAAGGAGCGAGGCGACGGTTTCTTTCGACCTCCCGACGAACGGGCCGTTCTGGCGCTCGCCCGAGTATCTGCCTGGGCATCGGACCAAGCCTACGAAGCGCGGGCAATCAGGACATTCATGCAGGCTGCGGACTACTGGCTGGTGGCACAGGCCCTTGCTGACGGCCATACGGTTGTCACGCACGAAGTCCCGTCGGCCTCTAGGCGCAACATCAAGATTCCTGATGCCGGCGTAGGCCTCGGTGTCAGGTGCCTGACGCCGTACGAGATGCTGCGCATTGAGCGGGCCCGTTTCGTTCTCGGTCCGTCGCGGTGACCGAACGCCCCGATTTCGTCGACAACAGGGATGGCAACACCCTGGCACACGCTCTTGGTGCCTTCTTGGGCGCCAGTCCCGATAGCGGAGCGGCGGAGCCTGGAGATGTTCCCGATTCGGTCCGAATCGCCACGGCGTTTTTCAGTCCGACTGGATTCGCGTGGATCGCTGATCACCTGAGCCCTGTGCCGACGGTGCGGTTGCTGCTTGGTGCCGATCCGGCGACAGGCGTGAATGATGAACGCAAGCGGCTTGACGAGACGCCGGAGAGATTTGAGAAGCGACGCATGCAGGTCGGGCTGCGCCGGATGGATGAAGGGCTTCGTCACGAACGTGACCGCCTTCCCTTTACCCGAACGAGTGCCCATGCGCTACGCAAGCTGGTTACTGCGCTACGCGCCGGGAATATGGAGGTAAGGCGGTATGAAAAGGCCTTCCTGCACGCCAAGGCCTATGTCGTCGCGCCGACAAATGGAGCCGCCGGCAAGCTGGAAGGCGTCATGGTGGGCTCGTCCAACCTCACCGGTGCGGGGCTCACCCAAAACCTAGAACTCAATCTTGGCCGTTACGACCGTCCGGTCGTGGAACTGGCGCGGCGATGGTTCGACGATCTTTGGGAAGAAGCAGTTCCCTACGATTTGGTCGCGGTGTTCGAGGAAGCCTTAAGGCCTCTGACACCATGGGAAGTCTTTATCCGGGTGCTCTGGCAACTCTACGGCGACGAGGTGGACGACGATGCCACCGTAGACGACAACCTGCCGCTGACGAGTTTTCAGAAGCATGGCGTCGCCCGTGCACTGAGGCTGATCCGTGAGTTGGGCGGCGCCATTGTGGCCGACGAGGTGGGGCTCGGAAAGACCTTTATCGCCGGCGAGATTCTCCAAATCTATAGTGAGCGGCGGCAGCGCGCCCTTTTGATTTGCCCTGCAGCGCTGCGCGACAGCACCTGGAAACGGTTTCTCACCACCTACCAACTATTCGTCGAGTACCTGTCCTTTGAGCAGCTCGCAAACGATATCCAGTTGCAAGATGCCCAACGGCCTAACGCGAACAGAGCGCATCTGCAACGGAAGCTGGATGAGTACCAACTCGTCATCGTCGACGAAGCCCACAATTACCGCAACCCCGACGCTCCGACCCGGGCAGCGGCGTTGCGGCGGCTCATGTTCGGGCGTCGGCGTGAGTTGCTTCTCCTGACGGCGACTCCCGTCAACAACTCGCTCTGGGATCTATACCACCTGCTCCGTTTCTTTCTCCGTCAGGATGCGCACTTGGCGGATCGCGGCGTCCTTTCGATCCGCGAGCGATTTGAACGGGCAATGCGGGAAGATCCTTCGAATCTTAGTCCGGACATTCTCTATCCGGTGATCGACGCGACGACGGTGAAGCGGACGCGCCAGTTCGTAAAGAAGCACTATGCGAGCGACACGATCACCGGACCTGATGGAACGCCGCAACCCATCGTCTTTCCTCAGCCCAACGCAATCAGTGTCCGTTACAACTTGGATGACCTTTTGCCGGGCTTTTTCGACCGCCTGGAACGGGCACTCGATCCGGATGACGCAGAAGCCGTCACGTTTGCACGTTACATGCCTGACGCATACCTTCTGGATCTGCAAGACGCTGACGAAGACGCCCGTTCCCGCGCCTTGGTGGGACTGCTGCGCTCGGGCTTGTTGAAACGTTTCGAATCCTCCGCTTACGCATTCCACCAAACTGTCAGCAAGATGGTGCGTGAGCACAGCGTGTTTCTTGATGCGCTTGATTCCGGTTATGTCGTTGCCACGGATTTCATGAAGGAGCTTTCTGCGGACGATGATGCGGTGTTCGAGGACGTTTTGGCCGAGACCTCGCACCGCGTGGATGCTGCGCCTTACGACATTGAAGCGTTACGAGCTGCAGTTGAGCGTGACCGCGATTCGCTGCAAGCGCTTGCTGACCAAGCGGCAGCGATTACGCCGGAGCGGGATCCGAAGCTCCGGGTGTTGGCCGACGCACTGATCGAGATCGCGGAGCAAGCCGCGCACGAGGCGACCGACACGGCCGATGAAGCTCAGAAGCGCAAGGTGTTGGTGTTTTCGTTCTTCGAGGACACTGTCAAGTGGATTCGTGACTTTTTGCGCGACGAGGTCGAAAGGCGCGAGGCGCTCTGGCCGTATCGAGACCGTGTGGAAGTGGTTAGCGGCTCAGACGAGCTGGGCGAGGCGTCCCGGCGGAGAGCGGTGCAGGGGTTTGCGCCTGTATCGATGGAAGCGCCGACGGGTCAAGACAGCGACCTTTATGACATCCTCGTCGCGACCGACGTACTGGCAGAAGGCGTGAACCTCCAACAGTGTCGGCACATCGTCAACTTCGATATGCCTTGGAATCCGATGCGCCTCGTGCAGCGCCATGGTCGAGTCGACCGCATTGGCAGTCCGCACAACCGGGTATTCCTGAGAACGATTTTTCCCGTCGACCGGCTCGAACAGCTTCTCAACCTCGAGCAACGGATTTTGGACAAGCTGGCGATGGCGGCGGCAAGCGTCGGAGTTGCGGCACCGATTGAAGGCGCCACTCACGGCACACAAGTGTTCACCGAGACCCGACAGGAAATCGAGCAACTGCTGAACGAGAATGCGTCGTTATACGAGCGTGGCGGCACCGCCGGCGCTGCGCAGACCGGCGAAGAATACCGGCAAACCCTCCGCAAGGCGCGGGATGAAAACCGCGAGGGTATTGAAAACCTGCCATGGAAGACTGGTTCAGGCATGATCAAGGGGGAACATCGAGGCGTGTTCTTTTGCGCGGTCGTCGGCAGGGACAGCAACCTTGAGAGAACCTACCTTCGATTCATTCCGGCGGACGAGGGGTGGCGACCCACACTTGTTGATGGAGTGATCGAGCGTGAGATCGGAACCTGTTTGCGCCTGATCGAATGCGATCCCGAGACTCCGGTTTGGTACCCTAACGGCCTGCAGGAACGGGTTTACGAGTTCTGGGAGGTGGCGCGGGGTGACATCTTGGATGACTGGAGCGGCGAGACGGATCCGGCCAACTTGCAGCCGGCCGTTCGACCGCTGAATCATCGGGTTGCAGAGTTCATTCGCGCGAATCCACCGCTCGATACGCCTGAGGGGCGCGTGACAAACGCGCTGGACATATTGGAATCGCCCTGGCCTCGCCGGGAGGAGTTCATGCTGCGGGGCTGGTTCGAACCGAACGGACGTGACAGTAGCGACCTCTCACGCTTCTTGATCGAGCAGATTGTCGAAACCGGCCTCGAACCGGCGGAGCCGCCGCCACCGCTTCCGCCCATCGAAAGAGAGGATATCGAACTACTTTGCTGGCTGGGGATCGGGATTGCTGGCGACGAAGACGCAAATTGAGCCGAGCACTTCGTCACCAAGTAGGAGTTTGCCCCGTTTATCTGTGTCAACCCACCACTTCCGCAATTCTGCCTGCGATTCGGTTCGCTGCTGATTTGACAGGATCGTTGGCAAGGTGCGCGTACCTCGCGGTTGTTTGAACTTGCGTGTGACCAAGGAGCTTGCCGATCATCGGAAGTCCCTCTCCGACGAGCAGCCCGCCGCTCGCGAAGGAGTGGCGCAGGTCATGGATGCGCACATCCTCGAGCCCGGCGCGGGCCCGGATGCGCCGCCACGGGTGCTGCAGGTCGGTCAGATGGCTTTCCGGCTTGCGCCCCGCGATTACCCAGGGATTTCCGTTCCCTTGGTCAATGCCACGCAGAACTGCGATAGCCGCGTCACCGAGGTGCACGACCTTGGCTCCGGTTTTGCTCTCCGGCAGGCGCAACTCGCCCTTATCGAGGTCGACATGCTCCCAGCGGAGCTTCTGGATTTCCGAAAGGCGGCAGCCCGTCAACATCAGCAATCGGAAGGCCGCGACTGCCGCTGCTGTTTCGGAGCCATCGAGCTCGATCTCCTTGAGGACCGCGCCGAGGCGCCGGTACTCCTCGTCCGACAGGAAACGCTCGCGCTTCTCCTCCCGGAACCGTTTCACATGCCGGCACGGGTTTGAGCCGTCCGGCCGCAGGTTCCAGAGTTCCGCGAGGTTAAAGATTTTCGAGAGCACGCCGAGCGTGCGGTTTGCCTGATAGGGCGTTGCCCGCAGGCCGTGATGCAGGGCCGCGATGTCGCTCCGCCGAACATCAGGAACCCGGAGCTTGCCGATCCGTGGATTGATGAACAGCTCCACGGAACGCCGGTACTCCTCCGCCGTGCTCGGCTTGCAATGTGACGGGACATATTCTCCGAGGAAGCGCTTGCCCAGCTCCCGCATGGTCGGCGCCCTGTCATTCCGGTCGTTCCACCCCGCGGGGTCCTGGCCAGCCCGTGCCCCGGTGAGGATTTCGGCCGCGCGGGTCCGCGCTGCTGCCGCCGTCACGGTCCCGTGGGGGCCGATCGTCACCTTGACGGGCTTTCCCCGGTACCGGGCCTTGACGATGTAGACCTTGCGTCCGGTCGGGTGGACCCGCACGCCGAAGCCCTTCAGGTCGTCGTCCCAGACGACGCGCTCGCGTTCCTGTCCCGAGAGCGAGTCCACGGTTCGCTTGGTAATTCTTGGCATGTGCTGTTCCCTTGCTGTCCGAATTCAGGTACCATATAGGTACCTGGTTAGAGCGAAACAAGGGGCACATAAGGGCGCAGGAGTCCAAGAAGAAATCCTACATATCGTTGCTTTAGATACGATATGGCACGTTATGAGATGTCATGTCCCGACAGTGATATCAAACTCATAACCTGAAGGTCGTAGGTTCAAATCCTACCCCCGCAACCACCGAAATCCCTTGAAAACATTGATGTTTTCGAGGGCTTTTTGATTCGATGAAATTAGCCTAAATCGCTACTGTCAACACATAGTCAACACCGGTATGCTTGCGTAACAGGCATTGCGCAGGTGTCGACATGGTGCCCGATTCGACAGTTCAAGGCGGGACGACCAACGGCCTCGGTAGCTAGCGGCAGCATCGGGGGCCTCGGTGTTGACTCACAGGACACTGGCTCAGAGGAGTCAGCTGGGCAGTTGTGCGAATGGGCTTCCAAAAAGATGAGCTTCAGGTGCCACGCGTGAGCAGTACCGGGCAGTCGGTTGGCAGAAGCATGACTAGCGGGTGAAATCGATGGTCTATGTCCGAGGAAAAGCTCGCATCTGCCACGCTGAATCTAGCGAAATCTACGAGATCGATGCTGAGCGAATCGATTTCGAAGTGGCCACCGCCTTCTCCTGTCCCACCAGCACCACCAGCCGCTTGCCGCGCGTCACGGCGGTGTAGAGCAGGTTCCGCTTCAGCATCGCGTAGTGCTGGGTCAGCACCGGGATCACCACCGCCGAATACTCCGAACCTTGGCTCTTGTGCACCGTCACCGCATGGACGGGCACCAGCGCGCCGAGCTCGCCGAAGCCGTAGACGAGATCGTGCACCTCGATCCCCTCGAGCGACGTCGGCTCCGCCGTCCAGATGAAGCCGGCCCGGAACTGCTGGCCGTGCATGCGGTCATTCACGCATTCGCCCGTGGCGGTGATCCACTCCCCCGGCGCCACCGTCGCGGCGTAGCCCACCACAGTAACCAGGTCGCAGTGCCCACGCGCCCGCGTCCTGAGGACGCAGAAGCCTTCTCCGGATTGTGGAAGGTGACGCGCTCGACCGCCGCGGTCAGGACCTCGCGGTCCGGCGTTGACGGTGCGCCGGCGCGGCGGGTAGCTCTATCACGTGGTTGCGGCGGTGCGCGCCGCCTGCCGGCCGTGCCTAGGTCCGTGCCGGCGTTAGATCCCTCCGATGTGAAGGCCGGCTGTGTCCGGTTCCGGCCAGCAGACCTGCCCGAAGGCCTGCGGCACGGTTTCTAGATCGCCGCAGTCACCACCGGCGTGCCGCTGCCGACGATCGCGGCCGTGCTCGGCGACGCCGATCTCGCGACGACGGCGATCTGCACGACCGCGGTGGGCGTCGAGGCGCGGGGGTTCCTCCAGCGAATGTGGAAACCGTCTGGAAGCCGATAGGCAGATGCTACTGTTTGCGGGCAGCGAAAATGCCTGCGTAGGCGCTCGTGTCGAAAACCCCGTACGTTTCGCTGTGATCGCTCCCGAAGAAATGTCCGTTGACGAAATCTCGGTCCTGCCTACCTGCTTGGAAGTGTCCTGCTGTCAGCGGCATGTCCGACCACGAGGCGGAGCCGATCGCGTTTCCGTCAATGCTGATGCCAACAGTCACGGTGGGGTTGGCGAGGTCGGGAATCGAAATAGTCGCTGTACCTTGCCGCTCACTGTACGTCCGGGTTGAAACAGCTTGTGCCAGGCCTTGCCAACTCGCGCCACCGACGCCGACGGGATTGGTTCCGGCGACATCGCCCACCACGAAGGAAATTGTGTAGGCGATATCTCCGCTGAACCTGGCGCCGTCGTAACGGCCGGACATCGGTCCGTCGATGGTTCCCACGGAGGCGTAGCCATGCTGCCCCCAAGCGCCGAATGTCTTCGTGTGAGGGAAGGAAGACAATGTCAGGCCGGGCAGTGTATCGGAGAGGTCGATACGGCCGGTTGTGTCGATTGCATCAAAGCCCTCTCGGGATGTGAATTCGGCGGCCGTGAGGTCGATGTCGATGGTGGGATTGAGAAGGTCGTTCAGCGTGAGGACTTCGCCCAGGTCACTGGTACAGCGGGTTCCAGCGCACGATGTTCGACTGAGGATGTGTTCGTGCACTGTTTCGCCCCCGGCTGACAGCGTGACATCTGCGTGGGCTGCGGTAGTCACCAGGGTGTCTGTACGCTCGACGATGCGCTCGAGACGGATGACGCGCGGATCATTATTGATCCGATCGAGCTCGTCTTCCGAAAGTGTTGGCGAGCTGCCACCCCCTCCGCCACAGCCCGCCGAAAGCGACAGCGTGAAGAAAGCGATAGCAAGTTTCGAAATGGATCGCATGGCGAACGTCTTCCCGATGTGGATGCAGAGCGCCGGAGGATAGCCGACCTGAAATGCGCGGGGAGCGGGCTGCGCGACATCGAGCAGCCAGCCGGGGCTGTACGGGCTGACCATCACCGTCTGGACCATGCGCGATCGCGTATCTGTGCTTCCGCGTGAACACGGCGACATGTGAACATGTGGGATCTGGGTCAGCCTCGCCGGCCGGACGTGCGCTCCCGCCCTCCGGCGGTGCGCCGCATAGCCTCGCCTTGACGCCGCATCAGGCTGTGTCTTTTCTGCTATTCAACATCTCGGGGCGGCATCACTTCGGTGTTCATAGCCAATCGCGAAGCGATCCTCCCCGGCATCCATGTGCGTGTGTCCAGCTTCCCGCGATGCCGGTTCTTCCGAAGGTCTGGTCCATTCGCGTGCCTCGTCAGGTTTGCTCGATTCCGGCCTCCCGCTACCTGCAACCCCGCGCTCGGCTTCAGCGACGAACGCCGTGTCGTCGTGGTGGCGCGGTTTGGCGTTCGGGGGCGGGACGGGGCTCCGCTGATCTCCGTTTGTGTGTTGCTATGCTCCCCGTTTCTTTGAACAGATCGAGGGGTGTCGGGATGTCGGCAACGACGATGGCGGACGGTTGGGGTTCGACGGCGAGGTTCCGGCACATGGCGGCAGCGTGTCTGTCGGCGGTCGCCGTGCTGGCGTTGCAGGGCTGTCAGGGGACGTCGGACCTCCGCTCGACGGCGAGCTTCGCGGATGCTTATTCCGGCGGGGCCTACGTCGAGGCGGCGGCAATGCTCGGCGGCGAGACGGGGCTTGAGTACGACGAGGACAACCTGCTGACGTCGCTCCACGTGGCGACGGCGCTCCGGGCGGCGGGCCGGCTGGACGCGTCGCAGGCTGCGTACGACCGCGCCGAGGAGCATTTGCTCTGGAAGTCGGATGAGATTGCGAGCGTCGCGGACCTCCTCGAGGCGGGCTTCACGCTGGTCGGCAACGACCTGATGCGGTCTTACCAGGGGACGATCTACGACGGTGTGCTCGTGAACACGCACAAGGCGATGAACGCGATCGCGGCGGGCGACACGGACCGGGCGCGGGTGGAGCTGAACCGCGCTGACCAGCGCCAGGAGAATGCGGTCGACCAGCTGGCGGTCAAGGTGCGCGCGCTCGGCGCGGATGACCCGGAGTCGGCCGCGCAGGCGACCGAGCACCAGGCGTCGATCGACCGGTCGTTCGGCGAGGTGATGGACCCGGACGGCGAGGTCGCGCGGCGGCTCGCCGCGGTGCGGCAGCTGGGCGAGTACCGGGATCTTCGGAACCCGTTCACGGACTGGCTGCACGGCGCGTTCCGCCTGGCGACGGGCGAGCCCAACCGGGCGTCCGATCTCTTCCGGAACGCGGCGGTGCTCGACGGGGAGCGAAATCCGCACGTGCTGTCGGACCTGGCGCTGGCGGAGGCGATGGCCGGCGCGACCGCGCCGGCGGGCGGGCGCGTGTGGATCGTCCATGAGGACGGGATCGGTCCCTCGCTCGAGGAGTACAAGCTGGTCGTCCCGGTGTACACGGCGAACGGCGTGCTGGCGGCGGCAGCCGCGTGGCCGGAGTTCGTGCCGGGCTCGCCCACGGCGGGGCGCCTCCGCGTGGAAGCCGGTGAGCAACGCACGATGACCGAGGTCCTGCTCGACGTCGACCGCTATGCGGCAACGGAGTTCCGTGCGGGGCATGACGCGGTGGTGGCGAAGGCGGTCGCCGGCGGGGTGGTGCGGATGTTGCTCCAGGCAGCGGTGCAGAACGAGATGAAGGACGAGGGCGTGGCGGGGCAGCTGGTCGGCCTGCTGGCGCCGGTGCTGTCGGTGGCGACGACGCAGGCGGATACGCGGAGCTGGACGGCGCTGCCGCACACGGTGGGCGTGGCCGGCGTGGATCGCCCGGCGGACGGGCGGCTCCGGCTGTCGACGTTGGGCGGCGGGCCGGTGGCGGACCTGGTGCTGCCGGACGCACGCTTCGTGTTGGTGACGATCAAGACGGTGGCGCCGGGCGCCGCGCCGGCGGTGCAGGTGTCCGCCCTCGGGGGCGGCTGATGGGCCTGGACCGGCGGTCGCTGCTGGCCGGCGCGGGCGCGCTCGCGCTTGTGGGCTGCGCGGCGCCGCGGGCGCTGCCGCCGCCGCCGTGGTGGGCGCCCTACGTGCATGTGGACCCGGCGCTGACCGCGCGGGGCCTCCGCGAGCTCACCGTGGTCCGTGGCGTGACGGCCGGGGAGTTCACGCGGATCTCGGCGACGTGGCGCAATGCGTCGCAGACGGAACGGCTGTCGGCGCTCGCCCGGTTCACGTGGTTCGACGCGGCTGGACAGCCAGTCGACACGTTGCTTTCGGCGTGGGAGGCGGTGCACGCGGGCCCCGGGGTGTGGGCGTCGGTCAACGGGACGGCACCGCGCCCGGACGTCACCTCGTTCCGGCTCGAGCTGGTCGCGGCGGGCGACGGTTGACGGCTGTGGGCGACCCCAGGCGCCTGAAGAATGCACTATGTAACCTGCAAAGGAGATTTCCGGTGGTGAAACCGTTGGGACGCGCATGGCGCGCGCATGTGTTGGTGGCGGCCGCGGCCGTCGTGCTGGCTGGCTGCCAGTCGGGGGGCACGCAGGTCGTGAACCTCACGAATCCGGAGTACACGGCCGATCCGCAGACCGGGGGCGAGACGACATTCGGCCTCGACTACCGCGACTTCGAGTACTCGGCGAAGCAGGCGGTGGATTCGTTCCTGGGGAGCCCGCTGTCGCAGAAGCCCGGAGGGACAGCGCCGTGGGTGATGGCGATCAGCCGGATCGTCAACGACACGACGCTCAACATCGACACCGACCAGCTGGTCAAGAAGATCCGGATCGCGCTGCTGAACAGCGGCCGGGTGGTGGTGACCACTGCGGTGGCCGCCGGCGGGCCGGAGGATGCGATGAGTGCCCAGGTGCGCGAGCTGCAGGATTCCGAGCTGTTCAACCAGGACACGGTGGCCGGGGCCGGCACGATGGTGGCGCCGGATCTCAGCCTGTCAGGGAAGATCATCCAGCGGGCGAACCGGGTCGGCGATCGTCAGCAGGTCGACTACTACTTCCAGCTGACGGCGACCAACATTGAGACGGGCCTCGCGTACTGGGAGTTCGAGCAGGTGATCGCGAAGCTCGGCAGCAACCAGTCGTTCACGTGGTAGGGGCCGGGCGATGAGGGGTTTCGGCATGCGGGCGGCGGCGGTTGCCGCCATGCTGTTGTGGCTGGGCGCAGCGTCGGCCGAGGACGAGCCGGCGGCGGTGCCGGCGGAGGCTCAGGCCGAAGACCCGGCCGATGCCGGTTCCCGGGTGCGCGGGATGATGCAGGCATGGCTGGCAGAGGCGCCGCTGGCGCGGGACCTCGCCGGGCGCCCCGACGTCCTTGTGGTCCAGGGCGTCGCCGACGCGGCGCTCGCGGCCGGGGACGCGCGCTGGGGCAAGAGCCGCGCACTCGCCTACGAGGTTGCCTTCTTGGACGCCATGCGGGCGTTCGTGGAGCTCCGCCGGTCGACGGTCTCGGTCGAGGTGGCGCGCGACTATTTCCAGGAGGACATCCCGGAGGAGGACCTTGCCTACCGGCCGGCGGAGCCGGCGGGGGCGTACCTCGAGCGGGTGGCGGAGAAGGCGGCCGTGCTGGCGGAGCGCCGCCTCGACGAGGCGCTCCGCGAATCGGGGATGAGCGAGGAGGAAGTGCAGGCGCTGGCGCCCGAGCAGAAGCACGTGCTGTTCGCCGACCGCTACAGCCGGCGGAGCCTGGAGCGGGCGGTGGGTGCCGCCTCGGGTCTGGTGCCCGTGAAGACCTTCGAGGCGGTCGATGCGCAGGGCTACACGGTGGTGGGCGTCGTGGCCGTGTTCTCGCAGCGGATGCGAGCGCTGGCGGACGGTATCGCGCGCGGCAAGTCGTTGCGGGCGGACCCGGGCCGCCGCGACGCGCCGGTCGCGGACCAGCTCGCGGCGTTCGCGGACGCGGATCTCCCGCGGGAGTTCGGCGTGCGGGTGCTCGCGGACGAGCAGGGCTATCCGGTGCTGGTGGCGTTTGGCCAGTGGGGCCTGCGCGCGACCGAGGGGGACAGCAACCGGGCGCGCTCGCGGCGTCGGGAGTTCGCCTTCCGGCAGGCCGAGAGCGCGGCCCGCTCGTACCTGACGGCGTTCGTGCGGACCTGTACCGGGTTCTCCCGCGAGAGCGTGGTGGCGCAGGCCGCCGAGGAGGTGATCGCGGTCGCGCCCGACGGCACCGGCTGGGAGAGTGACATGGCGACCATCACCGACCGGCTAGCGGAGAAGGCGCAGGCCGGCTCGGAGGTGAGCCTCACCGGTCTCACCACGTTCCGCACGTGGCAGGCAGAGCACCCGGACGTGGCGGGCCAGCAGCTGGTGGGCGCCGTGGTGATGTGGTCGCCGGCCCGCGAGGACGCGGTGCGCCAGGCGGTCGGCGAGCGGCCGAAGCACGCGGCGGAGCCGGCGCCGGCGGGCGGTTCGGAGCCGTCCGAATCCGGCAGCCGGGTCATCATGGACGAGAGTGATTTCTAGGAGGCGGCCGATGCGGACGACGGTGCGGCTGGCAAGGGCGGCGGCGTGCTTGGTTGTGGCAGCGGCGGCGCTGTGGCAGCCGGCAGCGGCGCAGGTAACGACGGAGGAGCGCCGGGTCACGGGCTACGGCGCGAACGCGAAGGACGCGGTGCTGGCGGCACTCGCCGAGGCGACGCTCCAGGTCTGCGGGGTCGTCATCCGTACGCGGACGCTGTCGGAGGTCGAGGCGGTCGATGACGGCGAGCTCCGGATCACGGAGCGCCTCAACCGCATGATTGAGGCGACCTCGGGTGCCGAGGCGTGCCGGTTCGACGGCTACGACGTGGTGGCGACGCGCGGCGTGCCGCCGGACGTGGCGGCGGAGGTGCGCGCGCGCTACGGGGTGTATCGGGTGCCGGGCCCCGACATGGACCGTCGGCGGATCGCTGTTCTTGAGTTTCCGATCGGCGAAGTGCACCTCGCCGGGGTCGGCGGCGAGCGCGAGCGCTTGGAGGGTGGTGCCGTCGCCGAGCGCGGCGTCGGCGTGGACTTCGGCCTCGTGCGCAACCTGGAGGACCGGTTCCGGGCACAGATCGAGGCCTACCTCACACAGGGCCGGCGTTTCGGGGTGCTGGACCGGGATCGCCCAGACGTCTACGAGGCCGAGCGGGCGCTCCTGCAGTCGGGCGATGTAGATCCGCGCGAACGGGCGCGGCTCGGGCAGGTGCTCGGAGCCGACTACGTGGTGTACGGCTCGGTCGACCGTCTGTCGGTCGAGGACCAGAGTGACACGATCGAGATCACCGGGGAGGTGCGGGGCGGCGACGTCGCGGATCTCCGCGTGCGATTCACGGTGCTCGCGGTGGCGACCCGGCAGGTCAAGTGGTCGTCGTCGCTGGCGGTGGAGCGCGCGATCCGGGGCGCGGCCCACCCGGAGCAGTTGGCCGAGGCGCTGCTCGACGAGGCGGCGGCGCGCATCGTGGACGAGCTCACCGAGAACATCTACCCGCCGAAGGTCACGCAGGTGATTGGCGGCGGCCGCTTCGTCGTGAACCGTGGCGGCAACACCGTGGCGGCGGGCGACCTGTTCGAGGTGTTCGCCGTCGGGGAATGGCTCATCGACCCCGACACGGGCGAGAAGCTGGACCGCCTCGAGACGTCGGTCGGGGTGGCCCAAGTCCGCGAGGTTAAGCCGAAGTACAGCGTTGCGGAGGTGATCTCGGAACCGGTCGAGCTGGCCCGCGGCATGGTGTTGCGGCGCCGCGCGGCGTCGGCGGAGGTGGTGCCGGTGCGCCGGATGCGGACCGAACCGACGTTCGAGGACGTGGACGGGGACGGGATACCGGACTATCTCAATAGGACGGGTGACTGACCGGACGGGGGTCCGGAAGGAGGACGCGATGGTTTCTTCGTGGCGGAGACACGTGTGCCGCGGGACGGCGACGGCAGCGCTAGCGGTGCTGCTGGCGGTGCCGCCGGCTGCACAGGCGGATGATGCCGACCGGCTGATCGGGTTCATGGCGGGCGGAGCCCTCGGCGGGGCCATCGGCTCGCTGTTCGGCAGCGGGAGCGGCCGGGATCTGGCGGTGGGCGTGGGCACGGCGCTGGGCGCGGCGTACGGCTACGAGGCGGTTCGGCATGCGGAGGCCGGGGACCGGCGGGGCGGGAAGCGCTGGCGGCGCGCCCATCAACGCGAATATCGGCATCATGCGCACCTGTGGGTGCCGCCGGTCGTCATCGAGCGGCGCCGGGCGCTGAGCCCGGTGTGGCGCGAGCGGGTGGTGGTGCCGCCGGTCGTGCAACCGATCGTGCAGCCGATCGTGCAGCCGGTGGTGGTTGCGCCGCACCGAGCGCGTCGCCCGGCCCGGGCGAACTATGCGGGCAGGCGGCCAGCTGCGGCGGCGCGGTCCGCCGTCGATTGTCGAACGCTGGAGGGCGGGCCGCTGCCGGTCTACGCCTGTACGGACGGGTCCGGCGCTTGGTGGTTGTTGGACTAGCCGGCGCCGGTGGGTCCGGCCTGAAGGCGCCGCGTCGCCCGGCCGACGGTCGGTTTGTTCACAAGGGCAGGCTGAAGGATCGGCAGTCTTCCCGTCGACCTCAAGCTGATTGATGCGTACGTCAGCCTTCAATGCGTGGCACATACCTAATGTGTGCAGGAAATCTCAGGGACCTTCAATGGATAACTGAATTGTGGGCAAGGAACTCCTCTATTGCGATGACGATCTTCACAAGTCGCGGACGTCCTTAACTTAATAATGCAATTAGGTGTAGGCGTGGGTTATCCGTCCGCTAGGCCAGCGATGCGCGCAATGCTCTTGGGCCCATGAGCAATGATGCATCCCTTGACCGGATCAGCAAAAAAACAGATACCGGCAAGCTCTGCCATAACTTTTCCGCTCGGCAGGCCGTTCTTAGAGGTCCCGATGGCTAGGTTCCACACGCCGCCCCCGGATGTGCCGCCCCAGGCTTCGGGTGTTACGCCGTGGCTATGAAGATCTTCTATTTCTTCAGCGGCAGTCCCTGGCAGTTCGTTCTTCCAGCGCGTCGGGTAAGAAAACTCGTTCGTTTCCGAAGGCAGCTCCAGGTAATCGTGGCCGCCTCTCTCCTCAACGATCTTCACCTCCGTGTTGGTGGTCATCAGCGCCAGTGATCCGGTCGCTCCAACTGTGTGGCCCTCCACGATTTCACTTGCCGCAATACGTACCCCGTGAATGACCGAGACAAGCCAGGGGTCCATTTCCCCAAATTGTGCTGACTCTTCGTCTGACCACCGCTCCCTGTTGAGGTTGTAGGCAACCATTCCCCATGCCTCAAGAGTGCTCCACTCACTGGCGGTTATGGGAACAATTGCGATATCCGGTCCTGTTTTGCTTGTGTTGTCGAATCCATCCGCCATGCACGGCCTCGGTGGAAGTTCGATGGCCATGACATCCCCTCTCTTTGTCTGGTCTCGCGGCGGAGCTAGCAGGACTACTGTTACGCTGTTCGTCGTATTGGCGCTGCGACGCAGGACATGCGCTGCTGTCAATACTCCATACCTGTTGTCATCGAGTCTGACGATCACACCAGAGCCCGGCACCACGTCCCGCGCTCGTTCATTGGTTTTCGCTGATCCTGTCGTGCCGATGACCACGGTGAAGCGCGAAACCCATTCTTGAGCTTTGCTTAGCACTTTTGCCGCGGTTTCTTCCCCATACGCTCCCAGGGTGTTTTGCATTCCGGCTGCTCCTGCTGTCGTTCGCCGGACCAGGAGTTCGCTCCACCTACCAGGACCGAATTGCATTCTTTGTATCTATTCCACCAACCGCGCTACATCTCAACAAGTAGCGTGCCGCGCCGCTCCAAAGGCTGAATGGAGCGTTCCCTGTTTCGATTGCCAGTGAAGCTATGCCATAATTGCCTCCTTTCCAACCACCGGATTTATCGTGCAAAGTCCCATCAGGTGCGGGCTGCCCGACCGGTTGGGATTGGCATGCCGACAGCCATCAGTTCGACGCTGAATTGTCTGGCGCTTCTCGAGCATAGGACGTGAAGCTGGTGGTTCGGGGCGACGCAATATAGGTGCGCAGGAAATGCAGTAGCTGGGACAAGCTTCTCAAACAGGTTACCGTGGTCGAGTTCAATGATCTCACGGCCTCTGCAGGGCGGGGTCCGGAAGGGGCGGCGGCCACGTTGCCGACCTTCGTTGTTCGGTGTGCGTGTGTTCTTCGGAACGCTGACGTAAGTTCTGTCCCAATTCACTGGTTAAGTGTTTGCTCTGCCGGGGTTCGGGTCGACGGTCACGTTCCTGGCCGAAGAACCGCTTCTGCCCGCTGCAATGAGGAGCCGCATGACCATCACTGAGATCGTTCAGCGGAGCGACACGACGCCCGGTCGCATCTTCGACATGATCGTCGTGGGCCTCATCCTCGTCTCGGTGATCACCGTGTCCATCGATACGCTTCCGAACTTGTCGCCGAGCATCCGGGCGGTCTTCTCATGGTTGGAGGTCGTCATCGTGGGCCTTTTCACGATCGAATATGCGCTTCGAATCGGAACTGCACCGAGAAAGCTGCGGTACGCTTTCAGCTTTCACGGATTGGTGGATGTAGTGGCCATCCTCCCGTTTTATCTCACGCTGGGCGGCGTGGACTTGCGTGTCGTGCGGGTACTGCAGCTGTTCCGTGTCGTGCGGCTCCTGAAGCTCAGCCGGTATAGCGAGGCAATAGCCCGGTTCGGGAAGGCAATGGCACTCGCAAAGGAAGAGATCGTGCTCTTTGTTGGTGTTGCTGCCGCGCTGCTCTACTTGTCGGCCGCGGGCATCTGGTACTTCGAGCACGAGGCGCAGCCCGAGGCCTTCGCGAGCATCCTGCATAGTCTCTGGTGGGCGACCGCCACCCTCACGACGGTGGGTTACGGCGACGTGTACCCAGTTACCGTGGGCGGCAAACTATTCACATTTGTCATTCTGATGTGCGGGCTCGGGATTGTCGCCGTTCCCGCCGGGCTGGTGGCCGCAGCGCTATCGCAAGTTCGTCGAGAGAAATCCCCATCCGACAGCAAAAGCTAGCCGTGCAGGCTCACTCAGTTTGCTGCCTGGCTGCTAGTGTCGTGTCACAGAGGTTTTGACTCTTTGGCCTGAAGCTCGGAAGTATCGGTTTTTGGGTAGGCTTTGGCCAGTTTTTCTCTGGCTTTTTCGGTGGTGAACATCCAGTTGATGCGGTCCTGGCTGTGGTTTCTCTGCTGCTCCCACGCCGCGATTTCGGCTTCGAGTGTGTCCCGGTCGGGGATCCTGCGGCTGAGGCACTGGCGTTGCAGGACGCCGATCTCGATCTCGACCATGTTGAGCCAGCTGGCATGCTTCGGTGTGTAGTGGAACTCGATCCGGCGGAGGATGCGCCTGGCGTCTTCGGCCGGGAGGGAGCTGTAGAGGGCGGCCGACGTGTGGGTCGACAGGTTGTCGAGCACGACCCGGATCCGGTCGGCATCGGGGAAGTGCACATCGCTCAGTTCACGCATGCAGGCGGCGAAGTCGGCGGCGGTCCGTCGGCTGGTGACCTTGACCTTCCGCCATGGGCGAT
>JAJDZX010000091.1 GCA_022824395.1 Alphaproteobacteria bacterium
GACTTCGAGCGCACGATCGCCAGTGCTTTGGCATGGCTGCAACTGGCCGTGGTCCGGCTACTGCTACGGCGCCTCGGACGGGCCGAAACACTCAATCAAACCGTAGCATGCTGACTACGCAGAGTTTTGAATCGTACTCTGACTTGGCGCAAGCGCGAAATCGGAAACTACCTTTGTACCCGACAGACCCTTGAGGCCTATGCCACGGCTTCCGCCTCAAAGTCCGAACCGCTCCCGCTGTTCACATCGTCGGAAGCAGGCCGTCGTTTGACGGCGATGCGCGAGGCAATCAAGGGAGTGACCCAAGCTCTGGCCGTGCTCGGAAAACCGTCCCCTTGGGACCCGGATCTCAAAGCCGGCGATGACTTCTTGGAGCCGCTGTTCCGCGACTACTTCAGTCGAATCGAACTGCCAAACTTGATGGCGAAGAAGAACTTTTACGAACTCGTCGAGCACCTCCCCGACGGCGAAATTGACCCCGAGATCCGCGAGAAACTGGATGCGATTGTGGCCGTCGCCGAGCAAGCGAAGCCCATGACCTGAATAGAGATCAGTGTCGACGGGGTACCCGAGCATGCCCTCGTGATGAAGGATCGAAGCCGCGGCAAGCGATTCACTCCCAAGTCGCAACTTTCTACGCTCCGTCAAAAGGAGCCCCGCTTAGTGAAACCTTCAGGATCTCCGGGTTTCGCGGAGTGGACTTCTCGCAAAACCGCGAGTTGCGTTCCCGTCACCCCGGCAGATGCCTTGCGACTAGAATGCGTGGACCACGCCGCCTCCTGGCGGTGGGGCGCGGGATGCCCGGCCCGGCGGTGTCGGGTGGAGCCCGTAGCAGACGGATTCCAACCATTCCTCCGGACCGGCGGCCGATCCCGTGACACGTGACTTCCGAATCGGCTGCGGCGCCGGCTTCTCGTCGGACCGGCTGGACCCGGCCGTCGACCTCGCGGTGCACGGTGCGCTCGACGTCCTCGTGTTCGAGTGCTTGGGGGAGCGCACCCTGGCCTTCGGGCACCGCGACCGGCAGGCGGATCCATCCGGCGGCTACAACCCTCTCCTGCCCCGCCGGATGCGGGCCCTGCTGCCGCTGATCTTCCCGGACGGTCCGCGCATCGTCACCAACATGGGCGTGGCGAACCCGCTGGGCGCCGCCGAGCGGACCGTCACCGTCGCCCGTGAACTCGGCCTGGCGGGGCTCAAGGTCGCGGCGCTGCTCGGCGACGACATCGGCTCGCTGCTCCCGTCCGACACGCCGCTCTGGGAAGGCATGACCCTCGAACAGGTCGGCCGGCCCTACATCGGGGCCAACGCGTACCTGGGCGCCGAGGAGATCCTCGCCGCGCTGGACACGGACGCGCATGTCGTCATCACCGGCCGGGTCGCCGACCCCTCGCTGTTCGTGGCACCGCTGCGCCGGCACTTCGGCTGGCAGGCCGACGCCTGGGCGTCGCTCGGCCGGGCGACCGCCGTCGGCCATCTCCTGGAGTGCGGCGCGCAGGTCACCGGCGGATACTTCGCGGATCCCGGCTACAAGGACGTGGGATGCCAGGCGAACATCGGTTTTCCGTACGCCGAGGTCGGCGCGGACGGCAGCATCTGCGTGACCAAGCTCCCCGAGACCGGCGGCCTGGTCGACGAGCGCACCGTGAAGGAGCAGCTCCTCTACGAGGTCCACGATCCCGCGCGCTATCTCACGCCCGACGTCACCGCCGATTTCTCCAACGCCCGCATCGCCGCGGCCGGCGCCGACCGGGTCACGGTGCGCGACATCTCCGGAAGCGCGAGGCCGGAGCAGCTGAAGGCGACCGTGGCATTCGACGGGGGCTGGCTCGCCGAGGCGGCGGTCTCCTACGCCGGCGACGGCGCGCAGGCCCGCGCCGCCCTCGCGGGCGAGATCGTCAGCGAACGCATGCGCACCGTGCATGACAGCCGATCGGGCCTCCGCACCGACCTGATCGGGGCCGGGTCCCTCCACGCGACCGCCCGCAGGTACGCCGATGCCGCCCGCGACGTGCGGCTCCGCTGCGCGCTCCGTACCGATTCGCGCGAAGAGGCGGACCTGCTGCTGTGGGAGGTGGAATCGCTCCTCTGCTGCGGCCCCAGCGGCGGCGGCGGCTACCGGGGCACGGTCACCCCGTCGGTCGTCACGTACTCCGCATCGGTCGACCGGGACCTGATCACCCCCCGCGTGGAGGTCCTCGGCACGTGACCGGCGCGACGCGACTCCGGGCGATCGCCCACGCCCGGGCGGGCGACAAGGGCAACCGTTCCAACGTATCGGTCTTCGTCTTCGACCGGGAGCACTACCCGGCGCTGCGCGAGCAGGTGACAGCCGAACGGGTGAAACGCGAGTTCGGCGCCCTGGTGCAGGGCCCGGTGACACGGTACGAACTCCCGACCCTCGGCGGCCTGAATTTCGTCCTGGACGACGCCCTCGAGGGCGGGGTCAACGGGTCCCTGAACCTCGACGGCCACGGCAAGTCCTGGAGCAGCCTGCTCCTCGGACTGGAGATCAAACTGCCATGACCACAGAAGCCCTCAACCTTCGTGAAGTCACGACCGGCCTGGCCTTTCCGGAAGGGCCGGTGGCAATGCCTGACGGGAGCGTGATCGTGGTCGAGATCCGCAAGGGATGCCTCACGCGCGTGTGGCCGGACGGCGGCAAGGAGGTCGTCGCCACCCCCGGGGGCGGGCCCAACGGCGCGGCCATCGGGCCCGACGGGCGCTGCTACGTGTGCAACAACGGCGGGTTCGAGTGGGCCGATACGCCGTTGGGAGCCCGGCCCGTCATGCAGGCGCGCGACTACAGCGGCGGGCGGATCGAGGCCATCGACCTCGACACCGGTGAGATCGAGGTGCTCTACACCGAATCGGACGGCCATCCCCTGAAGGGACCGAACGACATCGTGTTCGACGCCCACGGCGGCTTCTGGTTCTCGGACCTCGGGAAGCTCCGCGAACGCGACATGGACCGCGGCCGCGTGCTCTACGCCCGGGCCGACGGCACCGCGATCCACGAGGTGTGCCAACCGATGGTGACCCCCAACGGCGTCGGGCTCTCCCCCGACGGATCAAGGCTGTACGTCGCCGAGACCGAGCCCTGCCGGCTGTGGGAGTTCGACATCATCGCGCCCGGACAGGTCCGGGCGGAGCCCTGGCCGTCGCCGCACGGCGGCCGCTTCCTGACCGGGGCCTCCCGGTACCGCCGGTTCGACAGCCTCGCGGTGGAGCACGATGGCAACATCTGCGTGGCGACGCTGATCGAGGGCGGGATCACGGTCGTGGCGCCCGACGGTTCGCGGGCGGACCACGTGCCGATGCCTGACCTCTATGCAACCAACATCTGCTTTGGCGGCCCCGATCTCCGGACGGCGTTCATCACGCTGTCCGCGGGTGGACGCCTCGCCGCCTGTGACTGGCCGCGCCCCGGGCTGGCGCTCAACTTCCCGCCGCCCTCCGGCGGCTGAGGCCGGCCGGAAGCCGCTGCCGGGGCGACGGTTTCCGAGCGCGGCCATGAGCGCCCTCACAAGCCGCGTCCGGCCTTACCCGCGGACGCCCGGATGACGCGCCGGCGGGTCCGCGCCGACCGGCTGCTGTTGGCTCACGGGCAGTGCGAGAGCGGTGCAGCCGCCCGGGCGCTCATCCTCGCGGGATGCGTCTATCGGGGCGAGACGCGGATCACGAAGGCCGGCACCCTCCTGCCGGACGACACCGAACTCCACGTCCGCCGCCCGCCGCATCCCTGGGTCTCGCGCGGCGGCATCAAGCTCGCCCACGCCCTCGATCACTTTCAGCTGGATCCCGCCGGGACGGTCGCCATCGACGTGGGAGCCTCGACCGGCGGGTTTACCGACGTGCTGCTCCAGCGGGGAGCCCGCCGGGTGTACGCGGTGGACGTGGGCTACGGACAGCTCGCCTGGAAGCTTCGAACGGACCCGCGGGTGACGGTGCTGGACCGGACCAATGCGCGTTACCTCGACTCCGGGCACGTGCCGGAGACGGCCGACCTGGTGGTCTGCGATGCGAGCTTCATCAGCCTCGCCAAGGTGCTGCCGGCGCCGCTCGCCCTGACGCATGCTGGCGCCCGCCTCGTGGCACTGGTGAAGCCGCAGTTCGAAGTCGGCCGGGCGGACGTCGGCAAGGGCGGAATCGTCCGCGACCCGGCCGCCCGCGCGCGGGCGGTCGCCGGCGTCGTCCAGTTCCTGTCCGATCAACCCGGCTGGCGCGTGCTCGGGCAGACGGAAAGCCCGATCCAGGGCGCCGACGGGAACCGCGAGAGCCTGGTCGCAGCTGTCCGCTCCGCGACCGGGCCGGGCGCGGAACGCGCCCTGCGGGACCCGGCCGGCTGAGGCAGAAAGGGGCCGGGCCCGGGCGCTGCAGGCCAGCGACGGTTTGGATGTCTCCGCAGTCTGCGTCCGCGACGCGGCTTCCCGGCTGGCACCAGCGATGCCCCTTGTCGTCGGGGTATCCACTCCATTGCCAGCATCATCGGAGCCGCGGTCGGTGCCGAGACGCTATCGCGCGGGCACGCGGGGGCCGAACCTCACCGCTTGGGCATCAGGGTGTCGGGAGGTGCTCCAGCTCATCTGGGAGAGGAGGAGGTGGAGGCGGAGGGGTTGCACAGGAGTTCTTCAGTTCACCGTCGCAGTTCAGGAAATACTGGAGCCAGATCGGCTTCCTCCAGCGGGTGTTGGATTTGAGGCCGCCGTCAGCGGTGGGACAATCCACGGCAAGCTTGCAATTGCCCGAAGTCGGCCACCACGAGATCTGGAGGTTCTGGGTGCATACGGAAGCGGCGGGGGCAGCGTTCCACTTGTCCTGGCATTCCTGCTGGCTGCCGGCTGAAGCGTCGCCCGGCATCGCTGCCAGCAGTACCGCGGCCGCGACGATCGCCAATGGGAACCGAATGTAGCGCACGAGACGTCTCCTCCCGGAAGGTTCCCGGAGCCGGAACGGCATCCGCGATCACCAAGGGAATTATATCGGGAGATGCGCACATGACCCACTTACCTACTCACAGATGTGATGCCGCCTCCGAAGCACAACGACTCGCTCGGCCCGCCAGCCCTACCGGGATCCGCTTCCACCAGACTCAGCGAATGGCACCCGCTCGACCAAGACGTCCTCGAGCGAAGTCATGAACAGGAGATCGCGATTGCCCACCTCCGGAGCGGCTGTCGAAGATACGCCGGCACCGATCCGGCTCTGTCGCTGAACCGCCGGCGGGCTTGCCGCTGCTACACCACGCCGAGGGACACAACCAGTGCAGCGAAGTCCGAGGTTCGGTAGGAGGGGAAGCCGCCTCGTAAACTGGTCAGTTGAGCGCAATCATCCCGGCAACGCAACAGAGTGTGTTTGGTGATCACGTGTGTTTGCCACGCTTGGAACTGGCACGCATACGTTGGCCGGACCCGTCGAGGGGTCCAATGCATGACCGAATTCTCACAGATGACGATCACGGATTGTTGATGGTACGAGATTGACCATCCGGAAAGGCGCGTTGAGAGAAGGGCAACTCCATGTGACCGCGATGCAAGAATGTTCTGCGAAACGTGAGAGTGAGAGTGTGCGTGCGGGATCCATCATTGGAGCGAATGGACAAAAGAGGGAGCGGGCAGGCAATGGGCGGCCGAAGCTGGGTCGGTAGGCATTACCGCTCGGAAAGCTACCCGATGGATGGACTAGACTTGATGCTCAAGTACAGCCGATTTAACGGTCAGGAATGAGTCTAGGCCTATGAGGATGCCGCCTGATGAAACGATGTGGATATGAGCAGTGTTCCAGAACTGCCTTTTGAATTTGTCGTATATGGAACAGCCGTTAGCCATCAGGCTAAGAGGCCCAAGTCAAGAAGGCAGTGGCGGAAAAAGATCCGTGATGCGGCCGAACAGGCGCTTCCCGAGGGACATTTTGCGCTAGAGGAACCTGTGGCAGTGACGATCTACTTTTTTCCACAAGCTGAAATGCAAGCGGATATTGACAACTGCACCAAGCCCATCCTCGACGCACTGGGTGCCTTAATCTATATGGACGACAAACAGGTTGAACGCATCGTCGTTCAGAAGTTCGAGCCGGAACGGCCGTTGGAAATCAGGGAAGAGCCCACTGAATCTCTCGCCACGGCTCTCGCCGCAGAAGTTCCGATAGTCTATATCAAGGTGGCAACAGACCTTAACGGAAGATAGTCGAATGGCCTTGACCGAACCAGAAGCGGAGCGGATCGCACTGGATCGCGTTGTACCCTTGCTGCGATCTGAGGGCTACGACGTTATCCCCGCTCCAGGTCCTGCCGACTTGCCGCCGTTTCTTGCGGACAGACGGCCCGACGCGATAGCGATCGGAAAACATCCTTCGCTTCTGGTGGAGGTGTTCAGGAAGGACGGAAAGAGGGAACTAGCGAAAGTTCGCGAACTCCAGTCGCGCCTACAAGGGCATGACGACTGGCAGTTGAGGGTGTTCTATTTCTCTTCGCTCGAGCCAACACTTCAGCCAGTACCAAGTGCTGCCACGATGGATGCCATTCAAGCAGCGCGAAACGTCTCGGCGACCGAACCACGCGCAGCCCTACTCTTGGCATGGTCGATAATGGAAGCCGTGGCTCGTGAGACGATCGAAACGACCGGTTCGCGGGCGTTGAACCCAAGTGCGCTCGTAAATCTGTTGGTGAGCGAAGGGTATATCGATCAGGATCAGGCAAACGAGATGTTCCGTCTTTCCAAGTTGCGATCAGAGATAGCACACGGCCAACTTGATTGTGCAACGACGCCAGAGGACGTGTCATGGCTATTGTCGATTGCCGAACAGGTCGCGAGCAATTAAGCGCAAGCATGCCTGACGGCACGATGGAGCCAGCCCTTTTCTCGGATCTCGGCACCAGGCACGTCTGGCCTTAAGGGTCGGCGCGCAACGACGGCGGCCACCGCGACGCACCTAGCCACGGCACGCATGGCGGCAAAGCAGGCCACGGCAGCAGGGCTGGCGCAGTATGCGCAATGGAAGTGGCTGTCAGAGGCGCCCAGCGGGTGGATCAAGGGGGTGCTCGGCGTCCGCCATTATCGGAACGTTCCGATAACGGCGATTATGAGAACCTTATGATTATGGGAACCTGAGCCGCTTCGGTTGTTGATTCTCAAGGGATTGGGTACGGATCAGGTTCCCATAAAAATACGCTGCTCTCCTGCCGGTTTTGACCCTGGACAGGAGCATCAGCA
>JAJDZX010000007.1 GCA_022824395.1 Alphaproteobacteria bacterium
ACGAGGTCGAGCGGCTCTTTCGCCGTCTCAAGGGATTCCGACGGATCTTCTCCCGCTTCGACAAGCTTGACGCCGTGTTCCTCGGGTTCATCCTCTTCGCATTCATTGTCGAGGCACTGCGGTAGTGTTAACGCGCCCTAGGCGGCGGCGGGCCGGGTTCCTCGGGCGGCCGCCGGCCGCGCGGGGGGCGCCCACCGAAGGGTGCCGACGGCCCGCCTCCGCCGACCATCGACCGGCGCCGGCTGCGGGTTCGCCTCGGGGCGGAGCCTGCAGGACGGGCACCGCCGGCCGGTCGCCGGTCGGACGACACCGCGGCCTTCGCCAGGGCGCGTGGTGGCAACGTCGGGATCCTTCACCGTGGCGCGGTGACGGGGAAGGTTGACACTCTCCGGCCGCAATCCTAGAACGTACGGGGACAACCCCGGCAGCCTGTCCGTTCGGATGGGGGTGTAGCTCAGCTTGGTTAGAGCGCTGGCTTGTCACGCCAGAGGTCGCGGGTTCAAGTCCCGTCACTCCCGCCATTATGCGAACTCGGGTCCATGAACGCGTTTTTGGCGGACTACCTCCCCATCGCCCTGTTTTTCGTGGTCGCGGGCGCCCTCGGCGGCGCCATGGCTGTGGCCGCCTGGCTGGTCGCGCCCCAGCGCCCCGATCCCGAGAAACTCTCCGCCTACGAATGCGGGTTCGCTCCGTTCGACGACGCGCGCGGCCGCTTTGATGTGCGCTTCTACCTGGTGGCCATCCTGTTCATCATCTTCGATCTGGAGATCGCCTTCCTGTTCCCCTGGGCCGTCGCCCTGGGTGATATCGGCCTGTACGGGTTCGCGTCGATGATGGTCTTCCTGGCGCTGCTGACGGCCGGGTTTGTCTACGAGTGGCGAAAGGGGGCGCTGGAATGGGAGTAGGCGCTCCGCCGCTGGCCAACCGCCTGGCCGACGGCCTGTCGGACCGGGGCTTCGTCGTGACGCAGGTCGACCGCCTCGTCAACTGGGCGCGCACCGGTTCGCTGTGGCCGATGTCGTTCGGCCTCGCGTGCTGCGCCGTCGAGATGATGCACGCTGGCGCCAGCCGCTACGACCTCGATCGGTTCGGGGTGGTGTTCCGCCCCAGTCCGCGCCAGTCGGACGTGATGATTGTCGCGGGCACCCTCACCAACAAGATGGCGCCCGCGCTCCGGAAGGTCTACGACCAGATGGCGGAGCCCCGCTGGGTCATCTCCATGGGGAGCTGCGCGAACGGCGGGGGCTACTACCACTATTCGTATTCAGTGGTCCGCGGCTGCGACCGGATCGTGCCGGTGGACGTGTACGTCCCGGGCTGCCCCCCGACGGCAGAGGCGCTGCTCTACGGCATTCTGCAGTTGCAGAAGAAGATCCGGCGCACCGGGAGGGTCAAGGGGGCGTGAACATGGCCGGAACGGCGCGCGGCACGCGAGGCTTGGCCCGCCGCCGCAGGCCGGCATGAACGATTCCCCCGAGGGCGGCGACGCCGCCCGCGCGCACGCGGACCTGATGGCCGCCGTGCAGCGCGAGTTTCCCGACGCGGTCGGCCGCTTCCGTTTCGGCGACCACGAACTCGTGGTCGCCGCGGCGGACATCGCGAGGATGCTCGAGCACCTGCGCGATGCGCCCGACCTCCGGTTTTCCCAGCTCCTGGACGTGTGCGCGGTGGACTACCCCGAGCGGCCCAGCCGCTTCGACGTGGTGTATCACCTGCTCAGCATCGTCCACAACCGGCGGATCCGCGTGAAGGTCGCCGTGCCCGAGGATTGCCCCGTGCCCTCGGCGGTGGCGGTGTTCCCATCGGCCGAGTGGTACGAGCGCGAGGTCTGGGACCTGTTCGGGATCGCCTTCGAGGGCCACCCCGACCTGCGGCGCATCCTGACCGACTACGGCTTCCAGGGGCATCCCCTGCGACGCGACTTCCCCCTCTCCGGCAAGGTCGAGGTGCGGTACGATGACGGCCTGAAACGCGTCGTCTACGAGCCGGTGCGCCTGCCCCAGGCGTTTCGGGAGTTCGACTTCGAGAGTCCCTGGGAGGGCGCGGCCCCGTCGTCGCCGCCCCCGGAGGACCCCGGGGCATGAGCGACGTCCAGATCCAGAATCTGACCCTGAACTTCGGTCCCCAGCACCCGGCGGCCCACGGCGTGCTGCGCCTGGTGCTCGAGATGGACGGCGAGGTCGTGGAGCGGGCCGACCCGCACATCGGGCTGCTGCACCGGGGCACCGAGAAGCTCATCGAGCACAAGACCTACCTGCAGGCGATTCCCTACTTTGACCGGCTCGACTACGTGTCGCCGATGGCCCAGGAGCATGCCTTCGTGCTGGCCGCGGAACGGCTGCTGGAGCTCGAGATTCCCCCCCGGGCGCAGTACCTGCGCGTGCTGTTCGACGAGATCACGCGGGTCCTCAACCACGCCCTGCAGATCGGCGCGCAGGCGCTCGATCTGGGCGCCACCACGCCCTTCCTGTGGCTGTTCGAGGAACGCGAGAAGCTGATGGGCTTTTACGAGGCGGCCTCGGGCGCCCGGCTGCACGCCGCCTACTACCGGGTCGGCGGGGTCCAGCGCGACCTCCCGGCCGGCCTGACCGACGAGATCCTCGCCTGGGCCGACGGGTTCGAGACGATCCTGCGGGACGTGGAGGAACTGCTGAGCGAGAACCGGATCTTCCGCCAGCGCACCGTGGACATCGGCGTGGTGACCGCCAAGGACGCGCTGGCCTGGGGCTTCACCGGCCCCATGCTCCGGGGATCCGGGGTCGCATGGGACCTGCGGCGGGCGCAGCCCTACGAGATTTACGGTGACCTCGATTTCAGAGTCCCGGTCGGCACCAACGGCGACTGCTTCGACCGCTACCTGCTGCGCCTCGAGGAAATGCGCCAGAGCGTCGGTCTCATCCGGCAATGCCTTGCCCGCCTGCCGGATGGTCCGGTACTCGCCGGGAATCCCCGCATCCGACCGCCCGAGCGCGGGGACATGAAGCACTCGATGGAGGCGCTGATCGCGCACTTCAAGCTGTTCACGGAGGGCGTGCGGGTGCCCGAGGGCGAAGTCTACGCGGCGGTGGAGGCGCCCAAGGGCGAGTTCGGCGTCTACCTCGTGGCCGACGGGGGCAACCGGCCGTACCGGTGCCATATCCGGGCGCCGGGCTTCGCGCACCTGCAGGGTCTCGACGCGATGGTCCGCGGGCACCAGTTGGCCGACGTGGTCGCGTGCATCGCGTCGCTGGACATCGTCTTCGGGGAGGTCGACCGGTGAGCGGCGGGACCGAGCTTTTCCCGGGCCCGGACCGCGACGCTGCCGAGGCGATCCTCGGCCGCTACCCGCCCGCGCACCGCCAGAGCGCCGTGCTGCCGCTCCTGGACCTCGCGCAGCGGCGGCACGGCGGCTGGCTCCCGCCCGCCGTCGTCGACGCGGTCGGCGACTATCTGGGCATGCCGTCGATGCGGGTGCGGGAGCTCGTGACCTTCTACTCCATGTTCCACGACCGGCCCGTGGGCCGCTACCTGGTGCAGGTCTGCCGGACGACGCCGTGCTGGCTCCGGGGCAGTGACGAGGTCCTCGCCGGGGCCCGGGAGGAGCTCGGCATCGCGCCCGGCGAAACCACGCCGGACGGTCTCTTCACCCTGATCGAGGTCGAGTGCCTCGGGGCGTGCGCCGACGCCCCGGTCGTGCAGATCAACGACGACTACCACGAACGCCTGGATGGCGAGCGGATGCGCGCCTGGCTGCGCGACCGGCGAGGCGCCGAAGATGACTGAGCCCGTGCGCGACGCTGACCGGGTCTTCCACAACCTCGACGGGAGCGGGGACGGCGGCCTCGCCGGCGCGCGCCGGCGCGGCGACTGGGACGACACGCGGGCGCTGATCCTCCGCGGCCGCGATGCGATCCAGGGCACGGTCCGCGAGTCCGGACTGCGGGGCCGGGGCGGAGCCGGTTTCTCGACGGGCCTCAAGTGGTCGTTCATGCCGAAGGAACCTGCGCCCGAGCGCCCCCACTACCTGATCGTGAACGCCGACGAGAGCGAGCCGGGGACGTGCAAGGACCGCGAGATCCTGCGGCACGAGCCGCACAAGCTGATCGAGGGGACGCTCCTTGCCGGCGTCGGCATCGGCGCGCACACGGCGTACATCTACGTGCGCGGCGAGTTCGAGGCGGAGCGGCGCTGCCTCGAGGCCGCGCTCACGGACTGCTACGCGGACGGGTTGCTGGGCCCGGACGCCTGCGGCTCGGGGTACGATTTCGAGGTGCACGTCCACCGGGGCGCCGGCGCGTACATCTGCGGCGAGGAAACCGGGCTGATCGAAAGCCTCGAGGGCAAGAAGGGCTTTCCGCGGCTCAAGCCGCCGTTCCCGGCGAGCGCCGGGCTGTGGGGTTGTCCCACGACCGTGAACAACGTCGAGACCATCGCGGTGGTGCCGACGATCCTCCGGCGCGGGGCGCCCTGGTTCGGCGGGATCGGCCGGGCCCAGAACACCGGCACCAAGCTGTTCTGCGTGTCCGGGCACGTGGAGCGCCCCGGGACGGTCGAGGCGGCGATGGGGATCCCGCTCCGCGAGCTCATCGAGCAGCACGCCGGCGGCGTCCGCGGCGGCTGGGACAACCTGCTGGCGGTGATCCCCGGCGGCTCCAGCACGAAGGTGCTGCCGGCCGCCGCGTGCGAAGACCTGCGGATGGACTTCGACGGGCTGCGCGAGGCAGGGAGTGCGCTGGGCACGGCCGGGGTCATCGTGATGGACCGGAGCACCGACATCGTGGCGGCCATCGCCCGGCTGTCCCATTTCTACTGGCACGAGAGCTGCGGCCAGTGCACGCCGTGCCGGGAAGGGACCGGCTGGGTGTCGCGGATCATGGACCGGTTCGTGGCCGGTGCGGCCGCGCCGTCCGATCTCGACACGCTCGAAGCCATCTGCGGCCAGATCGAGGGTCACACCATCTGCGCCCTGGGCGATGCCGCGGCCTGGCCCGTGCAGGGCCTGCTCGCGCATTTTCGCGATGAACTCGAGCGGCGCGTCGCGGGCGGCCGCCGCCCCCTCGCGGCCTGAGACGGTCGATGCCGACGCTCAGCATTGACGGCACCGAGATCGAGGTTGCCGAGGGCACCACGGTGCTCCGCGCCTGTGAGCAGGCCGGTGTGGAGATCCCGCGGTTCTGCTTCCACGAGCGCCTGTCGATTGCGGGCAACTGCCGCATGTGCCTGGTGGAGCAGGTGGGCGTGCCCAAGCCGCTCGCCAGCTGCGCCATGCCGGTCACCGACGGCATGCAGATCCTGACCCGGTCCGAGCGCGTGCAGGCCGCCCGCGAGGGCGTGATGGAGTTCCTGCTCGTGAACCATCCGCTCGACTGTCCGATCTGCGACCAGGGCGGCGAGTGCGACCTCCAGGACCAGGCGCTCTATTACGGCCGGGTCCGCAGCCGTTACCGGGAAGCCAAGCGGGCGGTCACCGACAAGGACTTCGGCCCGCTCGTCAAGACGGTCATGACGCGCTGCATCCACTGCACGCGCTGCGTCCGGTTCATGGACGAGGTCGCCGGCGTCCCCGAGCTCGGCACCATGGGCCGCGGCGAGGACATGGAGATCGTCGCCGCGCTCGACGGCTGCCTGCACAGCGAGCTCTCCGGCAACGTCGTGGACCTGTGTCCGGTCGGCGCCCTCACGTCCAAGCCGTACGCCTTTGCCGCCCGTCCCTGGGAGTTGTCGCATACCGAGAGCGTCGATGTCCTGGATGCGGCCGGGTCGGCAATCCGGATCGATTCCCGGGACGGGCGGGTGCTGCGCGTGCTGCCGCGCGTGAACGAGGAGATCAACGAGGAGTGGATCGGGGACCGCTCGCGCTATGCCGTCGACGGGCTGGTGGTGCGGCGGCTGGACCGGCCGTGGCTGCGCGAGGACGGCGGGTTCCGGCCGGTGACCTGGGAGGCCGCCCTGGCGGCCGTCGCGACGGCTCTGCAGGCCGCGGCGCCGGAACGGACGGCCGCATTGATGGGCGATCTCCCGGGCCTCGAGGGCATGACGGCCCTCGCCGACCTGATGCGCGCGCGCGGCGTGGCCAGCGTGGACTGTCGGCAGGACGGTGGCGCGTACGGGCCGGGCGTGCCCGCTTCATGGCGCTTCAACGCGGGCATCGCCGGCATCGACCGGGCCGACGCGGTCCTGCTGATCGGCACCAATCCCCGGCGCGAGGCCCCCGTGATCAACGCCCGATTCCGCAGGCGCTGGCGCACGGCCGGCCTCCCCGTCGCCCGGGTGGGCCCAGTGACGGACCTGACCTACCCGGTGACCGAGCTGGGCGCGGCGGCGCAGGTCCTGGTCGAGCTGGCGGAGGGCTCACATCCCTTCGCCGACGTGCTGGAGCGGGCGCGACACCCTCTGATCGTCGTGGGCTCGGGCGCCCTCGCGCGCCCGGACGGCGGCGTGGTGCTCGGCCTGGCCCGCCGGCTTGCCGACGCCGTGGGGGTGGCGGGCGCGGACTGGAACGGGTTCTCGGTGCTGCAGCGGAGCGCAGCCCGTGCGGGCGGGCTGGAGCTCGGCATCGTGCCGGCGGACGGCGGGCTCGACGCGGGCGGCATGCTGGCGGCCGCGCGGGCGGGCGGGCTCGATTTCGCGTACCTCCTGGGCGCCGACGAGATAGATCCGGACGCGTTCCGGGACACGTTCACCGTCTACCAGGGCCACCATGCCGACCGGGGCGCACGCTATGCGGACGTGCTGCTGCCGGGGGCGGCGTACACCGAGCAGGCGGCCACCTACGTCAACACGGAGGGCCGTCCGCAGCAGGCCCGGCCGGCCCATCCGCCCCCGGGCGATGCCCGGCCGGACTGGAAGATCCTGGTGGCGCTGGCGCGGGAGCTGGGGAGCCCGCTTCCCTACGAATCGCTGGACGGGCTCCGGAGCCGGATCGAGGCGGCGGTGCCGCACCTCGCACACATCGACCAGCTGCCGCCGGTGGCGCCGCTCGCCCCGTTCGGCGATCCGGACGGCGTGCTGGACGCGGCCCCGTTCGAGGAGATGGTCCCGGACTACTACCGCACGTGCCCGATCAGCCGGGCGTCGGCCACCATGGCCGCTTGTGCGCGGGCGGTGGCCGATGCTTGATGCCGTCCTGACCGTGCTGCAGGTCACGGCCCTGATCCTCCTGTTGGTCGTGCCGCTGCTCGCGTGCGTGGCCTACCTGACACTCGCGGAACGGAAGGTTCTCGCGGCCGCCCACCGGCGGCGCGGACCGAACGTCGTAGGTCCGTTCGGACTGCTGCAGCCGTTGGCCGACGGCCTCAAGATGCTGGCCAAGGAAACGGTCATTCCGACCCGTGCCAACCGCGTGGTGTTCGTGCTGGCGCCGGTGGTGATGTTCACCCTGAGCCTCGCCGCCTGGGCGGTGATCCCCGTGAGCGAACGGGTGGTGCTGGCCGACATCAACGTCGGGGTCCTCTACCTGTTCGCGATCTCGTCGATGGCCGTCTACGGCATCATCATGGCGGGCTGGGCCAGCAACTCGAAGTATCCGTTCCTGGGCGCGCTCCGGTCCGCGGCCCAGATGGTCTCCTACGAGGTCTCGATCGGTTTCGTGATCGTGACCGTGGTCCTGTGCGCGGGATCGCTCAACCTGACCGAGATCGTCCGGGCCCAGGAGAAGATTTGGTACGTCGTGCCGCTTCTCCCCATGGCCGTGGTGTTCTTCATCTCCTCCCTCGCCGAAACCAACCGCGCGCCGTTCGACCTGCCGGAGGACGAGGCAGCGCTCGTCGCCGGCTACGCCACCGAGTACTCGTCGATGCTGTTCCTCATGTTCTTCATGGGTGAATACGCCTCCATGATCCTGATGAGTGCCATGGGGACGATCCTGTTCCTGGGCGGCTGGCTGCCGCTGCCGGGAACGGCGGCACTGGCGCTGCCGGGATTCGTCTGGTTCGCCCTCAAGACGGCGTTCCTGCTGTTCCTGTTCCTCTGGGTCCGCGCGACGCTCCCCCGGTACCGCTACGACCAGTTGATGCGGATCGGCTGGAAGGTCTTCCTGCCGCTGTCGCTGGCATGGGTGGTGCTGACCGCCGGGGCCCTGGTGGCGTTTGATGCGCTGCCGGGAGGGAAGTGATCCGATGGCGGCTACCAACGTCCTGATCAGGGTGCTGCTCGCGCTCCGGATGGCGGCGCTGGCCGAGCTCTTCGCCGGCCTCGCGCGGACGTTCCGGCGCATGCTGAGCCCGTCGGTGACCCTCGCCTATCCGAACGAGAAGGGCCCCCTGAGTCACCGGTTCCGCGGCGAGCACGCCCTGCGACGCTACCCCAACGGCGAGGAACGCTGCATCGCGTGCAAGCTCTGCGAGGCGGTCTGCCCGGCGCTCGCGATCACCATCGAGGCGGAGCCGCGGGCGGACGGCAGCCGGCGAACCACCCGGTACGACATCGACATGACCAAGTGCATCTACTGCGGCCTCTGCGAGGAGGCGTGCCCGGTCGATGCGATCGTGCAGGGACCCAACTTCGAGTTCTCCACGGAGACCCGTGAAGAGCTCCTCTACACGAAGGAGCGTCTGCTCGAGAACGGTGATCGCTGGGAACGCGCGCTCGCCGACCGCCTGGCCGCGGACACCACGGCGCGCTGATCGCTCATGGCCGCACCCGACCTGTTTTTCTGGCTCTGTTCGGCCGTGCTCATGCTGTCGTCCGTCTTCGTGGTGTCGGCGCGGAGCCTCGTCCACGCCGTCTTTTTCCTGATCCTCGCGTTTCTGAACGCGGCCGGCCTGTTCATCCTGCTCGGGGCCGAGTTCCTTGGGATGATGATGCTGATCGTGTACGTGGGCGCCGTGGCCGTCCTGTTCCTGTTCGTCGTCATGACCCTGGATACGGGCCGGCCTGGCGGGTCGCTTCGCGCCCGGCTGCCGGCCGCCCTGGCGGCCGGCGCGATCCTGCTGCTGGAGCTCGCCTTCGTGGCCGTGGCGGGGGGGCCGGGCGGATCCCCGGAGCCGCTCCCCGGCGGCGTGTCCAACACGCGCGCGCTGGGACGCCTGATCTACACGGACTACGCGGCGCTGTTTGAACTGGCGGGCGCGATCCTCCTCGTCGCCATGATCGGCGCCATCGTGCTCGCGCATCGCTACCGCCCCGGCGTGCGCCGACAGAACCCGGTACGGCAGTTCGTCAGGCGCCAGGGCGAATCGGTCCGCCTGGAGGACCCGGCCGTCGGCGCCGGCGTGTCGGAGCAGGGCCGGTGACGGTCACCCTCGCGCACTACCTGATCCTGGGCGGCGCGGTGTTCACGGTCGGGATCGTCGGGATCGTCCTGAACCGCCGGAACGTCATCATGATCCTGATGGCCATCGAGCTGCTGCTCCTGGCGGTCAACCTCAACCTCGTCGCCTTCTCGGCCCATCTCGGCGACCCGGCCGGCCAGGTCTTCACGCTGTTCGTCCTGACCGTCGCCGCCGCCGAGGCCGCCGTCGGTCTGGCGATCCTGGTGGTGTTCTTCCGCCTGCGCGGGACCATTGCGGTCGAAGACATCCAGGACCTGAAGGGATGATGGCGGTCGCCGCGGTGTTCCTGCCGCTGGCCGCGGCGGTGCTGACCACGCTGACCGCCCGGCGGGCGCCGCCGGTCTTCGCCGGCATCGCGGCGGCGGCCCTGACCGCGCTGGCGCTGGCCGCGTCGCTCGTCGTCCTGGCCGGGCTCGGCGACGAGCCCACCCGCGTCACGCTCGCGACGTGGATCGCGGTGGACGGCCTCCACCTCGACTGGTCGCTCCGGCTGGACCCGCTCTCGGCGCTGATGCTGGTGGTGGTGAACGCGATCTCCGCGCTGGTGCACCTCTATGCCATCGGCTACATGGCCGAGGATCCGCACCGGCCGCGCTTCTTCGCCTTCCTGTCGCTGTTCACGTTCTCGATGCTGCTGCTGGTCAGCGCCGACAACTTCCTGCAGCTGTTCTGCGGCTGGGAGGGCGTCGGCCTGTCCTCATACCTCCTGATCGGCTTCTGGTACGAGCGGGCCACGGCCAACGCGGCCGCCATCAAGGCGTTCCTGATGAACCGGATCGGCGACGTCGGGCTGGTGCTCGCGCTCGCCGCCATCGCGCTCACCTTCGACAGCCTCACGTTCGACGCGGTGTTCGACGCCGCGGGTTCGACATCTGCGACACTGCTGGGCCTGCCGGCCCTCGAAGTGATCGGCGTGCTGCTCCTGGTCGGCGCGATGGGGAAATCCGCCCAGATCGGGCTCCACACGTGGCTGGCCGACGCGATGGAGGGCCCGACGCCGGTGTCCGCGCTGCTGCACGCGGCGACCATGGTGACGGCGGGCGTGTTCCTGGTGGCGCGCTGCGCGCCGCTCTATGCCGGCGCGCCGGTCGCCCTCGACCTGGTGGCGGCGGTCGGCGCCGCCACCGCCCTGTTCGCCGCGACGATCGCGCTGGCGCAGACCGACATCAAACGCGTGGTCGCGTGGTCGACCTGCAGCCAACTCGGGTACATGTTCCTCGCGGCCGGCGTCGCGGTGCCCGCGGCCGCCCTCTTCCACCTGTTCACGCATGCGTTCTTCAAGGCGCTGCTGTTCCTCGGGGCCGGCGCGGTGATCCACGCGCTGGCGCACGAGCAGGACCTGCGCCGGATGGGCGGTCTCGCGCGGCGGATGCCGCTCACGTGCGCGGCGATGGTGATCGGGAGCCTGGCGCTCTCGGGCCTGCCCCCGTTCGCCGGGTTCTGGTCGAAGGACGTCATCCTGGAAAGCGCGTACGCGGCGCACGGCCCAGTCGCCCTGACCGGCTTCTGGATGGGCCTCGCCGCGGCGTTCCTGACCGGCCTGTACAGCTGGCGGCTCGTGTTCCTGGTGTTCACCGGCGAGGCCAGGGCGCCCGCGGGCGTCGTGGCGGCGGCGCACGAGCCGGGCTGGTCGATGCGGTTCCCCGTGCTCGTCCTCGCCGTGGCCGCGTGCGTGGCGGGCTGGTGGGCGCATGACCTCGGGGCGGCGGACGCACCGTTCTGGCGTGGCCTGTTCGCCGTGACGCACCATGCGGACGTCCCGGCGTGGGTCCCGGTCGCACCGGCCGTGGCCGGGGCCGCCGGGCTGCTGGCGGCCTGGCTGCTGTACCTGGCCCGCCCCGACCTGCGCGCCCGCCTGGCGGCGAGGACGGCCGCCGCCGGGGCCTTCCTGGCCAGCGGCTGGCGGTTCGATTCCCTCTACGACGCGCTGGCCGTGCGGCCCATCCGCCGTCTCGGCGCCTTCCTCGGCGCCTCGGTCGACCGCGGGTTCATCGACCGGCACGGGCCCGAGGGGATCGGCCGCGCCGCGCTGGCCGGCGCCGTGCGGGTGCAGTTCCTCCAGACGGGCCAGCTGCACCACTACGCGCTCGTGGTGGTGATCGGGGCGGTGCTGTTCGCGGCGTGGAACCTGCTGATCGGGGGGCTGTGGTGAGCACCTGGCCCATCCTGTCGCTCCTCGTGTTTCTGCCGGTGGGGGGGATCGCCTTCCTCGCGCTGACCGGCCGCGCCGACGCCCAGAACGACCGCAACGCCCGCGACGTGACCCTCTGGACCTCGCTCGCCAACCTGGCGCTGGCGATCGTCCTGGCCCTGCGGTTCGACCCCGGGCAGGAGGGCTTCCAGTTCGTCGAGCATGCCGTGTGGCTGCCGGGACTCGGGGTGGCGTACCACCTGGGCGTCGACGGGATCTCCGTCCTGTTCATCCTGCTGACGGCCCTCCTGGTGCCGATCTGCATCGTCGCCTCCTGGACGACGGTCGTGGAGCGCGTGCGCTCCTGGATGGTCGCGTTCCTGGCCATGGAGGCCCTCATGATCGGGGTGTTCGTGGCCCGCGACGCCCTGCTGTTCTACGTGTTCTTCGAGGCCATCCTGATCCCGATGTTCCTGATCATCGGGATCTGGGGCGGCGAGCGGCGCGTGCACGCCGCCTTCAAGTTCGTGCTCTACACGCTGGCGGGCTCCGTCCTGTTCCTGGTCGCGATCCTGACGCTCGCCAGCATGGCCGGATCCACCGACATGGATCGCCTGGCGGCGACCGCCATCCCCCTCGAGGCGCAGCGCTGGATCTGGATCGCGATGTTCGCGTCCTTCGCGGTCAAGGTGCCGATGTGGCCGCTGCACACCTGGCTGCCCGATGCGCACGTCCAGGCGCCGACGGCGGGGTCGGTCATCCTGGCGGGCGTGCTCCTGAAGCTCGGCGGCTACGGGTTCCTGCGCTTTTCGCTGCCGATGCTGCCGGCCGCCAGCGCGGAGTTCGTGCCGCTGGTCTACGTGCTGAGCGCCATCGCGATCCTCTACACGTCCCTGGTCGCGCTGATGCAGCGGGACATGAAACGCCTGATCGCCTATTCCTCGGTGGCGCACATGGGGGTGGTCACGCTCGGGCTGTTCACCGCGTCGGCGCGCGCCATTTCCGGCGCGATCATGCAGATGCTGAGTCACGGCCTCGTGTCCGCGGCGCTGTTCCTGGTGGTGGGCGTGGTGTACGACCGGCGGCACTCCCGGGAGATCGCGGACTACGGTGGCCTCGTCCATTCGATGCCGCGGTACGCCGCGCTCTTCATGCTGTTTGCGCTGGCGGCGGTCGGGCTGCCGGCCACCAGCGGCTTCGTCGGTGAATTCCTCGTCATCGTCGGCGTGTTTCCGGTGAGCGCGGTGTTCGCGGCCTGCGCAGCGCTCGGCATGGTGCTGTCGGCGGCCTACATGCTCTGGCTGTACCGGCGGGTGGTGTTCGGCGGCGTGCCCGCCGGGACGCCGCTGCCTGACCTGAGCCTCCGCGAGACCGGCATGTTCCTGCCGCTCGCGATCCTGGTGCTCTGGCTGGGCATCCAGCCCGCGTTCGTGTTCCGGCTGGTCGAGGGTCCAGCCGCCGAACTGGCCGCGCGGCTGCTGGCCGCGCAAACGGGTGGCGGCGCGTGACGGCGCTCGATCCCGCGCTCCTCGGTGCCCTGCCCGAGCTGTTCCTGGCGCTCGCGGCAACCGTGCTCACCATGGTGGGGCCGTTCGTCGTCGACAGCCGCCGGCAATGGCTGACCCGCGCCGCGCTGCTCGCGCTGGTGGCCGCGCTCGCCCTGGTGCCGATCGCGCCCGACGGTCCGGTCTTCGGCGGGCTGTTCGTGGTGGACGGGTTCGCGAAGTTCATGAAGGTCCTGGTCCTGGGCGCGACCGCCTGGACGCTGCTGATCGCCGAGGAGGGGCGCCAGTCGGCGAGCATGCGGGCGTTCGAATACCCGGTGCTGGTCCTGTTCTCGGCGCTCGGCATGCTCGCCACGGTGTCGGCGAGCAACCTGATGAGCCTGTACCTCGGCCTCGAGATGATGAGCATCCCGCTCTACGTTCTGACGGCGCTCAAGCGGGAATCGCGCCACGCGGGCGAGGCCGGGATCAAGTATTTCGTCCTGGGCGCGCTGGCCTCGGCACTGCTGCTCTACGGGTGCGCGCTCCTGTACGGGTTCACCGGCACGACGGCATTCGACGCGCTGGCGACAGCGCTGCCCGACGCCTCGCCGTTCGGAGCTGCGGCCGGCCTCGTCTTCCTTGTGGCGGGGATCGCCTTCAAGCTGTCGGCGGCACCGTTCCACATGTGGACGCCCGATGTCTACGAGGGGGCGCCGACCCCGGTGACGGCGTTCCTGGCGGCGGCCCCCAAGGTCGCCGCCGGCGCGTTGATGCTGCGCGTGCTGTTCGGCCCGCTCGCCGGCCTCGCCGACGTGTGGATGCCGGCGATCGCCGCGCTGGCCGTGCTGTCCATGGCGGTCGGCGCCTTCGGCGCCCTGCGGCAGACGGGGCTGAAGCGCCTGCTGGCCTACGGGACCATTGGCCACTCCGGGTACATCTTCGTCGGCGTCGCCGCCGGCTCCCCCGAGGGGCTGCACGGCGCGTGCGTCTACCTCGCGGTGTACGCGGTCATGACGATCGGTGCCTTCGCGTGCCTCCTCGCCATGCACCGGAGCCACCAGCCCTTCGAGCAGGTGGAGCACCTCGCCGGGATCGGGCGCCGCCGCCCCATGTTCGCGCTGGCGTTCTCGACCCTGCTGCTGTCGATGGCGGGGTTGCCGCCGCTTGCCGGCTTCCTTGCCAAGCTCTACGTGTTCCGGGCTGCCGTCGAGGCCGGCCTGTTCTGGCTGGCGGTGGTCGGCGTGCTCGCCAGCGTGGTGGCCGCCGCCTATTACTTCCGGGTGGTCTACGTGATGTACTTCGCGGACGGAGACGAGGACTTCGAGCGCCTGCCCGGGCGGCGGATCACGTGGACGGTGACGGCGACCGCCGTGACCGCCCTGCTGTTCCTCGTGGTTGCCCCGGTGGTGGTGGAGGCAGCCGCCAGGGCAGCGGGCACGCTCGGACTCTGAGCGGGCATGGTGGCGGAATTTCGGGTGGTGCGGCTGCACACCGTCGATAGTACCAACGCGGAGGCGTGGCGCCGGGCCGGCCGGCCGGCCAAGGCCGGACTGGTCGTCTGGGCGCGCCGTCAGGAGCAGGGCCGGGGTCGGCACGGGCGGGGCTGGGACTCGCCGACCGGCAATCTCTACGCGTCGGTGGTGCGGCCCGCGGCCGGCGCCGGCCATCCGGCCCTCGAGGTGTTCCGGGCGGGCATCTGCCTCGTGGAAGCGATCCTGGACGTGACGGGGCAGCGGGTGGCGGCCCGGCTGAAATGGCCCAACGACGTGGTGGTCGGCGGGCGGAAGGTCGCCGGGATTCTTGCCGAGACGGCCCCCGAGCGGGCCGCCGCGGTGGTGGGCACCGGCGTGAACCTGGTGTCGCACCCCGCCACGACGTCGCTGCCGGCGACCGACCTGGCGCAGGCCGGGGCGCCCGGTGTGCGCCCGGCCGGGCTGCTCGCCGCCTACCTCGGCCGCCTGGCTGACCGCGCCGCCCTGGGGCCTGCCCGGGTCTTCGATCGCTGGCGCGAGCTGGCGCTGCCGGCCGGCACCCCGTTCCGGGTCCGCCTCGGCACCGACGAGGTGCGGGGGGCGTTCGCCGGGATCGACCGCGACGGCGCCCTGCTGCTGGAGCTGGCCGACGGCAGGCGGCGGCGCATCGTCGCCGGTGACGCATTTCCCGAGATGGCCGGCTGATGGCGTCGCACCTGCTGGCCGTGGACGTCGGCAACACCAACACGGTGTTCGCCGTGTTCGAGGTTGACCGCCTGCTGGTGTCCTGGCGCCTCGCGACGTCGGTGGACCGCACGGCGGACGAATACGCGGCCACGCTGTCCCAGTTGATGAAGCTGGACGGCCGCAGCCCCGACTCGATTGGTGCCGTCGTGATCTCGACGGTGGTGCCGGCGTCGCTGTTCGAGCTGCGCCTGCTTGCCGACCGGATGTTCGGCTGCCGCGCCGACGTGGTGGGCGACGGGCTCGACCTCGGCATCGAGGTCAACATTCCGAGCCCGCAGGAAGTCGGCGCGGACCGGCTCGTGAACGCGGTGGGGGCCTACCGGCGGTACGGCGGCGCCGTGATCGTCGTCGACTTCGGGACGGCGACGACCTTTGACGTCGTCGGGCCGCGCGGTTCGTACGAAGGCGGCGTGATCGCGCCCGGCGTCAACCTGTCGCTCGAGGCGCTGCACGCGGAAGCGGCCCGGCTCCCGCGGATCGCGATCGGGCGGCCCGCGGCGGTCGTCGGCCGGGACACCGTCGGGGCCATGCGTTCGGGGATCTACTGGGGCTACGTCGGCCTGATCGAGGGTCTGATCCAGCGCATTCGGGACGAGCGGGGACAGGCGTCCATGCGGGTGGTGGCGACGGGCGGCCTCGCCGACCTGTTCGCGCAGGCCACCGACGTGATTGGCACCGTCGACCCCAACCTCACCCTGTATGGCCTCTGCTTCGTGCATCGCCACAACCGGGGGCCGACGCCATGAACGGGCTCCCGATACCCGCGCCGGACGAGCTGCTGTTCGTGCCGCTGGGCGGTTCCGGCGAGATCGGCATGAACCTGAACCTCTACGGGTACGCCGGCCGCTGGATCATGATCGACTGCGGCGTGTCGTTCCGGGACGAGCGGATGCCGGAGGCGGACGTCGTGATGCCGGACATCCGGGCCCTCGAGGGCATGGAGGACCGGATCGAGGCCATCGTGCTGACGCATGCTCACGAGGATCACCACGGCGCGGTGCATCACCTGTGGCCGCGACTGCGCTGCCCGGTGCTCGCGACCCCGTTTGCCGCCACGCTCCTGCGCGAGAAACTCGCTGACGCGGGCCTGCGGGGGGTCGTGCCCGTGGACCAGGTGGCGCCGGGCGATTCCCGGCAGCTTGGCGAATTCCGCGTGGAGTACGTGCCGATCACGCACTCGATTCCCGAATCGCACGCGATCGCCCTGTCGACGCCGGCTGGCGTGGTGCTGCACACGGGCGACTGGAAGTTCGACCCGCGGCCCGGGCTCGGGCCGACGACGGATGAGGCCAGGCTTCGGCAGCTGGGGGACGCCGGAGTCCTGGCCATCACCGGTGATTCCACCAACGCCCTGATCGCGGGCGAGTCCGGTTCGGAGGGCGACATCGCCGATGAACTGGTGCCGCTGGTCGAGGGCCAAGAAGGGCTGGTCGCGGTGGCAACGTTCGCCTCGAACGTGGCACGGCTGCGCACGGTGGCCGAGGTGGCGCGGCGCTGTCGCCGGCGCATGGCACTCGTCGGGCGCTCGCTCTGGCGGCTGACCGACGCGGCACGGACGGCGGGATACCTCGACGGAGTCCCGGCGTTCGTGAAGGAAGACGCGATCCGATCGTTTCCGCGCCGCGAGCTGCTCGTCGCGTGCACCGGCTCGCAGGGCGAGCCCCGGGCGGCACTGTCCCGGATCATCGAGCGCCGCCACCGCGCGCTCCACTTCGCGCCCGGTGACCGGGTGATCTTCTCGTCGCGGGTCATCCCGGGGAATGAGATCGCGGTCAAGCGCATCTGGAACGGGCTGACCGAGCTGGGATGCGACGTCATTACCTCCGACCAGGCGCCGATCCACGTGTCGGGGCATCCGGCGCGGGACGAGCTCACGCGGATGTACCACTGCATCCGACCGCGCATCGCCTTGCCCGTGCACGGCGAACCGCTGCACATCCGCGCCCACGCCAACCTCGCCCGGTCGCTGCAGGTGCCGGAGGTCTTCGAGCCGCGCAACGGCCAGGTGATCCGCTTGGCCCCGGGCACTGCGGCGGAGGCCGGCCGGGTCGACGTGGGCCGGCTGGTCCTGGACGGGGCGGGCGTCGTGCCGCGAGAGTCGGACCACCTGCTGGCGCGCCGGCGGATGGCGCATCACGGGGCGGTCACCGTGACCATGGTCGTCGAGGATGACGAGGTGCTCATAGAACCGAGGATCACCCTGCACGGGCTCGACGCGGCCGGGAGCGGGGCCCGGGTGGACATCGCCGAGACTGTGCTGAGCGTCTGGGACGGGCTGCCCGCCGGCCACAGCGAGGACGACGGACAGGCGCGGGCGGTACTGGAGAAGGCCGTTCGTCGCACGTGTCGGCGGTCCCTGTTCAAGCAGCCGGACGTCGTCGTCGAACTGATCCGCTTGAAGGACTGACCGAAATGCAGCCAATCCTGGGCGAACTGAACCATGTCGCCATCGCGGTGCCCGATCTCGAGGCCGCCGCCCGCCGCTACCGGGACATCTTCGGTGCCCGTGTGTCGGCGCCGCTCCCCCTGCCGGAGCACGGGGTCACCACGGTGTTCGTGGCCCTGCCCAACACCAAGATCGAACTGCTGCATCCCCTGGGCGAGGAGTCGCCGGTCGCGTCGTTTCTGGCGCGGAACCCGGCCGGCGGCATCCACCATCTCTGCTACGAGGTCGCCGACCTGCGCGCGGCCCGCGACCGGCTGGTGCAGGAAGGTGCGCGGGTCCTCGGCGACGGGGAGCCGAAGATCGGGGCCCACGGGAAACCGGTCCTGTTCCTACACCCCAAGGACTTCGACGGGACCCTCATCGAACTGGAACAGCGCTGATGTCGGCGCTCGGGCTGGTGGTGGTCTTCTCCATCGTCTGGTGGCTGCTGTTCTTCATGCTGCTTCCAGTTGGGATCGAACCGTCCCGGGAACGCGTGCCTGGGCAGGACCCCGGGGCGCCGGCCCGCCCCCTGCTGCTCCGGAAGGTGCTGGTGGCCACCGCGGCCGCGGCCCTGGTCACCGGGCTCGTGCACGTCGCCGCGCTGCAGGGCTGGATTTCGTTCTGGTCGCTGCTCGGGACCGAACCCCCCGCGGGCGCGGCGTCGGGCTGATCGGGGCGTCCCGGCGGGCCGCCTTCCGCCGGCCCGGCGCGTCCGCTACATTCCGCCCGATGGACGACCCGGCTGGGGCGCTCCCTCGTTGCGCATTCCGGCCCTGGGGGGGTTGATGGTGGACGCGGTCAGCTCAACCCACGTGCTCTCGGTACTCGTGGACAACGAATTCGGCGTGCTGGCGCGCGTCGTCGGGCTGTTTTCGGCGCGCGGGTACAACATCGAGAGCCTCACGGTGGCGGAGGTGGACCGGGCGCAGGGCTGGTCCCGGATCACCATCGTGACGACCGGCACGCCGATGACCGTGGAGCAGATTCGCAGCCAGATCGATCGTATCGTGCCGGTGCACAAGGTCGTGGACCTGACCCTCGAGGGCCCGTACGTGGCCAGGGACCTGCTGCTGGTGAAGGTGCACGGGCGGGGCGAGAAACGCGTCGAGGCGCTCCGGATCGCGGACATCTTCCGTGCGCGCGTCGTCGACAGCACGAATCGTTCGTTCATCTTCGAATTGACGGGCTCGGCGGGCAAGCTCGACGCCTTCATCGATCTGATGCGGCCGCTCGGTCTGGCGGAAGTGGCCAGGACCGGCGCGGTCGCGCTCGCTCGCGGCGATAGGCCTTCCTGAATTCCTGCGGCCCGGCCCGCCGGCCCGGCCCACGACTGCCAACTGGAGACACTTTCATGCGCGTGTACTACGACCGCGATGCTGACGCCAACCTCATCAAGGGAAAAAAGGTCGTCGTGATCGGTTACGGAAGCCAGGGCCATGCCCATGCCGCCAACTTGCGCGACAGCGGCGTGCAGGAGGTGAAGATCGCGCTGCGGGCAGGTTCGGGTTCGGCACCCAAGGCGGAAGCCGCAGGCTTCGAGGTGGTCTCGGTGGCGGACGCCGCCCGCTGGGCCGACGTCATGATGATGGCCACGCCGGACGAACTGCAGGGCGGCATCTGGCGCGATCACCTGGAGGAGAACATGCAGCAGGGCGCGGCCCTTGGGTTTGCCCACGGATTGAACATTCACTACGGCCTGATCGATCCGCGTCCCGATCTCGACATTTTCATGCTGGCGCCGAAGGGGCCGGGGCACACGGTGCGCGCGGAGTACGAGCGCGGCGGCGGCGTGCCGTCGCTGGTGGCGGTCCACCAGAACGCGTCCGGCAATGCCCTCGAAATCGGCCTCTCGTACGGCTGCGGGCTCGGGGCGGGCCGCGCCGGCATCATCGAGACCACGTTCAAGGAAGAGTGCGAGACGGACCTGTTCGGGGAACAGGTGGTGCTCTGCGGTGGCCTCACGGAGCTGATTACCGCCGGTTACGAGACGCTGGTGGAGGCCGGCTACGCCCCCGAGATGGCGTATTTCGAGTGCCTGCACGAGGTCAAACTGATCGTGGATCTCATCTATGAGGGCGGGATCGCCAACATGCGTTACTCGGTGTCGAACACGGCCGAGTACGGCGACTACACGAGCGGTCCCCGGATCATCGGTGACGAAGCGCGGGCCGCGATGAAAGGCGTGCTCGAGGACATTCAGAAGGGCCGGTTCACGCGCCAGTGGATGACCGAATGCGCGGTCGGACAGCCCAGCTTCAAGAGCATGCGCCGGCGCGCCGCCGGGCATCCGATCGAGGAAATTGGCGAAAAACTTCGCGCCATGATGCCCTGGCTGGCCGAGAACAAGCTGGTGGACCGCGACCGGAATTAGGGCGGATATCCCTTGGCGGGAATTGCCTCTGTCGTCCCGGTTGAACAGCGACTCGCAGGGCGGCAGGCGCTAGCCCCCACCGACCGGCCGGATGGAGCCGCGCGGGCCGTGTTCCTGGCCGGGCGGCTGCAGCCGACCCCCGGGGCACGGTCCGGACGGCACACTGATCCCGGATGCGCAAGGGCGACTGATCGCGGAGCCCCGGAGCCGCATGGGTCCGGTTCGCACGACGTGGCGGCGGCGAGACCGGAGCGGGGCGCGTCCGGCCGCCGGGGTGGCGGGTCCCGGTCTCTCTTTTGTCGGCGAAGCCGCCGACCGCTGCATGTCAGGCCGGGTCGCTTCGAGTGCCATCGCAGCATCCACGCTGCGTGAAGCACACCTGCGGACCACCCTGCGGGCACGCAACCGGGCGCCCGAGGTTCCCGATCCGATCCCCGCGCCGGTGTCCCATGGCCGAAGATCGCGCGTCACAGCACCGCCTTCGCGTCGCCTCCGCACGGAGGTCAGACCGGGCAAGCTGGCTGAGCTATCGCACGAATCCCGTTGAACTGACGGCAGATTCAGGCTAGATACAGCCTGACAGCACACGGAGCGAGCGTGGGGCCGTCAGGCCATTCAGCCGCGCCGCTTTTGCGCGTCTGCCCTCGGGGAACGTCATGGCTAAATCTGCCGATCATGTAGTGATCTTTGACACCACCTTGCGCGACGGCGAACAGTCGCCCGGCTGCTCGATGAACCTTGAGGAGAAGCTGCGGGTCGCGGAGGTGCTGTCCCATCTCAACGTGGACGTGATCGAGGCCGGATTCCCGGCCGCGTCGAACGGGGACTTCGAGGCCGTTCAGGCGGTTGCAAGGGCGGTGAAGGAATCGGTGATCTGCGGCCTGGCGCGGGCCAGCCGCCGGGACATCGAACGGGCGGCCGAGGCGCTGAAGCAGGCAGAGCGGGCCCGCATCCACACCTTCATCTCGACCAGCGCGCTCCACATGAAGCACAAGCTCCAGTTGGAGCCGGAGGAGGTCCACGCGCTGGTCGTGGACAGCGTGAGCTACGCCAGGAACTTCGCCGAGGACGTCGAGTGGAGTCCGGAGGACGGCTCGCGCACGGATCACGACTTTCTTTGTCGCTGCGTCGAGAGTGCCATCGACGCGGGCGCCGGCACCATCAACATCCCGGACACGGTGGGCTACGCCATCCCGTCGGAGTTCGCCGACCTGATCGCGATGCTGCGCAACCGGGTGCCGAACATCGACAAGGCGGTGCTCTCGGTGCACTGCCACAACGACCTCGGCCTGGCCGTGGCCAACTCGCTGGCAGCGATCGGAGCGGGGGCACGCCAGGTGGAATGCACGATCAACGGGATCGGCGAGCGCGCCGGCAATGCGGCGATGGAAGAAATCGTCATGGCGCTGCGGACCCGCAAGGACGCGATGCAATACGAGACGTCAGTGGCCACCCGGCACATCACGCGCGCCTCGCGCCTGTTGGCACAGGTGACGGGCTTTTCCGTGCAACCGAACAAGGCAGTGGTCGGCGCGAATGCATTCGCGCATGAATCAGGCATTCACCAGGACGGCATGCTGAAGCACGCCGAGACCTACGAGATCATGACGCCGGAATCGGTCGGGCTCACGAAGTCCAGCCTGGTGCTTGGCAAGCATTCCGGCCGGGCGGCGCTGAGCGCAAAGTTGCGCGAGCTGGGAATCGAGCTGGCGGGCAACCAGCTGAACGACGTCTTCGTGCGGTTCAAGGAGCTTGCCGACAAGAAGAAGGAGGTCTTCGAGGAGGACCTCCTGGCCCTGGCGGATGTCGGCGTCGCCAAGGAGGACGAGCGGGTGGCCTTGGTGGACCTGGCGCTCCGCTGCGGCACCGGAGAGGATGCGCAGGCAGAGGTCACGCTGCGCATCGACGGGGCGGAGCATCGCAAGGAGCTCAGCGGAACGGGCCCGGTCGACGCCGTGTTCAAGGGAATCGCAGCGTTGGTGCCAGGTGACTACCGACTTGAATTATTTCAGGTCAGTGCCGTCACCGGCGGGACCGACGCGCAGGCTGACGTGACCGTCCGCCTCGAGGAGAACGGACGTTCGGTGACGGGCCATGCGGCGGACACTGATACCATGGTGGCGGCGGCCTCGGCCTACATCGCGGCCTTGAACCGGCTCTTCACGAAACGCCAGCGGGGGGTCCCACCGGCATTCGTGGCGCAGGGGTAGCCCCAGCTTAGCGGGATGGTCTGATGGGCATCTTCTCAGGACTCCTGGACGCGTTCTCGAGCGAGTTCGGCATTGACTTGGGTACTGCGAACACGCTCGTCTACGTGCAAGGCCAGGGAGTGGTCCTGAACGAACCCTCGATCATCTCGGTCGGCTATCGGGACGGCAAACCCCACACGCTGGCAGTCGGCAAGGACGCCAAACAGATGATCGGGCGCACGCCCGACTCGATCAGGGCCATCCGGCCCATGCGGAACGGCGTGATCGCCGATTTCGAGATGGCCGGCCTGATGCTCGAGCACTTCATCCGCCGGGTCCACCGCAACCGCAGTTTCATCTCGCCGCGCATCGCGGTGTGCATCCCCTCCGGCGCGACGCAGGTGGAGCGACGGGCGATCCGCGAGTCGGCAGAGTCGACAGGCGCGCGCGACGTCGTCCTGATCGAGGAACCGATGGCGGCTGCCCTGGGCGCGGACATGCCGATCATGGAGTCCAACGCGTCGATGGTGGTGGACATCGGTGGCGGCACGACCGAGGTGGGCATCATTTCGCTCGGCGGTCTGGCGACGACCCGCTCAGTGCAGCTCGGGGGCGACAAGCTGGATCAGGCGCTGATCACGTATGTGCGGAACAATTTCCAGCTGCAGCTGGGCGAGCAGAGCGCCGAGAACCTGAAGAAGGACATCGGCTCCGTCAGCCTGCCGGAGGACGGCACCGACGGCCAGACCTGCGCGGTCCGCGGCATGGACCTCACGACCGGTCTGCCGCGCGAGATCGAAGTCTCGGAACGGCACATGTACGAGGCCTACTCCGAAACGGTCGACCAGATCGCCGAGACGGTGCGCGACGCGCTCCGGCACACCAGCCCCGAGCTGGCTGCCGACCTGGTCAATCAGGGGGTCCTCCTGACCGGTGGGGGGGCGCTTCTCAAGGGCATCGACAAGGTGATCCGTGACACGACCGGACTGCCGGTCGCGGTCCACGACGAGCCGCTCTTCTGCGTTGCCTACGGGACCGGCAAGCTGCTGGGTAACCGCCTGTTGCTGCGCCAGCTGGCGCAGATCGGTTCCAGCTGACGGGCGCGCGTGTGTGGCTGGGGGCCGAGAGTCAGTCCGGGAGTAGTGGGACGTCAGCATGAGAGGCGCACACCGGCTAGCCAGCGTCGCCGACCGGCTGCAGGCGAGTTACCGGCGGTACGCGGCCGGCGTCCTGGCGGGCGGATCGCTCGCCCTCCTGCTGCTCGGACAGTTTGAAGCGCAGACGGTCTCAAGGATCGAGGCCGTGCTGCTGGACGCGATGGCGATGACCGTCGCGACCGTGAACGTGCCGTTCGAGAGGGCGGCCATGCTGGTCCGCGACTTCGATGAGCTCGTCCATGCCCGCGAAGAAAACCGACGCCTGCGCTTCGAGCTGGATCGACTGAACGGTCAGGTCAGCACGATGCAGCGCGTCGAGAGCGAGAACATAAAGCTGCGGGAATTGCTGGCGCTGGTGCCCTCGCAGGTGCCGGCGTACCTGTCGGTGCAGGTGGTGGCCGCCGGGACGGCCTTGCCCCGCAATACCATCGTGATCGACGGGGGCACGCGGGACGGCATTGGCGTCGGCGACCCCGTGGTGTCTCTCGGCCGGATGGTGGGATACGTCACCGTCGTCGGCGAACGGGCGGCCCGGGTGCAGCTGCTCACCAGCATCGCCTCCCACGTTCCCGTATTCGGTGAACGCTCCGGCCACAGCGCTGTGGTCACTGGTGGCCAGAACGGGTACCTGCGCTTCGCCTACGTCGGGTCCTCTTCCAGCCCGACAAGCTTCCTGGAGCGCGAGGCACTGCACACCTCGGGGCAGGGAGGGATGTTCCCGCCCCATCTCCTGGTCGGCAGCGTCGAGCATACGGAGGCCGGCATGCGCATCCGGCCGGCGGTCGACATCGAAGGCATGCGGTACCTGCAGGTGATCCCGAGTGCACCGGTCGATGCCGTGCCCGCCGAGCAACTGCTGTGAGGGTGCTGCCGACCGGAGCGTTCGGCCCGGTCGCCATGCTGATCCCGTTGCTCGGCCAGGCCGCCCTCGCCGGCCCGGCGCTGTCGGTGGACATACTGGCCCCAATGCCGGTGCTGGCGGTGGCGGGTTTCTGCTGCCTGTATCCTGCGCACACCAGCCGCCTGAACCCCCTCATCCTGTTCCTGTTGGGGATTGCGTGCGATGTGCTGTCCGGGGTTCAGCTCGGCACCGTCCCGCTGACCCTGTTCCTGCTCCGGTTTGCGATTGCGGCCCTGCAGCACCGCTTTGCGACCGCGCCGGCGTGGTTCTATCCGTGGGTGCTGGGGCCCATCCTGACGGTCGTCGCGACGGTCGCTGTGCTGCTGATCGGCATCGGTCCCACCGACGGTCTCGTGTCCGGCAAGGCGGTCCTCTTCCAGGTCACGGTGATTCTCCTGCTCTATCCGGTCATCCTCCAATCGTTCGTCCTGCTGCAGTACTTGTTTGAGGCCCCGACGCATCGACATGAAGCCCGTTGAGCGTCGACACAGACAGGATTTTGACCGCCGCTCCCTGCTCGTCCTGGGGCTGAACGGCTGCTTCCTCGCGGTCGTCGCCGAGCGCCTGTACCAACTGCAGATCCTGGAGCACGAGCAGTACGCAGCGCGGTCCGATGAGAACCGCGTCAAGCTCCAGCTGCTCGTTCCGCCGCGTGGCCGGATCTTCGATCGCGAGGGGGTGCTGCTGGCCGGCAATCGCTGGCACCACTATCTCCACGTCATTCCTCCGAGCGAGGACGAGGGCCGACGCGAGATGATGCTGCGGCTGGCGCACATCCTGCAGCCGTCCGCCACGCAATACAGCGAGCTCCACGAGATCCTGCGCCCGGCGGCCGGAGACCGGGGCGGGCCGCACCGGCTCGTGCGGCTGGATTCATGGGAGGACGTCACCAAGGTTGCTTCGCACTCAGTGGTGCTGCCGGGCGTCTCGGTGCGACGCGAGTCCGAGCGTCACTATCCGGCCGGAGAGGTGCTGGCCCACCTGCTCGGCTACGTGTCGTCGGTCACGCAGGACGACCTCAGCCGCAACGAAGTACTGGCCCATCTGAGCAACTACCAGATTGGTCGCGTGGGATTCGAACGGGCGCGGGAGGAAATCCTGCGCGGGAAGATCGGCAACCTCCACGTGGAAGTGAACGCACATGGAAAACCGGTGCGAAACCTTCGTGAAAAGAAAGCGGTGCCGGGCAAGGATCTGCGGCTGACGATCGACTACCGCCTGCAGCGCTACGCGGCTTCGCTGCTGGCGGAGGAGACCGGTGCCGCCGTGGTGATCGACACTGTCGGCGGTGAGGCGCTGGCGTGCTGCTCGTCGCCAAGTTTTGATCCCAATCTCTTCGTTTCTGGCCTGGACCAGGCGACGTGGAGTGCGTTGAGCAACAGTCCTTCGACACCGCTCGTCGACCGCGCGGTGCGGGGACGGTACGCGCCCGGCTCCACGTTCAAGGTGGCGGTCGCGCTTGCCGCCCTAGAGGCCGGTCATGATCCGAACACCACGGTCTTCTGCGGCGGTGTGCGGGAAATCGGCGGCAACCGGTTCCACTGCTGGCGACGCTCCGGGCATGGCCGGCTCAGCCTGATGGAAGCGATCGCGCAGTCGTGCGATCTGCACTTCTACGAACTGGCACTGAACCTCGGGGTCGATCGGATTGCGGCGATGTCGCGGCGGCTGGGCCTGGGCGCGGCGACCGCCGTCGATGAAGCGGTCAACGAGCGCGCCGGCCTGGTGCCGACGAAGGCGTGGAAGAAGGAGGTCTACAGGAAGTCCTGGTACCAGAGCGATACGGCCAATATCGGGATCGGCCAGGGGTACCTGCTGGTGACGCCAATCCAGCTGGCGCTGATGACCGCCAGGATCGCCAGCGGCCGCGGGCTGGCGGTGCGATTTGTCCAGGGAGTGGCCAGCCACGGTGTTGATGAGGGTCCCGCCACGGCGGCGGAATATGGGCGGGGCGACGACCTGGCCGGCCCCCTCGACATCCAGGACTCGTCGCTGGCATTCGTCCGGGACGCGATGTCAGCGGTCGTCAACAACCCGACGGGAACGGCCCGCGACGCCGCCATCGAGCGGCCGGACTTTCGCATGGCCGGCAAGACCGGCACCGTGCAGGTGCGCCGAATCACGGCCGAGGAACGGGAAGCAGGGGTGAAGAAGAACGAGGACCTCCCCTGGAAGTTCCGTGACCACGCGCTGTTCATCGGTTTTGCCCCTATCGAGCAGCCCCGCTACGCGGTGGCGGTCGTCGTCGAACACGGTGGCAGCGGTTCGCGCGTCGCCGCGCCCATAGCCCGGGACCTCCTGCTGGAAGCGCAGCGCCTCGGCATCACCGACCCGGATCGCGAGGCGGGACCGATCGCGTGAGTGGCGTCGACTTCGTACGCGAAGTGGACGAGAACGTCCCCGGGTTTCGCGAACGCCTGGAAGGCCTGATCCAGACCCCTCCCATCTACCTGTTGCTTGCATTGCTGGTCCTGGTGTCGGCTGGGCTGGCGGTCCAGTTCTCGGCAGCGGGCGGTAGCGGGCAGCCCTGGTTTTGGCCGCACGCGATTCGGGCGCTGGCCGGGTGCGCCTTGATGGTCGGGGTGGCACTTGTCGACATCCGGATCTGGCTGCGTTTTGCCTACATCCCGCTGGCGTTAACCCTGGCCTTGCTGCTGGCGCTGGAATTCGTCCCGAGCGGCCTCGCCGTCGATCGGTGGATCCGCATCGGCTCGTATCAGTTCCAGCCGTCCGAACCGGCCAAGCTGGCACTGGTGCTGGCCCTCGCGCGCTTCTTTCATGACCGACGCGGGCGCGGCGGACTCCTGGCGCTGGTGGTTCCCGGGATCATGATCGCCGTGCCCGCGTTTCTCGTGTGGCGCCAGCCTGACCTGGGAACTGCCGCTGCGATTGTCGCCGTCGGCTGCGTGACGGCGTTCCAGGCGGGATTGAGCCTGCGTGTCGTGGTGGCCGGAACCGTGGCAGCGGTCGGGGCGTTGCCGCTGTTGTGGTGGTTCGTGTTGCACGAGTATCAGCGCGTGCGCGTGCGCTCGTTTCTCGACCCGGAATCCGATCCGCTCGGGGCGGGCTACCACCTCCTGCAGTCCAAGATCGCGGTGGGGTCGGGCGGCGCCTTCGGTCGAGGGTTTCTGGGGGGCAGCCAGACCCAGCTCGCGTTCCTGCCCGAGCACCACACCGACTTCGCGTTCACCGTGTTTGCGGAGGAATTCGGATTTGCGGGGGCGCTGGCGATGGTGGCCATCTACGCGCTGATCATCATCTGGGGAGTTGTCCTGGCGCAGTTCGTACGCAATCATTTCGGCCGGGTGCTGGCGGCTTCCATCACCTTCATCGTGTTCCTGTACGCGTTCATCAACATTTCCATGACCACGGGAACGCTCCCGGTCGTCGGGTATCCGTTGCCGCCGATCAGCTACGGGGGCACGGCGATGCTGACGCTGTTCGCCTGCATGGGGTTGCTGTTGAACGTCTACGTGCACCGCGACAGCGTCCTCGGGCGCCGCAACCAGACCGTGGTATGAGGCCGCAGGGCCGGGAAGCGCTGTGGGCAGGCCGCGCTGGAGCCAGTTGCGGCCGCCGCGCCCCGTGACAGGTTCGGGTCTCGCCTTCGTCGCACTGGACGTGGAAACCGCCAATGCGGACACGGGATCGATCTGCCAGGTCGGTCTCGCCGTCTACGAGGGCGGCCGCCTGGTGGACGAGTGGAGCACGCTGGTTGACCCGGAAGCGCACTTCGAGCCTCGCAACATCGCCATTCACGGAATCGACGAATACATGGTGAGCGCGGCGCCGACGTTTCGCCAGTGTGCGGCGGACCTCAACCAGTTCCTGGCCGGATGCGTGGTCGTCCACCACACCGCGTTCGATCGCCATGCGCTCCGCCGCGCCTACCTCGCTGCGGAAATGCCGGTTCCCAGCTGCACGTGGCTCGACTCCGCTCGCGTGGCGCGGCGGGCCTGGCCGCAGTTCGCCCGGCGCGGCTACGCTCTCGGCAATGTCTCTCGCTTTCTGAACTACCGATACCGGGCTCACGACGCGCTCGAGGACGCGAAGGCCGCCGGAAACTTGGTACTCGCCGCCTGCCGCGAGACCGGGCTGGACGTGCCGGACTGGCTTGAACGCGTGAATGCGCCGACCGCCCGGCGACAACTGTCTAGGCGGCAGCGGGTCCGGCGGCGCGAGCGGCCTTCAGCGCCCGGGCATACCATTCGATCTGGTCCGCGAATCCGCTGAATCGTCGCCCGACGTCCGCATCGTCCGTGCGGCCGTCGTCGTCGAAGGTTTCGTGGACCCGGCCCACCCGAAAGGGCGCGCCGATCGGCGGCGCCCCGAGGACCGTGAACAGGTGCCTTAGCGGTACGGCAGCGAGCGGTCCGCCGAGCGGCCCGGGGGAGTACGTGCACACCGCGGAGGGTTTGCGCGCATACTCAGGCAGGAAATGGTCCAGCACGTTCACGAGGGCGGGCGGAATGGATCCGTTGTACTCGGCGCTGACCGCGACGAATGCATCGGCCCGGTCGAAGACGCGGTGCACGAATTCGAGCGCCTCCGGAGCCTCGCCCGTGTCGTACTCCCGGTGCCGTCGTTCCAGCAGCGGAATGCGGTGCTCCATCGGGTCGATGAGCGTGGCCTCCTGCCCCCGGTTGCGGAAGGCCTGCGTGACAAAGCGGGCCATCCGGATGCCCACCCGCTGGGGGCGGACGGATCCGTAGATCACGGCGATGCGAAGTTGCATGATCAGGTTACCTCTGCAGCAGGGGTCGGTCGCTGGCCTCGATCACGCCCCGGTGCACGCAGAGTATGTCGGGATGGCGGCGGGAGGACTATAGAGGGGGCGTCCTGCCATGGTTGGATCCCTTTGAGCCGTCAGGTCCGCGTTGCCGGCGTTCTCTCGCGACTTGCTGCAGCGTCCGGAGAGAAGCGGTTGCGCGGCAGGGCCGGGTGGGCGCGCGTCACGGAGCGCCCATCTATGATCGCGGCATCGCGGGACGGCTCGCTCCAGGCCGGCAGGGTAAGCCCGGGATGGATGTCGTCGAGTTAGGCGTGGGCCCCGATCGCTGGCCACGGGCGGAGCAGGGAGACCGGGAGGAGGCCGCGATGACCGGCAGCCATGGACGGCACGGCCACGGCGGTCACGGCGATGGCCGGCCTGACAATGCCCGGCGGGTCCTCTGGGCCCTGATCCTGACCGGGGGCTTCATGTTCGCCGAGGTTGTCGGCGGCGTCATATCGGGTTCCCTGGCACTGCTGGCGGACGCTGCCCACATGCTGGTCGATACCGTGGCGCTCCTGTTCGCCTGGATCGCGTTCAAGCTCAGCAGCCGGCCCGCCGACCAGTCACGCACCTATGGCTACCACCGCTTTCCGGTTCTCGCCGCCTTCACCAACGGCATCAGCCTTCTGTTCATCGTCGGGTGGATCTTCACGGAAGCAGCGGAACGGCTCATCAGTCCGACCGACGTGCTCGCCGGCCCGATGCTCGTGGTCGCGGTGCTCGGACTGGCCGTCAACATCACGGCGTACATGGTGTTGCGCGGTGCCGATCGAACCGATCTCAATGTGCGGGGAGCGCTGCTCCACATCCTGGGCGACATGCTCGGCTCGGTCGCCGCAGCGTGCGCGGCCCTGACCATCATGGCGACCGACTGGGTGCGGATCGATCCGCTGCTGTCGATTCTCGTCGGGTTGATCGTACTCCGCAGTGCATGGTTTCTCCTGAGAGATGCGGCGCACGTCCTGCTGGAAGGGGTGCCCGACCAGCTGGAGGTGCAGGAAATCGGCCCCGACCTCGTGGCAAACGTTGCGGCGGTGGAAAATGTCCACCACGTGCACGCCTGGTCGTTGTCGCAGGACCGACCGCTGCTGACCCTGCACGCCAAGATCATGAAGGATGCTCATCCGGACTCCGCCATCGCGGACATTCAGGCGCGGCTGGCCGGGCGCTTCGGCATTCGCCACGTGACCGTCCAGATCGAGCTTGAGAACTGCACGGATGATGCGGCTGCCACCTGACGCGACGCCGTCCATGCACCTGGCCGTCCGCCGCGTCCGGTCCGATACGTTCGCTGCCCTGCAGGCCAGCCCGCCGTGACCCGCGCGAGCCGCCGCCCGGCGTGCGGACGTTGGTGCGCCCCAGGGGCGTGATGGCTCGGGGATGCCGGCAACCGAATCGTCCGCCTCCGCGCTGATCCAGCCCGTGGCTGGCAGCGCCGCTGGAGCACGGCTGCGTTGACGGCTGCCTCGCAGGTAGGACCCGGCCTGCTCCGGGGTTCAGCGCGCGCCCCCTGCCGGTAGCCTGCGGCCCAGTCGGGTGAGGATGAACAGTACCAGTGCCGTCACGACGATGGAGGGCCCCGACGGTGTATCGAACGTCGCCGACGCGAACAGTCCTCCCGCGACCGCCGTCATGCCTACCACCGCCGCACCGGCCGCCATCTGCTCAGGGCTTGTGGCGAACCGGCGCACCGCCGCCGAGGGAATGATCAACAAGGCGACGATCAGCAGGACCCCGACGATCTTGATGGCTGCAGCGATCACGGCTGCCAACAGGATGCCGAACACGAGCTGGGCGCGGTTCGGTTTCAGCCCGGCGACGACCGCGAGGTCCGGGCTGACCGTCGCCGCCAGAAGGGGCCGCCAGATCCACCACAGCAGTCCCAGAGCAAGCACGCCGCCGCCCCAGACCACGGCCAGATCAATGTGCGATACCGCGAGGATGTCTCCGAACAGGAGCGCCTGAAGATCGACCCGCATGTTCGGGAAGAACGACAGGAGGACGAGGCCGACGGCAAGCGCCCCGTGCGAGAGCAGGCCGAGTAACGTATCGGTCGGCAGGGTGTCGCGCCGCTCCAGGTAGTACATGGCCAGGACGACCACGGCCGCGGTAAAAAAGATGCCGATGACCAGTTGCAGATCCACTAGAACGGCAATGGCGACGCCCAACAGGGCCGAGTGTGCGATCGTCTCGCCAAAGTAGGCGAGGCGGCGCCAAACGATGAAGCAGCCTGCGGGACCCGTGACCATTGCCAGTCCGATGCCGGCCAGGAGGGCTCGGATGAAGAAATCGTCCAGCATGCTTCAGTCCTGCCTGGAGCCCCGCGGCGCTGCGCCGGCATGCGGGGCCGTCTGGTCGACCGGCCGCTCGTCGTGCGCGTGCGGCACCAGGGCCACCACATGGTCGCCGGAACTCATCGCCGCGTCGAGGTCGTGCGAAATCAGAAGTACCCCGCACCGCAGGTCCCGGCGGATGTCCTGGATCAGATCGAGCAGGACGCCGGACCCGGCCATGTCGACGCCTTGGGCAGGTTCGTCGAGGACCAGCAGATCCGGACGGTGAATCAGGGCACGCGCCAGGAGGAGTCGTTGAAACTCCCCGCCTGACAGTGTCGTTACCGGCGGGTTGCCGAGGCGGTGTAACCCTACGGCCGCGAGCGCCGATTCAATGCGTCTGCTGGGAAACCGCTCTGTCAGGGTCATGAGCCGGCGCACGGTCAGAGGCAGCGTCGGGTTCAACGCAAGCCGTTGCGGCACGTAGCCTACCCTGAGGTCCGGAGTTCGTTCGATCGAGCCTTCGTCGACGGCAAGCAGACCGAGAATGGCCTTTGCGCAGGTGGACTTGCCTGCACCGTTGGCGCCGACCAGGTAGATGAGCTGGCCGCGATCAACTGTGAGGTCGACATGCCGGATGATCCAGCGTTCGCCGCGGCGCACGCCCATGTCTTTGGCTCTGACAAGCACGGCAGGGCCCCCCGGCAGCGGACCTACCTGGTGCAGGTGGCTGTCGGAGGGGGCCAATTGCTCGAACCCGGTCCCCGCGGATGCACCGGCAGGCTGGCCATGGCATTGCCGCAGCCACCATATACCGGCCGCGAGGTTACCGGACCGGCGGGCATGGTGCGATCGATGAACTTCGGCCTCTCCAGCAGCTTTCCGGCGCGACCAAGCGGCAGCCCTGCCCGTGGCACGCCTCCACGGTGCCGGAAATGCGCTTGACACGATGTGTTTTAGGTAGGGAGTAACTGCCCAGGTCTGATTCCGAGCATTTGCACGAGATGGATTGATGGTTCTGGTCTGGTGTCGCTGACGCGAGGTTTCAGAAGCGCAGTATCGGGATCATCTGCATGGGATCGGGGTGCGCCCGGGTTTGGAGGACCTTCCAATCCTGCTTTCGGGCGGTGGCGATGACGGATCGCAGGTTGGCGAAGTCCCGGGCGCCTTGCATCGAGCGGAAGCCACCTGAGATTTTCTGACGCAGCTTGCCCATGCGCAGGTCACGCTCGGCCTCGTTATTCGAGAACGGGGTTCGCGGGTCGGTGAGGAAGCGCAGGCACCCCTCCTTGTGCTTCTGGAGCCGGCGCGCGAGATTGTGACCGATGCGGCGCTTTTGTCGTCCGCGCTTGCCGGTCTGTAGGGGCGGCCTCTCTTCGTGGGCGGCGATGGCCTGCTCGAGGATGCGGTCCCAGGTTTGCGAGATGCGGGCCACCAGCGAGGCCGGCACGTTGCGGTCGTTCTTGCGGGCGAAGTGGGCGGCTCGGTTGGCACGGGTGAGGAGCCGGTGCGTGCGGGTTGCCCAGTCTTCCTTCTCGATCTCGATCAGGGCCTGGAGCTCGCGCAGGTGATGGGCGTTGCAGGCGCCGTGGCGCACGCCCTGGAGAGCGAAGTAGGTGGCGTAGTCGTCATGGATGACGATGCCGTTGAGCTCCTCGTCGATGTGTGCGCGCCCGGTGGCGACGCGCAGGACCGTGAGCGACGGGGTGCACAGCACGTGGAGCCAATGGGTTCGGGCGGCGATGCGGATGCCGGTCTCGTCGAGGTGCTTGACCGGGGCTGCGGTGCGGATGATCTCTGCGACACGATCGAGGAAGCCTTCGAAGCGCCGGGCGGTGCGCCGGCCCATGGCGGCGATGGTGGCGGTCGAGAGCTTGACCGCGAAGAGGTCGCGCATGACCTCGGCGACGCGCTCCTCCGGAATGAACTGAGCGTGCGACAGGTAGGTCACCCACGCGGTGAGGCGCGGCCCGTACTGGACCGGGGCGCGCACGCCGTGCGGGAAGACGGCTGTCGTCAGGGTGCCGCAGGCGGCACAGAGGCCGTGATGGCCGCGATGTTCGGTGACCTCGAGGGGCCGCGGCTCGGGCACCTCGAAGACCTGCCGGCAGACGGGGTCTCCGTGACGGTCAGCATCCGACAGCGGCGCGCCGCAGCCTGCACAGGTAGCGGGGTCATGATCGACGACAGCGTCGGGCGTCGCGGTTCGCGCCAGGGTGTGTCCCCGGTGGCCCGGTTGGCCGCCACTGCGCCTGGCGGACGGGCCGCGCTGGCTCCGGGTGCGCTTCTCCCGGGTGCCGCTCTTCTTCCTCAGGCCGTCGCTGGCCGGCGGCCTGGAGCTGGTGGTGCTGTCGAGCGCGGCGCGGCGCTCAAGTTCGGCAACCCGCTCGCGCAGGCTGGCGTTCGCCCGCTCGAGCGCGTCGTTCTCCCGGACCAGCGCCGCGCCCAGGCGCAGCAACCCCCGGCCCCAGGTCCGGACGGCCGGACCGGCCGTCGCGGCGGGGGATGGCGGGGCGAGCAGCGCCTCCAGGTGCGCGAAGGCCGCGTCGTGGGCGGCGAGGTCCGCGTGCCGGGACGACCCCGTCACGGACCCTCGTCGGCTTCGACCGCCATGATCGCGGCCAGCACCGCGAGGCGCTCGCCCGCCGGCATGGCCCGGTAGAGCCGGCCCCAGTTGGCCGCCTTGCGCTTGATGCGCTGGCGGTCGGTGAAGTTCCGGCCCGCGAAGCTCGCCCAGTGCACCCGGTCGGGTGTGAAGTTGAACCACACGACCTCGGTCCGCACCCGGGCCTGGGTCGTCACCTGCAGCGACAGCTTGCGCCACCCCGCCAGCATCTCGTCATAGAGGGCCGACGGATGACCCGAGACCATCACCTGGCAGGGCAGCCCCTTGAGCAGCTCGAGCAGCGCGACGTGATCGGCCTCCTCGTACTCGTACCGGTAGCGCTGCGACGAACGCCGGGTCGCGTGCAGATAGGGCGGGTCGCTGTACACCAGTTCCGCGCCCAGGAACGGAAACGCCGCCAGGTACTCATGGGCGCACCCGTGCACCAGGTCGACCGGGTAGTCGCAGGCAAAGGCCGCCAGCGCCCGCTCGTCGCGGTCGATCCCGATCGAGCGCTCCGCCGCAGGCTTGCGCCTCATCAGCGCACCGCCCCCCAGGTGGCTCTCGATGTAGGTGGAGTGCGGCGGCATCAGCGCGATCAGCGCCTGGCACAGACCGGTCGTCGCCTTCGAACCGAAATACCCCATCGCTTGCACCCTCACCCGAGAACGCAAGCAATAGACGCGGGCGGCTATGCAGTCAAGGGGCGCTCAACCAGATGCCGAAGCAGAACAGCGACCACTGCCGCCAACATCAGCACGCACCCAGGCTTGGCGGGTACGTGGGCAGTTACGGTAGGGAATTATATACTTACTTACCCATAGCATTCCTCGTATGTTCTACTTCTGTAGCAATATGGACATGTTGCGAACGTTTGTCCAGCCCGTGCATCTGAAGCCATCGCAGCATCGCCGGCTGGACGATCTGCTGCACCAGCTGACGGACCTGTGGAACGGTGCGCTGGAGGAACGGATCGGAGCGTACCGCCGGGCCGGCGACGCCAGCAGCTGCTACGACCAGTGCAGGTCCCCGACGATCATCCGCGGCGAGGACGAGTCGTTTCGCCGCCTTTCCGTGCACGCCCAGCGCAGCCCGCTGCACCGTCTCGACCGGGCGTTCAAGGCGTTCTTCCGGCGCGTGCAGGCGGGCGGGAAGCCGGGGTTTCCCCGCTTCAAGAGCAGGTATCGCGGCGTGCATTCGTTCGAGGTGGGGAACCCGGCCATCCGTCGCAAGGGCAAGCGGTACGCGCTGTCGGTGAAGGGGATCGGCGACATCCGGTTCGCAACGATGCCCGTAGGCGTCGTCCGGCAGGCGCGCATCGTGCGCACCGCGCTTCGCACGTCCGTGCACCTGGTGATGGAACTGCCCGATGGCGCCGCGGCCAGCGCATCCACCCCGGTGGGCATCGATGTCGGGATCAACCGGCGCGTTGCCCTGTCGACGGGGGCGTCGCACCCCGGCGTGCGTGTCGACCGCCGCGGCATCCGGAGGATGCAGAGGCTCCTGTCACGCGCCCGCAAGGGCTCGAACGCGCGGATGAAGAAGCGCCGTCGCCTGGCGAAAGCGCATGAGCGGGTGCGGATGGCCGAACACAATGCGCTGCACCGCCTGACGACGGCCATCGTCAGGCAGCACCATCGCATTGCCGTGGAGGACCTGCGGATCCCGAACCTGGTCCGCAACCGGCACCTGGCGAGGCGCATCCACGAGCAACAATGGGGACGGCTCGTCCAGCAACTGACCTACAAGCACCCATGTCTCGGGTCAAGCAAGGAATCGCCCGTGAACTGGTGTTGATGGCGGTTCTTCACAGAAGTTCCACGGGTTATCCACAGG
>JAJDZX010000115.1 GCA_022824395.1 Alphaproteobacteria bacterium
CCGTCGGCATGGGTCTTCTCGATGCCGTAACCGAGGTCCCCGAGCCCCCGGGCGAGCTCCGCCCGGTAAAGCGCGCCCAGCAGCATCTTCGAGCCGTAGAGCTTCTCGTTGGCCATCGAGCGCCACTTGCCGTCCTCGCCCTGCACCATGTTGGCGAGCACCGCGTGGGTATGGAGCTGGGGGTCGAGATTGCGCGAGGTGTCGTGGCGGAAGGTGGCGGCGACGATTTTCTGGTTGCCCGTGCGCATCATGCGGCCGGTGTCCGGATCCTTCATCCGGGTTTCGGCGGCGTTCCTCTCGACCCAGGCCAGCGTCGCCGCGACGGCGCGGTCGTGGACGTCGACGATGCGATCGTCGCCGCCGACCAGGGCCGTGATGGAGACCGACTTGGGCGCCGAGAAGGTAAGGTCGCGGCCGGGGCGGTGGAGGATTTCTCCGTCCCGGCCGCGCCGGCCGAGCTCGGTGCCCGAGCCGTCCGGCACCCTGCCTTCGAGCACGGCGCGGAAGGTGTCGGGATCGACCGGCCCCTTGAGCCCGAGTTCTTCCGCGCCCCTGCCGGCCCAGGCGCTCGCCTCGCGGTGCTCGGGTAGAGTCAGGGGGTGGCGCGCCAGCTTTAGGGTCCGGTGGTACAATCCCGTGTCGGGCAATTCCGTCACTTTCGTTCCGGTCCTCAGTCCGGCTCCCATGGCCGCGTTTCCACTCCCCTGCTCATCAAACCGGACATGCGGATTTCCCGCATCCGGCTTTCGGACGAGATCATGCCTTCGCCCACGGAAGGCCCCTGGCCAGACGCTCAAGCTGAATGAGGCCATAGTCTTCGTACAGCCTGTGATTCTTGAAGCGCACGAATCCTCGAGACTTCAGCTTGTGCTTCCGACAGAGCCACTGGCGCAGCCGCCGGCCCGTATGCTGGTCGACCACATGGTAGGCAGGGCCAACCTGCCCGAGACAGAAGTAGTTCGCCCATCCGGTCATCATCCGATTCAGGCGTTCCACCATCACCTCCGGCGATTGCCAACCCCACTCTCGTGTGGTCATGTCGCTGACCTTGCGGCAGACACTCTGGACGCTCGCCTTGCTGGGCCGGGTGCCGATGTAGGCCCCTTTCCCATGCGGCCGATAGTTGCGTCCAATGCGGTAACCCAGAAACTCCAGTGGTTCCTCCGGGCACCGCAGGCATCGGGTCTTCCGTTCGTTGACCGGAAGCTTCAGACCGTCCATGAGCTGCTCGACCGCCGCCAGCATGTCTGCCGGTGGGGCCTTGCCGAGCACACAGAGATCGTCGGCATAGTTCACGATTTCCGAACGGAAGCGCCGGGCGAAGCCCAGCGCCTTCCAGCCCAGCACGAAGCGTCGCATATAGAGGTTGCTGGCCAGCGGCGAGATCGGCGCCCCTTGCGGGGTTCCTTTCCGCTCCCTGCGCGCCCGGCTCGTGCAGCGCTTGCCGCCCTTGCCGTCGTCCTCCTCCACGGGCATCTCCAGCCACGCCTTGATGAGCCTGAGCATCCGCCCGTCGCTGACGCACCGGGCGAAGCTCTTGAGCAGCTCGGCGTGTGGTATTTCGCCGAAGTAGTTGGACAAGTCGCAGTCGACCACCTCATTGTGCCCCGTATTCAGAAGGCCATGCACGCGTTTCACCGCGTCGTGGGCACTCCGCCCCGGCCTGTAGGCGTACTGCTCCGGTTGCAGGTCCGCTTCGAATATCGGCTCAAGCACAAGCAGAGCCGATGTCTGCGCCACCCGGTCCCGTATGCAGGGGATACCCAAAGGCCGGAACTTGCCGGGCTGTTTCTTCGGGATGAGGACCTGTCGCACCGGGTTCGGTGTGTACGCCTCATCCTTCAGTTCCCGCGCCAGTTCCCCAAGCCAGCCTTCCACGCCTTTCGCCTCAATGTCCGCGAAGGTCTCTCCGTCCACCCCGGCGGTTCCGCCATTGCGGCGGACCCGTCTCCAGGCTTCGGCGAGAAAGTCGTCGCGCCACACCTTGTCGATCAGGGCATGAAAGCGCCGGTCGGGTTCTTCCTTGGCTTTCACATGTAACACGGTCTGGAGTCGCCGGACCTTTACCGACCCTGATAGGCTCACGCCAGTGATCATGCCCTTTCCTCCTTTCCGCATCGCTCTCGAACCAGGGCCCCTTCCCTCCGCCGGCATTACCCGGCCTCCACGGTAGTACAAGCCCCTCCGCCACCCTGCCGGCCCGGACTGTCCCTCGCGGGATTCCGGTTGGTGTGTGCGCACCACCGACAGGGCTTCCCGTGTTGCAGACGCCTCCCTCTTCCATGCGTGCCGCCGCCACTACCCCGGCGGAACCGACCGGTGCGCTTGTCGCTCACTTCCCGGTCGGTGGCAGCCTTCCCCGAACGACCTTCGGGTCGACTTCCGCATTAGCCGTTTCGAGGCATGCTCGGCGTTCACTCGCGTTGCGGCCCGCATGGTTGCTGAATCGCCCAAGGCGATCCGTTACATCGAAGTGCTTCAGGCCACGTTGTTACCTCCGTAACCCGCTCCGATTGCTACCGGCTGGAGCAACAGTTGCCGGGCGGGATTCGCACCCGCTGTGAGGCGGTGCCTTTCACGGCACACGATCGTCCTTCGCGTAATAGCCGTCGCGCTCGTAGTAGCTGGCGCCCTGGGCGGCCGAGGCGAGCGCCCCGATCGAGAGCACGGCTCAGTACCACTCGGGCGTAGCCGGATCCTTCTGCCCCGCATCGCGGGCTCGAGGCGAAGACAATCCATCGCCTGCTCGAGGTCGACCCCCGAGCCGGCGGGTTGAAGCGCCACCGCGAGCGCCTGCTCAACTGCGGCCTGCCAGTGGTCGACGAGACGTCGATGGTGTAGGTGTAGCTGATGCACTCGCTGCTGGCAGCGGCACCCGACGGCGCGGCGCTACTGGTCGTAGGCGATGTCGACCAGCTGCCCTTGGTCGGGCATGGCCAGTTGCTGGTAGACATCATCGCGTCGGGCGCAGTGTCAGTGGCTTGGCCTACCGAGGTGTTCCGCCAGGAGCCGGATCGTCACCGTGGTCCACGGCATCAACTGGGGTGCGATCCCGGATCTCTCTCCGCCCGGGGAGATTGCCGCTTCTACTTCGTGTCGGCCGGGAATCCGGAAATGGTGGTGACCAGAATCCTCGAGCTGGTGAACACCCGTATCCCGCGGCGCATCGGCCTCGATGCCGGCCGCGAAATCCAGGTACTGTGCACGATGAACCGGGGCGGATGCGGCGCCCGCGCGCTCAACGTCGAGTTCCAGGCTACCCTCAACGGTCCCGTTACGGAATGCCGAATTGCAACGTCAGCATGAAGGAGTACCGATCCGTGTCGCCGGTCCGGGTCCAGGTGGAAACGGGCTCGCTGCCGTCCAGACGCAAATTCGGTGGATGGCTGCGGAGTACGCCGCCCCCATAGGCACCGGAGTCGAACGAGTCGAAACGTTTCCACTGGAGCTTGAACGCTACGTCGATAGTGTCCGTAAGTTGATGCGAGACGCCGGCAAGCACGAGGAACCCGGCCATCGTGTCGTTGAGCGCAGACCGGCCTGCGCTGACCGTCCCTGCGAGATTGCCGAGAATCTCTTGCGCGTTGGGCTGGTCGCGCCCGGTCAGGATGTCATCGGGGTCGGCGCTGCGGGCCCAGACCCACGAGAAGTCCTTGCGTACCTGCGCCACGCCCACTCCCACGCCCACGAAAGGCGTCCACCGGCTGCGGTTGGGCCAGTCGCGATAGGCAACCGCAAACAGTTCGTGGGAACTGGCGGTCCCCAGCGACTCCTCGCCCGTAGACAGTTCGTTATCGATCTTGTCGAAGTCCGCGCCCAAGGCGTCCGTCGAGGACACCGTCTGATCGAATTCCGCCGCGTTGTAGCCATAGACCACCGCAACCCTGAATCTCGGCGAAAAGCGATACCCGAGTTCCGCTTCCGCGGAGAAACCCCGGCCACCATCGAATGGCGCGGCCCATCCGTCACCCGCGCCACGGTCGGGCGTCGTGCAGCGGGCTACGGACAGGGCTCGCGGGTTGATGTACTCGTCGCAAATGCTCGCGCGATCATTGCTCCGGCTGCGCATGGTGACATCGCCCGAGACATTGCGGCCAAGCGAAACGCTCGCATACAGCGGGTCGGCCCGCCCATGGGCACACACCAGCAGCGTCGAGCCGACAAGTCCGAGCAGCACGACAACCTGCGTAGGTCGGGGCCAGCGGTTGCGGATGCGCCGGAGCGCTGGCGTGTTCGGCCGGCAGGTAGAGTGCTTCACCACTCGTTGCTGGGCGTCAAGGCTGTCGTGGTCTTGAGGGCCACGGCGTTCACTCGCCGATCCCGCGCCGGAACGTGAGCGTCAGCATCCAGTGGTGCGCACCGCTGAACGCGTTGGTGTTCGTGAAGGCCGGGTCGATTCCGTGCATGGGGTGCGTCTCGTAGCCGCCCACGGCCTCGGTGTCGCCGGTTTCCGACCAGGTGAGCAGCAGGCCGATCTGCGCTGGCGGGATCCGGCCCACTCGTTCCTCGAGCAGCGTCCGGTCGAGAGCGACGACCTGTGACACGTTCGCGACAGAGTCCTTCGACAGGCCCGTCATACCCCCGGTCAACAGCACGTTCCCAGGGGCGTCGGCCCACCGCAGATTGCTTGTGAGCGGCACGCATACCGTGGTGGCCAGCCGGCTTCGATTCAGGGCATCACTCTGGACGACGACAACCGGGCGCCTGAAGCCCGGTCCCGAACCTGTAGGCTCGGGCAATTCTGCCCAGCACACGTCGCCCTGGGAGATCACCATTCGACGCGATCGAGCACCTGCCGGCCTGCGACGTCGAGGAAGGCGTCACCGCTCTCGCCCACCTTGTCGCATACACGGTTCATCCTGTCGGTGACCTCGTCGCGCACATGGCGCGCAAGATATTCGTCTACTGCCGTTGCATAGACTTCGCTTCGGGTCCGCCGCTCCCGGGAAGCCAAGCGCTCCGCGCGTGCGAAAATGTCGTCGGGAATCGATACGGCTGTCTTCATACCAACAGTATAACCGTATCTTGCGCCTGACAGTCAATTGCTTTGACTTCGGGTCTCCATGTCATCTTCGCTCGCCTCTCGCATGACGACTGAGCGAGACCGATGCCGGGAACCTCCTGCTCCGGCCCGGCGTCGCGTTGCCGGACCGACGCGGCAGCGTTGTCCGATCAAGTGCTCAATTCTACGCATCAGTGTTCTCTCCGGAACTTCTCCAACCGATCCGAAGGATCGATTCACCAACAACTTCTCGACATCTCGCGGCACGGTCCCGAACGGTGTTTCCCGCGGGAAGCCACACGTGTAACCTTCTGCCACCACAGCCCATCGTTGACGCTCTGGGGAGCGTGGCTGGCTGTATCGGGTTGGAAGACGCACCTCTTCCTTCTTACCATGCCAACGTCGGATCACCTCCCAGCTTGCCGCTGAGGTGAATCGGCCAGGGACGCCCCCGCCATCTTTGTCGCAACTGAACGCGCTGCGGCACTTCGGCAGGTGGGGGCGTCCCGTAGGAATCGATAGGACGACTCGCCAAGGCATCGCCAGCGGAAAAGCCTGAGCAGGCAAGCTCTTCACCCACGCACGGAGGAGGGACGATCACACCGGCCCGACCCGCCAGTGCCAAGCCCGGATTTCGCCGAGGTCAGCCCCAATTTCATTTCCGGATGCCCCGCGAAGGGGTGATCAGGCCCGAAACCTCGGGCAAGAAGCCAAGGTCGCCAAAAGGGTGGTCGGGGGTCCCGCGCCTAGATGGCAGACAGGAAAGTTCCGCCACCTCCGCAAGCTCGACATTACCAGCAGCCCGATTGCCAGAATCACCGAAGTATCCGGCACACATACCGTCGCTTCATCGACACGGAGCTCCGGAACGTCCCTGTAGAGGAGCGTGAGTGACTGGCGTCTATGGCCCGGGAAGCGCCCCGGCACGCCACACGCTGCAAAAGGAAGCAACCCATGACCATCTCCGACATTGTCCAGCGGAGCGACACGACACCGGGACGCATCTTCGATGCGACGGTAATCGCGCTCATCCTCATCTCGACCGTTACCGCGTCCATCGACACGCTGCCGAACCTGCCACCCGGCTTGCAAACCGTCCTCTCATGGTCCGAAGTCGTCATCGTGGGCCTCTTCACGATCGAGTACGGGTTCCGGATCGGAACAGCTCCGGGGAAACTCCGGTACGTCCTCAGCTTTCACGGGATCCTGGATCTCGCAGCCATCCTTCCCTTCTACCTCACGCTGGGCAGCGTCGACTTGCGGACGCTGCGGGTCCTGCAGCTGTTTCGCATCGTGCGGATCCTCAAGCTCAGCCGACATAGCGAGGCGATCGCCCGGTTCGGGCAGGCCATGGCCCTTGCCAGGGAGGAAATCGTGCTGTTCGCCGGTCTTGCCCTCGTGCTCCTCTACCTGTCGGCGGCGGGTATCTGGTACTTCGAGCACGAAGCGCAGCCGGAGGCCTTCGCGAGCATCCTGCACAGCCTGTGGTGGGCAACCGCCACCCTCACGACGGTCGGCTACGGCGATGTGTACCCGGTCACCGCCGGAGGCAAGCTCTTCACCTCCGTCATCCTGATGTGCGGACTTGGAGTGGTCGCAATGCCTGCCGGGCTCGTCGCCGCGGCGCTTTCGCAGGTCCGCCGGGAACAGATCCGGGATGAAGCCCGACAAGAGCCCGGCGGTGTGCCTGCCGCATCAAACGCAACACCGCGCGAGCCCTGACGGACAAGTCGGCGGTGTCGGATGTGGTGCAAAGCCTGCTGTTTGCCGTTCTCCGGCGCGCGCTCGGGAGGGCAATGTTTGCGCAAGCCCAATGAGCGTGGCCGGCTTCCCGGTGTCTTTCCGTTGCCGCTACGGCTGGAAACGGCGTCGCCGAATGGGCGGCTTTGCCGATCATTGCCCTGTTCGTCTGAAACTCTCTCCTGAACGGGGGTGACCGCTCGAAAGGTACCCGTGAATGCACGATCACCCAGGCCGGACGGGGGCAAGGGCCCTGGATCTCGGCCGATCACGCCTGCTCATTCCTCTGGGGGTCGCCGGTGTCGTGGCAATCGAAGGTGAAGCCCGGGGTCGAGTCTCGGCGCATGCCACCGCAGGCGGCACCCTCTGCGATGGGTAGGCCGTCACACGCCTCGGCGCCCCAGTCCTGACCGAGCAGAACGTCGAGCGTGCCATCGACAACGAGATACCTGAAACTGGCGCCAATCGCCCTCGCGAACGGGAAGCCCTTCGTCAAACTCACCACCGCCGACAACCTCTTGCCCTGATTGTGCAAGCCCGTCATACAAGTCCGAGATCTGCTGGATATTCGCTCGGGGTGAGCCGAGGCGGCAGGGGCGTCGGCGGCACCGACGTGCTTGCGATATTCGGCATCGAGATCGTCGCGGACAGCAGCCATCTGACGTCGCTCGAAGTCGGTGATCCGGATCGCGCGCCAGCATTCGCTGGCGCGGGTCATGGCGGCGAACATCAGCTTGAGGACGGGCCGCTCGCCGAACGCATGGGGGAGCACCTTGAGACGCCGGCGCTCCTCCAGGAACAGGCGCTCGAGCAGATTCGTGGTCCGGATCGCGCGGCGGTGGTTGATCGGCATCCGGAGGTGGGCGATGCACGCCCCGAAGTCGTCCTCGAAGTACCGCACGGCGCTCGGGAGCTCCTTCGCGTAGTCGCGCACCACTGCCCTCGGCGAGCTCGCGGGCGATCGCCCGCGACGGCGCCTGGTAGGCCACCGTGACGCGGCCCTTGAACTCGGGCCAGACGTCGTCCGGCACCTTGGCCACCAGGTTCCGCATGCGGTGTGCGAGGCAGCGCTGGCGCGCCGAACGCGGGAAGCACGTCTCGATCGCCTTGACGATCCCCGGCGCCCCGTCGGAGACCACCAGCAGGGGATCGCCGAGGCCGCGGTGGCGCATGTCCTGGAAGAACGCGCCGACCATCCCGGCGTCCTCCTTCGAGCCCGCCATCAGGTGCAGCAGGACCTTGCTCCCGCTCGCAGTGAAGCTCCACGCCGCCAGTACCGGATCGCGCCTGCTACCCGGGCGGATCCACTCCGCCACCCCGTCGATGAACAGGTAGGCGACGTCATATTCGCCCAGATCCCGACTGGCGAACTCCTGGTAATCCGCCCACAGGCGCTCGCGGATCTCTGAGCGGAACGGCTCCTCCCGGCCCGTGATCTGCGGCACCGCATACTCCATGAACCCCTCCGCCGTCTTCAGCCGGCCCTTCCGCACCCCGTTCCGCCAGCCGCGGCCCGGCCGTGCCGTGCGCGAAATACTCCCGGCCCAGTGCGTCTCGGCTCTCTGCTTCCGGCGCCTCCTCCAGGATCAGCCGCGTCGCCGGGATCGCTGATCGCGTGTTCGGCGGGCTCGGGCAGGCGGCAACGGCCTGATCAGATCAGGCGAGCGGCCGCCCGATGGATTCGAAGTACTCGCGGGTCACCTTGAACACCATGGGCGCGAGCAGCAGCAGTCCGATCAGGTTCGGGATCGCCATCAGACCGTTGAGGGTGTCCGACAGGTTCCAGACCAGGTCGACCTTGACGTTGGCGAAGGTCAGCGCGGCCAGCACCCACAGGGCCCGGTAGATCACCAGGCTCTTCTCCCTGAACATGTATTGCCAACACCGCTCGCCGTAGTACGACCACCCGAGAATGGTCGTGAAGGCGAACACCGCCAGGGCAATGGTGACAATGTACTGGCCGCCGGCAATCGAAGTCTGGAAGCCCGTCGACGTGAGCACCGCGCCGGTCAGTCCGCCGCCGTCCGCCCCGGTCATGGTCCAAGCGCCGGACGTGAGGATCACCAGGGCCGTCAGGGTGCACACGACGAGGGTGTCGATGAACGTCCCGAGCATGGCGATGATTCCCTGACGCACCGGGCTGTCGGTCTGGGCGGCCGCGTGCGCAATGGCCGCCGAGCCCAACCCGGATTCGTTGGAGAACACGCCGCGGGCCACCCCGAAACGGACCGCCGCGGCCACCGCCGCGCCGGCAAATCCGCCGGTCGCCGCCGCCGGCGTGAAGGCGTGGGTAAAGATCAGGCCGATGGCGTCCGGCACGCTGGTGATGTTGATGGCAACGATCAGCACCGCGGCGCCGAGGTAGAGCACGATCATCGCCGGCACCAGCTTGCCGGCGACCTCCCCGATCCGGCGGATACCGCCGATCACGACCACGCCTACGAGTGCCGCAACGATGACGCCGGTCAGCCAGGTGGGAACGCCGAAGCTGTTGACCAGGGCCACGGCCATGGAGTTGACCTGAACCGCGTTACCGATGCCGAACGCCGCCACGGCGCCGAAGATCGCGAACGCCAGCCCCAGCCACTTGCCGAGCTCAGGGGCGAACTCGCCGACACCGTTCCGCAGGTAGTACATCGGTCCGCCGACGTACTTCCCGGACTTGTCCACCTCGCGGTAGGTAACCGCGCACACCGCTTCGGCGTACTTGGTTGCCATCCCGAACAGGGCGATGAGCCACATGTAGAAGATGGCGCCCGGTCCACCGAGCGCGATGGCGGTTGCGACGCCAGCGATATTCCCGGTCCCGACCGTTGCCGACAGCGCCGTCATCAGCGCGTTGAACGGCTTGACCTCGCCTTCGCCGACGGCGGAGCTCTTGTCGAACAAGAGCCTGAAGCCGTAGCCCACCTTTCGCCACGGCATGAACACCAGCCCCAGCGTCAGCAGGACGCCGGTGACGCCGAGGATGCCCAGCATGGGCGGTCCCCACGCGAAGGCGTTGATCGAATTGATGACCGTGTTCAGCCGTTCCATGGTGCCGCTCCCCCGCTGGTACTCCGTAGGAGAAGAGTCTAGCGCGAACCGGTCCACCATCGCAGCAACGGATGTGCCGCGGTGCACCCATGCCAGTACCGGCGGAGGCGGACAGCACTGCGGTGGCGGCCTGACGGCCGGGGACGCCGTTCGACCAACTCGTCACGAAGGCCAGCCTTCAGGCTGCGCTCGTCATGCGGCCCACCCCCACCGCTGCGACTAATCCGGCGGCTGACACCTTCTGATTCTGGGCCGCTGCGGATCTGACCGGCACGGGCCGGGATTGCGGGGGAATGCGGTCATCCCGATCCCAACGCCTGTGTGCGACGGTGCTTGTGCGTCGAGGTAACCAGGGCGGCAACGGATGCTCAGGTGCTGCGTGACCCGGTGTCTCCTCAATTGCCGCTTGGGCTCCGATCCGTTGCGTTGGCGACCCACCAAACGGAAACGGCTTTGCCGTGGACCTGGAGCCGGTGCCTGCTGAACTCCTCCTTGAAGCGCTGTAGAGAAAGTCTGCCGTACGTGACTCACTGGCCCGACATCGTGTATGGGGCGTGTACGAGCAGGCCCCGAATGGAGTCGAACAGTGCTCCGCCCACACATCTGAGAAGCGCTGAAGCTCCAGTTGTCGCTACGGCTTGCAACCTGCCCGGCGATTGGGGGCAACACTTCCGACCCTTCCGGTTATCGAACCCTCCTCCGTTATCCGGCGTTTCCTGGGTGTTCCCCGCGACGGTGAGGTACCCGCGTTGCGCCCGTCGCGACTCCGACGCTGGGGAGCGATTGGAACAGGCGACCGGCATGTTCTTCAACAACAACGCGTCTGGATCCCACGCGTCGGCGTGCAAACCGACACCTGCCCGGCCGCTGCACGCTACGCGCTTCCCCTCTGGTCAGCGCCTCAGAACTGCGTGTTGAGGGTTGCGAAGTAGGTGCGTCCCCAGCCGGCCGCGCGCGGCCCATCGGTCGCGGAGGGATGCGCCGTGTTCGTGGAGAGCTTCGCGTCCGTGACGTTGTACACGCCCGCAGTGAGGCGCATGTTCTCCATACCCAACGGCGCTCTCCAGTCGAGCGTCAAGTCGTGGCCGGTCCAGGAGCTGAACTGTCCGTCGTCCCATCGGTTCTCGATCGCGTCGCGGTAGTTCAGGGCCCAGAACGCGGTGAGGTCGCCGCGCCCGGCCGAGGTCACGATGCGCACGGCGTTACGCGGGAGCGGATACGGTTGCTCCTCGCCCGCGATGCGCTCATCGCTGCCGGTGACGTAGCGCCAGAACCCGCGCATTGCGACGAAACCCCAGCCGGTCTCCATGCGTGCTCCGAACCGGGTGTTGACCCCGGAGATCTCGGTTTCGACGATGTTCGCAAAGCTCTCGTGGATGGTGATGTCTCCGGCCGCGCGCTCGATGCAGCTGCTGCCACCGCCCGGCGGGCACTCGGGGTGGTTCAGCATCGCCCAGGTGGGATCGTGCAGCCCCGGCAGATCCGAGGTCGTGAGCCGGTACCAGTCGACGACGAGGTAGAACGTTCCCTTGCGGGCCTCGGCGCCGATGGAGTGCCTCTCCGATCCCGCCGGCCCGAGTTCGGGGTTGCCGCTCGAGCGCCGGGTCACCTGCCGGTAGTTCGCCGTGTCGCACGTGCGTGGCGGCGGCCCGCTCTCCGGGACGCAACGGACATAGGGATGGCCCTGTGCCGCGGTGCTGTGCAGGTGGTGCATGGAGGGTGCCCCGTCGCCCGAGCTCCAGGAGCCGCGCAGGGTCACGATGTTGGTGAGCCGGTACTCGGCCCCGAGGCGCCACGCGCGCAGCCCACCAACGTCATCAAGCTCGTCGGCCCGTGCTGCGGCCCTCACGTCCACAGTGTCGGCGAGGGGCAGGGATACCTCGGCGAAGGCGCCCGCCGCATCGCGCTCGCCCGCGTAGCTCGTGCCGCCGGACCCGAGCACCCCGTTGACGTCGCGGATCCGGCCGTCGCTTGCCCGGAACGTCAGCAGTCGGTGGGCCTCCAAGCTTTCGAGTTCGACTCCGGCAGTCCATGCCATGGCGCGCCCGCCGATGACCGGCCCGGCGCCCTCGAGTGCGAGACGCGCGCCCAGATACCTCGAGCCTACGTCCTCCTCCTCGCGCAGGCTGCTCCTCTCGATCGCTTCCAAGTGGTTCGGTTCCACCGACAGCGGGTTGGTCAGGTCGTACCTTCCGGCCGCGATCTCATGCCTGATGATCTCGGCGTCCACGAAGGTCTCGCCCGACACCGAGCTGTCGAACCTGAAGCCGCTGATGCGGGCGTCGTAGCCCAGGCCTTCGGTAAGGCGGCCCTTGACGCTTGCCGAGGCGTCGTACTCCTCGGTGCTCGTCCACCAGTCCCGGTTGCCATGGCCGATGAAGCGATGCCCGACCGAGAAGACATCCTCGTTCGTTGCCTGGAACGCCGGGCTTGCTTCGCGCGCCGACTCGTTGATCGCGTCGAGCAGGCGCTCGCTCGGGGCGACGGAGAAGACACTGATCGACGGGGCATAGCGGAACGCCGAGCGTCCCTGCGTGAGGTTTGCGTCCACGTGGATCTCGGCGCGCTCTCCCATCGGGTGGTCAAGGCTGAGGATCACGTTCCTCTGGTCGTAGCTCGCGCTGTCCCACCAGAAGCTGCCGTAGGCGAACCCGCAACCCTTGTCGCCTGTGTCGATCCCCGGCGGGTTGCTGAGCGGACCGGTGTAGCCCAGTGCCTGGTCGCACGCGCCGAGTGGCACGGCCCGCAATGCGTCTGCGCTCGTGTCGAAGACGTAGACGGTGTTGCCGCCGACGCTCACGTTCCGCGCCGCGGCGAAGCTTCCGCCCTCCGTCCACTCCGAGCGGCTGTGCTCGCGGGTGCTGCCGGCGATCTCCTGGCGGTCGAGGATGTCGACACCGATGGTCAGGTGTCCGCCGGCGCCGATCGCGCCGCCCCATACGACACTGCCCTGGCGTGCGTCGCCGCCGTCGCGGCCCGGCATCCGGGCGACGCTCCGCACGTCGAAGCCGTCCAGATCCTTCCTCAGCACGAGGTTGAATGCGCCGCGGACTGCCGCGTGGCCGTCCAACGTCCCCAGGCTCTCGGCCCGCAGCACCTCGATGCGCTCGACCGCAGAGAGCGGGAGGGTGTCCAGATCATGCGCAGTCGTCGCGTAGGGGCGTCCGTTCACCATGATGAGGAGGTCGCGCCCCCCGGTGAAGAAATAGCGGATGATGCCCGTGTCGAGCATCTCGCCAAACGTCTGGGCGCCGGAGCGCTCGATGAAGTCGCGATCGTACTCGGCGATGATCTGCGGGGCTGGCCCCGGCGTGTCGCGCGCGTCGGCGCGGGCCTGGCCCGCCGCGAAGATGGCGGTGGCGGCGAGCGCTGCGAGGATGGTTTGCATCATCGTTTCCCCTGTTCGCTCGTGAACGGGCAGAGTGTCCTACAGCCCGCGCCGGAGAGGCGGTTCCGCTACCTCTTCGTTGCGCGTTCAGTCTCCAGAAGCTAGGCACGCCGCAGAACCTAAGTCCAATATCGATTTCGTATCTGGAAGATAAGGAAGCCAAATACGCATCCGGCCACCGCACCCGGGCCGAAATGCGGTTCCACACTGCGCGAATCAGCCCTCCCCGTGCCTGTGGCCCGCCGGAGACTCAACCGCAGCCCGAAACGATATTGATGGCGCCTGCCCGCACTCTCCTCGTTGCTGGCCGGGCTGCGGTGGGTTGGCGTAAACCGGCAAAACTGGATCATTGGTCGCTTCAGCTGTCCTCTCGCCTCCAGGGAAAGTGCTCCTGACACGCCTGCACACTCGGACGGAGAATGAAGAACCCTCCAATCGCACGAAAATCTGCCAGGATTCAGCAGGGTGCCACCCGTACGCGCGACGGGTGTCAATGTCAGCCGAAAACCGCACGCTTCGAAGGTACAGGCGCCGGGTCGGGCAGCGTCAGGAAATCCCGGTCGCACCACGCGCTTGCGAAGCGCTGCGGGCCCGGCCATGGCAACGGCTTGCAGCCCGTGCGGTATCCGAGCGAAGCCGTTTCGATCCTTGGGAACTCCGAGCCCGACGCCGTTACCCATCGCGACTTGGGTATTCCCCAATGACTGGGCATCTGAGCCGTGCCGGCCTCGGTCCAAACAAACGTGAATGAACCGGAACGCGGAGAACGGAACCACGGTCACCGGCGCGCGTTCGTGTCTGCGGACGGGCGCGAGACCTTGCTGCGGGCAGCATGCGGTTTCTGTTTGGCAATTACATACGTAAGCAACGGCGATGCGCGCCGACATGAATGCGATCCGGTGCATCTCCGACGACAGAGAAGAGCTCTTCAGCCTGCAGATGAAGGCGGCGAACCTGTACGCCAGATACGAGAACACCAACGTCGACGTTTCCCACCTCGAACTGCGCCCCGACGCAAATCGCGGTCAGATTGCGAAGCGAGAGGGGGAGCGTGAGGACTTGTGGAGCCAACGGGAGTCATCAACGAGCAGGGCGGCACGCTTACTGATAAGATCAAGGCTGAGGACTTCCCGAACTCTGACCGAGAGAAGTCGAGTCATGACCAGCGCCATCGTTGGAGCAGTATCCTTCGCTTTGTCCGCGCTGATTGCACCGATGCTCGCAAACGCAGATCCCGGATACACCGTGCTGAAGTATGACCGATAGGCCACTGCTCATCGCTTGTGGAGTCCCGAAGTTCATTTCAACGCCCGGCGGCCGCCGAGCTGCTAACCGACGCCGCCGGGCAGGCCCCTCTCGTCGCAACCGGGTCGAGAGGGGCCACCGCCGCGCTCGAACACTAGAGGCGTATGGACCTTGAGAGCGCATGGACACCGGGCGGGCGCTGCGCACTACATCCCGCCCGGCTAGCCCCCTCCCCGCGGGTTTCTAAGTGGGGAGGGGGCGCAATCGCCGAGCGCTAATCGGCAGCGCAGTTCCCACTCGGCCGACAACGGCCCGTCCCGCTCCAGTGCATTGAGCTCCCGCGCAATCGACTGCGCACGGGAGACGGCTTCGGCCCCGACGAAGAGAATCAAGCGACCGTCCCTGTTCGACGGCTTCCCTGCCAGGGCGAATGTCTCGCGGCCGCCTTCCGCCCCCGGCACGATGGATACGGCACCATGAGCGCCGCAATCGCAATGCCCGGCAACACGGCAGCGACCTCCTTCACCCATTTCTTCACGCCCGGCCTGACCGACGACCGCTATGTGATCGAAAAGGCGCAGCTTGACCAACACGCCTCGTCGGGCCGCATCGTTCTCCTGGCATTGGGTCGGCGGTACGGTCCGTTTCCGTTTCGCGCATCAGCATTGGCGCTGTTGTGGCGACGCCGGTCGCATGCGCGTCGTGCCTCGCTCGGCATGCTCCGGCTGCACCAATCGCAGTCCGGGGCAACTTGACGACCATCGTGACCGGCGTCCCCGGCGCCGGTGCGCACATGTGAGTGGGCGCAGGCGCGCCGGTCTCCTATTCCCTACTCTGGGGGTCTACCAAACCATGCCCTGAGAGGGGAATCGCGAAAATGACGGAAGAGCAGATTGGCGAAATGCGGACCGACCTGGCCGCAGCTGTGAGCGTTCTGGAGACGGAGATCCGGCAAGTAGCACGTGCCGATCTGAAAATCGTCTTCGTCCTGATCCACTGCCTGCACAGGAACGGCACGCTGGACCGCAACGATATCGACCTCATGGCCCGGCTGCTCGAAAACCGCGCTAGCCAGGTAGAGGCGCCCGAGACGGCTCCGGATCCGACCGTGCTGCGCGAGTTCGCGAGGATGCTGCTTCGCGATCTTCCTCGTCGAGAAAGTCCAGCCACTGATCGCAATGGTGCCTGAGGCACTGTCCGATCGTTATGGGCCCGGGGCGTCACGATTCCGCCTCGAGCAGGGGCCTGAGCATCCGGTAGAGGAAGATCCGGCTGCCGCCCAAGCGCCGGGTCTGGCGGCAGTCGATCGAGGCGCCATTGGCGCGGAACTCGGCCACGGTCGCGTTGACCGTGCAGAATCTGACCTGCTGAGCGTGCGCACGTTCAGCACACGCTCGCCACCAGGAACATGCACTACCAGGACATCGACGACCTCGTCGCGGCGGCTCACAACGCCATGCTCAAGGCCAGGGACGACGGCCCGGATCGAACGGCTCGCGACCAGGCGCCAGCCGTCGGCCGACGGCAACCCGGGCGCAGCGCACGACGCGCCGGAAACCTGCTGACGGCCCTGGACGCACTCCGTCGGATGGCCGGCCGCCCGTCACCCGTAGGGCCGGAGCGAGACGGACGAGCCGCATAGCGTCTCGCCGGCGCAGCCGGCAACCTGCCCACGGCCCACCGAACCTCCCGACCAAAACCCATCGAAAAGCCTGATCGCTGCACTCTCTGAGAGTGCGAGCACGCTCACGCCATCCTCAGCGTCGTCCTCGCCGGCGACAACCCCAGGGCGCTCACCGTCATGGCCGACGGGCTGCTCGCCGCGGCCGCCGAGCAGGACCGCGGGGTGCTCGACGAACAGCTCTTCATCGAGACCTGGGGCGAACAGCAGGCCCGCCCCGCGAGGCCGCGCCGGTGACGGGCTTCCCGACCCGGCGGGCGGCCCACCTCGAGGCTCGCCCGGACTGAACGGCATCGAGATCGAGCTCGCCGATGACGACCGGGGGCCCGCCCTGCGGCTGCGCCAGCCGCCACCGGACGAGCCCGCCGCACCACCCGATACCCCGGAACGGCGCATCCTGCAGGCCCTCGCCGAGACCGATGCGCCGCTCTCGCAACGCCAGATCCGCAAGCGCGCCGCCACCCGGCCCGCAACCGTCGCCAGCACCCTGCAGGACCTCGTCCGGGAGGGACGCGTCGAGCACGCCACCAGGGGCGGGTACCGCATCGCCGACGGTGCCGGCGGCAGCGCCACGCGCTGGCCGGGCCTGTTACCCGAAGCCGTTACCGACCCCAACCCCTAGGCAGCGATGGTAACGGTAACCGGTAACACCCGCCGCCGGCCCGACGCCGGGCTCGGCGAGCAGCCATCCGACTCCCCGGCCCGGAACCGCGACGACCGGCCGGAGCCCGCCACCGGCCACCATCCCGACCGGAACCGCGGCGCCCGACGGCATCCGCGCACCATCCGGTTCTCCCACTCCGAATGGGCGCTGGTCGAACAGGCCGCCGCCCGGCCGGGCCTGACCCCCGCGGAGCTCATCCGTTCCTGTGCGCGCGCCATCGCCGAGCAGCGGCTCCCCGAGCAGGCTCCGGCCTCGCTGTCGCCGGGACACCTCGCGCTGATCGAGGCCACCTATCGCGCCGCCTACCTGCTGGCCACGCTCGCCACCAGGAACCTGCACTACCGGGAAATCGACGACCTCGTCGCGGCGGCTCACAACGCCATGCTCAAGGCCAGCGACGACGGCCCGGATCGAACGGTTCGCGACCAGGCGCCAGCCGTCCGCCGACGGCAAACCGGGCACAGCGCACGACGCGCCGGAAACCCTGCTGACGGCCCTGGACGCACTCCGTCGGATGGCCGACCGCCCGTCACCCGAAGGGCCGGAGCGAGACGGACGAGCCGCATAGCGTCTCAACGTCGCAGCCGGCAACCTGCCCACGGCCCACCGAACCTCCCGACCAAAACCCATCGAAAAGCATGATCGCTACACCATCAGAGAGTGCGAGCACGCTCACATGTACAGTTTGCAAGCAATTGCGCTTAGTCACGATGAAGGTGTCTCCGGGCGCGGAACATTCGGTTTGCGCCTCGCTGGAATTCGAACGAAACCGGTTCGAGTGAGACTTCCAGTCCTAGCTGCTCCAGGAAGCTACGGGCTTCCGGAACGAATCGCGAAGGTGTTCCGTCTAGGGCGCGTTAACACTACCGCAGTGCCTCGACAATGAATGCGAAGAGGATGAACCCGAGGAACACGGCGTCAAGCTTGTCGAAGCGGGAGAAGATCCGTCGGAATCCCTTGAGACGGCGAAAGAGCCGCTCGACCTCGT
>JAJDZX010000102.1 GCA_022824395.1 Alphaproteobacteria bacterium
CGCTTTCGAAGCGCTTCCCGCCACGCCTATACTTCGCCCGAGCGGCCTTGGTCCAAGCCATGGCATCCTCCAGATGTAGTCGTCAAACCACATCGTAGGATCAAGGACTGGGGCCGCTCAATAGTTTTCGCACAGGCTCTCAGAGTTGATGGCGGCATTACTTGGCAAGAGCATCGTACCTGCGCGCTACGGCTTGCATCATGCCTCATCACGCTCGTGATCTTCCCGAAATCTGCCGATCTGGTGCATGCGCTCGTGCAGCACAGTGACGATACCGATGTCACCATTGCCCAGCCTCTTCCAGTAGACGTAGTGCTTCTCGTAGCGGAAGACGCAGCCGTCCACGCCGAATTCCGCCGGAACCGGCCGCGAGGCCATGCCGCCGGCCACGAGGCTCTCGAACGCCTCGAACAGGCCCGTGACGTAGGCGTTCGCCTTGGCCTCCCCCCAACGGTCCCGGGAATAGCGATAGATTTCGTCGATCCGCAGCGCGGCCGCTTCCTGAACGCGGACCGCCGTCATGCGCCGGGCGGCACCCTGTTCCTCGCGATGACGTCGGATGCCGAGAGCGGATGGTACGAACTGTCCGGAGCCGCGAAGGCGCGCGTCAGTTCGGCCTTGAGGCGCTCGAACGCCTCACGCTCGAAACGCTCCTTGTCGCGACGAATCAGATCGCGGATGTACTCGCTGATGTTCTCGTAGGATCCGGTGTCTCCGACGTTGGCCGACACGAAGTCGCTGAGCCCGCCACTGACACGGACGGTCAGTGTCGTCGTGCGCCGCATGGCCGATTCTCCCTTCCGCCTGACGTGTTCAATATGCACAAGATCGAATGCACTGACAAGCAGGCAAGGCGGCGGCCCAAGTGCTGGAGGCGTGATGAAACTACACCTGGGCGACGCGAACTGAAATGCTGGCGGCGCATGCAGAAAGGTTGCTGGCCAGCGGATAGGGGACCCTGAGGGCTTCCCTTGCGCTTCCCGTGCACCCGGTTCGTGCGCCATCAGGCCGCCCTTGCCGGCCCGCACCTTGCTGACCTTCGTGCTCGAGAACGTGTTCCTCTCGATGTCGACCTCGAGCACGGCACCGTAGCGCCGATCGTTCAGCGTCTCATGGCATCTGTCGGCGTCGCCACAGCCCGGGTTCGAGGCGGATCCGCTTCGTCTCCCACGCCGGCATTGGATTCGATAGCGGCACGGGAACGGCCCCGATCACCCCTGCGGAACATGGCCCGTATCGACCGCTGCGCCTGAAGTACACGCTGCGGGCCCGGGCCCGTCCGATCAGGGAGCAACGACCGATGAACGGTCCCGTCGACCTGCGCCGCGAGATCCATGTGGCCCCGCGCCCCGCGTCCAAGCACCAGCGTGCCCGACAACGCCATTCGGGCATTGTGCGAACCATCATGAGCGCTCGCCGACGGACGTCGTCGGAATCCGGTTGACCCGACCTGACCAAGCCAGGGATTTTGTTTGACATGAAGTCGTTTAACGTCCGCCGCGTCCAGCGCCATCTCGCTGCCGTTCTCGCCGCCGTGGAGGCCGGGGAGGCGATCGAAGTGCGTCGTCGCGGGCGACCCGTCGCACGCATCATTCCGGCGCCTTCCGCTGCCGCACCGTCCGACTGGAGTCGCGCGGAGCAACGCTTGCAGGAAGTGTATCCGAGCCCCGTTGGAGGCATCACCGCAGCGCAGACCACCGCCGACGGCCGCGGCGAACGGTGAGCGTCGAGCACGACTCCGGCGAACTGGTCAGGCTCCATGTACGCGAGGAGCGGAGCGACCACGTCGCTCGCCTGGTCGCCGATCGGGCTGAAGCGATCATCGTCAACGGCCTGCACGCGTTGGCGGTCGGAGACGCGCTGCGCCCCAAGCGGTTTCGCGAAGAGATCGACGATGAGCAACTGTCCGCATCGATGTCCATGGTCACGGGCGATCTGGCGTCCGGCCGGTTGATCCGCAGTGGAGTCGATTGGCAATCGGTATATGTGGAAGCGGAGCGCCTCTCGGTCGCCGCTACCACCGAGGTTGGCGTGCGCACCATCGATCTGGTGCACGTTGCGGCAGCGCTTGTTCGAGGGGCTTCCTGGCTGGTGTCTCTGGACCGCCGGCAACGCGCGGCGGCTGGCCTGGCGGGACTCGCGATGACGGCTTGGTGCCTGCGGCGCGTCAATCAGGGTGAGACGGCGATCGCAGGGTTGGCACCGCGCATCCGGGTTCCCGTCGGTCCCAACGGCTCCCGGAACTGACATGAACGCGCTGCCAGCCGTCAGGACCGCTGTGACACGGCATCGGTCAACATGAGGCATGGGGCGCAAGGGCGGAACCCATGGCACCGGCGCATGGACCGTGTGCCCGACGGTCCGGGCGGACGGCGCGCTTGGCTGGGGAAATGAGCGTACGGACCTCGAGCGCTGGCGCCACGAGCGGAAATGGCTTCAGCTGGGCGTGTCGGTGGCGCTGCCCCTGGGGTTCACCGTGGGCGGCAGCGGCGAGATGCGCTGGACGGACTACGAAGGCAACTGGCGCCCGCCCACCCTGGGCGAGGAGCCGCGCGAGGACTGGACCCGCTCGCTCCGGCAGTCGGTCTACAACCGGGCCTTCGCCTGGCGCGGCTTCAGCCCGCGCCTGTCCCTGGTGCACGGAGTGCGCGAGACGGATGCGCAGCTCTACGACTACCGGCGAAACGGCAGCGAACTCAGCCTGGTGCGCGTGTTCTGACGGTTCTCTGACGGTCCGGTGCCGAACGAGGTTGCCAGCGGATTGCGGATTCCCGCGTCCTGCCTGAACGGACCGGCAGGACCGTGTTCCGCGTCGGCCGGTCTCTTTCCTGCGCCTTCTCGTGCTGACGGCGGGGCAAGAAGAGCTTCGAACTCCTGAAAGCTCGTACGTCGCACCAAGTAATCGATATAAGTCCCATCGGTTGGATGGCGCTTCGAAGGCGCGTGGCGCAGGCGTGCACCGCGCCTTCCGGGGTCGTTGGCCTCTTCCAGGCAAGTAGGATTGGGCAACCGCGGCCTCGGGCAGCGGCTCGGTCTATTTTCGGCGGAAGCCGGGGCGGGCGCACAGCGTGGGGAACATGCCCGCAAGGCGTGTCGTTTAGCTTATCCGCGCGGCGTGCATCGAGCCTGCGTCCTCTCCACCAATAGAGCGGGCGGAGCCGCGTCGAGCCGCTCACGCAACGGCGTTGTCAGCCGAATTCGGCCGAGGTCGTGCAAGGGCTGCCACCTCCCGGAGCGAAATTCCCGACACCGTGAGCGGTGCCCGCGGGCTGGCCGAGGTCGAGAACTCGCTGCCGGGCCGGTGACAGCCGCGTGCGGGCGCTTCATCAGCGGATCCGCACGAAGGAATCGAGCATCCGCGGCCTGCTCTCGACGGTCTCCTTGAAGCAGCTGCCGTCGCTGGACGCGACCTCGACTCTGATCCGCGTACTGCAGTCCTCGGCAGGGTCGTACACTGGAGTGCATCGGGGTCAGGCAGGTTGGCAGCATGTCGACATGCCGCGGCAGTCGCGCGCCTGGCCGCCGCGAGGCTTCCCCACGCGAGCAACAGCGTGCCCGTGCAGCCCGCAATGGCTGGTCACGCCGAGACCGGAACGGACCCGAACGGCAGCGGGGCGAGAAGCACGATTGCGATGAGCAGACGGAGGATCATGGCGCGCGCCTGTATACCCGATGGTCGGTGGAGCCGGAATGCGGCGCCGCTGCACGGATCTCCAACTTGGCAAGCTACCGAGCGCGGAAAGGGTTGACGACGCGGAGACCATCGATCGTCTGGCCGCCCTGGAGATCCTCGGTGAGCAGGACGTCCGCCCCTGACTTCAGCGCAGTCTCGACGATCAGCGCGTCCCAGTACGAGAGCCGCGTCAACCGACTGCGGCGGACTGCGCTCCGCACCAATTGGGAGTCGAGCGCCTGAACCTGGAATCGGCAAAGCGCATCGACGGCTTGCGCCGCCGCGTCGGGGCTCACCGGGGCGGCGAGCTTTCGGGTCACCGTTACGTAGAATTCACCGAGCACCTGAGGACTCACGACGATCCGGTCCTTCTCCTCGCGCAGGAGTTCCTGCGCCCGGGCCTGCTTGTCCGGAGAGTCGGTGTCGAACAGATAGACGAGCACGTTGGTGTCGACGAACCTCGGCTCAACGCTCATGCAGGTCGTCCCGTGTCCAACGGGCGTCGCCTCGTCCGGAGTGGCTGGACCGCGACAGGGCGAGCAGCTGTTCGCAGGCAATGGCCCGACTCCGTCCGGACCCGGCATACGCCGCCAGGTACTCGCGAACCACGGCGTTCACCGACGTGTTCTCCCGAATGGCCCGGATGCGGGCAAGTTTGAGGATGTCGTCATCGACAACGACTGTCAGGTTCATGTTGTCACCTCTAAACTGACACGGGACCAGTTTACCACGGAATCCGTGTCCCGATCGAACCCTGGTTTCCAACGTTGCAGATGCTGCGAAACGATTGTATTTCCCGTCACCTCGGCATGGTACCCGCTGCTGAAACTTGTCGGTGGCCGCGGGTCTTGGAAGAACCGGATGAGGCTCCGTGTCGGGCGAGCGTACGCTGAAACGTGCGGCCGGCGGCTCCCTGCCAAGGGCGCGTCTCCGAAGGCCTGCATGCAGGGGGGTAACCCCGCTTGGACCAATCCCACCGGCTGGAGGGAGGAACTTGCGGCAGCAGACAAAGAGCAGCACTGGTGGACCATGGCGCCACGAAGGCACAAGTTATCTGGTTCCATCGCAAGCATGTCGCACAACCGCATTCTTCGCACGCACGCCCTTGGCCGGACGAGTTCCGTTGACCTATGGACCCGAACGGCTGCCGTTCGATCATTGTGATTCTCGCGGCGACCGCGAGCGGGTACTCAAGATCGGAGCAGGGCGGGCATGAGCGTTGGACTCCATTCCTCCGTGGCCCACAGCGAGACGATCGTCTTTACCCAACTCGACGACACTGTGGTGATGATGGACCTCGAAGAGGGGCAGTACTACGAACTCGACCCGGTGGGCGCGAGGATCTGGGCCCTGATCGAGCCCGGCCTGCGTGTCGCCGAGGTCTGCGAGGCGCTGGCCGCCGAGTACGATGGCGACCCGGGCACGTGCCGCGACGATGTCCTGGCCTTTCTGGACGAATTGCACGGCCTGGGCGCGGTCTAGGTTCAGGCCGGGGAAGCCCACCGACAACGCGTTCAACGAGTCGCTCAACGGGTCGTTCCGGGCCGAGTAACTGAACGCCTGCTCCCGCGGCGCGAGCGACCGACGGCGGGACCATAGCGGTGAGGTGTTCAGATCGTGAGGACGATGCCCCGGAGCCGGGCCTCGTCGCTGACGTCCTTCAGGAACGACTTGTCGGCAGCGCCGTCGCGCGAGCGCACAGTCGTGAAGTCGCTTTCGTCGACCCGGTCGCCGAAGAACAGGCGGGCATTGTCGGGATCGCACTGGTTGGATGTCCAGACGAGACCATGCGCGTCAGGCGTGTCGCGGTGGATGGCCGCGGCCCACAGGACGGTCTCGCCGTACATGGCCGGACCCGACGTGATCAGGACCCTGCGGGAGATGCCCCATTTGCCCAGGGTCACGCTGCGCAGCTCGACGAGCCGCAGATCACGGTTCGTCCGCAGCACCGAATGCGTGCGCTCGTGCACCTCGTTCAGACGAACGGTCTTGATCGCGGCGCTCGCAGGAATGTCGTGGAGGATCGTCTCGTGGATCGCCGCCCGCAACGTGGCGCTCGCGTACAGGGAGGGCACTGGCGCCCCGGCGCTGTCGCTGAACGGGGCGAAGCGCGTCTGCCCCCCGATACCCCGGTTGAACTCGGCGGGCCGGAAGGCGGTGCGATGGACCCGATGCAGTTCCGTGCCGGGGCCCAGGACAGTGAACTGCGGACTCGTGATCGGGGACGGAGGCCTGCGGATCGCCACGGTCAGCCGACAGCCGGGTCGCCCAGGCGACTGGCGGCCTCCAGGACGCGGTCCCGGTCATCGAGCGCGTCGGCAGGCGATCTCCCGCCGAGCCAGCCATTGCCCGACCAGAACCAGAACGCGGTCTGCCACGGCGTCATGCCATCCGGGAGACGCTTCATGATCTCCCGGATGACGGGACGCGGGCGGCCGTCGGCGAACTGGAAGCGGGGGAACAGCTGGTTGCGGCCGGCGCGCACGGCGAAGACCTTTTTCTCGCGTCGCCACCGCGAGGCCGGTTCGCTCGGGTTGCGCAACCGCGTACCGTGCATGAGCTCGTGGATGTCGGCCGCCGTGTAGGCCGGCACCTCGCGGACGTACTGCGCACGCAGCTCGGCATTGTCCAGCTCGAGCTCCCGGTCGACGTCGGCCCGCTCCTCGTCTTGGAGAAACAGCTCGAGCAGCGCTTCGATATTCCGCTCGGTGAATTCCCTGCGGCGTTGCGCCAACATGCGCTTGATGATTGTCAGCGTCTTGCGCATGACCGCGGCATCCCGTCTGGAATCGGCGCCGACCAGAAGCCACCGTTGCCACTGTTGGAATCGTTGCAGGTGTTGCTGCGTGCCCGGCGGATTCCCTGTTCCACCGATTTTCTCCAGCAATGGCGGCGGCAACCTCTCCACTTCCGCCGGTGTCAGTTCCACCGCAGCAGCGGTTTCCGGCACCTCGGGCATGATCATCCCCGTAACGTGAGTTTCAAGTTAAATGACAATTATAGCGACTCTCACCACACGTCAGCTCAGATGGTGATCCGGCAGGACGGTCTTGCACCGCTCAGTTTCGCGGTCTCCGGACTACGCGGACAAGATCGCGCGCATTCTCGCGCGTCTCGAAGAAGCGTCGGAGGCTGGCGACATGGACCTGCCCGAGCCCCCTGCGTTGTAGCGGTTTCGGGGGCATGTCCCCGCGCTGACGCAGTGGCGGCGGCCGCTGGCAGCCCTGCGTGACGCTTTGGCCACGCCGATTCAGGCCGGAACGGGCCTGGCGGGCGCTTGGTGGCGCCGGTT
>JAJDZX010000059.1 GCA_022824395.1 Alphaproteobacteria bacterium
GAGGAACAGGTTCTGGAGCCAGATCCCGCCTCCGGCGATCATCGCCGGGAAGGTGAACCCGACGCCGGGGATCGGGACGGCGTAGTAGTGGAGAATGGTGCGGGGGATCGCGATCCCGATCACGAGGCGCACGATCTCCCATGGCTGGAACGTGCCGCTGAACGCGATCTTGAGCCCCGTCCAGGCGACCATGACGGCGGCGAGGGCGCCCCACAACTGGAGCCCGACGGCCTGAATGTCGGGCGCGGCGCCGCCGACGACGGAGTCGAGCACGATGTCCAGGAAGCTCTTGAAGTCCTGGAGCTGATCCGGCGGGATCTGCGTGGGGACGTTCGGATCGATGGACTGCGGAGGAAGCTGCATGGCCGGGGCGCCCCTACCGGTAGAAGGACGGGATCTGGAACAGCAGCCCGCTCCGGAGCGCGGTCCGGTTCAGCGAGGCCGCGTCGCGCATCGTCACAGCCAGCGTGTTCGCGCGCGTCCGGCCGTCGGCCCACCGACCGAGCCATTCGAGGCGGGCGAGTTCGGCCTGCCGAGCGCGGCTCGCCTCGAGGGCGGCCTGGTGGGCGAGCATCTGGCCGGTGGCCGCGTTGATCCTTCCTTGGCTCAGGGCAGCCGCCACCCCGGCCTGCTGGAGTGCGGTATTCGAGAGATTGCCATTCGAGGTGAGGCCGCCGAACGAGCCCTGGGCGCTCTCGATGGTCTCGGCGAGCGCGGCCGCCGCGTCCAGCGCCGCGTAGTCGAGCACGCGCTGCCGGTCGGCGGCCTCACGGGCACGGCGGTAGTCTTCGGCGGCCCGCGTCGCGGCCTGCGGCGGCAGGTTCCGGTACAGCGCGAGGATGTCGGCCTCGCTCACCCGGTCGGCGGTTCCGTGGGCGCTGCGCCACAGGTCGGTGAACGAGCCGCCCCTTCCGAAGCGCCGGACGGCGTCGACCGTCCCCCGTGCCGGACCGGTGAAGTCGGACCGCCACGAAAGGCCGTTCCGCACCAGGCCCACCGGATCGGCGGCAAGGTCGGAGAAGGGCTGAAGCAGCGCGTCGATCTCGCCCTTGGCGGCGCGCTCCATGTGGTCGAGTTGGTCCTCGAGTTCCGTAAGCTGGCGGGCCAGCGACCGGATCTGGGTGACTTGGTGCGAGATTTGCGTGATCTGGTTCGCGATGATCGTGGCCCGCTGGAACCAGCTGCCGAAGTCGAACTGCGCGCTCGCGGGGCGAGCGCCCGCGAACAGCATCAGCGGGACGAGAAGAACGGGGATGAGGATACGGTGGCGCATGGGAGAGTCCTTTCGTGTCATCGGTGCGTGGCGCGGGTGGGGGTGGGGACCAGGACATCCGCGGTGAACCAGACGCGGAGCCGGTGACCCGAGCGGATGGTGATCTCGGGCAGCCGGTTCAGATACCGGTCCAGCATCGAGGTGGCGCTGCCCCCGAGCCCCTGGCCGACGCCCGCTTGAAGCCCATAGGGGGAGGCCCCGGCGAGCGTGAGGCCGCTCAGTGCCCCGACGGCGCCGGCGGCGGCGAAAGTCGAGAGGTAGTGGCGGTTGACCTGGTCGCGGAGTCCGCTCTCGCCCACCTGGTTCAGCCCGGTGAACTCGAGGTCGATCCAGCTTCCGTCGGGCAGCAGCAGCCGGTGGAACGCGACGGCGAGGCGGTTCTGGTCGCGGTTCTGGACGGCCCTGGCCGTGCCGACGACGCGGGAGCCGCGCGGAATGAGCACCCGCTGGCGGTCGGCCGAGTACAGCGGCGCCGACACCATGGCGAGCACCGGGCCGGGGAACTCGCCCGACAACTGGGTGACCAGTACGGCTTCGAGGAACGAGCCCTCGTGGATCCGCTCCCAGCCCGGCGGGTCGGCCGGGCGGACCCACCTGCCCGGTTCCCCGGTGGAGGGCCTTTCAGCGGCGGCCGGCCCTCCAGGGGAAAGCGCTTCGGTTGCGAGCCCGGCCGCAATCTCGCCTTCGAGCGCTGCCAGCGACCGCTCGAAGGAGTCGAGCGTGCCCGCGAGGGCGTCCTCGATCAACACCGGCTCACCGGCATCGCCGGCGGGACGGGTGTCGCCGCTTCCGGCCTCGCCGGGATCCCGGTGCGACTGCGCGACCGGGAACGAACGCAGCGAGCGCGTCCGGCGCTCGATCTCCTCGAGCCGGAGCGCCTCGCGCAGTTCGAACTCGGCGGACCCCATGCCGGTGGTTCGCCCACCCCCGGTTCCGTCGGGCTCGGCGGACCCTCCGCCACCGGGAGGTCCGGATTCCCGGTCGTCCGCCGAACCGTCGCGGGACCCGGACTCGGCCTGGTGCGTCTGGCGCTCCGCTTCGTCGCGGATGCGCCCCAGGAACGACCGTCCCTCGCTGTCGTTCACCGCCCGCGGCTCGGTTGGCGCTCCGGTCACGGCCGCGTCTTCATCCGGACCCGCGAGCGACGACGAGAACAGCAGTCCGGCGACGAGCACGGCGATCAGGGCGATCCCCACCTTCGTGACGATGCCGCCGGGCAGCGCGCCCTTCGGCTCCTTCACCCACTGCTTCCAGCGGCTCATCGGGATCCCTCCCGAGGCTCGAACCGCCAACCGGCGCGCCGGTCGCCGATCTGGAGCCAACCGTCGCCCATGACGCGGCGCGCCACATACAGGCCGTCCGCGCTCACGTCGAACGCGACCAGGCTCGGATCGCCGTCGCTCCGCTCATAGAGGACGGGCACTTCCCGCGCACGCGAGCGGAGATAGGTGAACTCCCCGTCGTGCCACATGGCCTCGACCCGGAACGGACGCTCCGACGCGCTTCGGTCCAGGCGGTACTCGAACCGGAGCCGGCCGGGGTATTCGGCACGGAAGGCCTCGATCCCGGATTCCATCTGCCTGCGCGCTTCGAGAACCCCGGCCTCGGCTTGCTCTCGGGCTCTCCGGGCCGTCTCGACGGCTTCGGCCGCCATCTCCCGGTAGGTCGCGACTTCGCTCCGGGCGACGAACCCGGGGGCGTTCGCGCCGCCGACGGACATCCCCGCCGCCTCCGCGCCCTCCTCGACCCGGAAGACCAGGTGGACCGGCTCCTCGGCGTGCTCGGAGACGAGGAACGAGTAGATGCGCCCCGACTCGCAGACGAGCGCGACATTGGTCGCGGCGTCCTCGGCCAGGGGCTTCAGGTACGCGACGTTCGCCGCGCCGGTCAGGTGCCAGTACTCGGAGTCGCCGACCACGAAGTCGAGGATCCGCTCACCGGGCGGAAGCACGATCAGCGTCGTGTGACGCACACGCGCACGAAGCCGGTGGATGCGGTCGCCCGACTCGCCCGGCACGGTCAGAAGGGGTTCGTCTCCGTTCGCTTGCTGTGCGGCTGCATCGCAGGGGAGCGCTGTCAGCAGCACCGTCAGCAGGACGACGACCACGCCCAACAGGATCGCGGCGGTTGGAGTTGCTCTCATGGTGTTCACGTCCTCTCGGTTGGTGGGGTGGGGTGGGTTCGGCCCGCGAGCACTTCGAGTCCACGGGCCAAGCCGTGCTTCGCCACCGCTTCGGCGCGCTTCTCGGCATCCAGCGGCGACGACGTGTAGAGCCAGTAGCTCTCCGGATCGACTTCGAGGCGCAGCACCGCCGCCTCGTCCGGGCGGCGGAGGTAGAGTTCGCGCTTGGGCGTGAGTTCCCGGACCTGCGCAACCTCCGAGTCGTTCAGCCGGAACAGCGCCCCGGCCTCGTCCGGCAACTCGGGGTTGGCGAGGAACAGCTTGGTGGGGATGGATTCGAGGAGCGCCGACGCCCCGGGCGTCCCGGTCACGTCCACGGCGGACTGGGTGGCGAGCACCAGCGCGGCGTTCTTCTTCCGCCAGGTCTTGGCCGCCTCCGCCAGATAGTTCAGCACGGCGGAGTCCTGCATGTAGCGCCATGCCTCGTCCACGACCATCAGCTTGAGCCGAGCGGTCTCCGCCGGGTCCTCGATCTCCAGGCGCATGCGTTCCAGCAGGTACGCGAGCGCTGCTTCGCACAGGTCCGCGTGCTCCGCCGCGCCCGCCAGATCGATCACCTGCCAGTCGCGGAACTCGATGTCGGCCCTGTCCGACGGGGCATTGTCAAAGAACGCCCCCCAGGCGCCGCCCTCCGTCCAGCGGCTCATCGCGGGCCACATCGCGACGGGGAGCGAACCGGTAAGTGCGCCCAGCGTGCGCCGCTCGCGCCCCAGCGCGTACAGGTCCTCGATCCGCGCGCGGATCTCGCTCGTGTCCGCGCCGCCCGCCTCGAACCCGCCCAGCTTCAGCAGCCGTAGCACCCAGCCGGTGAGGAACTGGAAGGTCCTCGTCGTGGGCGGCAGCGCGAAGGGTGCAAGCCGGAGCGTCGGTTCGGTCTCGTCGGGAGCGAGTTCCAGGTACCGGCCGCCCAAGAACCGGGTCAGCCACCGGTACGAGCCGCCCAGATCCAGGATCAGGACGCGCGGATCGTACTTGAGCGCCTCGACCAAGAGGAAGTTGAGCGCGAAGCTCTTGCCCGCGCCCGTCGCGCCCAGGATCAGCGTGTGGCCCACATCGCCCGCGAAGAGGTCGTAGCGGTACGCCGTGCGCCACGGCGTCTCGAAGACCGCCAGCGGCTCGCGGCCGAGATGGCGGCTCCGCTTCTCGCCCCTCGGCGGACCGAACACGGGAGCGAGGCACGCCGCGACGCCGGCCGACACGAACACCCTCCGCACCTGCCGCCTTCGCGGCTGGGCCGGGAGCCGCGCGAACCACGCGGGCAACTGGCCGTAGCCTTCCCGGACCGCCTTCGCGTCGTGCGCGGCGAAGAGGCGGCGCACATCGCCGTCCAGCCGTTCGATGTCTTCCAGTCCGCCATGGAGCGCGACGGTGAGCGACGCCTCGCCGTAGGCCACGCCGTCGGCTTCGAGTTCGACCAGCGCGCCGCCCAGCCGGTCGGACGCGGCGGCCGCCGCCGAATCGACCATCGCCGCCCCGGTGCCCTGGGCGTCCTGCGCGTGCGCCATCATCGAGTAGCGGCGCGAGAAGTAGTGGCGCTGCGCGCTTCGGATCCGCCTCCGCGCGGCTTCGGTCGTCCACGGCCGCCATTCGAGCGAGACGGTGGTTGCCGCGTCCAGGCAGTAGAGGTCGCGCAGCAGGTTCGCGTGCGCCTTGCCGGGCGGCGAAAGCAGCGAGTAGAGGATGACCGGCTCGCCGTCCAGCTTCAGATGCGAACGCTCGGCCTCGAGCTCCGAGAGCGCGAGACGCCAGTTCATGCCGCTTCCCGTCGCACCGTCCCAGAAGGTGCCGGGACGGTTGACGAGTTCGGAGAGCATCCGGGACGCCTCCACCGCGCCCAGCATCTCGATGGGTGTGTGCTCGGCAACGAGCGCGCGGCCCGCCTCGATCATCGCCCGAAACCGGTCCGCCGCACCTTCGATCTCCGAAGCGAGGTACGTCGGCGCGCTCTTGCGGCGTTTCCTCCAGCCGGTGAGCCGGGGGAGTATGCCCGACCGGGCACCCTCGGAAACCGAGCGGAGGCCGGGGTCATGGGACCAGACGACATACGCCCCGAGCCGCTGCACGCGCCCGGCCAGGAACGCGCGCCGCTTGCGCGCTGAGACGGACGCCACGTCGGAACCGCCCTCGCTTGCCGCTCCTGTGGGGGTTGCCGGACGCCGAAGCAGGTGGAATTGCAGGCGCGTGCCGGGACCGAGCCCCGACAGCAGCCTCTGCCAGAATCCCAGCACCCGGTCGATCTGGCCGGGCGTCCTGCCGTCGGTCACGGCGGGCCGGATCCGGCCCGCCGCCACCAGTTCGCCCGAACGGGTCAGGCAGGCGCGGCCGTTCTCGAGCCAGCCCCAGTAGGGCAGCTCCTCGGCCAGCGAACCCGCCGCCTCGTAGGCTCGGCGTTCGTCGGCGACCCTCATTCGTCACCCAGCCGGATGCGGACATGCCACGGCTCGTCCGCCCACTTGCCCGGATCGAACCGGGCCGGGTAGCGCGCCGCCGCCCGGAGCACCGCCAGCATCGCCGGGTCCTTCCGGCCCGCCAGCCAGCCCGCGCCGTAGCATCCCGCGAACACCACGCCGCCCGCCATGAGCGAGGCCGTAGCGTTCCAAACCGCGACGGCGAGCGTCGCGCCCAGCAGGAACAGCCGCCGCTCGACGCCCAGCACCGTCAGCGGACGGTTCAGCGCCGCGTAGCCCGGCCAGCGAACGAGCCCCCGCATCAGAAGAGCCAGGCCAGGAAGTTCACCGCGCCCACGGCCATCCCGATCCCGAAGATGATCCCGGCCAGCGTGCGCTTGCTGCCGCCCTCGCCGAACGCGAACATCAGCCCGCCCACCACGATCGCGATCAGCG
>JAJDZX010000100.1 GCA_022824395.1 Alphaproteobacteria bacterium
GTCAGGCGGCGCCCGGAAAACGTCGTCGACCTGAGGCTCCTGATCCGCGGATCCATCGGCCTCGCTCCCGTCGGCGGTCCTGCCCGAGCCAAGGATGCCGGCGGCGGGTGAGTTTGTCAACCCCGATCGATCCGTGCCTCCACGGACCATCAAAGCATCATCGAATCAAACGGTTGGAAGACACGACAAAATCTGCGCCAGAAACGCCCGCTAACAAAATGCCATTGGCAGTGCCCCCGGGAACACGGATACGACAGTTGATGTGCGCCAGGTACTCACGAACCGTCGGAGTCCAGCCAGATTCACAACAGTTTATGTGAGCCTGGTGCGACATGAATTGCTGTGTTTCACACGCCGCTCAGGGAACCCTCGACAGCTCCCGCTACATGGAGTTCCCGGCGCAGGAAACGGAACGTCTGCTGGGAGAAGCCGTCCGCGGCCCGGGGCGGGAACCCTGACCCGGGACGAACCTGACCCGGCTTGCCGGTCGACGTTGCCACGGTCGGGACGCAGGCCGGGCAGGGTCGCCGACTCGCCGGCGTTCGGCCCATGCGTTCACGCCGTGCAGGCGGCAGCGGATGCGGTTACCGATCTGCGTTAGCTGGGACCGGGTGGGCAAGCACGGGTGGGCGATCTCGCGTTCGTGGATCTCTCACGACATGTGGCGGCTGATCACGCGGCTTCGACGTCGGTACGAGCGAGGCCTTCGCCCTTGAACAGCAGCGGCTCGCCCGTCACGTCGGCGAGCGCGTAAGGAAGGCAGTCCCCGAAGTTCAACGCTGCCGCATGATTGCCCTTGCCGAAACGCCGCCAGGCACGCCGGGCCGCGTCCCGATGTTCCGCCGTAACCGGCGTCTGCTCGATGGCGGCGCCCTTCAGGAAGGTGTCGAGTTCATGCCGTGCCGCGGCACCTCCGCGGGCCTCCAGAACGATGGACGTCTCCAGCACATCGGCAACGGACATTCGACAGCCTGTGGCGGACGTGATCGCCGTCTCGTAGCGCCCGGCATCCGGCTCGCGGCACAGAACCGCGAGTATCGCCGAACTGCCGACGATCACCTCGGCAATCCTCGCTCGTCATGGAGCACGTCGCCATGCTGCTCGGCCGACGGCCCCGGAGCCAGGAGCCTGGCGCAACGCTCCGCGGTGGCCCGCATCCTCTGCACGCGGGCTTCGACCCCGCGTGCGTGCTGCTCGCGCTCCAGACGCTCACGCAGCGCAACGGTAATGGCGCCGGTTTTCGTCTCGCCGGTCAACCGGGCCAGCTCATCGGCGAGCCGACAGGTTTCTCTTGATGTTGAGGCTCATGGCCGTCGGTCAGGTAGATGGTCCGGTACTGTTTCTTCCCTAACCCGTATGGCGACCTCGCTCAACGTCGGACTCGACCCGCGGGCAGCCGAATGGCCGACGCGACGGCCCCCAGGCGCTTCTCACCGCACATGCAGTGCCAATCATGTCGATCATCTTCGAAGCCGCCACGGGGACGGCAAGGAGCCAAATCACCCTGCCCAAGTCGATCCGTCAGGCGCTGAGATTCGATGCTGCCGGGCACGGTTCCGGCGCCTGCCGCGGAACTTCGCCGCGCTCGGCAACGCCGCCATGTCGCTCATCCGCGTGGCTTGACCTGAAGTCCTTTTGCTGTCTCCTGCCCGGTGCCGTCCCCTTGTCAGGTCAACAGCTCGACGGCCTCCAGCCGCGCAGCCTTCCGATCGAACGTATAGAGCGGCAGGGCGCCCGCGCGTCGCGCCGCCGCAAGCACCATGAGATCCGAGAAGCCCGCCCCTGCCGACCGGTAGCGGAAAGCCGCGAGGGCGACGTCGTCCGCGGCCTCGACGACGAGACCCTCGGTCGCCACAAGTTCTTCCAGGATCGTCGCAATCCGGTCCCGGGAATAGCCGTAGGCCCGTTCCAGGACCCAGACCAGCTCCACGACGACCTCCCGGCAGGCATAGGCCGGCTTCTCGGCCGTCGCCGATTGCAGCAAGGCCCGCGCCGCCTCCGCCTGCTCCCGGTGATCGCGCACGAGGTAGCGGACCAGCACGTTGGTATCGACGGCCATCATTCCCGGCACGCTCCCTCGGCGACCGCCTCATCCATTTGTTCGATCGTTACCGGCGGGCCCTCGTGTTGCAGTGCGCCGAACAGCCGATGGATGGGCCGCACGGGCAGTATCCGCACCTCGCCCTCCAGAATGACGTAGCGCACCCGATCGCCGGTGCGGACGCCGAGGCTCTCCCGCACGCGCTTGGGGAGCGTCGTCTGGCCCTTCTTGGTTACTGCAGACTCGAGCATTGCAACATTCCCTTTCGCCGCCCTTATCCAATCTCGCCTTACATTATACACTTATTCCGCCCTCTTGCACTTACGACCATTCCCTCCACGCCACCAAATACGAGAGACTGCGCATCCGGTCGGTCAGCACCGGGCAGGTGGTGACATCGGAGGCGCCGCCCCGACGGCCCGGCGCCTGACCGATCCCTACACGGTCTTCGCCACGATGCTCGCGCGGGGCAGTCCGCCCGCGGACCCGACCCGACATCTCAGCCCGCGCCCATCGCCACGCGCGCGGTCGATTGCTATCTGTCGGCCGCTCCCAGTGTGCACGCGCAGGCGGTGAACGCGCCCAGGACCGCCAAACTCGAATCATCCGTCGCGAAACCGAACGTCCCGCCCATGGCTCGTCCCGCGTCGTCCGACCCGAGCCCGCCCCACTTGCCGTTGCCTGCGACGTTCCGCGGGCTGGCCGTGGCGATCTATTGCCGGGCGCTTGCCGCGGTGGACTGCATGGCCGCCCCATTGATTTGCAGGAGGTGACAGGCGCGTCGGCCTGCATCGAGATCGCAGCTCCGGCACGAAGTCGACACTGTAAGGAATACTCCTTACAGTGTCGCCCTACACAAGGAGTGCCGATCATGTCGATCATCTACGAAGCCGCCACAGTGACGGCAAAGGGCCAGATCACCCTGCCCAAGTCGATCCGTCAGGTGCTGAAAATCGATGTCGGCGAAAAGGTGGCGTTTGAACTCCACGAGAACGGACAGGTCGTCGTCAGCCGCGCCGAGGCTGAACATGAAGATCCGGCCATCGGTGCGTTCCTGGATCTGCTCGCCGATGACATCCGGGCCGGTCGATCTGTTCAGGTAATCCCGGCCGATCTGGCACAGGACATGCTCGAACATGCGGAGCGTGAGGCAGGACCGGACGAGGATATCGAAGGCGACGTCGACCTCTGATGCAACGCCACGGATGGACGTTGCTGTTCCATGGTTGCCTGATCGACCAGCTACGCAATCTCCACCGCGCAGTCGAACGCACACAACGACGCGATGCCGCTCGGTCCGCATCCAACGCGAACGTCAAGCTGTTCCACGCCTTGAGCCGGCTCATGCTGGAGGTCATTCCGCAGGATCCGTCCCGGGCTGAATACCGCCAAGGCAACACTCTCGGCCCGCGCCACCGCCGTTGGCGACGGGCCAAGTTCGGCAGGCGGTTCCGATTGTTCTTCCGCTTTGACGCCACGGCAAAGGTGATCGTCTACGCGTGGGTCAATGACCAATCCACACTCCGTTCCACGGGGAGCAGGACCGATCCCTACACGGTCTTCGCCAGGATGCTCGCGCGGGGTAATCCGCCGGGCGACTGGGCCTCACTGATGACGGCTTCGAAGCAGGACTGGCAGACTGGGAAACAACACTGATCGAAATCCTCTCCCGGCGATGGTCGGACTGTCGTGAGGCCGCTTTCCCTTGGAGCAGGCCAGACAGATTTCGTCAGTTGACAAAGCAGCGGAAATTCAGGTCGTCGCGACGGGGCAAGCCGACCGCGGACCCGGCCCAACATCTCACTCCGCGTACAGCGCCACGCGCGCGGTCGATTGCTATTTCTTGGTCGCTCCCGATGCGCACGCGCAGGCGGTGAACGCGCCCAGGACCGCCAAGCTCGAGTCATCCGCCGCGAAACCGAACGTCCCGCCCATGGCCCGTCCCGCGCCGTCCGACCAGCGCCCGCCCCACTTGCCGCTGCCGGCCGCGCCGGCGGCCGTGGTATCGCCCGCGAACGGGGCGCCGTCGTCGGCAAACCCGGTTTCGCCGAGCGTGACCGACAGGTCGTCGAGCGGGTCGCCCGCCAGGCTGCGGAACCCGTTCACCGCACCCCCCACCGTGCCGCCGTCGAAGTCGGCCTCCAGGCGCACATCGGCCACGAATTTCGTGGCCGTCCCGGCTGCCGCGAGCAGGCCGGCCGCGTCGCCCTCGTAGACCGCACGCCCTGTCGGGGATGCCGGGCCGAAGTCGACCGGCGGGGTCGACGGGCTCTGGCTCCAGAACGCGCCGGCCTCCCCCTCCTCCTCCCAGGCCCACACGCCCAGCACCTCGTGCGGGTAGCTCGAGAGGTCCGGCTCGATGCCGGGGATCAGGCCGGTGAAGGTGGCGAGCCCGAAGCCCTGGCGCGGCGCCGGGAACGGCACTTGCACGATGAAGCGCGCACCGTCCGTGATCTCGTGCGCGAGGCCGCCCAGGTCGACGTCACGGACCACGCGCACCGACACCTCGTTGGCTGTGCGGCCGTTTTCGTCGACCAGCGAGGATTGCGACGCGCCGTTCGGTACGGCCCGCGCCGCCCGCGCCAGTCCGCCGGCCACCGCACCCCCGAACTCGTCGTCCGCGCCCGCAAACGCGGAGAGGCCCGATTCGGCCAGCCTCGGACCCCATTCGATCGACGTCGGCGGGCCACCGTTCCCAATGCTCGCCGGCGGCAGATCGACCGCGTTGCTGCCGCCGCAGCCGGCAAGACCGACGAGAGCGGTCAGCACGCCTGCGGCCTGGCAAGTTCTCATTCCGGATTCTCCCCGCTCGTTGCGCGATCGTACGGCCGCCAGGGCGCCGTCGCCGACGGCTGACGCGCCGGACGGCAACGCTCATGCTCACGCTCGACCGACTTCCTTGTACCTTCCCTCGTCAGACGCTGCAGGAGACCAGGTCGTCGACTGCTGCACGCAGCGAGTTGGAAGCCTGCCATGCCGCCAGCCACCTACAAGGTTGCCAAAGCCCGCGCCTACTTTTCGGAGCTTCTGGTAGGGACATCCAGCCACGTCGTGAGACGGCTGCCAGCCCATCACATCGTCGATTGGTGGATAACGGGAAACCCCAAGCGATCGGCACCTGTCTGCGAACTGATCCTCGACGGGTACCAACACAGTCCTGGTCTGTGCGGCGTCGAACTACGACATCGAAACCAAGGCCCGGCGAAGGCGCGTGGATCTGCCGCCGCAGGAACCTCGCGCTGCTCTCCGGCATAACGCCGTCGAGGAATTGGCCATCACTTATGACCGCGCAAAGTACGCCGCCCACCTCCGATAGGCGCACCGCGATCCTTGGGATCGATTGCTGGCCGCCCAGGCTTTCCTGGAACGTTGCGTCTTGGTGTCAGTCGACCGCGTGTTTGACACCACGCTGATCGACCGACGTTGGTAAGGCCCGCGCGCAAAGGTCTTTGCATGATCTGGTCGCAGATGGCCGGTGTGAGGACGATGCGCCCGCCCGTCCCGATCGGTTGAGCCCAGACCGGCGTTACGGCGGCTCGTTCCGCATCAACCGTTCCAGGTGCCCCTCGATGTCCATACGCTCATGGAAAATTTCCACGACCTCGAGCGCCTCCGGCTTCTCCCGCAGAATCACGTAGTGGGCGCCCTCGCGAAAGCAGGTCAGCCCGGTGGCCTCGCGGACGCCCCGCATCAGCCGTTCGCACGGCCGCGCCATCGGCCCCGCCCCGGCGGCCAACGTTTCCAGCCGTGCCGTCAGCCGCGCCGCATAGGCTTCGGCCTGGGCTTCGCCGAACCGGTCCACGCTATAGGCGATTATGTCGGCGAGGCGGGCCAGCGCAGCCGGCGAGAAGACGACTGTCTTCATCGGTCGCGGTGTCGGAGCTTCGCCTCCTCGAGAATGCCGCCGAGAACCGCCGCTGGCTCACCGCTCCGGCCTTCGCCGCGGTCGAGCTGGTCCAGCCCGGCGCCGATACGCGCCCGGATTTCGGTCAGCTGGTCGGCGTGCTTGCGGCGCTGCAGCTCGCGCAGCCCGTCCCGGACCACCTCGCTGGCGTTGTTGTAGGTGCCGGCCGCCACCAGTTCGTCCACGAATCTGGAAAGCTGCGGTGTCAGCGCCACGTTGCGGGCATGGGATGCCGGCATATGCGAACTCCCGACCGGTTTGCCACGACCCTACCAGAAGGTGGCAAAGTTTGACACCCTCCCCTGCGGTCCCGACCGTGTGGATGCCGGTGCAACCGCCGGCCAGTCCCTACCGATTCGTCGCGGCAGGGCGGCGGCTCCGGCGATCGGGCCGACCTTCGGTCCCGTCTCCAGCCCAGCCGCGCACCGGCGCCCCGTGCTGCTTCGTCGGTGATACCGGGCCGCCGGCACCCGGTTGCCTGTTGCCGATTGTGCGAAGTCGGTGCTGGTGCTGGTCCGATCCGCCTCTGGCCGAAGCGCTTGGCCCCGACGTTCCGCGCCAACCGAGACGGCACGCCTTTGGGCGGCGGCGCCGTTCGGTTCGTGTTCGAGAGTCTGCTCAGGACACGTGGGGATGGTGCATCGCCACGTTGGAAGCGCTGACCGCCAGACGCGGCCGCTTCAGAAGTGCCCAACGTCTATCGTCAACACTCCAAACTCCGGCGCGCCGTTGCCAGGGGCAACATCAGCACGAGGGGATCGACCGCCGACCCGACGAACCCAAGATGCCGGTAGAACGCCGTGGCATCTTCATCCAGCGCGTGTACGAGCAACGCCCTGATCCCTGCAATCTCGGCCGCCTGTAGAGTGCGCAGGATAGCGTCCCGGACCAGTGCCCGGGCGATTCCCCTGCCCTGATGAGACCGTGCGACTGCGAGGCGGCCCAGCAATACGACCGGGATCGGATCAGGCATGTTGCGCCGGACCGCGCCCGGCGCGACGCGGTGCATCACGGCTCCTGCGGAGAGGCAGTAGTAACCGATGACCACGCCTTCGTCGCTCACGACATAGGTGCGCGAGCCGCCTTCCCGTTCATTTCTGAGCGCACGAGAAACCAACCAGCCATCAAGCACTGGCCGGCCGCTTTCGAAACCTACGACAACGTGATCGCGGGTGATCGGCTCGGGGCCGCTCAATTACATGCCTCGTCGGTCACTTGTCCCAGGGAGCCGGTGTCGCCAGTGTGCGCCGCAGTGCGTCGTTCGGCTCGGGCGGGGTATCGAGCGCCGCCTCGAAAGCGTCGAAAGCCGACGCATCGACACTGAACAGGCACTGATCGAGCAGTACGTTCTCGGACGCCTCGCGCAACGTGTCGAGGACGAATTCCGTGCGCGACTTCCCAAGGCGTTGCGCCGCCCGGTCGATCATTGCCTTCTGATCCGCCGATGCACGGAGATTGATGGTTTCCGTCTGCAGGGCCCGGTCGGGCATGGCTTCAATCCCAAGAACCGTTGTAATGACGTTGTGTGTACCGCAGCCCGCGGGTTCCGTCAATTTGGCCGTCGTCTGCGCGGCCGGATCGTCAGTCGCCGCCGCGGCGAATTCCCCCGCACACCCGCCCGGGCCTACGCACGTCGCAGCCCCCACCGGACTTCCGCCCACGAGTTCGCGACGTATCAGCGCTGGCCAACACGACGCCAGCGGCGTAACCGGTGCATCGCGTCGTCTCTGCTCGGGAACCCGGAACACGGGCGCACCCGGAGCAAGCGGTTGACCCCGCGCCGCGCACAGATCATCTTCCGGCATCCCGTAACCGTTGGACCCGGCACGTGCTTGCCCAGCCCGAATCCGTGACGCTCGCGTTCCCCGACGGGGCGAAGCGCACCTACCCGTGCCCCGTCACCGGCCACGACGTCGCGGCCGGAATCTCACCCGGCCTCGCGAAGGCCGCGCTCGCGGTCCGCCTCGACGGCGGCCTCCACGACCTCACGCGCCCCATCACCGAGGACGGCGCCATCGAGATCGTGACCGGCAAGGACGCAAGCCCCGAGGTCCTGGAGCTCATCCGCCACGACGCCGCGCATGCCCTCGCCGAGGCCGCGAAGGAGCTCTACCCCGACGTCCAGGTCACCATCGGGCCTGCGATCGAGGACGGCTTCTACTACGACTTCGCCCGCGACAAGCCCTTCACGCCGGCCGACCTCGAGGCGATGGAGGGCCGGATGCGCGAGATCGTGGCGCGCAACGAGCCCATCACCCGCGAGGTCTGGGACCGCGACGACGCCGTCAGTTACTTCGAATCGATCGGCGAGCACTACAAGGCCGAGATCATCCGCGACCTGCCCGACGGCGAGGAGATCACGATCTACCGGCAGGGCGCATTCGTCGACCTTTGCCGCGGCCCGCACCTCCCCTCGACCGGCAAGCTCGGCACCGCCTTCAAGCTCACCCGGCTCGCCGGCGCCTACTGGCGGGGCGATTCACGGAATCAGATGCTTCAGCGGGTCTACGGCACAGCCTGGCGCACGCAGAAGGAGCTCGACGCGCACCTCGAGCGCCTCGAGGAGGCGGCCCGCCGCGACCACCGGCGCCTGGGCCGCGAGATGGCGCTCTTCCACTTCCAGGAGGAGGCCGCGGGCGCGGTCTTCTGGCACGCGGGCGGGGCCACGCTCTACCGCACCGTCCGCACCTACATGCGCCGCCGCCTCGAGGCCGAGGGCTACCACGAGGTCCAGACGCCCGAACTCGTCGACCGCACGCTCTGGGAGCGCTCCGGCCACTGGGAGAAGTTCCGCGAGCACATGTTCGTGGCCGAGACCGAGGACAAGG
>JAJDZX010000061.1 GCA_022824395.1 Alphaproteobacteria bacterium
TCACCCTGATCACCCTCGCACGCCAGTTCTCCAACCGGTGCGACGACGACATCAACGACGGCGGCGAAGACCAGCCCGCCATGCGCGCCAACTTCCGGAACGGCCTCCGCCTCGTCGGCAAGGAGATCGAGGCCCTGTTCCTCGCGCAGAGCGCGATGGTCGCGCAGTCCGTCAAGCGGATCATGTCCGGCCTGTCACGGTGCATCCAGCGCGAAAGGCCCGGACGCAGCTACGAACGGCAGTCGAAACAGCCAAGGAGCAAGTGGCAGAACCGGGCACCCGCCTGACACCGAAACCGGCCAACAGACAAGGCCCCCGGCTTCCGGCAACAGCCCGAAGTGCGGGGGCTTTCTTATCCGAACGACAGAAAAACTAATCCGAATGCCATTGACCCGTCCTTCGGGACGGTTCCGGCACCCGCAAACTTCCCCGGAAGCGCCCCGAAAGGCCGGCGGCCGGAGTGACTTGGTCGCGGCTCCGACATGTTCGTTTTTTGTTCGGTTTCGTGCGCCGGAGGCACGGCAATTCCGTGCCGATTCGCGGCGTCTGGCGTCCGAAACCCCACGCAGAACGTGAGACCCACCTCGCCAGCGTTTCAATTCAGTAGTTTTGCAAGAGGCTCCGAATGCCATTGGCCGGCTCCCCTGCGCCGCGCCTTCAAGGCCCATAGTCCAGCCCTTCGCTCGGAACAGCCTCGTCCAGCAGTCCTTCGCTGCGCAACTCGGCCCAGAAATCGGCCGGGATGGCCACTTTCATGAGCGCGAGGTTGCGGGCTACGTCCTGCGGCCCCCCCATCCCCGGGACCACCGAAGAGCAGTTCGGATCGCCGAGGCCGAATTGCAGGGCAGCGGCGGCGATTGGCACATCATGTCTGCCGCACACCGCCTCGATCCTGCGCACGCGTTCCAGAACTTCCGGCGCAGCCGGCTTGTTGTTGTATCGGGCCCCCTCCACCGCCCCGGTCGCCAGGATGCCGGTGTTGAACGGCGCGCCGATTAGCACGCTCACCCCCCTGTCGGCGGCGAGCGGCAGGAGATCCCGTGCCGGTGCCTGTTCCAGGAGCGTGTAGCGTCCGGCGATCATGAGACAGTCCAGATCGGTCTCCGCGATCAGGCGCACGGCCGCCTCTGAGACGTTCAGGCCGGCGCCGACCGCAGAGATCACGCCCTGCACGCGCAGATCGTCGAGCGCCCTGTAGCAGCCCTCGACCCCGATCCGGAACACGCGCTCGTAATCATCGCCCAGCCCGTGCGGATCGAGATCATGGATGAAGATCATGTCGACGCGGCTCAGCCCGAGACGGTGCAGGCTGTGCTCGACGCCGCGCATCGTCGAATCGTAGGTTGGATCATAGACCTTCCGGAACGGCAGGCCCCGGTGGTCGGGATTTGCCGCCGCGTCGTTGTCGGGTTCGAGATAGCGCCCCGCCTTGGTCGAAATCACGTAGCTGTCGCGCGGCAACCCCCGCAGCGCGCTTCCCAGCCGATGTTCGGAAAGGCCGCATCCGTATTGCGGCGCGGTGTCGAAATAGCCGAGCCCGGCGTCGTAGGCCGCGCGGATGGTTTCGCGCGCCTCCTGCTCGCCAATCCTGACCCAGTAATCGCCCATCTGCAGGCCGCCGAAGCCGAGCTCGCTGACCTGAACGCTGGTAGTGCCGATGCGGCGCCGGGCGATCCGGCTTCCGCTTTTAATTTGACTGTCCATCGGAGTGCCGTCTGCAAGTGGTATGACAGCATCATCATATGCATAGCATGGAAAGGCAAGGTTGATTTCCAGCACCGGCGGGGGCGGGCGCCGCCGGCAAATCGGTCTCAACCGGTGTTCTCGCTGCGGGGATTGGCAACTATGTGGCCACGGCGATAAACGACACGTTCAGGCCTCGCGCGGCCACCGGCACCTGAACGAACGCGCTGGCCTGACCTCGCGGACCCCGATCACGGCGCCGGCGCGCGAGGTGCCCGCCGCACCTGTCGGAGGTCAGCTCCGTCGTACCCGTTTGAAGAGGGAGGAAAGGACCAGCACGGGATCCGCCTCGGCGGATGCGTGCGCCAGGCACGTGGGCCCGACGACATCGCCGACCATTCCGTCGCCCGCGCCGACATCGGTATGGAGCACGCGTTTTCAGAGATCGATGCGTCAGCCCGATCGGCCCCAACTCGTGGCGGTTCTTGCACCGACCACGGAGCGAAGAATGAGCCGGCCAGCGCACGTCGAAACCGACCCGGAAACTGCCCGCGAGGACTTGCACCAATCAACCCAATTGGCGACGAACGTTCGATCCCGGACCCGCTCCCTCCGCCACTTGTCTGACGTCAGCGCCGATGGGACAGTTTAGGTCGATTTGATAAGAGAGGGTTTCTGGCACATCGTAACCACCAAGGAGTGGAGATGAGACAGAAACCCGGAACGCGAAGGAGCCACGGCGAGAAGGTCGTCAAGAACATTCGCAGAGCGACCCGCAAGCAGTACTCGGCCGAGGAGAAGATCAGGATCGTGCTGGACGGTCTGAAGGGCGAGGACAGTATTGCGGAGCTGTGCAGGCGAGAGGGCATTGCGCAGAGCCTGTATTACAGCTGGTCTAATACCATTTCTCGAAAGTTTTGACCTATAGAGCGCCCTCCGGGCTGCTGTTGTCCTGCACGCGGGCCCATGACCGTTTCGTGACCGACGCGATGCGTTCCAGATCGGTCTCGAACGCCATCCAGGCGTCTTGCATCGCGGTCTGCACGTCCTCGACCTTGGGGAACAGGCGGTTGGAGAGGAAGTTGGAGCGGAGGTACGAAATCATCCTGCCGGAAAGCGTGGCGCTGGGCAGGCTGAGACCTCTCAGGAACCCTGCTTCCGCGTGGGAGTTTAGAAAAGAAAAATCAGCCCTTATGACGGTCTGCCGTTCCGCTCAGCCCTGAATCCCTGCCCAGCTCACGGAACCGCGCGAAGATCAGCCCGATGGTCTCCTGAACCCGCAGGTCGGGATCGAGGACCGGGCCGGCCGTCTCGCGGTACCAGACATGCCCGACCGGCACGTTGATGCGGAGTTCGCCGCGACGCGCCTTCTCCTGCAACGCCCCAAGCATCCGGGCACGGATGATCCCGCTCTCGAACTCGAAAATCGAGCCCTTCATTCCCAACAGGAGCCGATCGTTCGGGTGTCTGGGATCGTAGACGCCTTCCAGGTCGATGACGCGTGCGTCGAACACGCCGCACAACTCA
>JAJDZX010000032.1 GCA_022824395.1 Alphaproteobacteria bacterium
TTGTAAGGCTTTGTTTGGAGCATGTCAAGGTCTTCTTATGTAAGCACCCGTACAGGCAATAACGCCCCGCCGGCTGCAAGAAGCCATTGCTGTTCAGGGAGTTGGGCGCGGGAACGGGCCTATTGCCAGCTTGAAGTTCCGCCTAACCGGCCAGAGCTGCGCAGCCGCCTTGCGGGCCGTCCCTGCCCGTGCCAACGGCTCGTGCCCCATCGCGGTCGCCCTCACCTTCGGGTTCACCGGCGCAGGGCCGCAAGGAGGTCCGAGACCGCCGGGCTGACCGGTCAGGTCAGCACGTCAGATTTCGCAGGCGTCGCCGTTGCACCCGATCTTTCTTCGTCCGGCAAGTTTCAGGACTGGCGGCAGAAAGAGAACGAGTCCGTACGGAAGAAACAGCGGAATCTGCAGGCACATTTTGCGCGTAGCGAAGATCCCGGTGAACATGCCTCCGGTCGCCTTCTCGATCACGACGATTTCACCGGCGGGCACGTCCCCCAACGGCGACTTGTCGGTCCGCAATTCGACCCGATCCAGCCAGTCCAGGCGGCGCGTACGGGCCGCCAGCCGCACGCAATCGGGGCAGTTCTGATTGTAGTACAGGCGGATCCCCATCCCGTCCTCCTGCGGCCCACCGACTCTCCGATTCGGCCGCTTGCCCCCTGAGAGTCTGTTTCCGGCTCACTCCGGTCAGCAGATCCCGCCGTGATGATACGCCGCCAGGGTGAACGGAGGCCCGGAAACGTCGTTCCCGGGCGTCACGGTTAACTTGGAGTTTTGGTTCGCCTGCCGCACGCAGGAGCATTCAGCGCCGTCCCCCAACGCGCACGGCCCTACCACGTCGCTTCGTGTGTGGAGCCTTGCTCGCGATTGTGCTACAAGTAGCACTATGGATGCGGTCGGAATCCGTGAATTGCGGCAGAGAGCGAGCGACTACCTCAGGCGGGTAGCGGCAGGCGAGACTTTCGAGGTGACCGATCGTGGACGTCCGGTCGCCCTCCTGACCCCCATTCCGAACGCATCGCCGCTCGACCGGCTCCGCGCGGCGGGCGATCTGGATGAAGCGACCCGTTCGACAGACGATCTTCCCGAGCCTGTCGATCTTGCTCCCGGTGCCGAGCCGCCTTCCGCCCGACTCGCGCGCCTGCGCAGCGATGAACGCTGAACGCCTCTGCTACGTCGATTCGTCGGCCATCGTCAAGCTCGTGGTGCGGGAACACGAGTCTGCCGCGTTGCGGCGATATCTCCGTGGCCGCACGCTGGTGTCTAGTGCGCTCGCCGGGGTGGAGGTCACTCGGGCAATCATGCTGCATGGAGCTGCCACGCGGCGCACGGCCAGGGAGGTACTGGCCCGCATCGAGCTCGTGCGGATCAACGCCAGGGTGCTGTCCCGTGCGGCGACCATGGACCCGGCGAGCCTTCGTACCCTTGACGCGATCCATCTCGCCACGGCGTCTCTCCTGGAAGAGTCCCTGCACCGCTTCGTGTGCTACGACGAGCGGCTGGCAAGTGCGGCGAACGCCGGCAACTGGACTGTCGTGTCGCCCGATTGACGGATCGGACGAGGCCGGCTTACGGAAGGAACGGTGTGCGGTTTCTGACTACACGGCGATCCGGACGTCGAGGAGTCCGAAGGCGTGGCGCTGGAGGTCGGTGGGTACGGTGAGCTGCTGGAAGGGCTGCTCGGCGCCGTGCACCTGGACGGTATTGCGGGTCAGGGTGGCGAGGTGGTCGAGCAGGCCGCGGAAGTGGTGCGCGGGCAGGCCCTCCGGCGTGCGCCGGGTCTCGGCCTTGGCGTCGGCGGTGGCCGAGGGCGTGGCCTTCGCGACCCGGGAGCCCTGGCGCCGAACGGCGTCGGCGGGGTCGTCCTCGGCGAACAGGAGCGGCGCCCAGGCGCGCCGCATGTGCCACTCGACGTAGTAGGCGAGCATGCACAGGAAGACGTGGGCGCGGACCCGTTCGCTCCGGCGGTGGTGGATCGGCCGGAGGTGGAGGTCCACGGTCTTCAGGCACCGGAAGGCGCGCTCGACCATGGCGAGCGCCTTGTAGGCCCGGACCGCGGCGTCGGCGTCGAGGACCGTGTCGGGCACCGAGGTGCGGATCACGTAGATGCCGTCGAGGCGCGCCTCGGCGTCGATCCGCTCCGTGTCGCGCCAGTAGCGCAGCCGGCTGCCGTCCGTGACCTCCCAGCCGAAGTGCTTGCCCATCTTGTGCCGCCCCAGCACCCGGCCGACCTTCTGGCCGATCGCCGCCGGCGTCAGCGGCGTGCGGGTGCGCCGCGCGGCCTCGCCCACGTTCTTCTCCAGGGCCGCCGCGGTGGCCGCCCGCCGCGCCGCGCGCCGGCGCCGCCGCTCGTCGCGCAGCAGCGGGTTGAGGCAGGCGACCAGGCGCTCGCCGGGGAAGTCCGGGTGGCGGATCTCGGCGAGGTCGCGCGTGTCGAACAGCGACGGCTGCAGCGGTCCCTGGTCGTGCGCCAGCCGGGCGATCTCGTTGCTGCGGAGCGCCGAGACCCAGTCCAGTCCCTCGACCGGGCGGAGCTCCTCGTCGATGCGCGCGCTCGTCAGCATCCCCCAGTCGCCGACGAACACCACGCGCTCAAGGCTGAAGCGCGTGCGCACCTTGCGGATCTGGTCCGCGAGCGTGGCCGGGTCGGCGGTGTTGCCGGCGTAGACCTCGACCGCCACCGGGCACCCCTCGGCGTTGCACAGCAGTCCGTAGACGATCTGCAGCTTGCCCTTCTTCCCGTCGCGCGAGTGGCCGCGGCGCCCGAGTGGGCAGCACCGCCCCTCGAGGTAGCTCGAGGACACGTCGTAGAGCACCAGCGTCCCCGCCTGCAGGTGCCGCCGGGCGAGCGCCGTCTCGATCCGCGCCTGGCGCTTGCCCAGCCAGTCCATCGCCGCATACAGGTCCTCGGCCGTCACCGCCTCCAGGCCCAGCTCCTCGCC
>JAJDZX010000103.1 GCA_022824395.1 Alphaproteobacteria bacterium
ACCCGTTCCTCCTCAACGCCTCATACGACCAAACCGACATCGCCGTGCCATGGCTCGGAAACCGACGGCTCCGGATCAGCTTCCTGTGAGCGGTCAACGCTCGATTCACATCAATGCCGGCCGTTGGGATTCGAGGCTAGCCGGCCGTGCACGCCGGTCACCTCTGGAGAAGAAGAATCACCCTGAATCTTGGGCATGTTGGGACCCTATCGCGTTGCGTCGATGAAGGCGACAGGGATTGCCCGGAGCGCGCAAATTGGTGCGGGGAAAGCGGCGCGTGCCGACTGCCATTTCCGATTGGCGAGCTGCGTGCCGAAGAAGGACAGAGCTGATCGATGCCGAAGGAAGCGCTCGTATGACAGTCCCATCCCGCAACCGGGGTCGATGACGTCGAGGCCGGGGCAGGTCAATCAATCATATCTGAGGGAAGAGGCCATGTTTGGGGCAGGCAGGCCGCGACGACGTCACGCCGCACGTGGCGCTACTTCCCGGTCGATCTTTGGCCGCACCGTGCGTTCGGCGACGTCCAGATCGTAACGGGCTTGCAGATTGATCCAGAACTCCGGCGTTGTCCCGAAATAGCGTGCCAGCCGTAACGCAGTATCGGTAGTTATCCCGCGGCGTCCAAGCACGATGTCGTTCAGCCGCGGGCGCGAGACCTTGATATCTCGTGCCAGCCGATAGACGCTGAGTTCCACCGGTTTCAGGAACTCGTCGCGCAGAATCGTCCCGGGATGCACTGGGGGCAACCGCCGTCCGGAGGCGACATCCGAGAAATCAACCCCATGGCGGTCCAATTCTTCTCGTTCGATGGTCATGTTTGATTCAACTCCTAGTGATGGTCGACAAATTCGACCTCCCAGGCGTCGCCATCACGCCAGACGAAGCAGACGCGCCATTGCTCGTTGACGCGAACGCTATGTTGCCCGAGGCGGTCGCCGCGTAGAGCTTCCAGCCGGTTGCCGGGTGGCACCCTCAGATCATCGAGGCGGCCAGCCGCGTCGATTGCAAGCAATTTGGCACGGGCTCGATGTTGGATCTGCATGGGCAGCCCGCGAACGGCATAGCCTGCGAAGATGGCCGCAGTTCGCTTACCGGCAAAGCTCTTGATCACAATCGATCGTAACGAGTGGCGTTACGGGCTGTCAAATGTCGGAAGAGCCGGAAAGCAGCCGGCGGTGGCGACAAGACAGGGGCGCCGTGCCAGCGCGTGCGCTACGAAGCGGCTACGAGGTTGCGGTCGAAGCTGTCGCCGATGCGGGCGGCAGGGGCCGTCACAGTGTCTCGGGCCAGATGTCCGACCGGGCGAACATCTCCACCTGCGTGTGATCTGGCAGATTGCCGACCAAGGGCAACCTTTCGCCCAGCTCCAGCGCCTCTGGTGCACAGGAGTGCGAACATGGCCCTCCTGTCGCTGGCTTCTTCTGGGCAAGGAATGCGCAGATTCCAGCGATCGCCGGAATCTGCTGCCGCAAAGGCGCGGCGGCAACGGCTCCTACGCGAAACCCATCGTCAGTGCTGCCCGATGCCCGCGTGGGCCTGGCTGCCCCAGACCTGCCGTACACGCGAGTCGCGGCCGCACGAAAACCGGTAGAACCGATAGCGGATCGGGTTCTTCGTGTAATAGTCCTGGTGGTAGTCCTCGGCCGCGTAGAACGCTCCGGCCGGCTCGATCGGCGTGACCACGGGCGCGTCCGGCACCATCGACGCTTGCAGCATCTCCCTCGAGGCCTCGGCGAGGCGCCGTTCCTCCTCGTTCCTGACGAAGATTGCGGTCTGGTAGCTCTCCCCGCGGTCGCAGAACTGCCCGCCGCCGTCGGTGGGGTCAACGCTGCGCCAGAAGATGTGCAGCAGCCGTTCGTAGGAGACCTGATCGGGGTCGTAGCGGATCTGCACCGCCTCCCGATGTCCGGTGCCTCCCTTGGTGACCTGCCTGTAGGTCGGATTCTCCACGGTCCCGCCGGTGTACCCGGATATCGTTTCCACTACGCCCGGTACCTTGTCGAAGTCCGACTCCACGCACCAGAAGCACCCGCCGGCGAACGTGGCGACAGCGAGTCCCTCCTCGGTCGCGGCGAAAACCGCGTGCGGTGCGAACATGGCGAGCAACGATGCGGCGAGGAACGATGCAAATCGGCTCATGGCCTTGCCCTCTCTTGCAGAACCCGTCGTCTCATTTCCTGAGATAGCGCAGCACTTTCTCCAGTTCCTGTTCCGGAACAGACCAGGCATGCGGTGCGGTGCCGCGCGGCGGACCGGAGGAGGAACGCCGAGCGCCACATTCAGGCGACACGGCGTAACAGATCATCTCCTTCGTCGATCACCCGTAACGGCGGCCGAGGACTGACGGGTCACGGTTGCTCGAGTACTTCCCGGGGGCTCAGTTGTGGCGCCGCGAAGGGATCGACCACACGTACGCCGTTGAGGTCCTGCCCATGTTGGAGGTCTTCGGTCAGCAGAATCGGACATTCGGAAGCCTGCGCGGCGGCCACGATGAGCGCATCCCACCAGGACAGGCGAAACCGTTCCTCGACCACCCACGCCCTTCGCAGGACACCCGCGTCGATTCGAACCGGCTGCCACTGCAGGTAGTTCGCGACGATGCCGCGGACGGTCGCGGGATCCAGCGAGGCCCCACGGCCTTGCTTCAAGGTCGCGTAGAGTTCCTGCAAGACCTGAAAGCTCAGGCGACCCAGGCGTCGGTGCCAGAGAAACTTGTGCCAAGCGTCGGCCTGCGTTTGCTTGGCGATGTCCGAGGTGTCGTGCCGGTAGACGAGGATATTCGTGTCAACGAAGACCGGGCCGGTCATACAGCTCCTCGCGCGTCGGCTTGCGGCCTTCAGGCCATTGGATCCGGCGGGGCTCGATGGACAAGGCCCGTCGCATGGCTATCTCGTATTCGTCTTCCCGGCGCCGCATCCGTTCCAGCAATTCCGCGATCCAGCGCGAGACGCTACGGTCGTGCTCGGCTGCCTTGACGCGCAGCCAGCGGGCCACGTCTTCCGGCAGCGTGATCGTCACGTTTTTCATGGAAGGAATTCCATTGCAAGGGGCACGAAAATAGTGTTACACGGAATTCATGCTAGCAAAGAACTGATCTGGAGGCGAGAGGGAGCAGTCCCTGAGACGCCTGCGCTGTGACTTGCCTGTTGTCGCTTAGAGGGTTACGCGAAGGGGCCTGACGGCAGTACCCCACAGGGGGGGTGAGGAAAGCAGCGGCTTTCGGGCGGGCGGAGCGGCGGGTTCGACGGATTCCACCCCAGGGCCCGATGCGGGCCCGGAGGTTCCCGGGCGTCGGACCGCGTCTGCGGAAACGTATACAGATTCAGGATGGTAGAGGCGTCCTCCTTGGCGGAGGCGGTCGCCACGGCGTACGATTGAACGTTCCGAACAAGCAACCGGACTCCCCGAAGGAAGCGCCATGGCGACCGTGCAGAACGTATTGTTCTCGCGGGATGATGTCGACCGGCTGGGGGACCTGGAGCGGCTGCACCTGGCGCTCGTCCCTGTGCTTCATTGCGCTTGAGGGTGTGCCAGCCACCGACCCGAAGGCGGGCCAACCTCGCCCCGGGGCTCCGCAACGCTGCCCGCCGGATGTTCAGCATGGCCTCTGATCTCGTCCCGGATGCGTTGGACCCATTTGCACGGTTTTCCGGCCAGCGTCTTTTGTGGCGTGCGGCCGTAGATGATGTCGCCCTTGAATGGTGGGTGGCGCAGTGAATACGCTCGGACGGGCGCCCGTCCCATACCCTGTGCCAGCGAAACGGATTACGACATGAACAAGGTGCGACGGAAAACCGCCCCGGGAGGCTGGCGTCTGCAGGATGACCGGCCGCCATCGTTTCAGGGATGGATCTCGACGGATGCGGACGAGATCCGCCGCCGGGAGTGGCGCGGGCGCACCGAGATTGTCGAGGTAGACGTACTCGATGAGAGTCCGCATCCCTTCGGCGATTACCGGGTCACATCGTCGAGCGGCAGCGCCTACACGGTGGAGATCCGTTCGCTGGACGCGCACATCAACTCGTGCGAGTGCCGGGACCATCGCACCAACGGCCTCGGGACCTGCAAGCACGTCGAGGGCGTCCTTCACCGCCTGCGCGGCCGTCGTGCTGCTCCTTCGACAGGCCGGAAATCGAGGGCGCGCGGATCCAGCGGTCGCATCGAGATCTTTCTCGACGAGCGCCACGGACGCGCCGTGCGGATGACGGTTCCGGAGGCGATCGAACGGGCGGAACCCGCGCTGGTGCAGGACGTCCGCCGGTACCACCGCCGGCTGCGCCGGGATTCCCGCCGGGCGCTCGACGCGTTGCGCGATCTGGCCCGCGCCCGCCCCGACTGTCTCCGTGTCTCGCGCCGGTTCGAGAGCTGGCTCGAGGTCCGGAATGCGCCGGGACGACGGCAGCGCGAACGCACCCGTTTCGTGGCAGACCTCGAGGCGGGCCGCAGGTCATTCGATTTTCTCAAGCATCCGCTGCTGCCGTACCAAGTTGAGGGCGCGCTGCATCTCGTATTCGGAGAGCGCGTGCTCCTTGCCGATGACATGGGCCTTGGGAAGACCGTGCAGGCCATCGCCGCCTGCGCCCTGCTGCGCAAGCTGCGCGGGGTCGAACGGGTGCTCGTGGTCTCGCCCGCATCGCTCAAGGCCGAGTGGGAGGAGCAGATCGACAAGTTCTCGGACCTCCCCTCGACCATCGTGTTCGGCCGGTACCCCGCCCGGCTCGCCGCGTACCGGCGCCGCACCTTCTTCACCCTGTGTAACTACGAGCAGGTCGTGGCGGACGGCCAGAAGCTCCTCGATGCGCTCCGGCCCGACGTGGTGATCCTCGACGAGGCCCAGCGCATCAAGAACTGGCAGACCAAGACCGCGAACGCGGTGAAGCAGCTCACGAGCAGGTACGCCTTCGTGCTCACCGGGACGCCGCTCGAGAACCGCATCGACGAGATCTACTCGATCATCCAGTTCCTGGACCCCGATCTCCTCGGCCCGCTGTTCCGCTTCAACCGGGACTTCTACGAGCTTGACGACAGGGGAAGGCCGTCCGGCTTCCGGAATCTGGACGAGCTGGCGAGGCGGGTCTCATCGGTGATGCTCCGGCGGCGCAAGGAGGACGTGGAAAGCGAGCTGCCGGGCCGCACCACGAAGACCTTCTTCGTGCCCATGACCGATACCCAGGCCCGGACCTACGCGGACTACGAACACTACGTCAAGCGTCTCGCGTCGCTGGCCAAGAAACGACCGCTCACCAGGGAAGAGTTCGACCGGCTCCAGAAGTTTCTCGCCTGCATGCGCATGGTCTGCGACACGCCCTACATCCTCGACGACGAGAACCGGGACTGCCCCAAGATGGAGGAGATGGAGCGACTGCTGCCCGACCTCTTGGATGACCCAGAGCGGAAGATCATCGTCTTCTCCGAGTGGGTGCGGATGCTGGAACTGGTGCGTGACCACGCGGCCAGCGCCGGTATCGAGTTTGCCTGGCACACCGGCAGCGTGCCGCAGCCCCGGCGCCGGGCCGAAATCAGGAAGTTTCGCGAAGATCCCGAGTGCAGGCTGTTCCTCTCATCGGAATCCGGCGGCGTGGGGCTCAACCTTCAGGTTGCGGACACCGTCATCAACATGGACCAGCCCTGGAATCCCGCCCGTCTGGAGCAGCGGGTCGCCCGTGCCTGGCGCAAGCACCAGACGCGTCCGGTCCAGGTCGTCAACTTGGTGAGCGAGTACACCATCGAGCACCGTATGCTTGGCCTGCTGGACCAGAAGAGGGCGCTTGCGGAGGGTGTGCTCGATCAGCGTGGCGACCTCTCTGCAATCACGCTTCCCACCGGCCGGGCCGGGTTCATGGAGCGGCTGGAGGCGGTGCTCGGCGCACAGTCGGAAGCCGAGGCCGCCGCTGCTGACGCGCGGACCGCTGTCGAGATGCTGCGTGATAGCCTCGTCGCCGAGCACGCCTCGTCGCTGCGGCGAATTTTCGTGCGCGAAGGCGACGAGGTGGTGCTGGTCGTGCTTGCCCTGCCGCCCGAGGGAATCGCGGAGCAGGAGCACCGTCTCGCCGAATCCACGGATCTGAACGTCAAGGTGATCGACCCGGCCACCCACGAATCGATGCTGCGTCTCGCGGAAGCGGGGCTGATCGCGCTGCCGGGGGGCGCGTTGCGGGAGGTCTACCCCGCTCCCGGATCGACGGCTACCGAGGCCGACGGCCGGCTCCTTCGGGCCAGGGCACTGGCCGAGCGCGCCGAGCACAAGCTCAAGGCAGCCGCGTTGCTTCAGGGCGGCGGTTTCTCCGAGGAAGCCCGCGTGCCCGCTGTGGAAGCCGCGCGGTGCGCGGTCGGCTCACTGGCGGCGATGCGCGAGGAGGCCGAGCCCGGCGACGCCGAGGCGGCCGCGGAATTCCTGCTCGGGGAGGAACCGGACGAGGTCCCCGGCGGCGCGCCGCTCGACGCCATTCGAATCCTATCAGGGGACGAGACGGACGAGGATCCGGTCGCGCCGGTCAGTGCATTCCTTTCCCACATCTCCCGGATGCTCTCGGACGTGTCCGCCGGACCGCGCGGAGCGGCGGGATGACATCGCCCGCCGGGTGCCGGGAGAGGCACCTGCCTGGCGCGTCCGGCACGTTCCGCCGGCCGACAGCGGATTAGGGCGAGCATGTCCGGGGGCGAGGACGTCGTGCTCGTCCCGTGCGCGGCACCCGTCTCGCTCCCGTGTCAATCTGAAGTACGCAAGTCCTCGACCATGAGGCCGGGAATGCCTCCAAAATCGCGTGCGTTTCTCGTCATCAGGGTGGCGTCATGTGATGCCGCGGTGACGCCGATTGCGATGTCTGCAGCACGGCGGCGTGGCGAGCCAAGCCGCCGGAATACTTCGGCGGCGACGGCGGCCAGCGGCTCGGAAAACGGAATGATTCCATCCTCCGCGAATAGCATGCGGGCCGTCGCGAGTTGCTCGGGGGTGCGTGGCCCTCGCGAGAACTCGTACCACGCCACTGCGCTCATACTGAGCACCTGACCGGACTCCGCGACTTGGAGCAGCCGTCGTCGCTCCGGTCCCACCGCCGCCAGCGCATAGATAAGGAAGTCCGTATCGACGTGAAGCGCCATCAGAACCCCTCATCCTCTTCCTTCAGACGACGCACCTCATCCGCTGGGTCGTGGTCCTGAAACAAGTCGAACAGGCGTTCAAGGGTCTGAACCCGTTCCGAGCGCCGAGCGGGAGGAATCCCGAGCACTGCATCGCGATGACGAAGCACGGCTCGGCGAATTGCCTCGGATACCGAGCACCCGTATCGGTGGGCCAGTTCGCGTGCGGCGTAGCGCGCCTCTTCATCAAGCATGAGGGTGGTTCGTGTTGCCATAACTTATGCTATACAACGAACCATCAAATATGTCATTCTAGAACCGGAACCGAGCTGGTCAATTGATCCTGTCCGCGGACTGGATGGCATCCTTCGGTGAGCACAGGTAGAACGCGCGGCAACCGGATACGCCACACCACAAGAATGGGCAAATTCAGGAAAGACCCAGCCTGATTCACCGCATCCGTGATGGCCTGGCGGTCAACACGCGGGCGAAGATGCCTGTATTGTCCGGGCCGCGAAACGGCGGGAGGACCGACGATCATGCCGAACATTCTCATGGTGACAGGGGCGAGCCGCGGGATCGGCGCCGCCGTGGCCCGGGCTGCCGGTGCGGCCAGCTACGACGTCTGCGTGAACTACTACAGCAACGAGGCCTTGGCACGTGGGGTCGTTGCCGACATCGAAAAATCAGGCCAGCGGGCCATTGCCGTGCAGGCCGACACCGGGTCCGAAGCCGAGATCGAGCGGCTGTTCGAGACCTGCGACCGCGAACTCGGGCCCGTCACAGGGCTCGTCAACAATGCCGGCGTGGTCGGCGGGCAATGCCTGATCGAGGAGGTCACCGGAGACATCCTCGAACGCTGTTTCGCGGTGAACATCTCTGGCTACTTCCTGTGTGCCCGAGAGGCCATTCGCCGCATGTCCACCCGCCGTGGCGGAACGGGCGGCGCCATCGTCAACATCTCGTCGGTCGCGGCGCGGCTCGCAAACCCGTTCCTGTGGGTGCACTACGGAGCATCAAAGGGCGCGGTGGACACCCTGACCACGGGGCTGGCCATGGAGTGCGCGGATCTCGGGATCCGGGTGAACGGCGTGCGGCCCGGCATTATCGACACCGACATCCATCCGGAGGGACGGGTGGAAGAGCTCGCGCCTTCGCTGCCGTTGAAACGCGCCGGCAGCCCCGAGGAAGTGGCCGCAGCCGTTCTTTATCTGCTTTCCGATGGTGCCTCCTATTCAACCGGGGCGACACTCGACGTGTCGGGCGGACGCTGATCCAGCCGACGTCGGCCGTGCGCTCCGGCCGGAACTCGCCTGCCGATCCAGTTGCGTAATTTCCGATGCAGGGGCGATGGAGCCGACTTTCTCAAAGTGCCGGGAATGCGAAGGGGGCCTCTCTATCGGCCCGACATCAGGTTCGATCTGAAGGTCTTCTCAATCCGTGCCGCATCGCGCGGCGCGACTCCGGCCGCTTCGGCGTGCGTCCTCCAATCCCGGACAGAAGTGCACACTTCGTCCAGTATTGTCAGCGCTTTCCGCCTCTTGATGCCAGCTGTGGCGGCGAAGTGAAGGAAGTCGTCGCGCCCGAAGCCGTCCCGGCGGCCAGCCAGGCTCATCTGATGTTCGCGGGTCCATGTGCCGTGCGGATTGTAGGCATAGGCGACGTCATAGGCGGGTGACAGCGACCATTGTCCTGACCGGTCCATCAGGAACGAGATGTTCTTCACGTGGTCATCCTGGTTGCGTGCGATGACATTGAAGACCGCCCGACGGTACTGCTCCTCGACGGCCCGCATGCCGAGGCCCAGGTCCCGGATCGTCATGACGGCCTGCTCATAGGAATAGGCCGACGGGTCGTTGAAGTCGAAGTGCTGCATCGCCCCGAGTGACTGCATGTGGACCTTGCGGCCGGCAGCATCTCGGTCGAACCTTTTCGTCATGAAGTGGCTGCGGCCGTCCTCGTGGTGGAGCCGGCATTCCGACATCGTGATGCCGGCAGAGCGCGCCATGCCGGCGTAGGCGTACTCGATTTTGCCGAACCCTTCGGGATCGGCCAGTTCCCTGTCTCTGCTGCTCTGCACGCCGTCGAACTTCAGGAGCCAGTGCTCGAAGCCCTCGTCGGCCTCAAGTTGACCGGATCGGAATTCGCCGGTCCTCGGGTTCCACGCGAGTACGGCTTTGGCCCGTGCTCCGCCCGCCGACGTGCCAACGCTCAGAATGTCTTCAAGGGCTTCAGCGTCGTTCTCGCCGCCCAGGCGCCCGGCAAGGTGTGCGCGTTCGTCAAGCGCCCGATTCGCCAGTTCGACCAGTCGGTCGATCTCCAGTTTCTTCGCTCGGGTCGATCGCCGAAGGGCGGGCTCGAACTCAAGAGCGCCGATGCCGCGGCGGCCGGTGTAGCAGAGTCGGTCGACCGAATTGAAGGATTCCGGGCTCTTGCCGGTTTCCGCCAGCCAGACGTCAATGAGACGGCTGCCGAACCTGTCCGGCAGGGCATCGGCAAGCATCCCGGGTAGCCCCCTGAACGTGTCCCGATTGAGGGCCGGGAATTCGTAGGGCGTTTCCCTGGCGGGCATCGTCAGGGGCGACACCTCGATACCGGCGCCGACGAAATCCGGGTCGTACTGGAAGACCCCAAGGGCGCGCGCTTCATCCCAGGACACTGCCCCGATGCGTCGGCCCCAGAGCACGACGTTTGCGTCAGTCACCCGGTTCGTCGCCCCATGTCCAGGTCGGATCCTTGCGTTCCGGTGGTCGCGGACGTGCCCGCCGCCGCTCGGAACCGGTCCGCGAGACGCGCTCGATGGGTCGGATTTGACCCTTGGGTATCGCGCCGAGGATGGCGTCGCCCAAATCCAGGGCCAGGGCGACACGCAGGAACGTGTCGAGGGTTGATGGATCGCCGGCCTCGAGTCGCCGCAAGGTGCGGAGACCAATCCCGGAGTCTGTTGCCAACGTAGCTTGGGTTATGTTGCGAGACAGTCGCAAGCGTGCCAGACGGGAACCGATCTCGGCCTCAATGTGTCGAGATGTCTTCATTGGAGATCAAAAAGCATTATATGGCCTTTTATGACCTTAGCTTGGATATTAGAGGTCGTATATTACCGACAAGTAAGGATAAATCAAAGAGGCACTATAGGGCTCGTAACAGCGTTTTTTCGCCATAACAGGCCATCAATAGCCTATCAGTCGGAGGATTTCGGCCTCAGCCGGCACCAGCTAGGCGTACTCGCGCAGCGGGGTCGACCTCGATCGCCATCACGATGCAGGGATCTGCATCCTGCGGCGGGCATGGCCCGCCCACGGGCGTGGCGTGGCGGATGTTTGGCCTCCGATGGCCGCGGCAGGGCCGGACGCGCCTTGCGCGGCCGGTGCGGGCGGGGCATGCGTTCTGTCAAGCGGGGGCTGGCTCCGCTCGTGGCATGAGCGTGTCCATGTCAGCCAACAGAAATAAGCCCCTTTGTCGTGTTCGCCCTGGGGCGCGACGGAGACGAGATCGCCGCACCTCATGTGCGGTGCTCAACTTCGAGTCCTTCGAGATGTTCGTTGAACTCCTGTGCCGCAGAGTCCGTGAACTGCGTGAGATCAGCGTCTACTCGGTTGGCCTTGTCGACGATGGCGGCCTGCCGAGCACATTCCTCGGCGAAACCCGGGGCGCGGCTGTCGGGAACCCAGATCTGGACCAGTCGCAGGCCTTGGGCCCGGAGGGCGGCCCGGCGCTTGGCGACGCGTTGCGCGGGAGTAGATGCGGCAGGCATGATGGCACAGAGAATAGCGAGAGGCACGGTAGGGCCCCGCCCTTGTCAGCGCAATCGCACGTGGGCTGGTACACCTGCAAATGACGGCACATGGTCCGGTGTTTGGTGCAAGCGGGCCGCGCCACCTCTTCGGCGCGAGCGGAGCCGGGCTAGGCCTCTGCGGGGGCTAGTCCCAGTTCCGCGCAGACTTCGTCGGCGAGGCTCAGCGCTGAGGTCAGTCCAGGGGATTCGATGCCAAAGAGATGCACCAGGCCAGCGACGCCGTGATGCCGCGGCCCCACCACCATGAAGTCGCCAGCCGGTTCCCCCGGTCCCGCGACCTTCGGTCGAATCCCCGCGTACCCCGGCATCAGGGTCCCGTCCTGCAGATCCGGCCAATAGTTCCGGATCACGGGGTAGAAGCGGTCTGCCCGGGCGGGGTCGACCGTGTAGTCGAGGGTGTCGATCCACTCGACGTCCGGTCCGAAGCGGCACTGGCCGGCGAGGTCGAGCGTGACGTGGACGCCTAGGCCGCCTTCCTCCGGGACCGGATAGATGAGGTGGGAAAACGGAGACCGCTCCGACATCGTGAAATAGCACCCGCGCGCGTAGTACAGGGGCGGTATCGCGTGGTCGGGCATGCCTCCGATGGTCCGGGCGACGCCCTGGGCATCGAGCCCGGCGCTGTTGACGACGATACCTGCCCGGAACGTCATCGAGGTGCCGGAGGCGTCCTCCACGCAAAGCTCGATTCCACCATTGTCACCGGCATGCGCGGTCCCTCCGGTCACGCGCGACTGGAAGGCAATCAGCGCGCCGCGGTCCTCCGCGTCCCCCTGGAGGGCCAGCATGAGGCCGTGACTGTCCACGATGCCGGTCGATGGGGAGTGGAGGGCCGCCACGGCGTGGAGCGCGGGTTCGAGGCGGAGGACCTCCGCGCGCTCCAGCAGCCGGAGATCGTTGACGCCGTTGGCCGCGGCCTGCCGGGCGATCGCGCCGAGCGTGTCCCGCTGCGCGTCCGATGTGGCGACGATGAGCTTGCCGAGCCGGTCGTGCCCGACACCGTGCTGCCGGCAATAGGCGTAGAGCCGCTCGCGGCCGCGCACGCAGTGCACGGCCTTCTGGCTGTTCGACGGGTAGTAGATGCCGGCATGGATGACCTCGCTGTTGCGCGAACTCACCTCGGTGCCGATCGTCTCGGTCGCCTCGATGACCACGACGTCGCGGCCGGCGAGCGCCAGGGCCCGTGCGACCGCAAGCCCGACGACGCCGGCGCCGATGACGGCCGCGTCGATTCGTTCGCTCACGTCATGCCCGGGACATCGCCTGTTCCCGTCGATGGAGCCACCAGCCGTACTGGGTCGGCCAGGCCAGGAACTCCGGGTCCGCCTGCAGGACGCGCGCGGCATGGTGGGCCCAGTACGGGTCCAGCAGCGCCTCGCGACCGATGGCGATGAGATCGGCCTTTCCCTCCTGCAGGATGGCCTCGGCGTGCTCGGGTTCCAGGATCATGCCCACGGCCTGGCTGGCGATCCCCCCGCGCTGTTTCACGGCTTCGGCATACGGCACCTGGAAACCCGGCCCCGGCAACGGCCCGCGCGCTGCGGTGACCGGCCCGGAAATTCCGCCTGACGAACAGTCGACGACGTCGACCCCGGCCGCCTTGAGATCCCGGGCCAGCGCCACGGTGTCGTCGAGGGACCAGCCGTCGGGCGCCCCGTCGACCGCGGAGACGCGGACGAACAACGGCTTGTCGTCGGGCCAGACGGCCCGCACGGCCTCGACGGCCTCCAGGAGAAACCGCGAGCGGCCCACGCGGTCGCCGCCGTAGCGGTCATTGCGGCGATTCGAGACCGGCGACAGGTAGCTGGCACTGAGGTAACCGTGGGCGCTGTGAATCTCGACGACCTCGAAACCGGCTTCGTCAGCCCGCCGGGCGCTGTCGGCGAAGGCCTGAACCACGCGGGCAATGTCGCCGGTGGTCATGGCCGAGGGTTCCAGCCAACCGTCCATGACCGGGTCCGAGGACGGCGCCTGGATCGGCCAGGCAGTCTCCCCGCGCGCGAACTCCTCCTCGCCCAGCGGCCCGTTGCCTTCCCAGGGGCGCTGCATGCTTGCCTTCCGGCCGGCGTGCGCCAACTGGATCGCAGGGGTTGCGCCTTCGGTCTTGAGGAAGCCCGCGATGCGCGCCAGGGCGTCGCGGTGGGTGTCCGACCAGATGCCGAGATCGCCGTGGGTGATCCGGCCGATCCGCTCCACGGCGGCCGCCTCCGTGAACACGAGGCCGGCGCCACCGGTTGCGTAGCGGCCCAGGTGCACCATGTGCCAGTCGCCGGCCACGCCGTCGTTGGCGGAGTACTGGCACATCGGGGAGATCACGATGCGGTTGCGGATGGTGACGTCGCGGATCGTCAGCGGGGTGAACAGCAGTGGCTGGGGCATGGCAGGAACGCACTCGACATGTTGACGGGAAGCGGGAGAATAGAGACATGAACGAAGGGAGCCAGAGGTCTCCGACCGTCGTGTCAAACGACGGGGATATCGACGCCTTTCTCGAAGCCGTCCGGACCACGCCGCCGGCGACCCGAGGCCGCGGCCGCCTCCTGTTCGCGATGGACGCCACGATGAGCCGGGGAGGGACGTGGGACCAGGCGGCGGCCGTGCAGGCGGACCTGTTTCGCGAGGCGGACCGCGTGGGCGGCCTCTCGGTGCAGTTGATGTGGTTCCGCGGCGTGGGGGAATTTCAGGTGTACCCGTGGACGGCGCAGCCCGCGGAGCTGGTCCGCGAGATGACGGCGGTCCAGTGCCGGGCGGGCCTGACCCAGATCAGCCGCGCGTTTTCGCACGCCGCCGCCGAACACGAGCGGACCCCGGTGGCGGCCATGGTCTACGCGGGCGACGCGTGCGAGGAAGCCGCGGACCCGCTGGTGGCCCAGGCCGGGGTGCTCGGGATGCAGGGCGTCCGCCTCTTCATGTTCCAGGAAGGGCACGACCCGGTCGCTGCCGACGTGTTCCAGGCCGTCGCCAAGGTGTCGGGCGGGGCATACGCCCGGTTCGGACCCGGCAGCGCGGCGACGCTGCGTACGCTGTTGCGCGCAACTGCCGTCTACGCGGCGGGCGGCCTGAAGGCCCTGGCGGCGCATGAACGGCGAACGGGCGAGAAGGTCCTCCGGCTTAGCGCGCCCCGCTGACTCCCGTCAGTCCGTCTCGTCGTGACGTACCTGCTGATCGGGCTCACCGCCATCGCCCTCATCGGAATCGGGCGCGAGGTGCTGTTGCGCACGGCCCCGGGCTCCGGCCAGCGGATCTTCTGGGTCGCCCTGATGCTGGCACTGCTGGCACTGGGCGGATTTCTTGCGCTCCGCGGCACCGGTGCCCTGGCGGCCATCCCCGCGTTTATCGGAGTGCTGATCGCCTGGCTGTTCCGCCACGGGGGCGGCTTCCTGCTCGGTCGGCTCCTCTCCGGCCTGCTTGGCCGCGCCGCCACCGCCGCCGCCGGCGGGGGGCCGCGGCCAGGAACCTCACAGGTTCAGGGCCTCGTGCTCCGGATGACGCTCGACCACGCGAGCGGTGATCTGGACGGGGAAGTGCTGTCCGGGCCGTTGGCCGGCCGGCCCCTGCGCTCGCTGTCGACGGACGAGATGCGCGCCCTGTACGCGGAATGCTCGGCCCGGTGCGAGCGTTCAGTTCGGCTGCTGGAGAGCTGGCTGGACCGCTACGGCGGCGACTGGCGGGAGCACGTGGACCCGGCGGGGCAGGGGGCCGCAGCCGCGACCGGACCCATGACGCGGGCTGAGGCACTGCGGGTCCTGGGGCTTGACGACGACGCGGACGTGGAGACCGTGCAGGCGGCCCATCGGCGACTGCAGGCACGCCTCCATCCGGATGCCGGCGGGACGGATCACCTGGCGGCGATGGTCAACGAGGCGCGCGATGTCTTGGTGGGAGGCCGGCCCCGGCACGATTGATTCGTGCGCTCGGGCGGGTGAGCGCTGGTGCTGGCCTCGTCAGCTGTCCCCAGACAAACGAACGTCGCGCGTCACGGCCCGGAATTCGAGATGGATCACGCGGGCGGCACGGCGTTGCATGTGCCGGTGTCTCCCGCACGCGAATGGAGAAGGTCCGCGGCGTTTCCGCCGCGGACCTTCGTCCCCGATCACGCGAGATCGAAGCGGTCGAGGTTCATCACCTTGTCCCATGCGGCGACAAAGTCGTCCACGAAGCGCTCTGCAGAGTCCTCCGACCCGTACACTTCGGCCAGCGCCCGGAGTTGCGAGTTCGAGCCGAAGATGAGATCGACACGGGTGCCGGTCCACCTGAGCTCGCCCGTGGCACGATCGCGCCCCTCGAACACGTCTTCGGACTCGGACGTCGCCCCCCATGCGGTGCCCATGTCGAGCAGGTTCACGAAGAAGTCGTTGGTGAGGGCCTCCGGCCGCTCGGTGAACACGCCGTGGTCCGACTGTCCGACATTCGTGCCGAGGACGCGCATGCCGCCGACGAGCACGGTCATCTCGGGCGCCGTCAGCCCCAGCAGCTGCGCCCGGTCGACCAGCAACTCCTCCGCCCGGACGGGATGCCGGTGCTTGAGGAAGTTCCGGAACCCGTCCGCGGACGGCTCCAGCACGGCGAAGGACTCGACGTCCGTCTGCTCCTGTGAGGCGTCCGTGCGTCCCGGGGCGAACGGTACCGTCACCTCATGGCCGCCGTTCCTCGCCGCCTGCTCGACGCCGGCGCAACCGCCGAGGACGATCACGTCGGCCAGCGACACGGCCTTGCCGTTGGCCTTCGTCTCGTTGAACGCGCGCTGGACGCCTTCGAGGACCTGGAGCACGTTCGCGAGCCGTGCCGGCTCGTTGGCCTCCCAGTCCCTCTGCGGCGTGAGACGGATGCGCGCGCCGTTCGCCCCGCCGCGGAGATCGGAGCCGCGGAACGTCGACGCCGAGGCCCAGGCCGTCGAGACCAGCTCGGAGACGGAGAGCCCGGAGGCCAGGAGGCTGGCCTTGAGCGTGGCGATGTCCTGCGCGTCGATCGGCTGATGCGCTACGGGCGGGACGGGGTCCTGCCAGATAAGCTCCTCGGCAGGGACTTCGGGGCCGAGATAGCGCCCGCGCGGACCCATGTCCCGGTGCGTGAGCTTGAACCATGCCCGCGCGAAGGCGTCGGCGAACGCGTCCGGGTTGGCGTGGAAGTGCCTTGAAATCGGCTCGTAGATCGGGTCCATCCGCATGGCCATGTCGGCCGTGGTCATCATGGGAGCATGGCGCTTGGACGGATCGTGGGCATCCGGCACGGTGTCCGCGCCGGCGCCGTTCTTCGGTCGCCACTGCCAGGCGCCCGCGGGGCTCTTGGTCGCTTCCCACTCGTAGCCGAACAGGGTGTCGAAGTAGCTGTTGTCCCACGTGACCGGCGTCGGGGTCCACGCGCCCTCGATGCCGCTGGTGATCGCATCGCCCGCCTTGCCGCTTGCGAAGCTGCTCTTCCAGCCGAGGCCCTGCTCCTCGATCGGGGCGCCCTCGGGTTCGGGGCCGACATGGGCCGTGTCGCCGGACCCGTGGGCCTTGCCGAAGGTGTGGCCGCCGGCGGTAAGCGCGACGGTCTCCTCGTCGTTCATCGCCATCCGGGCGAAGGTCTCGCGGATGTCGCGGCCGGAGGCGACCGGGTCGGGGTTGCCGTTGGGGCCTTCCGGGTTGACGTAGATCAAACCCATCTGGACGGCGCCGAGGGGATTGTCGAGTTCCCGGTCACCGGTGTAGCGCTCGTCACCGAGCCAGACGTTCTCGGAGCCCCAATCGATGTCCGCTTCCGGTTCCCAGACGTCCTCGCGCCCGCCGGCGAACCCGAACGTCTTGAATCCCATCGATTCCAGGGCGCAGTTGCCCGCCAGGATCATGAGGTCGGCCCAGGAGAGCTTCCTGCCGTACTTCCGCTTGACCGGCCAGAGCAGCATGCGCGCCTTGTCGAGGTTGCCGTTGTCGGGCCAGCTGTTGAGCGGCGCGAAGCGTTGCGTGCCGGAGCGCGCGCCGCCGCGCCCGTCGCCGATCCGGTAGGTGCCGGCGCTGTGCCACGCCATCCGGATGAAGAGCGGGCCGTAGTGGCCGTAGTCGGCGGGCCACCAGTCTTGCGACTCGGTCATCAGGTCGAAGATGTCCTGCTTGACCGCGTCGAGGTCGAGGCTCCTGAACGCCTCGGCGTAGTCGAACGCCGCGCCCATCGGGTTGGAGAGAGCTGAGTGCTGGTGGAGCACGTCGAGCTTCAACTGGTTCGGCCACCAGTCCCGGTTCGACATGCCGCCGCCGGCGGTGGATCCGCGTGCGCCGTGCATGACCGGGCATGTGCCTTCGTTCATGGTGTTCTCCTTCACAGGTCCTGCGGTTCTGATCGGTTCGGTAGATAGCGCCCTGGCGAAAGCCGGTCCGGGGCCGGCACGGTAGGGCCAGCGGCGCGGCAGCGCTCGCCGGCGCCGTCGACAGCCACGACGGGATCGCCGTGCACCCTACCGGGCATCGCTTCCGGCGTCTGTCAGGCCGCGCGCAAGCGCTGTTGCCGCCAGGCGGCGTCCCGTATCGCGCGTTCCGGCGTCGACCGGCCGAGTCATCTGCAGGCACCCCGTTGCCGTCAGGCCGCGTTCACAGGAACGAACCTATGGGTTGCACATCATCGTGTCCAACGATAAATATTTTCTGTATTGATCGTATGCACCGAATACGAAAGATTGTCCGATGAAGCGCCTGCCCACCATGAAGCAACTCGAGTACCTGACGGCCTTGGCGGAAGCGCGGCACTTCGGGCGCGCGGCGGAACGCTGCCGCGTCACCCAGTCGACGCTCAGCGCCGGGATTCGCGATCTAGAATCGGTGCTCGGCACCGCGGTCGCGGAGCGTTCGAACCGGCACGTGCTGATCACGCGCGTCGGGGTCGAGATCGCCGAGAGAGCGAGGGCGCTGCTGCGCGATGCCGAGGCGGTCATGGAGGTGGCCAGCGCCGGCCGCGCCCCGATGACCGGTGAGATGCACCTCGGGGTCATCCCGACGATCGGCCCCTTCCTCCTGCCGCGCGTCCTGCCGGGATTGCGGGAGCGGTTCCCGGAACTGACCGTCTACCTGCGAGAGGATCAGACGACCCGGGTGCTCGCCCGCCTGGAGGACGGAGAGCTGGACGCGGTGCTGATCGCGCTGCCCTGCGAGACCGGGGATTTTGCCGTCGAGGAAATCCTCGAGGACGAGTTCCTGTTCGCCTGCGACCGGACCCACGCGCTCGCCGGCGCCGACGAGGTGCCTCCCGAAGCGCTCGCCGGGGAACGCCTCCTGCTGCTCGAGGACGGACACTGCCTTCGCGGCCATGCGCTTGATGTCTGCCAGATGGGCGACCGAAGGGCGCGGGCGCAGTTCGAGGCGAGCAGTCTGCACACTCTGGTGCAGATGGTCGCGGCGGGCATCGGCGTCACGCTGATCCCTCGGCTTGCGGCCGAAGCGGAGATCACCCGGGGCACCGGCATCTCGCTCTCGCGGCTCGGCACGCCTGCATTCCGCCAGGTCGGGCTGGCCTGGCGCCAGACGTCGTTGAACGCCGGGGAGTTCCGATTGCTCGCGCGCACGCTGCGTGAGCTCGCCGGTACGGCGTGATCCCCTTTACCTCCATGCCTCTTGGAGGCTCCGTCAGAAACCGCGCGTCTCCATCCATCGTGCCGACTGGTTTCAGGGCAACACCCGGCGAGAAGACGACGAACGCCGGTGCGGGGACCAGCGGAGCCAGCCACCAGATCTGTCCGAGGTTTCGTTCCGGGCCCGTGCTCCCGCTCCCTGTCGTGACTTCAAGGCATCGGGCACCTCATCGTAGACGTGCGACGCGGTGCGCCTGCCTGGCGCCGGGTGCACTACCGCCTCGGCGTGCACTGTCTCGTCGCTGTCGGACTGCGGTGCGATAGGGAACGCGCTCATGCCAATGCCTTCGCCGCAATGAGCCGACCCGTGGGCCCGCGCACCACGGGGCGATCGTCGGCCACGACTCACAAAGGTGTCCGCCGATAGGCGTCGCGGCGGTGAGCGACACGAACGACCAGCACGATGAGCTCATCGTCTCGCACCTCGTACATCACGCGGAAATCACCGACGCGCAGTCGCCGCAGACCGCGAAGATCGCCCTTCAGAGCAGCACCGAGATAGGGGAATTCCGTCAGCCGGTCGATGGCCGCGACCAGGCGGGTACGGTCCCGCTTGGCGATGCGCTTCAGCTCTCTGGCCGCGCTCCCCTTAATCCGAATCGAGAAGTTCACGCCGGACCTGATCCCAGTCCAGCACCGGATCGGCGGGATCGCGGAGCCGGTCGATGGCAACGGAGAGATCGTCGAAATCTTCGAGATAGTGCTCGACCGCGAGTCGGATGACGTCCGCCCGACTGCGCCGGAGCCGTTGTGCCGCCGTATCAAGCGCATCGACCATCGGGTCGGGCAATCGTGCGGTCACCTGCTGGGGCATGGCATGTCCAATGGCATGTAATGCAGATTACAGTAGAGTACTGTAGCCCCACCCGCCTATCTACTGCGCAGTTGCACGGCGTGTCTCGCCGCGTTGGGAGCGGAGGCACGATCACCAACGCTGGCGAGAGCATGCACTCTGTGAGGTGACATGCTCAGTCGGAAGAGAAGCCGGGGGCGTCTTCGACGCCACGGACTACATTGGCGCCTGCGGGCCAGACGGGATCCGTGGACCTGGCGTGCAGGCGACCGCACACCCCCGGCCTGGAGAATGGACCTGATCTGGAGCGCGGCCTTCGGCGGCCCGCACAGGGTTCGGGCGCGCGCGACGCCATCGTCACCGCGCTCGGTCGCGTAAGCAGTCGCGCGTCGCGTGCACTCCGTGCACCTCCTGCGGGCAGGCCGACGGTGGGGGTCGACTACGGAACGCTCGCGGAGGACGACGTGCCCACTTCAACCTGATCGGCTCGTTCTGCTCCGGGGGTCGCTGCTGGGGTGGCTACGTTGGATGAGAAACGCCGGCTACGTTGGTGAGAATCGGCAGAGAAGATCGACTGTCTCGTCCCGGTGAAGGGAGCGCCAAATGCTCTAGGGTCGAGCGTATCGTCAGCGCGAGCCAAATCGACGGAGGCCTGGAGGTCGTGGAGGACGGGCTCCGGAAGTTTGGTCCTTGCATTCTGCGGCAGTAGCTGAGCCAGCCGGACACGTCATTGCGATGCTTCCTAGTGTCGTTGCGTTTGACGTTATCACCTGCTTCAGCGCGAGCTGAGAGGTCGAGAAACGCGCGGGCTCTGAATCGTAAGAGCATCTCGTCGATGATCGTAACGCCGTCAACCTGGCGTCTTGCTGATTGCAGAGCCTCGAAATAGGCATCGTCCAGCAACACTTCCGAAAGGCAGACGATGTCCTGATTTACCGGCACCCGCCTGTAGATCGCGTGGTCGGGCAGGTCGAGACTCACGGGCCGCCGCGAAAAGAGCTCGATCATGAAGGGGAAACTCTGGTCGGCCGGTGGAAGCGGTAGAACTCCCGTCGCCCGTCGCTGCGTTTGCGCGCCTGATATCCGCCTGCATCAAGGAAGGCCCGGAAGGCTCTTCCGAATTTGGCGTCAACCGCTTCGATGGAGAGCACCATGTCAATGTCTCTGGTCGCCCTGCAAGTGAGACCCACCGCATCGAACAGCAAACCGCAAGCGGTACCGCCGATGATCGCGTATTGATCCTCGTGCCCGGCGAAGTGTTCGCGAAACCTCGCGATCCCGGTTACCACGGAACTCCGTCCAGCAGTCGATCCGCTGCCATGGAAACGCGCTCATCCCGGTGGCCGTGGAACTGTGCGTAGAGCGACAGCGGATCCACGGTGGGTGCGGCAGACAAGGCGTCAGGGGCATATGACCACGTTTCGACGATGTAGGAAGCGCGATCCCGCTCAGTTTCGACAAGCCCGCAGGTCCGTACGGCAACTTTCCAATCGCTGGCCGGGACCGCGAAAGCCTTTAGTGGCGGCGGTGACAACTCGGTCAGGTGCGCGAGCGCCCCTTCGCCCGCAAGCTTGAATGGCGGACTGATGCCGGCGTCTCGGATGAACTTTTCGGCACGGACGGGACTGCGCAGCCGATCGTGCGAGGCGTCGAACAGCTGCCTCCCTTCGGCCTCGAACTGGATATGCCGCTCCTTGCCGCGTCTTTCGGTTTGGGCAAGCCCGGCACTGACCAAATCGTCGAACGCGCGGCCGATCGACATCGTCGAATAGCGCAACTGCGTGGCGATCAGAGATGGAGTTGTCGCAGCTTCGTCGAGCCGGAGGAGGCGATGGAATAGGACAGCTTGAGCTGCTGGCGAAAGGCCGGTTGCGCGCCGCGGTTCCGTGCTGCGGAAACGTTCGCGCAAGTCCATAGCGAGGTCAGGGATATAAAGGTGCTTGCCGGGCGCGACGAAAGGCACCCTTTGTCGAATGAGGCGCGAACGGTTGTGAGCGCTCAGCCATGGAGCGACGAAGACGACGATCGCGTCCACGAGGGGACGGACCAGGGCGACGTGCTTGGCGACGGCTGAAGGTGTGGTGGTGTTATCGGCCGTCGCAAGGAAGATGCATCGTCTTTCCGCTATGTGGCCTTCATGGAGGCTGTACATTCGGGAGAGAAACGAGGGGAGGCTCGGGGCGCGTTCGAGTGCGACGACACTCACGGGTTCGTGAAGGGTGTCTTCGAGATAGCGCTGCAGTGGTCCGGCGACAGACTCTGCTGACATGTCGTGGCTTATTGCTAACGTCATGATGCACACTAACATTATTAATGTTAATGTGCAACAACGCTGTTATTGAAATACCGGACTATGCCGAGACACCATCCGGGACAGTTGCGTAATCGACGATGCTGACAAAATTTTCGAAGAGAATTGCGTGTGTACTGACAGCCTGCACTGGGTCGCCAACGGCATGGGCCACGGTGCTAAAGCCTCGAGCAAAAAAGCTTCAATCCTGCCGGCGACCTTCTGTTGCGGGATCGCGAAGCTGGGCGATGGTCCAGCCAACCGCGGTTGCTGATGCCGGCTGTGGTCGCACGCCCATTAACAAATGACCTAATGGATGCTGAACGGGAAGTAGCGGGCGTTGATCTGCTCGTAGGTGCCGTTCGCCAGGATGGCCTCAAGGCCGCGGTTCAAGCGTGACAGAAGGGAGGCGTCCTCGTGGCGCACCGCGATGCCAATGCCCTCATCCAGCCGGTATCCCTCGCCGACGAACTCGAAGCCGGCGCCCGCCGGGCCCTGAAGCCAGGCGTGGGAGCCGAGGCCATCGCCGAACAGGGCATCCAGGCGACCGGCCGCGAGGTCTGCGTGGAGTTCCTCCTGGCCGGCATAGAGCTTGATGGTCGCCGTGCGGGCCAGGTTCGCCGCGAGCCAGTCGGAGGCGATCGTGGCCCGGGCCGCGCCGATGGTCTTGCCCGCTGCGTCGGCCGGGTCGAAGCCGGATCCCGTGCGCGCCACGAAGCGGACCATGTTGCTGTAGTACCGGTCCGTGAAGCTCACCTCCAGGCGCCGCTTCTCGGTGATCGACATGCTGGCGGCGATGGCATCGAAGTTGCCGGCGCGCAGTTCCGGGATCAGCTGCTCCCAATCCTCCAGCACGATCTCGCAGTCGGCGTTGAGTTCCGCGCAGAGCGCCAGCGCGATGTCAACGTCAAAGCCGGCGATCTCGCCGGCATCGTCGACATAACTGAACGGCGGATAATCGCCGGTCGTGGCGATGCGCAGCTTCTCCGCCGCAAACGCCGGCATCGCCGCAAGAACCATCAGGACCAAAGCTGCCGCAAACGGTCGCATGAGCCTCGCCGCTCCCATCAAACCGGGCGCATGTCGATTAGACGTGCCACGCATTGGATCATAGGACGCCGTATCGGCTGCCCGTGCCGACGATCGTTTGTCGTGCCACCGCGGTTCGCGTGTGACGGTAGCGCGCCGGGACTCGCGCTGGGCGCGGCCAGACGACGGTTCCTACCGCTGCGCTGGAAGCGGTGAGGTGGTGCCGACGCTGACCGGCCTCTACCCCTGCAGGCGCCACGAAGTCCGCGACGGGCCCTCGCTACGGGGCATCGCCGACCGGGGCACGGGTTCGCCGGCGCTCGAGGCCGAGGGCGGGGCCGGGCCGAGACCGACATCCACGGGACCACGGCCGAAGCGAGTGCCGGCATCCATCCCGTCTCCAGATGCTTCACGCGGGTCGGATCGCGCTCTGGTGGGGAGCGGCGCGGCAAGCGGGAAGCACGCCGGTCGGTCAGAATAAGGCGATCGATGGCTGCTTCCGCGCGGCGCGGCCGAAGACCACATTGCCGATCCGATCTGGCGTGCGGCGCGTACCGGGCGCCGCCGGACATCGCGCAGGGGTCAGACCATGACCCGAAGCGATACACACGGTAGTGTGCCTCCGGTGGAGGGTTTGCATGTCCGAGTTGTTCCCCGGTTTTGAACGGCGCGTCATCGCTGCCGGCGAGTGTCCGATCGCGGCACGCATCGGGGGGAGCGGCCCCCCGTTGCTGTTGCTGCACGGCTACCCCGAATCGCACCTGATGTGGCACAAGATCGCGCCCCGGCTGGCCGAGCGTTTCACCGTGGTCGCGGCCGACCTGCGGGGCTACGGCGACAGCGGGAAGCCGCCGTCGGACCCGGAGCATCGCGCCTACTCGAAGCGCGCGATGGCGGCCGACCAGGTCGCGGTGATGGAGCAGCTGGGCCACGAGCGGTTTCAGGTGGTCGGCCACGACCGGGGGGCTCGGGTCACGCACCGGATGTGCCTCGACTGGCCGGACCGCGTCCAGCGCGCCGCCGTCCTCGATATCGTCCCGACCTCGCACGTCTTCGAATCGGCCGACCAGCGCATTGCGCGCCGCTACTACCACTGGTTCTTTCTTAGCCAGCCGGCACCCCTGCCGGAGCGCCTGATCGGGAACGAGCCGGAGTTCTATCTCGACACCAAGCTCGCGAGCTGGGGGCAGGGGACCGCCTGGATGCCGGCGGCGGTGCGCGCCGAGTATCTCCGGTGCTTTGCCGACCCCGAGACGATCCGCGCGACCTGCGAGGATTACCGGGCCGGGGCCACGATCGACCTCGCCGACCATGCGGCCGACCGGGACCAGCGGATCCGCTGCCCGCTCCTCGTGCTGTGGGGCGCCCGCGCCGTCGTCCACGAGCTCTACGATGCGCTGGCGGTGTGGCGGGAATGGGCCGACGACGTCGCCGGGGAACCCGTCGACTGCGGGCACTACCTGCCCGAGGAAGCGCCTGACGAGACCCTCCGGGCGTTGTCAGGCTTCCTGAGCGAGTCGTCCGATTAGCGAGCACCAGCACGAGGACTCGCCCGAGACTCCGGGGGAGGCGCGGCGCCGGCCGGGGCTGACGGCCCGGCTGCGGACGTACCTGCTCGCCGGCATCGTGGTGACGGCGCCGATCGGCATCACGATCTACCTGGCCGTCCTCTTCGTCCAGCTCGTCGACGACCAGATGCGCGGTCTGGTTCCGGCCCAGTACGACCCGAACCAGTACCTCCCGTTCGACATTCCGGGCCTCGGCGTACTGGCACTCCTGCTGATGCTGCTGGTCGTCGGCTTCTTCGCCGCCGGCCTCATCGGCCGCATGGTGTTTCGCCTGGGCGAAAGCCTGATCGATCGGGTGCCGGTGGTGCGGAGCGTGTACGGCGCGCTCAAGCAGATCTTCGAGACGGTATTCGCCGACTCGTCGTCGTCCTTCCGCGAGGTGGTGCTGGTCGAGTACCCGCGTCGCGGTCTCTGGGCCGTGGGTTTCATCACGGGCCGCACCAGGGGCGAAGTGCGGGACCGGATCGATCGCGATCTCGTGAACGTCTTCCTGCCGACGACCCCCAATCCCACCTCGGGCTTCCTGCTGTTCGTGCCGCGCGAGGATCTGGTGCACCTCGACATGTCGGTCGAGGAGGGCATCAAGATGGTGATCTCGGCAGGAATCGTCACGCCACCGCGGTCGGCCGCCGCAGACAAGGGCGAGGAACCGCCTACCGCCCGGTCGTGACCACGCCGGCTGGAAACCGGCGCGATCCGGACGCCGGCGTCCTGCTCCGCAAGCTCCGGTTTCGCTGCCGTGCTCTGGGCACGCGGGAACTCGCGGTGCTGATGTCGGGCTTCTTCGCCGCCGAAGGCGAGGCGATGGCCGTCACCGAGCTTCGCCTGCTCGAGCGCCTGCTCGACACGCACGCCGATCCGGACCTGATGGCCTGCCTGCTGGGCGCGCAGGCCTGGCCGGGCTGGGCGGCGCCGGTGTCCGCGCGCATCGATTCCTACGTGCAGTCCCGCCGGCCGGGGCCGTGACCGGGTCCTTTCTGGACGGGCTGGCCTCCGGCCGGGAACCGGCGCCGCTTCACGGCATGCCGGAGGGCTATGCGGCCCTGAAGGTGGCCGAAGCAGCACTTGCCCGCGCCGATGCGGCCCCGATTCTCTGGGTGCTCCGCGACGATCGGCACCTGGCGACGACGGAGGCGGTGCTCGGCACGCTTAGTCCCGAAATCCACGTGGCGGCGTTTCCGGCCTGGGACTGCCTGCCGTACGACCGGGTATCGCCAAACCCGGGCGTGTCGGGGCTCCGGCTCGCAACGTTCGTGCGTCTGGCGGACACCACGCCGGACATCGTGCTCACGACGGTCAACGCCGTCACCCAGCGCGTGCCCCCGCGCGCCCGGTTCCTGGGCGCGCGGCTCCGGATTGCGGTCGGTACCGTCGCGCGCCACGACGTCCTGATCGGGCGCCTCACGGGCTGGGGGTACCGGCGGACGGGCACCGTCATGGAACCGGGCGAGTTCGCGGCCCGCGGCTCGCTCGTCGACGTGTTTCCCGCCGGGAGCGACCATCCGGCGCGGATCGACTTCTTCGGAGACGACGTCGAGAGCATCCGGGTGTTCGACCCCATGTCGCAGCGGACGTCCGGGGGGCTGGACGCCGTCGAGATCCTGCCGTTCTCGGAGGTGCCGTTCGACCGGGACGGTCAGGACCGATTCCGTGACGGATACCGGCGGGCCTTCGGCGCGGTACGTGACGATGATCCGCTGTTCGAGGCGGTGTCCGGCGGCGTGCCGTACCCGGGGATGGAGCACTGGCTGCCGCTGTTCCACGAGACCATGGAAACGCTGCTCGACCATGTGCGGCCCGGGGTGGTGCTCGTGGAGCAGGACTTCCCGGACCGGGTGGCGGAGCGGTGGGAACTGATCGGCGAGTACGCGGCCGCGCGGCGCGCAGGAGACCGCCCGTCTGCCGGGACGCCGACCTACAAGCCCCTTGATCCCGAACGGCTGTACCTCGCGCCCGAGGAGCTCCGGGCGCGCATCGCGGAATGCCCGAACGGCATCCTGATCCCCTTCGCCGGCCCCCCGCAAACGGTGGACCTGGGAGGCACGGCGGGCAGGAACTTCGCGGGCGAGGGGCACCGGGGGCCGGACGCCGTGTTCGAGGCCGTTGCGGCCTTCGCGCTGGAGCAGCGCCTGGCCGGGCGGGTCGTGGCGGTCAGCTGCCAGAGCCCGGCCTCGCGCGCCCGCCTGGTCCCGCTGCTGCGCCGTCACGGGTTGCCGGGCGCGAGCACCGCCAGGACCTGGAGCGAGGTCGTTGCCGCGGCCCCGGCCGAGGTGCCCGTGATGGTCGGGCCCTTTCGAAGCGGCTTCGGCTCCGCCGACACGGTCGTCATCACCGAGGACGACGTGTTCGGGCCGCGGGCGCACCGGCCGGCAGCCCCGCGGCGTCAGGCCGACGAGGCGTTGCGTCTCGCGACGGCGCTCACCGAGGGGGACTTCCTCGTGCATGTCGACCACGGGATCGGTCGCTACGAGGGTCTCGAGACCGTGGATGCCGACGGCGCCCCGCACGACTGCCTGCGCATCGTCTACCGCGGCGGCGACCGGCTGTTCGTGCCGGTCGAGGTCATCGATCTCGTGTCGCGCTACGGCAACGCGGAGAGCGAGCGGGTGCCGACGCTCGACAGGCTCGGCGGTTCCGGCTGGGCATTGCGGCGCGACCGCGTCAAGCGGCGGGTCGCGGAGATGGCGCACGACCTAATCCGGCTGGCGGCGGAGCGGAGCGAGCGCCGGGTGTCCGCCATCCGTGCGGACGACGACAGCTACGCCGCGTTCTGCGCGGCGTTTCCCCACGACGAGACCGACGATCAGCTGGAGACCATCCGGGAGATCGAGGCCGACCTGGCGAGCGAGCGGCCGATGGACCGGCTGGTCTGTGGCGACGTGGGCTTCGGCAAGACCGAGGTGGCGCTGCGGGCCGCCCGCGCCGTCGCCGGCACCGGCCAGCAGGTCGCGGTCGTGGTGCCGACCACGCTGCTCGCGCGGCAGCACTACGAGACCTTCCGCGCGCGCTTCGAGGGGACCGGCATCTCGGTCGGGCAGCTCTCCCGGCTGACACCGCCGGCGCGCCGCAACGAGGTGCGCCGCGACCTCGCAAACGGGTCGCTCGCCGTCGTCGTGGGCACGCATGCCCTGCTCGCCGACCGGATTCGCTTCGCGGATCTGGGTCTCCTCGTGGTCGACGAGGAGCAGCACTTCGGCGTGGCGCAGAAGGAACGCCTGAAGACGCTGCGCGCGCAGGTCCACGTCCTCACGCTGACGGCGACCCCGATTCCCCGGACACTTCACATGGCCCTGACCGGGGTGCGCGATCTCAGCCTCATTTCCACGCCGCCGGTCGACCGTCTGGCGATCCGGACCTACGTGACGCCCTTCGACCCGGTGGTCATCGGCGAGGCGATCCGCCGCGAGCGCGGGCGCGGCGGGCAGGTGTTCTGCGTGGTGCCCCGCATCCGGATGCTCGATGCGGCCGTGCGGGAACTCCAGCAACTCGCGCCCGACGCGACCATCGCGACCGCGCACGGACGCATGGGAACGGCCGCCCTCGAGGAGGTGATGACGGCCTTCTATGATCGGCGGATCGACATCCTGGTGTCGACGTCGATCATCGAATCAGGGCTGGACATCGCCGGGGCCAACACGCTGGTCGTGCTGCACGCAGACCGGTTCGGACTGTCGCAGCTCTACCAGCTGCGCGGCCGAATCGGCCGGCGTCACACCCGGGGGTACGCCTACTTCACGCTCGCTGCCGGGCAGGCCATGACGGAGAACGCGACGAAGCGCCTCCAGGTGCTTCAGGGGCTGGACGGCCTGGGCGCTGGCTTCACGCTCGCGAGCCACGACCTCGATATCCGCGGCGCCGGCAACCTGCTGGGGGCAGACCAATCGGGGCACATTCGCGAGGTCGGGGTCGAGCTCTACCAGCAGCTGCTTCGGGAGGCGGTCGAGGGACTGCGGTCCGGGGCTGCCGAGGATGCGGACACGGATGGCTGGGCCCCGCAGGTCCGGATTCGCGTACCGAGCCGGATCCCCGACGACTACGTCGCCGACCTCGGGGTCCGCCTGACGTTGTACCGCCGGCTGGCGGCCCTCCGGAGTGACGACGAGCTGGCTGCCTTCGGCGACGAGCTGGAGGACCGTTTCGGTCCGCTCCCCGAGGAGGTCCGGAACCTGCTGCGGGTGATGGCGATCCGGCTCCGTTGCCGGGCGGCCGGGATCGAGCGGCTGACGGCGGGGGGCGCCGGGCTCAGCGTCACGTTCCGCAACGGGCGGGTCGCCGATCCGGAAGCGCTGCTCGGCTGGATGCACCGAACGGACGGCGCCGCGATGCTCGATCAGGCGTCGATCCGGGTACGGGCCGAGTGGATCGGGACGAAGCAGATTCTGAGCGGGACGTTCGGGGTCGCCGACGAAATCGCCCGCCTCGCCGATGGCGGCGAGGCGGGCGAAGACAAGGTCGCTTAGCGACGGTGTCAGGTGATGTGGGCGCCGATCGTTTCGACGTAGACCGCATACAGCGACTGGCTGCCGGTCATGAAGAGACGGTTGCGCTTGGTGCCGCCGAAGCAGACGTTCGAGCAGATCTCGGGCAGGCGGATCTGGCCGATCCGGTCGCCGTTCGGGGCGAAGATGTGCACCCCGTCGTAGCCGTCACCGACCCAGCCGGCACTGGCCCAGATGTTGCCGTCCTCGTCGCAGCGGATGCCGTCGGCGAAGCCGGTCTTGCCGTCGAGTTCCATGCTGGCGAACTCGCGCGGGTTCTTCAGGCTGGCGCCGTCGATGTCCCAGACCATGATGTTCGGCGAGGCTTCCGGGTAGTGGCTCGCCCCGGTGTCGGCAGCGTAGAGCTTGGTGTAGTCGTTGCTGAAGCAGAGCCCGTTCGGCTTGAACGGTTCGTCCGCAACCTTCGCCACCGCGCCGGTCTGGGCGTCGATCCGATAGATCGCTTCCTTCTGGATCGGCTGCGGGCTGCCGGTGTTGAGCCGGTGGCCCTCGTAGTTCATCAGTGAACCGTAGCCCGGGTCCGTGAACCAGATCGAGCCGTCGTCCGGATGCACGACCGCGTCGTTCGGCGCGTTGAACTCCTTGCCGTTCGCCTCGTTGGCGAGCACGGTGATGGAACCGTCGTACTCGTAGCGCACCACCCGGCGGTTGCCGTGTTCGCAGGCGATCTGCCGGCCGCTGTAGTCGAAGGTGTTCCCGTTGGAGTTGCCCGAGGGGTAACGGAACTGCCGCGAGACGTGGCCGTCCTCCTCGATCCACCGGAGCTGCTCGTTGCTGGGGATGTCGCTCCAGAGGAGGTAACGCCCAACCCCGTTCCAGGCCGGGCCTTCGGCCCAGAAGGTTCCGCGGTGGAGACGCAGGATCGGCGTGTTGCCGAGCTTGTAACGGAACCGGCCATCCAGGGGGACGACGTCCGGTTCGGGGTACCGGACCGGTTCGGCATCGGGGCCGAAGTTGCGGGCAAAGGCCTCTGGGGCCATCGCCGTAACCGCGGCGACACCGGCGGCGGCGGAAAGCACCCCGCGGCGGGTGGCCTCATGGGCGCGGGACTTGCGTTCCGTGGGGGCTTCGTCGTCCTGCTGCTTCGATGCAGTGAGATCGACGAACCGATGGAGTTGTGGACTAGGCATGTGTTTCCTCCTATGCCCGACGGCGCGGTTCCGGGAACCGCAGGTGGTCAATAATTCCTCCGGACGCCACGGGCGGACCGCCCGCGCCGCCACGGCGGAAGTTCCTCTCCCTCAACGGATGATACAGACCGCGCAAGTCATGTTGAAAACGGCGCCGGAAGCGCCCGCTCGGGGCGGGGCGAACGGTCGGGCCGGAGCGATGACGGAAGGCACCGGAACGAGCTAGGCGTGCTGCTCCGCCCGGGCCAGGATGACCGCGAACACATTGCGGAATACCTGCGGTTCCTGGGCGCCGGCAACGGCCAGCTTACCGTCGATCACGAAATGGGGGACGCCGCTTGCGCCCGCCTCCCGGGCGTGGGCGTCGCTCTCCATCACCTCGGCATGGTCGGCATCGCTCAGGAGGAACCGTTCGGTCTCCGCCCGGTCCAGCCCCGCCTCCTCGCCGACCTCGGTCAGCACCTTGAGCGACCCGATGTCGCGGCCCTCGAGGAAATAGGCCGTGAAGAGGCGCTCCACCACGTCGTTCTGCCGGCCGGCCCGTCCCGCGTACGCGAGCAGCCGGTGCGAATTCAGGGTATTCGGGGTCCGGCGGATGCGATCGAAGTCGATTTCAAGGCCGGAGCTCCGGGCGACGTCGGCGATGTTCTGGTAGATGGTCCGGCCGCGCTCGGCGCCCCCGAACTTGAGCGCGATGTAGCGTTTCCGGCTCATCCCGCCGGGCGGCATGTCCGGATTGAGCTGGAAGGGATGCCAGCGCACGTCTGCGGTGACGGTCGAACCGGCCGAGGACAGCGCCGCCTCGAGGCGGCGCTTGCCGATATAGCACCACGGGCAAATGGTGTCCGACAGGATGTCAACGGTCACGCGCATGGGCACCTCGGTGGTGCAGCATAGTCGTTTGGAGGCAGGGAAGCATTGCAGACCCGACCTCGAGCGGGCCCGGAAGAGTCCATCTACGCCCTCGCCCGCCGTCTTGTCCTGCTTCGCACATTCATCCATCCCGCTACCCGCTGTCCCTCCCGCCGCAAGGCATTTCCAACCAGGGCAATCGAGGTGGGGCGTTTGCAGGCCGGATTACGCTTCTATATGGACACATTACGCGACTGGACATAAAATATGGACATATTAGCAGGAGGCGGATCGATGAAGACCATCGGCGCGGCGAAATTCAAGGAGCAATGCCTGGCCCTGCTGGACGATCTCGGCGGTGACGGCCTGGTCATCACCAAGCGCGGAAAGCCGGTCGCGCGCCTGCTTCCCTATGAGCGGCGGCATGCCGAACTCATCGGCAGCCTCGGCCACAAGGTGAAGGTCCGGGGCGATGTCTTCAGCACGGGACTCGAATGGGAAGCCGGTGCTGAATCTTGACACCCACATCCTCGTTTTCGCGCTCTCCGGCGGGCTCCGGCCTGCCGAGAACGCCTTGCTGGAGCGGAACGGCTGGTCGATTTCGGCCATCGTGCTGTGGGAGCTTGCAAAGCTGGTCCAGCTCGGGCGGCTGGAGATGGACCTCGACGACCGCGAGGTCGCGCGCGCACTTGCCGGATTGCACGTCTGGCCCATCGACATCGGCGTCGCAAGGGCCTCGGTCCGCCTCGATTTCCGCGCTGACCCGGCCGACGAGATCATTGCGGCGACCAGCGCCGTGCATAACGTTCCCCTGCTTACCCGCGACCGGGTAATCGGACAGTCGAAGCTCGTTCCGCTCGCCCTGGCCACGGAGTGACATTCGCGCGCGCCGCCGTGCCGCTGGCGACCACTATCTCCGTGCGCGGCATCAGGCCCTGTTGATTGCCCGACGCGGTAGGGAATCTGTTCGCGCCGTATCGCGACGCCTCTTCGAAGACGGCACTCCGCACGTCTCGCGCGTCGAGAGTCCGGCCACCGTTGAGGAATCCGGCTGGGGCGGAGCGGGGCCCGCAATGGGGCCCCGGGCGCCGTCGGAGGGAAGTATGTCCGCAGGCGGAGCAATGGCGTTAAGTTGCCATTTGAGCGACTATGGCTGCATGAAGGAAATTGCCGCCAGAGAAGCCAACAATCGCTTCGGCTACCTGCTCGATGCCGCGCAAAGTGCGCCCGTGTGCGTGACCAAGAAAGGCCGCGCGGTCGGCGTGATGATGTCGGTGCAGCAGTACGAGCGGCTTCGGGGCGCTGCCTGGGAGCGTCTGACCGCGACCATGGACGCCTTGGGCGGAGAAGCGTCTGCGAAAGGCTTGACGCAGGCTCAGCTCGAAGTGCTTCTGGCGGATGAAGGCTGAGCGTGTGGTTCTAGACACCAACGGTGTGCAGCAGTTCTGCGGCACTTGTACGTATTGGATTAGTGTCGTTCTCTCTTTCAGTCATTTTCCATGCCTGCATTCAGACAAGTCCGGGTTGGCGTGTTCGTGGTCCGCGGGACCTCAGAGGCCGGCACTTGCGGCTTGTCGCGCATTGCCATAGATTTAGTACCGCAAAGTTGTACTTAGTGTGACAAAAGGTTGAGCTGGAGGATTTATGGCGCACCCGACAATCGGCCTTCGGTTGAGCGAGGCCACATATCGACGTCTAAAGGCGTTGGGTGAAGCCCGTGACAGAAGCCCGCACTACCTGATGAAGGCCGCAGTGGAGCAGTACTTGGAGACAGAGGAGGCGTTAGAGGAGGAGCGCCGGCTAGTGAAGGAGAGGTGGGAGAAGTTTGAACTCACGGGCGAAGCCCTGGACCATGCCGATGTTAAAGCTTGGGTGTCGAGCCTTGGCCACCACGCGGGATCCGATTCCACGTAATGTGGGCTTTGAGGTGGCTGCCGGAAGCGCTCCAAGACCTGAAACGCCTGCATGAGTTTATTGAGCCTCATAGCCCGCAGGCAGCCGCCCGTGCGATCGAATCGCTCTTGGCCTCGGCCGAAGGCTTGTTGGAGTTTCCGGAAATGGGGCGGCCGTGGGGAGGTGAGCCGGATTTTCGTGAACTCCCGGTTAAGTTTGGTGCACGCGGGTACGTCATCCGTTACCGGCTCCTCGATGATGAGATCCTGATCGTGCGGGTGTGGCATGCCCTGGAGCAGCGCTGACGTCGCGTCCAGGTTGATCCGCAGCCTTTGGTGGAACCGGCTAGGACCGATGGGGTCTGGCAGGATGGCGCGGAGTCCGTTGCGAAGCTTGCCCAGAGAAGCGGGCGTGTCTGATCTTGAGGGAATAGCCGGGGGGAGGGGCCCCGCCGGGCGTGAGCATGCGGCTCAGGGGACCGGCAAGCAGCGGAACAACAGCTGAAACACCGCCCGCGGTTCCACCCAAACCGGTTGCGCTATAGCTGATCAGTGCGGGGCCGGTTTGAAGACCCCAGGGTTTGGCCCATGATGGTACTCGTGCCGCGGAGAAGGGATGGCATGGGACGACTGGAGGATTTTCGGTTCCTGACGGGCCAAGGCCGCTTCGTCGACGACGTGGCCCGGGGGACGGCAGCAGAAGCGGTCGTCCTGCGTGCACCCCATGCCCATGCGGTGATCCGTTCCATTGATTCCGGCCGTGCCAAGAGCATGCCGGGAGTACTCGCCGTGCTGGTGGAGAGCGACCTCGGCCTCGCGCCCATCCCCTGTATCACGCCGCTGGATGCAACCGATCGGCTCGTGATCCCCCCCCGCCGCGTCCTGGCGCGCGGGCGCGTGCGCCACGTGGGTGAGGCGGTCGCGTTCGTGGTGGCCGAAACGCTGCGGCAAGCCCTCGACGCCGCCGAGGCGATCGAGGTCGACTACGAACCGCTGCCCGTGGTGACCGACGGTGCAGAGGCGCTCGCATCGCCCGCGCCGCAGCTGTGGGACGAGGCGCCGGGAAACCTAGCGTTCCGGTTCGAGCGGGGCGACCGGGAGGCCGTGGAAGCTGCGATCGACGGCGCCGCCCACGTCATCACGCTGGACCTGATGAACCAGCGGGTAGCCGCGGTCCCGTTGGAACCCCGGGCAGGACTCGCCCAGCACGACGCAGACTCCGGGAAATCCCTGCTCACGTTTACCGGCCAGGGCCTGCACCCGATCCGCAGCCAGCTGGCCACGGTGTTCGGCGAACCGGTCGACCATTTCGACCTGACGGCCCCCGATGTTGGCGGCGGGTTCGGATGCAAGAACTATCTGTACCCCGAGTGGCCCCTCCTCGTTCTGGCGGCCCGGCGACTCCGCCGGCCGGTCCACTGGGCGGCACAGCGTTCCGAGGAAATCGCGGCCGGCACGCACGGTCGGGATTTCCGGGCGCGGGCGCGGCTCGCCCTGGACGGCAGCGGGCGGTTCCGTGCCCTCGACGTGCGTGCCGTCGCCAATCTCGGTGCCGGCCTGTCCACGTCCGGGCCCCACAGCTCCACGCTGGCGCCGGCCACCGCGCTGGGCGGCGTCTATGCCATTCCCCACGTGTATCTCGAAACGCGCGGCGCGTTTACGAATTGCGCACCGATCGACGCCTATCGCGGGGCCGGCAAGCCGGAGGCGAACTACATCGTCGAGCGCCTGGTCGACAAGGCGGCCCGGGAGCTCGGCGTCGACCCGGCCGACTTTCGTCAACGGAACGTCATCCGGAGCTTTCCGTACCGGACGTCCCTCGGGCAGACCATCGACACGGGCAACTTCGCGGCGAACATCGAAGGAGCGATGCTCCGTGCCGACCGGGGAGGCTTTGCCCGGCGTCGGGCCGCCTCCGAACAGGCGGGCAAGCTCCGGGGCTTCGGCATCGCCTGTTTCCTGGAGACCTCGCGGGGACCTGACCGGGAAGGCGCCGAGGTGCGGGTCGGGGCGGACGGCACTGTCGAGCTCCGGCTGGGCACGGACTCGACCGGCCAGGGACATGAAACGGTGCTCCCGCGGCTCGCGGCCGAACGGCTTGGTATCGCCGTGGAGGCCGTCCGCTATGTGCAGGCGGACACGCGCCGCACCCGCGTCGGCGAGGGCCACGGCGGCGCCCGGACCCTGCACATGGGGGGCGCGGCACTGTGCCTGGCGATCGATGCGGTTCTCGGGCGGGCCCGCGAGGAGGCTGCGCGCCTCCTCCAGGCGAATGCCGCTGACCTCGAGTACGCGGGGGGCTTCTTCGCGGTCCGAGGCACCCAGCGGGGGATCAGCCTCTTCGAAATCGCCGGCGACGTCGACGTGGGCGCATTCGAACTGGTCGAGGGTGCGGAGATCACGTTTCCGTCGGGCTGCCATGCGGCGGAAGTGGAGGTGGACCGGGAAACCGGCGAGGTGACGCTGGCGCGCTATTCGGGCGTCGACGACTACGGACGGCGCCTCGATACCCAGTTGACGCTTGGGCAGGTGGTCGGCGGGCTTGCCCAGGGCGCGGGGCAGGCTCTGCGCGAGGCGATCGCCTACGATCCCGGCACCGGTCAGCTGATGTCCGGCAGCCTGATGGACTACACGCTGCCGCGGGCAGGGGATTTGCCGGATTTCTCCATCGCGTTCCTGGAGACCCCGACGAAGCGGAATCCCCTTGGTGTGAAGGGCGCGGGCCAGGCTGGGGCGATTGCAGCTCCAGCAACGATCATGAACGCCCTGATCGACGCCCTCGCCCCCTTGGGGATCGATGACGTGCCGATGCCCGCCACCGGGCATGCGGTCTGGCTGGCGATGCGGCGGGCTGGAGGTGCGAATTAGGCGAGCCTGCTACCCGGTGGGCTGGGACCCCGTTGGTGTGATCTAACGCGCTTCCGTTTCAGTTGGGACCATATCCGGCGTTTCGAATTCGAAACCGGCTTCACCGGAGCATTCGAGCGACGCGGGCAGGCAGGCCGGGGGCCGGACATCCAGATCGCCCGCCAGCGCTGCGGGAGTTTGCGAGGTATTCCGACTGCATGATCGGCGGCTCCCTGTAGTTGGCGAAGTTCCCACTGGTCGAGCGGTCCCAAAAGCGCAGACTCTCCTGTGCGAAGTTCGGGCGCAGCCCGCAACCCATCAGGCTGAATGACGGCGGGCGGGCAAAACCAACCGGCCGTCTCGCCGCGCTCCATGAGGATGGGGGCAGGGGGCCCCGACCGGGACCAGGAGAGAGACGGGGCGTCCCAGGAAGGCCGCAGGCGGGTACAGGACGGTCAAGTGAAGCCGAGGGAGCGCTGGAACCGAAGTCGTTCGGTCGGGGCCGCAGCTGACAGGCATTTGCGTCGGACCGGAGAATTTACGACATTACTATGAGAACGTGACGAATAATGCTACTTTACATTTCTAATGTACCCATCTTCCGCACCGCGCGCCCGCAACGTGATCGCGGATCTTGCTGCCCGTGGCCGCTATCACTTCAGCTCGTCCGAGCTTCGCGCGGCGCTCGGGGTCTCCGAGGTGGCGGCACGCCAGGCACTGAGTCGACTCGCGGTGAAGGGGGAGATCGCAAGTCCCGCACGAGGGTTCTACGTCATTGTGCCCCCCGAGTACAGGCGGCTCGGTTGTCTGCCAGCAGATCAGTTCATTCCGGCGATGATGGAGCACCGGAACACCCGCTACTACGTAGGACTCCTATCTGCCGCACAGTACCACGGCGCGGCACACCATCGACCACAAGAATTCCAGGTGGTCGTGGAGAGGAACCGGCCGGCGATCGTCTGCGGCACCGTTGGCGTGGCTTTCATTGCGCGCCGGAACCTCGCCGCCGTGCCGGTTGAGAGGTTCAATAATCCGCGCGGCATGGTCGTGGTTTCGACCGTGGAGGCGACGGCGGTTGATCTCGTCGGGTACATGCATCGCGCCGGAGGCGTGGACCGGGTGGCAGGGGTGCTCTCCGAACTTGGCGAAAACTTGGAACCGGCGCGTCTCGTCGAGGCTGCGCGGGCCGCACCGGTCGTTTGGTCGCAGCGACTGGGCTACCTCCTGGAGCATGTCGGGGCCGGAGACCGGGCGGTGCTGCTCAAGGCGCACGTGCGACATCGCGCGAGGAACTTCACGAAGCTGCTGCCTGGGGCGAGCGCAGAGCGTGCGCTGCGGTCGAAGGAGTGGCGGCTTCTCGTGAACACGGGCATCGAGGTGGACGCGTGATTCCGCGCGACTACATAACCGAGTGGCGGCAGCAGGCACCGTGGAACGAGGACTTCCAGGTCGAGCAGGACCTCGTCATCAGCCGCGCCCTGGTCCGAATCTTCTCTGATGCGGGGCTCGCCGGGGCTCTCGCGTTCCGGGGAGGTACGGCGCTCTACAAGCTCTACCTGACGCCGCCCGCTCGCTACTCCGAGGACATCGATCTGGTCCAGGTCGAGCCTGGGCCCGCGGGTCCGATGATGGATGCCATGCGGAACGCGCTTGATCCATGGCTGGGAGAAGCGCAGTGGAAGCAGTCGCAAGGTCGGTGATGCCCAATTCAATGCCGACGTGGGCGCGCTGCTCCGGCCGGGGTTCGACTGGCGGTTTGCGGCGGCGGCGCGGACGGTGGCTGAGCGGCTGATCCCGTTCCTGCCGGGCGAGCCGTGGAAGGGAGAGAGGTAGGCATGAGCGCGGCGAGAAGCGCGAACACGGTCACGATAGCGGCGGCGGCAGGTTGGGCGAAGACAGGCAGACAAGGCCATCCAGCCGACTGGCCAGTATCGCCGCGCCTAGTTCGTAGAAGGTGAACGCCGTTGACGCCGACGTCTCAACGTAGGCGACGCTCACTCGCAGCGCTCGTCGAGAAGCCGCGCCAGTGCGCCGGGCCGAAGCGCCTCCGGGCGGAACGTTCGCGTCGAGAGTGCTGGCGCCATGAGGGCGCCGCTGCGTTCAAGACGCTCCAGCCGATTCGCCAGCGTCGGCATAGGCTCCGTCGGATCGTGACGAACTCCGCCACGGTCTTGTCCCGTTGCGAGACGGTCACGATCCTGCCCTCTTGCACCTGCCATCCGGATGACCTCACCGCTGGATGTGCTGACGTCGGGCGGTGGTGAGCCATGCGGGTTGGTTATGATCCCTTCATGGCGATCACGTATTCCGTGCGCGAGGCAAAGGCCCGTTTTCCGAAGTCCTCCGCCAAGCCCGCGACGGCAAGACAGCTACGGTTTCCTTCCGCGGAGAGGCCGTGGCAGAGATCCGCGCGATCAAGGAGCGGGCCAGTCCTACACTTGACGCTCGGCTCGCAGAACTGGAACGCAACGGTTGCCTGGTCTGCGCAGCCGTCCCGAGAAAAAGCATGGGGCTCGTGGCACGCCAGCCGGGAACGCTCGCGCGCTTCCTCGATGAGCGGGACGGATGAGCGTCACTAACGTCGACTAATCCGCATTGATTGCCATCATCGTCGATGAACCCGATGCGCCCGGGTCGGCCCGGCACCTGGACCACGGAGTAGCACTCGTGCCCGTTTACGTCAGAATTCTCGCCTCGGTGCTCGCGATGCTCGGTGCGGGCACCGCCGCTGGCGCCCATGGTCGCGAAATCTTGCCGCCGGTACCGACACCGACCGACCTCAAGCCGGGCAGCATCACCTGCGACGAGTGCCCGTATCCGGCCCCGAGCAAGTATCTCGACCTCAGCGTGTACAGCCAGGATGTGCGCATCGCCTACATGGACATCGCACCGACCGGCCCGGCCAACGGCCACGTGGTCCTGCTGATGCACGGCAACAACTTCGGCGGCTTCTACTTCGGTGACATCATCGACGGGCTGACCAGCGCCGGGTTTCGCGTCGTCGCCCCGGATCAAATCGGGTACGGCAAATCGTCGAAGCCGATCGCGCCCTACAACTTCAACACGCAGGCGCGCAACACGCAGCTCATCCTCGAGCAGGAGGGAATCGACAGGGTCATGGCGGTCGGCCACTCGATGGGCGGCATGCTCGCGACGCGGTTCACCACGCAGTATCCCGACTCGGTCGAGCGGCTGGTCATCTACAACCCCATCGGCCTCTCCGACAACCGGTTCAATCGCCCGATGATGCCGGTCGAACAGATCTACGAGCGGATCCTCCAGACCGACTACCAGAGCACCCGCCGGAACCTCAGCCGGTACGTCGGGCACGACCCGTCGGCCTGGAATGACAAGTTCGAGCTCTATACCCGCATCCGCGCGTCGTGGACCCTCAGCTCCGACTTTCCGCGCCTTGCCATGGTGCAGGCGATCATCAGGCAGATGCTCTACCAGGACCCGGTCGTCTACGACTGGCCGCATATCCAGGTGCCGACGCTCGCCTTCGGGGGCGCGGAAGATCTGCTGCTCGGTCCGGCGGAGGTCTTCCGGGAGCGCATGCAGGTGTTGGCCGACACCATCCCGAACGGCAACGGGCGCGTGCTGCTCTTTCCCGGTCTCGGTCACGTGCCGCACCTGGAGCGGCCGGACATCATCGTGCCCGCGCTCGTCGAATACCTGCTGGAAGGCGTCGAGTAGGGCCGTGCCGGATCAGATTGCTGTAGATCATCGAGTCTGGATCCACCCGGGCCGGGGTGATGGCGTGCTTCCTGGCGCCGCCCCGCGCAACCCGAAGACAGCTCGGGCGGTTCCCTCGATGCCCGATCGAGAAGCGGGCAACGACACGGGCAGCGGGAGTGGCTCCCAGACCGAAAGTTGCCATGCGTGAAGGACTTGCGGGTGTTCGGTTGCCCGCGCCGCCGGAACACCCTGCGCGCGCCTGCAAGGATTGGCGGCTGACCAAATCGCTCAGAGTTCCCCGGCGAGCAGCAGGTCGACGTCCGTCGATGCTTCCCTGATGGTGGCGACCGGAGCCGTCGCCGCGATCGATCCCTTCCGCATGATGGAGACCTGGTCGCACAGGGCGGCCGCGAACTCCAGATTTTGCTCCGCCAGCAGGATGGTCAGGTTGTCCTGCCGCTTCAGCGTGATCAGCAGTTCGAGAATCTGGTCGACAAACGAGGGCTGCAGCCCCTCCGTGGGCTCGTCGAGAAGCAGCGTGCCGGGATGCGTGCTGAGGCAGCAGGCCAGTGCGACCAGTTGCCGCTCGCCACCGCTCAGCGCATCGCCGGTCCGATCAAGCAGCGGCGGCAGGGCCGGGAACCGGTCCAGGATGCCCGGCAGGCTTCCCGCGGGGCGACCTTTCGCGACCATCGCGTACCGCAACTGGTCCCGGACGGTCATTCGCAGGAAGACGCCCTGCCCCTGTGGCACGTAGCCGAACCCCGCCCGCGCACGCTCCTGTGGTGGCTCGTTCGTCACGTCGCGCCCGTCGAGCACGATTTGCCCGTCCGTCACGGTGAGAAACCCCATCAGGGCGCGCATCAGCGTGGTCTTGCCCATGCCGTTGGATCCGAGGACCGCCGCCGCCACGCCGGTCCCGACTTCAAGGTCGACGCCGTTCAGGACGGGAATCGAGCCGTACCCGCCGCAAAGTCCGGTGACCGTCAACATGCGCGGGCGTTCCGACCGTGGCCGAGGTAGACATCACGCACCGCGCGGTCCTGCAGGACCGCATCCACAGTGCCTTCCGTGAGGATCCGTCCCTGGTGGAACACCGTGACCGTGTCCGCGACCATGCGGATGAACTGGATATCGTGCTCGACCGCGATGATCGTCCGTCCCTCGGCCAGCCTGCGCACCAGATCGGCCGTCTCGGCGACTTCACGGCGGGTCATGCCGGCCGTGGGTTCGTCAAGCAGCATCAGCTGCGGGTCTCCCGCGATCACGAGGCCGAGTTCCAGCCACTGCCGCTGGCCATGGGGCAGTTCCCCGGCCGGCCGGGAGGCTTGCCGGGCGAGCCCGATCGTCGCGAGGACTTCCTCGGTCCGGCGCCGCCGGGCGGCACGGCTGCCGCACCGCCAGGTCGCGAGACGGACGTTCTCGTCCACGCTCAGTCCGTCGAACAGCGCGGGAACCTGGGTCTTGATGGCGACCCCCCTGCGCGCGATGGCGTGGGGTCCGTCACCGGTGATGTCGTGGCCGGCCAGCCGGATCCGTCCGGCCGTGGGCCGGAGCTGCCCCGAGAGGCAGCGGAAGAACGTGCTCTTGCCGGCGCCGTTGGGCCCGATCAGGCAGCGCAGCTCGCCGTCACCTACCTGGAAATCGACCTCGTGCACGGCGATCACCCCGCCGAATCGCCGGGTGAGGGACGCGGTCTCCAGGAGCGGGGTGGCGCCGGTCATCGCGGATCGCGTCCCGGAGGGCGGATTCTCGCGAGCAGGTCACGAAGCCCGGGGACGAGGCCGCGGCGGGCGAAGAGCACCAGCAGCACGAAGCCGGCGCCCAGGACGAGGTTGGTGTCGGCCAGCTTGGCTTCGCCGAGCCAGGTCATCACGGCCTGCACCAGCACGCATCCGATCACTGCTCCGCTCAGGGTGCCGAGTCCGCCAACCAGCACCCAGACAATGATTTGCGCGGTGAATGTCATCGAGAACACGTTGGGGCTCACGTAGGCGCCCCAGGCGGCGAACAGAACGCCCGCGAGCCCGGCGATCCCGCCGCCGATCACGAACACCGCGAGCTTCCGCATGCGGACGTCGTACCCGAGCAGCTGCGCGCGCTCCTCGTTCTCCCGGATCGCGACGACGACCCGGCCGAAGTCGGTTGCGAGGAGCCAGCGGAGGCCGCCGTAGACGATGGCCAGCACGATGGCCGTGAGGATGTAGAGATCCCCGTAGACCAGCGGCTGCTCGGGCGCGCCGGGGACATTGATCGGGGGCACGGACGGAATCCCGTTGTAGCCGCCGAGCAGCGCCGCCCCGATTCGGTACTGGCTCCCGGCGGAAGCCCCGATCAGGTAGTAGAAGATGAGCGATACCGCCAGCGTGATCACCGCCAGGTAGACATCGCTGATCCGCCGCCAGAACAGGAAGTAGCCGAGGAGCCCCGCCAGCAGTGCCGGGACCAGGACCCCGAGGAGGATGGGCAGCGTGCTTTCGCCGAGGTTGATCACGGCCACGGCGAAGGTGTAGGCGCCCAGGCCGAAGAACGCGGATTGGCCGAAGCTGAGGATGCCGCCGAACCCCCACACCCAGGCGAGACTGAGCGCCAGGATCGCGAAGATCAGGAACAGGGTCAGTTCAAACTGGACATAGACCTCCGTGGCGGCCGGGACCACCGCGATCAGGACGGCGCCCGCCACCCCGGCGCCGAGCAGGCCAGTGCGGTCGCGGAGCCAGTTCACAGGGCCTTGCGGAAGTAGCGCCCGGTGATCCCGGTGGGGAGCACGCGCAGCAGCGCGATGGCCACCACCAGGAGCGCCACCTCGCCGACCACGGGCCGGCTCACGAATGCCGCCGCCTGACTGGTGAGACCGAAGAGCGCCGCGGCCAGGGTCGTGCCGGTGAGCGCGGTCGCGCCCCCGCTGATCACGGTGATGAACGCCTTGACGACGTACGTGGCTCCGATCTCCGGCAGCACGCCGGCGAGCGGGGCCAGCACCGCCCCGGCGAGGCCGCTCAGGGCCGATCCGAGCACGAACGTGGCGCTGCGGATGCGCACCGTGTCGGCGCCGAGCCCGGCCGCCAGCTCGCCATCCTGCATGGTGCCGCGCACCAGCAGTCCCGCCCGGCTCCACCGCAGCCAGGCGAACAAGGCGAGGATCACGAGGATCGTGACACCGATCACGAAAAACGTATAGATCCCAATCGTATAGGAGCCAATCTGAATCGTTCCGAAAGGTGGGGCGACGCCCTGCTGGTGGTAGCCCAGCACCGTGGCCGCGAGGCCGACCAGGAACAGGCTCAGCCCCCAGGTGGCGAGGATCGTGGCGATCACGTCGCCCCTGAGCTGCCGGATGACGAGGCGTTCCACGAGATACCCGAGCATGCCCACGACTGCGGGTGCGATGACCAGCATGGCAAGCCAGAGGTTGACGCCCGCCCCGGCCGAGAGGACGAACGCGTAGCCGCCCACCATCAGGAACTCGCCGTGGGCGAAGTTGATCACCCGCAGCATTCCGAAGATCACTGCCAGCCCGACGCTGATCAGCGCGAGGCTCGCGATCGCGTGCAGGAGGTGCAGGCCGACGACGAGGGCGAGATCCATGCCTGCCGCCGCCCCGCCGCGTCTCAGATGTCGGGCGTGTACATCGTGTTCGTGTCCGGGCGCGCCTGCAGGTCGCACTGATCCGCAGGATTGGTCGGCGGCACGTTCTGGTACCGCTCGAGAATCCGGAACTCGCCGTCCCGCGCCTCGGCGAGATGGGTGTTCATGAAGCAGTGGTGGGTCCGGGCGTCGATCGTCAGCGGGCCGCCGGGCCCGTCGACGCTGATCCCCGTCTCGAGTGCCGCGACGACTGCTTCCCGGTCGGTGGTGCCGGCCTGCCGGACTCCTTCCGCCCACAGCATCCAGCCGTACCAGTCCTTGATCGGCACGTCGGTCAGGTAGCCGTAGTCGGTACCGTTCCGCCGGCGGAACTCGGCCAGCCACGTCTGGTTGAACGGATAGTCGAGGCTCTCGTAGTACGACCCGATGACCATGATCCCGTTGACGACTTCGGGCGGCATCCGGACGATTTCGCTGGTTCCGCCGAACGTCGTCGACATCATCGGAATCCGCTGGTTCATGCCCGCCGACGCCCATTGTCCGTAGAAGGCCTCGTGGGCGGGGCCGACGAACACGTTGAGCACGACGTCGGGCTCCACGGCCTGGATGCGGCTGATCGTGGCGCCGAACTGGTTGACCTCAAGCGGGAAGAACTCCTCGCCCACCACCTCGCCGCCCAGGGCCAGGGCCCCCCGGCGAATCCACCGCGCCGAGATCTGTCCGTAGTTGTAGTCGGCGGCCAGCACGTAGACCCGCTTGCCCCAGCGCTCGGCCGCCGCGCGGAGCAGCAGGTCGACGTAGATGCCGGGGGTGGCGCCGGTCGCGAAGAAGTTGCCGTCGCAAACGCCGCCCTCGTAGTTCGTGTTGTAGACGTAGAGCGTTTCCAGCCGGCGCAGGATCGGTCGAATGACCTCGCGCGAGGAGCTCGTCAGGCCGCCCTGTACCACCGCCACACGGTCCCGCAGGGCCAGCTGGTTGGCGAACTGGTTGTAGAACTGCATGTCGGACTGGGAGTCGTAGAGCTTGACGTCGAGCGGGCGCCCGAGCAGGCCGCCCGATTCGTTGATCTGGTCAAGCGCGAGCCTGGCGCAGCGCCACTGGTTCTGGCCAAAGCCCTGCAGGGGCCCCGAGAGGTCGTAGATGGCGCCGACCGGGATCGGTTCGCTGGCGTGCGCGGGGCCCGTGCCCAGCGCGGGAAGGGCGGCGGTGGCGGCCAGCCCTTCGAGGAACGTGCGTCGTGTCAGCAACGTGACGAAATCTCCCGTGGAAATGGCCGGGCACGACTTGATGTGCGGTGGCAGGGCGCCCGGGCGCGCGACGCCGCCGGTTCGGTAGGCCGCTCGGGTCGCGTGGTACCAAGTTAGCAAGATAGAGCGCTGCGGTTGGGCCGGTAAGCCGGGCAGTCCTGTGCGGCGGAAACCGGGCCGCATGTGCGTTGCTGGTGCCGGTCGTTCGTTGACAGGCAGGGGGGCTGCCGTACGATCGCCGAAACGTGGGAAGACGGGGTGTGGGCAGTGGACGCTTTTCTCGACGAGGGCCAGAAACTCTTCCAGGACACGGTCCGCCGGTTCGCCGAGGAACGCATGGCGCCCCTGGCGGCGGACTGGGACCGGGAGGAGACGTTTCCGGTCGACGTGCTGCGCGAGGCGGCCGGTCTCGGCCTGGCCGGCCTGTACGTCCCGGCGGAGCAGGGCGGCAGCGGACTCTCGCGTCTCGATGCGGCCATCGTGTTCGAGGAACTCTCGGCCGCCTGTCCGTCGACGGCTGCGTACATCTCGATCCACAACATGGTGGCGTGGATGATCGCCACGTTCGGCAACGACGAGCAGCGCGGCCGGTTCCTCCCCGGAATGATGACGATGGAGCAGCTTTCGAGCTACTGCCTGAGCGAGCCGGGCTCGGGATCGGACGCGGCCTCGCTGTCCACCCGCGCGGTGCGCGACGGCGATCATTACGTGCTGAACGGCTCGAAAGCGTTCATCTCCGGCGGATCGGCGTCCGACCTCTACGCCTGCATGGTGCGGACCGGCGGCGAGGGGCCCCGCGGGATTTCCTGCGTGGTGGTGGAGAAGGGGGCGCCGGGCCTGTCGTTCGGTCGGCAGGAGGCCAAGCTCGGCTGGCACAGCCAGCCGACGGCGGCCGTCATCTTCGAGGATTGCCGGGTGCCGGTCGCCAACCGGATCGGCGCCGAGGGAGAGGGTTTTCGGATCGCCATGCGCGGTCTCGACGGGGGGCGCATCAACATCGCGTCGTGCTCGCTGGGCGCGGCGCGGCGCGCGCTCGAAGAGACCCGTGAGCACCTCCGGACACGGAAGCAGTTCGGGGAGACTCTCGCATCGTTCCAGGGGCTTCGGTTCCGGTACGCCGACATGGCGACCGAGCTGGAGGCAGCCAGGCTGCTGGTGCACGCGGCTGCCCGCGCCGTCGATTCCGGCCAGCCCGACGCCACGATCCGGTGCGCCATGGCCAAGCGGTATGCGACCGACGTCGGGTTCCACGTGTGCGACGAGGCGATCCAGCTGCACGGCGGCTACGGCTATCTCAACGACTACCCGCTCGAACGCCTGCAGCGGGACACGCGCGTGCACCGGATCCTCGAGGGAACCAACGAGATCATGCGCGTGATCGTTTCGCGCGGACTGCTCGACGACTGACGCCCGGCCGACCGCAGGACAGGGACGTGACAGCTGGTCTTCACTGGTTTCGCGACGGTGCGGCCGGACGCGTCGTCCTGGACCGCCAGGAGGCGCTGAACGCCCTCGATCTCGCAATGGTGCGGACCTTTGCCGAGGCGCTTGATGCCTTTGAGGACGATCCGGGCGTCCGCGCGGTCACCGTCGAGGGCAAGGGAGAGCGTGCGTTTTGCGCCGGCGGCGATGTGATGGCCTTCTACAACGCCCAGGGTACCGACAGTACCGTCAGCGCCGATTTCTTTCGGGAGGAATACACGCTCAACCGGCGGATCAAGCGTTATCGGAAGCCGGTCGTGGCGTTCATGGACGGGATCACGATGGGCGGCGGCGTCGGCGTGTCGCTGCATGCCTCGCACCGGGTGGTCACCGATCGCACCTTGTTTGCGATGCCGGAGACGGGAATCGGGCTGTTTCCCGATGTCGGCACCGGTCACTTCCTGAGCCGACTGCCGGGCGGAATCGGCGCGTGGATCGCCCTCACCGGGAGCCGCCTTCGCGCGGGCGACTGCCTGGACATCGGCATCGGCACGCACGGACTGGACGCGGCGTCCTCGGTGGAGGCTGCCGTCGGGGCCGTCAGTGCCGTGTCCGACGACGACGTGGATGCAGCGTTGGCGCCGCATCTGGGCGAACCGGCGCCGGGCTCGGTCATGGAGACGGGCGATGCCATCGCGCGCAGTTTTGCCCATCGCGACCTGGCCGGCATCCTCGCGTCCCTGGACGCGGAGTGTTCGGACTGGGCTGAGACCATGCGGACCGAGCTTGGGCGAAAGTCACCGACGAGTCTCCGGATCACGCTTCGCCAGCTGGAGCTGGCAGCGACGGCGTCGTTCGAGGACGAACTCCGGACCGAGTACCGCATGAGCCAGGCCTGTATCGCCGGGCACGACTTCATGGAGGGAATCCGGGCGGCGCTGGTCGACCGGGACCGGCAGCCCCGCTGGCACCCGGACCGGATCGAGGACGTGACGGAGGAACTGGTCGCCAGGCACTTCGTCGAACCCCCGGTCGGGGACCTCAGGTTCGACTAGCAGGGGCGGATCGCTCCGCTGCCCCGGAAGATCGTCAGACGTACGGCAGGAGCACCGTCGAGCCCGTGGTACGGCGCGCCTCGATGGCGCGGTGCGCGTCGGCCGCCTGGCGGAGCGGATAGCGGTTGCGGACGGTGACCGTCACCGCTTCCGACGTGATGACATCGAACAACTCCTGCGCCGATGCGACCAGATCCTCGCGCGCCTCGACGTAATGCATGATTGCCGGACGGGTGACGAACAGCGAGCCGCGCGCCCCCAGCTCAATGACATCGACCGGATCCGGCGCCCCCGAGGCATGGCCGTAGCACGCCAGGACGCCGAGCGGCCGCAGGCAGTCGAGTGAGCGGCTGAACGTGGCCTTGCCGATGCTGTCGTAGACCACGGGGCAGCCCTTCCCGTCGGTGACTTCCATCACCAGGGGCACGAAGTCCTCGCGCGAGTAAACCGCTACGTGGTCGGCCCCGTGGGCCCTGGCAAGTTCGGCCTTCTCGTCGGTGGAAACCGTGCCGATCACGGTCGCACCCAGATGCCTGGCCCACTGGCAGAGGATCAGGCCCATGCCGCCCGCCGCCGCGTGGATCAGCACCGGATCGCCGGCCTGGACCCGGTACGTGCGGCGCAGGAGGTACTGGGCGGTGATGCCCTTGAGCATGATGCCGGCGGCATCCTCATCGGAGATGCCGTCGGGCAGCCGGATCGTCCGCCTGGCGGGCATCACCCGGCGCTGGGCGTAGGCGCCGTGCGGCGGGCTGGCATAGGCGACGCGGTCGCCGACCGCGCATTCCGTCACGCCCTCGCCAACCGCCTCGACGGTACCGGCGCCCTCGATCCCCACAACGAAGGGGAGCGGTGGGACCGGCCAAGGGTGTGGCATGCCGCGCCGGTTGTAGGTGTCGATGTAGTTCACCCCGATGGCCCCGTGCCGGATCAGGACTTCGCCCGGTTCCGGCTCACCGGCCGGCCATTCCTGCCAGCGGAACACGTCGGGCGTTCCGGTTTCGTGGATGACGGCAGCCTTGTTGCTCATGATTCCTGCCGGCAAGCCCTGCCGCCTGGCGCAGCGTCCCTGGCCCTCAAGACCGTTGTTGTCGCGCGTCGGGAGAGGACGGTGCCGGGCAGGGCGGAAACCGCCCCGGCTGCAGCCGGGCGTGCGCGCGGCATCCGGGCGCACCGCTCCCGGGCCGCCGACAGAGGTGGCCGTGCCCGGCTGATTCCATGTTGACGACCATTCCGGAAGGACGCGCCTTTCACGACCGTGTGGCCCGACCGGTACCAGTTCATCGGACCAGGCTTCCAGTCGTCCGTCACGGTTTTGCCACGAGGGCGACGAGCCGACCCGATATCTCGCGCAGCCGAAGCCACTGCTGATAGTACATGGGCAGCGAGGCCACGGATTCGGTGAACTGGAACACGTACATGACAATGGCGAAGACCGCGCCGTACGCGACTGTGTTCTCTGCCGTCACCGCAATCGAGTAGACCAGCAGACCGATCAGGAACAGCCAGACCACGCCGAAGGTGCCGGCTTCGAGGTCGGACAGCTTGATATTCCAGCGCATCATCTCCCGGAGGTGCCGGCCGATGCGGTCGGTATCGCCACTCTCCACGACATCGACCTGCCGCTCGTGCTCGTCATTGAGCTCCCGGTTGTAACGCGTGGTCATCCTTCCGGTCAGTGCGTAGACCACCACCGTGACACCGAGCACGGCGAGGCACCCGTAGAACACGGATCGGCTCAACGCGGACAGGATCAGGATCGGTCCCCCGAGTTCGATGATGCTCCGCACGAGCGCGGGAACGGAGTTCTCGAAGAACTCGACGGTCTCCCTGAGCATTCCGAGACGCGCGGTCTTGGTGGAGGTCGTGCTCTCGGATTGACTGCCGACCAGTTCCTCGCCCAGCTGGGCGTAAATCCGGGCGTACGCCCGGCTGTCCACGACCTGGCGGGTGATGGCGATCCCCATCGCGACGATCCCGAGGCCGGCCAACTCGAACAGTCCGTGCCGTGATCCCGAGAGCACGCCATCGATGGCTCGACCGATGACCAGTGGAAAGAGCACCCAGCCCACGGCCTCGAGCACGATCAGGGACAGGGTGAGGGCGATACGTCCACCGAAGCGTCGCAAGAGGATGATCAATGACCTGCCCTCCTCGAGGCGGAATTTCCGCCCTGGTCTCCACCAGAAAACGTAACCCACGGCTTCAAGGAAAGGGCAGGGCAATCCTTGATGTCTGGTGGCTGGAGAGAGACCGCTTGGCGTTCAGGACCAGCGCAGTCGCCGGAAACTACTTTGCAGCGCAATTTTCTACTTTTGCTTGCACGCGCCAAGGAGCGCACAAGCGTGGCTGGTCTTGGCCCATGTCCAGTCGCGACGAAATCACCGCTGGAGCCACGAGGCGCGTGGCGTTGCGCGAGTAGCTTCCGGTTGGCCGGGAGTTGAGCCCGGGTGGTTGCAGTTGCAAACGGCAGCTACGCGCCCGCGCGATCGGTCGAGTCACGCATAACGAGTCGTGGGCCAGCCGGTACCAGCGCCCGTTGTGACCGTCGGCCCGGAGCGTCCCGCAGAACGGCGGACAGGGTGGCATTGGCGATCGGGTCATCGGTCAGGCCATGGTTGGCCTGCAATAGCTCAGCGGCGATTCGGATCAATTCGTCACGCATTTCCGGAAAGTTGTCAGTTCCCAGTACCAATCCTCGTAGGTCGTCACTTTGCGCAACGAGCGTGCCATCGCTGTGGCACCCAATGTTCACTGCGTAGGTTTGCTGCGCGGTATGCCTCCGAACAAGTGGCTTGGCTGACACGGTAGGTTTGGTGCCTCCCCGCAGCAACACGGTGTGCAAAGCGCCTTTCGCCCCTCGGCCGTCAGGGACCCGAGGCGTTACGGGGCGCGCTGTTTTCCTGTCGGGCCAGATCGGGGATCGGCACTTAGAGTTTGCCCTCCAACCCGTTCGTCGTTTCTGGTCTCCGGCGCAGGTTCTTGTTTCGACGATCCCTGCCAAGTTGCGGCAACGCCGGCATTCGAAGTTGCGCGCAATTTGAGCGCCGGTTCTTCGGTTGCGTTACCGGCTTATTTGGTGCCTGGACGATGGACGTCATGCATCCAACTGCAGTATGCTCAATACGGGATGATCATGAGCTATCGAAGCCGGGAGACGGAATCCTTCGCCGTCGGTCGCCCGGTCGCGGCTTTTCGCGCCATTGAGCACCAGGCCGAGAACTGGCTGGCGACGCTGCATGCCGTCCCCGATCTGGGCTCATTGCGCACGCTCGCATGCGACCGTCTGGAAGCCATGGGTGGCGAACCGGCCGGGCGTTACGCCATTTGCATCCATCCGCAATGGCGCCTGTTCTTCGAGTGGCCACTCGATCAGACCGGACCCTCCAACGTCGAGATTGGCGCCGACGCGTAGGACAGGCGGGTGCGCATGTTCAAGAGACCCGTCCATCCGGGGGTGATCCTGAGGGATGCCATCAGGGAACACCGTATTTCGCAGAGCGAGTTCGCGCGTCAGATCGACGTCCCGCCCAATCGGGTCAGTCAGATCATTGCCGGCAAACGATGTGTCACCGGTGACACTGCGCTGCGCCTGGGTCACTGGTTCGACGTTGATCCGCAGTTCTGGCTCAATTTGCAGACCCAGTACGACCTCGTCCGGGCTGATGAGGACAAGGGCGCGGCCATCAGGGCCCTGCCGACCCGGAAAGACCTTCCATCCCAACTGGTCTTGCGGGGGACAGTGTGATGGCTTGCGCCGGTTCGCGCCACGACCTGGCTCCGCTGGCGGGCTGCTAAGGGGGGTTCGACCCGCCCACACTGTCCCGGCGGCCGTCGTCCCGGCGGTGTCAGTTCCGCCGGGCCACCTTGGCCCAGGTATCGCGCAACGCGACGGTGCGATTCAGCATCAGCCGGTCCGGTCCGCTGCTCCGGTCGAGGCAGAAATAGCCCTGGCGCTCGAACTGCACGGTGGTGCCGGGCATGAGGTCGGCGACCGCGGGCTCCACCTGGCAGTCATGGAGGACCTCGCGCGACTGGGGGTTGAGGTGGTCGAAGGCGTCGCCGTCGCGCCCGGGATCTGCCTCCAGGAAGAGGGGCCCGTACAGGTGCACGTCAGCCGGGCGGGCATGCCGGGCCGAGACCCAGTGCAACGTGGCCTTGACCTTGCGGCCGTCCGGGGCGTTGCCCCCGCGGGTCTCAGGATCGTAGGTGCAGCGGAGTTCGACGATGGTGCCGGTTGCGTCCCTGACCGCCTCCCGGCAGGTCACGAAGTACGCGTACCGCAGCCGCACTTCACGTCCGGGCGCGAGGCGGAAAAACTTCCGGGGCGGGTCCTCCATGAAGTCGTCGCGCTCGATGAACAGTTCGCGCGCGAACGGCACCGCCCGCGCGCCGGCGCCGGCATCCTCCGGATTGTTGACCGCGTCGAGGTGCTCGACCTGGTCCGGCGGGTAGTTCTCGATCACGAGCTTCAAGGGCCGCAGCACCGCCATGCGCCGCTCCGCGGTGCGGTTCAGCACCTCGCGTGCACAGTGCTCCAGCATCGCGAACTCGACGGTGTTGTCGCGCTTGGTCACGCCGATCCGGCGGGCGAAGTCGCGAATGGCCTCCGGCGGGTAGCCCCGGCGCCGCAGGCCGCGCAGGGTCGGCAGGCGCGGATCGTCCCAGTCGTCCACGTGGCCTTCGTCCACCAGCCTGCTGAGGCGCCGTTTCGAGAGCACGGTATGGGACAGGTTGAGCCGCGCGAATTCGTACTGACGCGAGCGGGTCGGGGTTGGAAGGTTGTCGAGCAGCCAGTCGTAGAGGGGGCGGTGGTCCTCGAACTCGAGGGTGCAGATCGAGTGCGTCACCCCCTCGATCGAGTCGGACTGACCGTGCGCGAAATCGTACGTCGGGTAGATGCACCACTCGGTGCCGGTGCGCGGGTGGGGGGCATGCAGGATGCGGTACAGGACCGGGTCGCGGAGATTGATGTTCCCGGACGCCATGTCGATTCTGGCGCGCAGCACCCGCGAGCCGTCGGGAAACTCGCCCGCCCGCATGCGTCGGAACAGGTCGAGGTTCTCCGGGACGGACCGCCCGCGGAACGGGCTGTCGGTGCCGGGGGTGGTGAGGGTGCCGCGGTGGAGCCGGATGGTGTCGGCCGTCTGGTCGTCGACGTACGCCTTGCCGGACCCAATCAGGTGCTCGGCCCATTCGTAGAGCCGTTCGAAGTGGCTGGACGCGAAGTAGCGGTGCTCGCCCCAGTCGAACCCGAGCCAGCGGACGTCGGCCTCGATGGCGTCGATGTACTCCTGGGCCTCGCGCGTCGGGTTGGTGTCGTCGAAACGCAGGTGGCAGCGGCCGCCGAAGTCCCGGGCAATGCCGAAGTTCAGGCAGATGGACTTTGCATGACCAATATGCAGGTAGCCGTTGGGCTCCGGCGGAAAGCGCGTGACCACGGTCTCGGTGCTGCCGGCCGCCAGGTCCCGACGCACGATGTCATGCACGAAGTTATGCTGGTTCCCGTCGGCGATGCTGCCGTTCTCGGTCATGGCTGTGCTCTCCGGGGGGCCGGCCACCGTGCGCATTGCCCGCTGCAGCGGCCTGTCTGCCAGATTTCGGGCGGATGGCCAAGCGTGCAGGCGGCCTCGGCAACGGAGGGAGTGCCGGCCCGGCCCCACGGTTGGGGGCAAAGTCGCCCGTCACGGCGTGACCGGGCGGTGGGGGGAAGCCGATGGGGTTCCGGTTGCTGCTGTTGACGAACCTGGAGACACCGGCTTCCCTCGACATGGTGCAGGCATGGCCGCAACGCCTGCAGGCCGAACTCCCGCAGATGGAGGTCCATCTGGCGGAGAGCGGGGGCGACGTGCCCGACCTGATCGAGACCGTGGACGCGATCTACGGCAAGGTGGAGCCGGAGACGTTTGCCCGCGCCCGCGCCCTCCGGTGGATCCAGTCGCCGCTGGCAGGGCCGGAACCGAGCTTCTACCACCGCTCCCTGGTGGAGAGCGATGTGGTCGTGACCAACATGCGTGGCATCTTCAGTGATCACATCGGCGCGCACATCCTCGCACTGGTGCTGGGGTTCGCGCGCGGTCTACCGACCTATGCGGTCCAGCAGTACGAGCGCCGCTGGAAGCCGCAGGCGGCGACCGTTCACCTGCCGGAGGCGACCGCGCTCATCGTGGGGGTCGGTGGCATCGGCGCCGAGACCGCGCGGCTGTGCGCGGCGTTCGGAATCACCGTCACGGGAGTCGATCCGAGGGAGACCGTGGCGCCGACGGGGGTCGCGCGGATGGCTGGCCCCGAGGCGCTGGACGACCTGCTCCCGTCGGCCGATTTCGTGATCGTGACGGTGCCTGAGACGCCAGCCACCCAGGGGCTGTTCGACGCCGGCCGGTTCGCGCGCATGAAGCCTACGGCCTGCTTTATCAACATTGGCCGCGGGGCCACGGTGGACCTTGACGCCCTCAACGAGGCGCTTCGGGCCGGCAGGCTCGCCGGCGCGGGGCTTGACGTCTTCCAGACCGAGCCGCTGCCCGTCCGCCATCCGTTGTGGGATGCCCCGGGGATGGTGATCACACCGCATGTCGCAGCGGCGGGTCCGCACCTCAATCAGCGCCGGGCCGAAGTGTTCTTCGACAATTGCCGGCGCTTTGCCGAGGGGCGGGCACTCCGAAATGTCGTGGACAAGGCCAACTGGTTCTGAACGCCCGCCTGGTGCGCCCCCCGGCCCGACCGTTCCCGTTCCGGCCGGGATCGCGCGGGCGCCTGCCGGCCCGGGCGACCCGGGTGAATGCCGGCCGCGTGGCGCCCGGACGGCATCGCACCGTTTGCGCTGGGGCGTTGGCGGCAGTGAGGAGGCGGGTACGCGGTCTCGTCCCGCCGGCTGCCGCCATGCTGGCGCTTGCCGCCGTGCCGTCACCTGCCGGGGCTGATGGTGCTTACCTGCGGCTGGGCCTGGGCATGGAACGGCCGGCCGAGGCGAGATTCCTGGATACCGATTGCGCGAGCGAATCCCCGGCCGCCCTCTACGGGTGCGGCCCGGGCACGGATGGATCGCCGCTCAGCAGTCACGGCGGTTTTGGCACCGTCGGGGCGGTCGAGCTGGGGGTCGGCCGTGCCGCGGCGACCCGCGCGCGGCTGGAGTTCTCGCTCAGCTACCGTCCGCGCCTGAAGTTCAACGGGGCCGCCAACTTCCTGGCGCCCGGCCGACGGCAGACCGTCGCGGCCGTCGGATCCGCGTGGACCGGGATGGCGGCCGTGTACGTGGATCTTCCGCGCTTCGGGCCGGCCGGCCGGGGATCCCCGTTGCCGTTCCTGGGTGCCGGCGTTGGCGTGGGCAGGACCGTGGTGGGAGAGATGCGGCAGACGTTCCCGAGGACCACGACGCTGGTGCCGGGCGGAGATTCAGCCGGGATCGTCTGGATGGTCACGGCCGGAATGGCGATACCGGTCGCGGACGGCGCCGTACTCGATGTCGCCTGGCGGTACGAGGACCTCGGGTCGGTCGAGACCGGGCGAGGCGCGGGCCGGGTGGTGTGGCGCGACGGCAGCCGGGAGCCGCTGGCGCTCGATCTCGCGCCGACCCGGGCTGATCTGCGGGGCCACGGGCTGCGGGTTTCGCTCAGGTACCCGTTCTGAGATTCCGCACGAACGGATGGGTGGGCTGGAACGCGGTTGGCGCGGGAGCGACCGGACGGGGCGCCGATGACGACGGAAAGGCGGCGTTCCGGGCCTGTACCGACCGGCGCCGTCACGAGGATGCGGCCGGTCGAGTTGCCGACGCGCCCCGCGAATCTACGCGCCCGGGACCTGCCGATCCGGGGCGTTCACGTCGTCAATGCTCATGATCGGAGTGGTCGTGCTCCGAGTGGTCATGGAAGCCCACGACGATGAAGTCGATGTCCTCGCCGGCCCCGTCGCCTCCGGTACCGGAGATCCGCCACGAAAGCATGTAGTCCCCGTCGCGAAGCTCCGGCAGGGGAATCGCGAATACCGCCTGCGGCGGCGGGAGTCCCGATTCCAGGAGATCGATGACCTCGTCCGAATCGGTCTTCAGCTGCAACTGCTCGAGGGTGACGTCGTGGGTGAAGCGGATCTCGAAAGCGGACGGCGCCGTATCGAGCACGTCACCCGCTTCAATGTTGCTGAATTCCACGATGGACTGCGCGAAGGCCGGCAGGGCCACGAGTGTTGCCGCGGCAAGGATGCAGATGATCGGCATCAGGCGGCTCGCTTCCTTCCATCGTCGGCTGCGGAACCCTTTCCGCGCGGCCGGGCGCCGACCTCGCGAAGGGCGCACGGCGGCGGGAATCGGCTTGTTCGGCCGGCCTGCGGCGTCCAGCGGGCTCATTGCTGCGCGCTGGAGTCCGCCTCGAGGCAGTCGCTCCCCCCGGTGCCGGTGTCGCAGATCGCGATGACGCGGTAGGAGTTGTCGCGGCCGCGCTTGATCCGGAACGCGACCGCGTCACCCTCGGCGAGGCCGGACAGGTCGACGGCGCCGGTGACGCCGAAGCCCATCGTCATGGCCCCCATGCCGACTTCTTCGATCGGTTCGTGGTCAATGGTCAGCGACCGTCCCTCGGCATCCACCGACCGAATGACCCCGGTTCCCTGGCCGATGCGGCCGGCGGCACCATCGCCTGCGTGGCTGTCGGCCAGCAGGAGCGGCAGGTCCGGGGACGGGTCACCGGCCAGGTCACCGGGGGCCGGGACGCCGGCGGCGGCGGGAGGAACGGACCAGGTCGCGACCATGACGAGCGCGAGCATTGCGACTGGGCGGGTCATACGGTGTCTCCTTGGGGTTTGGCGGGAAGGGCATCGAGGGGCTGCTGGACAGGGGTCCGCGGGCGGGCCTGCAGGGATCGCTCGACCCACAGGTAGTAGATCGCGGGAATCACGAACAGGGTCAGGATCGTGGTGGAGACCGTGCCGCCGATCATGGGCAGTGCGATCCGCCGCATCACGTCGGACCCGAGGCCGTCCGTGAGGAAAATCGGCGCCAGCCCGACCAGGACGGTGATGACCGTCATGAGCAGGGGCCGGACGCGAAGCGTCGCACCTACGCGGATGGCGAGGAACAGCTCCTCCTTCGTGGTCGGCTGGTCCGCGCGCACATGCTGATCGATGTACAGCAGCATGACGACGGCGGTCTCCACCGCGATGCCGCCGAGCGCGATGAAGCCGACCGCGACGGCCACCGAGAGGTTGTAGCCGGCCAGCCACACCGCCCAGAGACCGCCGATCAGCGCGAACGGCAGCGACAGCATGATGATGAGGATGCGGTCGAGGCGCCCGAAATGCAGCATGAGGAGCAGGAAGATCAGGGCGACGGCAGCGGGGATGGCGATGTTGAGGCGGGCGTTCGCAGCCTCCAGCTGCTCGTACTGGCCCGACCAGGCAACGGCGTACCCGGGCGGAAGATCGACCGCGTCCGCGACCGCTTGCCGCGCCTCGGTGACGTAGCCGCCGAGGTCGCGTCCCGCGATGTCGACGAACACCCATCCGGTCAGCCGGGCGTTCTCCGAGCGGATCATCGGCGGGCCTTCCGTGAAGGTCACCGTCGCGAGCTCCCCGAGCGGGATGTGGGCGCCGGCCGGGGTGGGGACGAGGATGTCCTCGAGATCCTCGCTGGTCTCGCGGAACGCCCGGTCGTAGCGCAGCATGATGTCGTAGCGTTCGCGCCCTTCGACGCTTTCGGCGAGCTTCATGCCACCGAGGGCGGTCTGGATCACCGACTGGAAGACGCCCATGTCGATGTTCCGCCGGGCAAGCTCAGCGCGGTCGGGCGTGATCTCGAGGTACTTGCCGCCGAGGACCCGGTCGGCAAACGCCGAGCGCGTGCCGGGAACGTCCGCCACGATGCCTTCGACCTCGCGGGCGATGCGCTCGATGATCTCGAGGTCGTCGCCGGTGATCTTGATGCCCACGGGCGTGCGGACACCGGTGGACACCATGTCCATGCGGATCTTGATCGGATAGCCCCAGGAATTGACGAGACCGGGCATCTGCAGTCGCGTGTCGAGATCGTCGATGATCCCCTCGGCCGTCATGCCCGGCCGCCACGCGGACTCGGGCTTCAGGCGGATCCAGGTCTCGATCATGGTGAGGGGCGCTGGGTCGGTGGCGGTGTCCGCCCGGCCCGCCTTGCCGAACACGCTCTCGACCTCGGGCACCGTGGCGATCACGCGATTCGTCTGGCCCAGGATTTCGCGCATCTTGGTGGACGACACGCCGGGCAGGGTCGTCGGCATGTAGAGGAGTTCGCCTTCGTAGAGGGCCGGCATGAATTCCGAGCCGAGCCTGCTGAGCGGCACCACGACGGTGGCCGTCGCGATGAGGGCCACGACGACCGTCAGCCACCGCAGCTTGAGGGCGAGCCAGAGGAACGGCCGGTAGAGCGCAACCAGCAGGCGGTTGAGCGGGTTCCGCCGCGCGGGGGGCATCCTGCCGCGCAGCAGCACATGCATCAGCACGGGGACCAAGGTGACCGACAGCATGGCCGCGAACGCCATGGCGTAGGTCTTGGTGTAGGCGAGCGGTGAGAACAGGCGGTGGCTCTCGCCGGTAAGCGCGAAGACCGGCAGGAACGACACCGTGATGATCAGCAGCGAGAAGAACAGCGCCGGACCGACTTCCTGGGCGGCGCGGACGGTGGCCTGGCGGCGGAGCTCCGGGTCCGGTCGCGGCCCCAGCTCTTCGATCCTCCGGTTGAAATTCTCGACCATCACGATCGACGCATCGACCATCGCGCCGATCGCGATTGCGATCCCGCCGAGCGACATGATGTTCGCGGTCACGCCCTGGGCGGACATGATGAGGAACGCGCCGAGCACCCCGAGCGGGAGCGTGATGACGACGACAAAGGCGGCACGCAGGTGCAGCAGGAAGATCACGATGACGACGGCCACCGCGAGGCCTTCCTCGAGCAGCTTGCGTTTCAGGTAGTCGACCGCGCCGGCAATCAACGGCGAGCGGTCGTAGACGGTAACAATCTCCACGCCCTCGGGCAGGCCGCGCTCGAGTTCGGCGACCTTCGCCTTCACGCGCCGGATGACGTCGAGGGCGTTCTCGCCGTCCCGCATGATCACGATGCCGGCGACCGTCTCGCCCTCCCCGTCCAGCTCGACGATGCCCCGACGGAGCGCCGGTCCTTCCACGACGCGGGCGATGTCGGCAAGCGTCACGGGCGTGCCGTCCTCCGCGTGGATCACGACCTGCTCCAGGTCGAAGCGATCCTCGACGTAGCCTGAGGACCGGATGACGAACTCGCTCTCGCCCTGCTCGAGCACCCGGCCGCCGACCTCGCTGGAAGCGGCTCGCACAGCCTCCACGATGCGGCGGATGGGGATGTCGTGCGCGCGGAGCTGGTTGGGGTCGATCAGCACCTGGTACTCGCGGACGAACCCGCCGACCGAAGCCACCTCCGAGACACCCTCGACACCCGCGAGCTCGAGTTTCAGGAACCAGTCCTGGAGCGACCGCAGTTCGGCAAGGTCGGTCCGGCCGCTCCGGTCCACCAGCGCGTACTGGAAGATCCACCCGACGCCGGTCGCATCGGGGCCAATCTGCGGCGTGGCGCCGGGGGGGAGTTCCGAGCCGAGCCGCGATAGGGCTTCGACCACCCGGGCGCGTCCCCAGTAGAGGTCCACGTCGTCCTCGAAGATGACGTAGACGAAACTCGTGCCGAACATCGAGGAACCGCGCACGTCCTTGGTCCGCGGCAGGCCGAGCAGGTTCGTCGACAGCGGGTACGTCACCAGGTCTTCGACGATCTGCGGCGACTGCCCGGGGAAGTCGGTGCGGATGATGACCTGCGTGTCGGTGAGGTCCGGAATCGCATCTAGCGGGGTCCGCTGCATGGCCAGCCACCCGGCGGTCCCGAGCGCCGCCGCCAGCATCAGCACGATGACCGGGTTGGCTATCGACCAGGCGATCAGCTGGGCGACGGCGGAACGGGAGGGGTCGCGCCCGGTCAGGCGGTCGTGGCCATCCACGGTCGTCCCCGTCAGCGCATGTGTCCGGCATGCGGGTTGACGGGCGCGCTCTCGGCGCTGGCTGCGACCTCTTCCATGCCGGCCATCAGGTCGGGCCATTCGACGGCGGTCGCCGGGTTGACGCCGTACGGATTGGCGGGGGGACCGCCCAGCTGCAGCCACAGGCGGCCGGATTCATCTTCCAGGTAGAGAATGAGGCCAAGCGTGTCGTAATGCGCGGGCGCGCCGTCGAGGAGCCAGCTCTCGAGCGCGGCCAGGAGTGACGCGAGGTCATCGGCCAGTGCCGGACCGGCCAACGACTCCTTGGCCGAACGCAGGGCCGCCTGCGCGTTTTCGATAATCGGCACGAGGCGGGTGCTGCCGAAGCGCGTCTTCAGCGATTCGCCGATCTGCAGGGCGGGATCGACGAAATACGGATCGATCCGGTAGTCGTCGATCAGGGCCTCATGGAAATACAGCGCCATGTCGACGAGATGGTCGATTTCGGCGAGCGTTGTGGCATCGACCGGGAGCTCTGAGAGCGGCGTGTCCGGGCCCGCGAGGATCGGCGGTGGCGCCTCCAGGCGGGCAAGTCCACCCCGCAGGCTCACCTCGGAATCGAGCATGAACTGGCCGCTGGTGACGACCTCCTCGCTCTCGAGCAGCCCGGCAAGGATGGCCGTCCGGCCGTTGGCTGACTCGCCGACCTTCACCGGGCGCCCCGCGAAGCGACCGCCGCCGAGCGAGACGATGACATGGGCGCCCCGGCTGTCGCGCAGGATCGCCTCGTTCGGGACGGACAGGCGAGTGACATCGGCATCGAGCTCGAAGCGGATGTCCGCATAGGCCCCGGGGCGCAGATGGCCGGCCGAATTGTCCACCAGGATGCGTACGTCGGCGGTGCGGGTGTGCGGATCGATGGTGGGATAGATGTAGTCGACGCGACCCTCCGCCGGCGCATCGGGTGCGCTCGGGAAGCTCAGGGAGACCGACAGCCCTTCCGCGATCAGGGACAGCTCGGCCTCCGGGATCGACGCGATCACCCAGACGTCCGTGTACGACTGCAGGCGCAGGATCGAGGTTCCTGGCTTCACGTAGTCGCCCTCGCGGATGTCGAGCCGGCTGACCGTTCCCGCGGCTTCGGCGTACACCGGCACGCGCTCCACGACCTTCCGGCTCTCGGTCAGGCGCTCGATGGCCGCCGGCTGCATCCCCACGGATCGAAGCCGCTGGCGAACCGCGGCGATACGATTCTCGTTCCCGACCTGGAGCGAGGCGAGATAGTCCTTCTGGGCCGCGATCAACTCGGGGCTGTAGACGCGGTAGAGCAGTTCGCCGGCGCGGACCGAGTCACCCTCGGCGCGGACGCTCAGGTCCTCGATCCATCCTTCGAGCCGGGATGCGGATACGGTCTCCAGGCGTTCATCGGTGTCGACGTTGCCGAACGCGCGCACCGTCCGCATGAACGGCGCGTGTTCGACCGGAGCCGTCCGGACCCCCATGGTCTGGATCATCTCCGGCGCCACCGCGACGGTGCCGTCGTCCGGGCCGCCGGCGCCGTCGCTCTGGGCGGGCACGAGATCCATGCCGCAGATCGGGCACGTGCCGTCCGGATCGGTTGCGATGTAGTGCGGATGCATCGGGCAGGTGAACAGTGCCGGCCCGGCGGCAGCGGGGGTCGTGCGCGCCTCGGCCACCTGGTCGGCCCGTGTCAGGGCCAGCACGCTGTCCGGGACATAACCCCGGTCATAGGCAAGGTATCCAAGCACGATCAGAGCGAGAATCAGCCCCAGTCCGCCGTGGAAGAACGCCTGTTTCACGGCCCGACCAGCAGGGCGTTCATGCGGGCGATGGCGCGGTCCCGTCCGGCCTGCTCGTCCACGATCTGACCCTGGAGCTGCAGTACGGCGATCTCACCGCCCAAAATGGGGGAGTAGTCGCCGGTGCCGCTCTCATACATCGTGAGCTGGGCGGCGATCTGGTCGCGGATCGCATCGATCTTCTCTTCGAGGATCGCGATGCCGGATTCAGCTGCCGCCCGGGTGGCCTCCAGGGCCAGGTACCGGGACGACGCCCGACGGGCAGCGGCCACGAAACGGCTCCGCGCGGCCTCGCGATTCGCTTCAGCCTCGCGGAGGGCGGGTGCCTGCGACCGGTCGGCCCAGAAGGGGACGGTAAAGGTGGCGGTGGCGCTCACCCAGTCGTCGCCCGGGTGGTCGCGCTGCTGGTACATGAGCTGGACGCCCCAGTTCGCCCTCCAGGCCGCCTCTGCCCGGTCAATGCCTGTCTCGGCCACGGACACGCCGGCCCGCGCGACCCGGACGGCGTGAAACGCGTCCGCCTCGCCGGACCAGGCGCGGAGCGACACCGGCGGGGGAGGGGTGTCCACGGCCCCGCCCACGAGATCCGTCAGGCGGGCGTCAATCCGGCCGGCCGCGGCATCGAGGTTGGCCAGGGCCCGGGCGAGGTCGCTGCGCTCGACGTCGATTTCGGCCAGCCGAAACAGTACCGGCCGCCCGGCGTTGATCTCGGTCTCGACGATCTGCGCGAGCTCATCGTACTTGGCATCCCGCGCTCCGAGCAGTGCCCGCAGCGCGGCGACGCGTTCCTGGTCGACGAGAGCCACGATGAGGTCCGCGCGAAGTTCGGCGAAGCGCTGATCGATTTCCGCGTCATTGCGCGCGGCGCTCTGGCTGGCCTGGGCTGCCCGCGCGTCGCGGGCGTCGCGATGCGGGAACATCTGGCGCACCCCCACCGCCTTGCTGGTCGGCAGGTACCGCGAAAACGAGGGGTCCAGGAGCGGGAAATTGAGAATGCCTAACGATACGACCGGGTCGGGGAGGGCCTCGGCCGCCGTGGCCCGCTCGCGAAGGCCCGCCGACTGGTGACGCATGGCTTCCAGCGCCGGGTGCTCGCCGAGGCGCACTTCCAGTTCCTCGAAGCCCTGGGCAGGGACGGCCGGGGCTCCGGGCACCGAACCCAGAGCCAAAGAGAGGAGCGCGACGTGCCCCAGGGCGGTTGCCGCGGTGCGTGCCCGGTGCAGGCAGCGGCCTGCCGCCCAGGTCGCTCGGCGGAGGGCGTCCATCGCCGGTTGCGGCGGGTCGGCCGCCCGTCCGCTCACCGCCGGCGTCCGCCGAGGACCATGACCAGTTCCTCGACCTTCGCGCGGCGGTCGTCGAGGTCGTCGGATGTCAGGGCATGCTCGACACAGGTCTGGAGATGATCATCCATGACAATCCCCTCGAGCGAACCGAGGGCCGCCCTGGCGGCCTGGATCTGGCGCACCACGTCGATGCAGTACCGGTCGTCCTCCACCATCCGCGCGATCCCGCGTACCTGGCCTTCGACCCTGGCTAGCCGGTTTCGGGTTTCTTCCTTGGCTCTCGGTCGCATGGCTTCATCCTGTAACGAGCGGCGTTGGAGATACCCTACAGGGGTAGGGGTGTTGCAACATCTAGCGCCGCATGGATGCGAGTCAAGGGCTGGTACCTCCGGGAGAACCGGGGGTGCGTGCCGGGAGCGCGGTGCCGGCGGGGCCCGGCGAGCGGCGTCCTTGCGACCGTCCGGGTCCGCTACGGAGCCGGCGGCGCCCTCCAGCTGGCGTGTCGTCCGGACCCGGCATTTTGGCCGGCGGACATCAGGCAGCTAGATAGAACGGCAGCGCCCGGTCCGGTCACCGCAACTTGATTTGGTACAAGGACGACGGCCGGCGGTTGCGTCAGGGCTGGTCCGTGGTCTGGCACCGGGCGGTTGTATTCCAGGCCCACGTCAAGGCAGGTGACTCGCGGGAATCCGCGACGATCACAGTTCCCGCAGGAGAGAGCTTGTGTTCAAGTCCTTCTTCGCCAACCGGCGATGGATGCATTGGTCGTTGCTGGGCAGCGCCGCGATCCTGGTGGTCACTTGGTACAAGGTGCAGCTTGACGTCAGGATCAACGAGTGGTTCGGGGACTTTTACGACACGCTGCAGCAGGCGCTGGCCGAACCCGGCGCCGTGGAGTTCACGGAGTTCCTCGCGAAGTGCCTGACCTTCGCCGAGATCGCCGCCATCTACATCACCGTGGCGGTCCTGCTGGAGTTCTTCGTCCGACACTACGTGTTTCGCTGGCGGACGGCGATGAACAACTACTACATGGCGTACTGGGACCAGGTGCGCCACATCGAGGGCGCCGCCCAGCGCGTGCAGGAAGACACGATGCGCTTCGCTCGGATCGTCGAGGGGCTGGGCGTCGCATTCATGCGTTCGGTGATGACGCTGATCGCGTTCCTGCCGCTCCTCTGGGGCTTGAGCGAGCACGTCACCGAACTTCCCTGGATCGGCGTCGTCCCGCACTCGCTGGTCTATCTCGCGATCGTGTCGGCCGCCGCCGGGACGGTGCTGCTGGCGATCGTCGGCATCAAGCTTCCGGGCCTCGAGTTCAACAACCAGAAAGTCGAGGCGGCGTACCGGAAGGAACTGGTGTACGGCGAGGACCACGAGGACCGCGCCGAGCCCGAGACCATCGGGCAGCTCTTTGCCAATGTCCGGAAAAACTACTTTCGCCTCTACAAGCACTACCTCTACTTCGACATCGCCAAGTGGTCCTACCTGCAGTTCGCGGTCATCGTGCCGTACATCATGATGGGCCCCACCATCGTCGCGGGCGTCATCACGCTCGGCGTGCTGCAGCAGATCCTCCGGGCGTTCGACCGGGTCGAGGGGTCGTTCCAGTTCCTGGTCAACTCCTGGTCGACGATCGTCGAGCTCATCTCGATCTACAAGCGGCTCAAGGCATTTGAGTCCACGATCCGGATCGATGATCGGACCCGTCGCCCGATGACCGGGCCGGGTTTCGAAGCGGCGCGCGGGTAGAGCGTGCGGCACGTACGTGGAGCAGGTCGTCCCGGAGGAATCGCTGGTCCGCGCCGAGTGAAGCTGCAGCGAAGCAGCAACGGGCGTTCAGGAGCCACGCGGTCGCGCCGTGCCGGCCCAGCGGCGCAAGGGGGGCTTGCGGGCCGGGCGGGGCGTCATGCAGGGCCGGGACGTCCGGACCGCAGCTGATGGCGACGCGCGTATTCTGGAGAAGGCATGCGTCAAGTTTCGCAGTCAGCCATCAGGAGGCTGGAACATGACGCCATTGACATGCAACAAACATGAGTTCATGTTATGCACATGAGCAAGATGATCCAGATCCGGAATGTCCCGGCGGAGCTCCACCGGCGGCTTCGCATACGGGCGGCGACCGAAGGGGTCTCGATGTCCCATTTTGTCCTGCGCGAGATCGAACGGGCGCTGGAGCGTCCCAGTCGACAGGAACTGCTTGAAGCGATCCGTTCGCAACCGCAGATTGAACTGAACCCTTCGCCGGCGGACCTGCTCCGGGAGGAACGTAGCTGACGTTGATGGTCCTGGATGCATCGGGTGCGGTCGAGATGCTGCTGAATACCGCCCCCGGACAGCGACTTTCCGCTCGGTTGATGGACGACACGGAATCCGTCCACGTGCCGCACCTGATTGATGTTGAGATTGCACAGGTGCTGCGTCGATACGTGCAGCGCGGGGCGCTTGACGAAAGGCTTGGTGCGACAGCGCTTCGGCGCTGGTGCGAATTCGCCGTTGAACGCCATCCGCACGAGCCGCTGCTCGACCGGATCTGGCAACTCCGAGCCAACGTCACGGCCTATGACGCCGTGTACCTGGCGCTGGCGGAAGCACTGTCGGCCGTAGTCGTGACCGGTGATCGCAGGCTCGCCCAGGCGCCGGGGTCTCCGATTTCAGTCGAGTTGATTTAGAACGAAACTGCATCAGCCGGGTTCATCACCGGCGGCCTTGGCGCAGATGCCGCGGCGCAGATGCCGCGCTGGGCTGGCGGGTAATGTCGGGACGGCGTCCGATGGCGTTCCTCAGGGCTTCAGCTGCGTGCCCCTCGCCTCACGCCAAAGCACTCTCGAACAGAAACAACAGCCGAGACCATGCCCGCTCCGCCTGCTCTTCGTGGTACACGGCGGAATCCAGGGAGCACCAGCCGTGCAGGGTGCCGGCGTAAACCTCGATCTCCGCCGGCAGCCCGGCCTCCGCAAACGCCTCCCGGAGCACTGTCTTGGTTTCGGGCTCCTTCGCATCGTCGTTTTCGGCGATCGCGAACAGATAGTGCGCCCGCAATCTGTCGACGAGCAGATGCGGACTGTCCGGGCCATCCGTCACGAGCCTGCCGCCGTGAAATGATGCACCGGCACCCATCCGGTCGGGGAACGTCGCCGCGGTCCGCATGGTCATGGCGCCACCCATGCAGTAACCCGTGGTTCCCATCTTGCGATCGCTCGCCACCGCATCCTGGCTGTCCAGGAACCGGACGAACGCCCTGGCGTCGGTCACGGTGATCTCGGGGCTCAGGGAACGCATCAGGGGAAAGATCTTCTCGCGCGTCGCCTGGTCCCGAAACGAGGCGCCTTCGGGCATGACGGGGGCTCGGACGGCGCGGTAGTACGGATTGACGACCAGGACCGAGTACCCCGACTCCGCCAGCCGCTTCCCCATTTGCTGGAAGGCGGGCCGCAAGCCGAGCGCGTCGGGCCAGATCAGCACGCCCGGGTGGACGCCGCTCGAGGGGTGCACGAAGTGACAGTCCGCGATGCCGTCCGGGGTGGAAACTTCAACATCCCTGGCGGTTACCTGAAGCGCTGCCGCCGGCCGCGGCAGGAGTGAGGCAAGTCCGGTACCGAGCGACAGCGCCCCAAACTTGCGCCGGGTCAGGTTGCCCGACTGGCGCAGGTAGTTCTCGGCGTCACGGAGTGTTCTCTCGTCGCACATTGGCGCCCCCAAACTCGTACCGGGCCGCCTGGCAGACTAACACCGATGCTCCTCCGAACGGCTTGCCCGCGAGGGCTTGGATCCTGCAATTTCGGGATTTTGGCGTGATCGGCTCAACTCCGCTGCATGGACATGGCGTGGCACCGGTCCCGAGCGGCGGCGGCGCCATGCGGCATTTGCGTTGCGGTAGTATTCGCGAGGCCGCTCCGCTCACTGCACTCGGGAGCGGTGCATGGAAGCAGGGAGACAACATGTCAGAGGACGCTCCGAAGCGGGCGGCAGAGCTCGGAATTCCCGAATTTCCCCCTGACCCGGCGGACGATTTTGAGTGGGTGCCCGCCACCCGCCAAGTCGCCGGCGATCTCCCCGAACCGCCGCTGATCGATTGGCGCACCACCAGCTCCAGCCGGCGCGCCTTCCTCCGCGGCGTCGTCTGCTCCGGCGTTGCGGTGTCGGCGTCCGCCCATCTGTTCACCGTGCGGCCCAGCGAGGCACGCGCGGCGGTGCGCGGCGTCGAACGCCTGATCACGCTGAACATCAACGGAAAGGCGCGCCGTGTCGATGTTCCACCCAGCGAGACACTTGCCCAGACCATCCGTTACCGGCTCGGCCTGACGGGCACCAAGATTGGCTGCAACCGGGCCGAATGCGGCGCCTGCACCGTCTTGGCCGACGACGTTCCGATCTACTCCTGTTCGACACTGACCCACCAGGTCCGCGGCAAGGCCATCACGACCGTCGAGGGTGTCGCGGAGCCGGACGGAACACTGCACCCGGTGCAACAGGCATTCATCGACGAACTTGGACCGCAGTGCGGTTTCTGCACGCCGGGCCAGGTGATGTCCGCCGTCGGCCTGCTCAAGAAGAACCCGGCCCCGACTGTCGATCAGGCGCGGCGGGCGTTGTCCGGCAACCTCTGCCGGTGTGGTGCCTACCACCACTACCTGGCCGGGGTCATGCGCGCAGCGGGGAGGGCATAGACCATGGCCTACACGCTGCTAGGCAAGGATTTCACGCCGCCCGACCTGCACGCCAAGGTCACCGGCTCCGCGAAATACGCCGAGGACTTCCGCGCAGACGGCATGGTGTTCCTCAAGATCTTTGCCTCTCCCGTGCCGCACGGCAGGGTCACGTCGATCGACAGCGAGGCCGTCAAGCGGATGCCGGGGGTCGTGGGCGTCCTGCTGGCCCACGAAATCAAGCAACCGTCAGACGCTGGGCACGCGATTCTGACCGACTATCCGGTGTTCGCGGGCCAGCCGATCTTCGCGGTCGCGGCCATGACCGAACAGCAGGCCGAAGACGCGATCCAAGCGGCAACGGTGGCGATCGACCCGCTGCCGTTTTGCATCGACCCGCTCGAGAGCCTGCGGCCCGACGGTCCGAACGCCAATGTCGGCGGCAACGTGGCCAATCGCAAGGACGTCCCGCTGCAGGAGATCAAGTGGACCGGCAAGGACTTTGCCAAGGCAGGCGATGACACGCTGCCGATGGGCCAGCCGGCGCAGGAGTGGTCGTACGGCGATCTAGAGGCCGGCTTCGCCAAGGCGGCGGCGGTCGTGGAGGAGTCCTTTGTCAGCGCCGCGAACGCGCATCACGCGATGGAGCCGCGTTCATGCGCCGCCTACTGGGAGAACGGCAAGTGCCATGTCTGGGGCTCCACCCAGTCGTCGTCGTTCGCAGTGCCAAGCCTGGCGAAATATGTCGGCATCAGTCCGGCAGACGTCGTCCTGGTCAGCGAGTACTGCGGCGGCGGCTTCGGAGGCAAGGCGTATTCCTATCCGCTGATGGCGCTGCCGGCCCTGATGTCCAAGAAGCTCAACGGGCGCCCGGTCATGATGCGGGTCAGCCGCGACGAAGAGTTCTACAACGGATCGGCCAGGGCAGGTTTTCAGGGCTGGGTCAAGATCGGGTTCGCGGGCGATGGCCGGGTCGTCGCGCTTGACAGCTACATCGTGCAGGACAACGGCTCGACGACCGGGTTCTGGGATTTCCAGAACTTCGGCATGGCAGCGTCGGTGGTCCTGCAGCCCGAGGCCATGCGGTTTCGCGGGATCCCCGTACTCACCAACACGCCGCCCAAGGGAGCTCAACGCGGCCCAGGCGAGAACCAGACAGCCAACATCCTGGAGCCGCTGCTCGACAAGGGTGCGCGTGCGCTCGGCATCGACCGGCTCGCCATCCGCCTTGCCAATGCGCCGGGCGGCGGACCGAACGGCGCGATCGGACCCGATCGCCTGCCGCTGACCAGCGCCTACCTGCGCGAGGCCCTGGAGCAGGGTGCCGCCGCCTTCGACTACAGCCAGCGGGTCAAGCGGTCCGGCCGGCAGCGCAACGGCAAGGTCAGGTCGGTCGGGATCGGTCAGGCGTATCACGCGGCCGGCTACAACGGCTGGGACGGGATGGTTCGCATTACGCCGGACGGCAAGCTTCACATCCACACCGGGGTCGGCAATCTCGGCACGTATTCCTACGCCGCCACCTCGCGGGTCGCGGCCGAGGTGCTCGGTTACGACTGGAGCAACACCGTCATCGAGCGCGGCGGCACGCTGAAGGCGATGCCCTTCAATATCGGCCAATTCGGCTCCAACACCTCCTTCACCATGACGAGGACGAACTACGCCGCAGCGATGGACGCCAGGCAAAAGCTGCTCGAGATCGGGGCCATGATGCTCGGGGGCGCGGCCGACGACTATGAGCTTCGGAACGAGCGCGTGGTGGCCAGGGACGGCTCGGCGTCGATCACCTTTGCCCAGGCAGCGGAAAAAGCCATCGCACTGGGCGGCAAGTACGCCGGCCATGACGTTGACCCCGAGCTCAGGGAGCTGACCAAGGCAGCCGCCCAGATGATTGCCGGGACCGGGCTGATCGGTGTCGCCAAGGACAAGCTCCCCAAGAACGGGATCGTGCCCGCGCTGGTCGCCGCGTTCATCGAGATCGAACTGGACCCGGAGACCGGCAAGGTCGACATCGTGGACTACCTCGGCATCGCTGATGTCGGTCAGGTTCTGCATCCCCAGGGGCTCGATGCGCAGATTCGGGGCGGCGCCGTCATGGGGTTCGGCCTCGCTGCAACCGAGCGCTACATCTACGACCCCGCTTACGCCCGCCCCAATGCCAAGGGCTACTACCAGGCCAAGCCTCCGACCTATCTCGACGTGCCGGCGGAACTCGCCACGCTCGCTGTCGAGGGCGCGCACGACCCGCAGAACCCGGTCGGGGCCAAGGGGATCGGTGAACCGGTCCAGGGGGCAGCGTCCGCGGCCTATCTGAGTGCGGTTTCCGATGCGCTGGGCGGATACACGTTCAATCGCGTCCCGGTCGTCGCGGACATGATCATCAACGCTGCGGCAAACCTGCCGCAGTCGCATTTGCCCCTGCAAACGAACTGTCAGTGACGGGGGGGACGAGAGCAGGCCGATGACCGACTACATGCATGCATTCGACCTCTATGTTCCCGCCAGCCTGGAGGACGCGGCTCGACTGCTGGAGGAGCACGGCGAGAACGCCTGGATCGTCGCTGGCGGCAAGGACAGCTTCGACTGGTTCAAGGACCGCCACAAGCAGCCTCAGGCGGTGGTTGACATCGGCGGCCTCCAGGAGCTCCACGGCATCCGGGACCACGGCAGCCACATCGCGATCGGTGCAACGACCACCCTGACCGAAATGGAGGAAAGCGAGCTGTTGGGGGAGCATTTCCCGGTGCTCACGCAAGCGGCCGCCCAGGTCGCAAGCCCGCAGATCCGCAATGCCGGCACCATCGGCGGCAACGTTTCCCAGGACACACGCTGCACCTACTACCGCGACGGGTTCCCCTGTTATCGGGCCGGCGGCAACGCCTGCTACGCCAACACGCCGACGGCGATGAACCGGGAACACGCGCTGTTCGGGGTCTCCCGCTGCGTCGCCGTCACGCCGTCGGACACGGCACCGGCGCTGGTCGCGCTGGAGGCGGAGATGGTGATTTCTCGCAACGGCACGCTACGGACCGTGCCGAGCGAGGAGTACTTCGTCGGGCCCGACACCGACATCACCCGGATGACCGTCCTCGAGGCGGGCGACATCCTGGTTGAAGTGCGCATTCCCTGGACCTGGGCTGGCGCCCGGTCCTATTTCGAGAAGGTCGCCGATCGTCAGACCTGGGACTTCGCCCTGGTCAACATCGCGCTCGTGGCCAAGACCGAGGACAACCGGGTGGCGGATGCACGCATTGCGTGCGGTGGCGTGCAATGCACGCCGAGACGGTTGATCGAGGTGGAGGATCTGGTGAAGGGCGAGACGGTCGGTCCGGATCTGGAAACGCTGGCCAAGCGGGTTGCCGCACGCGGTGCCCGGGCCCTCAACTACAACCAGTTCAAGATCCCCCTGGTTGAGAATCTGACGGCGCGCGCCGTCCGGTCACTCGCCTGAAGCGATGGCGTTCTGCCGCACCCCGGGGGAGGCCCACGGGCAGGGAGCCCGACTCGGGATGCCCCGGAACGCGCCCTCGATTCCGACCGGGACATCGGACGCGCCGTTCGCCGTGCGGTTCGTCCTTCGGCCGATCTTCCGGCGGATCCGAGTCATCACGCGCGCTGTCGGTTAACGGACCTGGACCCATCCGGCACGATTGGCTGGCCCGCCGGCTGCCGGGGATCATCGCGGCGCATGCGACCGCGCGGCGTGGAGCGGCGTCCCGGCCGGTCCCCGGACCCGGCTTGGATCGGGTCTCGACCCACCGGACGCCGGGAGCACCGCTGATCGCCGCCTTCTTCCTCCGCCTCTGCTGCGCTTTCCGCGTGCACTGGGCCCGGGCAACCATGCCATCGGCCGTCCGTCCGCGATTCGCCCTTGGCGGCTTTTCGGTCGGCCGTTGGCTCTCGCATGGCATCTGCGGGGAGCCTCATCGCGGGCCGATCGTGGCGTCCACACCAATCCTTGCCGGTACGGGAGGCACCTTGCTTGGCGAGAGCGACACGCCGTTTGGACATCGGGACCCATCGGCCCGTTTCGGTCCTGATCGGGGGCTCGGGTGCAGCGGCAACAGTCGCCCATCGCTGCTGATGCCCCATTGTCGCGACCTGCGCACCAGTGCCGCGTCCCGGCCCGCGAATCGGCACCCGCCCGCGACCCTGGCGCCGAAGCGCGAAATCGGCAGGTTGGGCCGGTTACGGGAGTCTGGCGGATGAACGGCACCGACGCCGTGCGGGCGCAAATCGAGCGAATCGAGGAAGCCTACGAGTTCATGCTCGCCTATGCCGCGCAGGGCCGCAGCGAGGAAGGCGCCGGCGCCGATGGGGCACACATTAGGACGTTCCTGAACCAGTTTGACGCGGCGGCGAACGCCATCGAAGCGGGGATGGATGCCCTTCCCGGCGCCGACGGTGAGGCCGTTGCCCTGCTGGCGGCGCTGCGGGCCGATTCTGTGGTCGTCCGGTCGGTCCTCCGCACGATTCTGGCGCGGGAACAGATCACCTCCGAGGTGATCGACAACGCGAACGGCTTGATCGTGGTCCGCTCCTATCTGACCGGTCTCTTCTTTCTCGACAAGGTGTTGCTGCCGTAGCGCGGCTCGGCTGGTCCGGGCGCCGCATCGGTGAGCGCCCCGATCTTCGCGCCTGCCGCGGGCGCCTGCACCCGTCGTTCCCGACAGCATCCGGCTGCTCGACAGGCGGGCGGCGGCCGGCCGGCGTGCCGATGTGAATGGCTGTGGAAGGGTGCGGTCGCCGCGGCGGATCCGAGACGGCGGGCGGGCAGACCGCGACTATCGGGAGCCCGCCCCGGTTGCCGGGTCTCGCGGCGGTAACCACTCGCCGAACTGGCGCACGAGCGCGCGGTCGACATCGGCCATGGAGGCATCCACGCCGACCCGGCGCAGCGACGTCACGTCGGCATCCCGGATGCCGCAGGGGACGATGGCGTCGTAATGGGAGAGATCGGGATCGACGTTCAGCGAAACCCCGTGGAACGTTACCCCGCGCCGCACGCGAACCCCGATGGCGGCGATCTTCGCGTACTGCCCGTTCGGGTCCTGCACCCACACGCCGATCCTCCCGGCCAGCGTCTTGCCGCGCACGCCGAAATCCTTCAGCACCGCGATGATCCAGGACTCCAGTCCGCTGACGTAGGCCCGGACATCCCGTCCGCGCCGCCGCAGGTCCAGCATCACATAGGCGATCCGCTGGCCCGGACCGTGATAGGTAACGCGCCCGCCGCGCCCGGTCGCGTACACCGGCAGCTCGGCCGTTTCCAGAATCTCCGCCCGGTCGGCGCTGGTGCCGGCCGTGTAGAGAGGAGGATGTTCCGCCAGCCAGACGCATTCTCCGGCCGTGCCGGCCAGGATGCGCCCCACCTGTTCGTCCATGCTGGCGAGCGCTTCCTGGTACCCGACCGCTTCGGGACTGTGCTTCCAGGTGATGCCGTCGGTGGCGTGGAGCATGGGGTCAGGCTCGGCAGCGGTGGATGGGAGAACAGCGTAACGGTGCTTGCGAACTATGGCGACGGGCGCATTCCGGCAGGGCTTTGCCGCTGGCCTGCAGGGGTCCCGGAGCCTTGGAACCCGCTCCGCGCCACGATAGATTGTCAGCACCGATTTCAGCGCCAGATGTCCCGGCGGAATTGCCATGGTGGGAGGGATTGATGCCCGAATCCCAAGCCACCGCTACCGCGGAGGAACTGCGCCTCGAGCTGATTTCGCGGCTGGCCGACGCCAGCGCTGAACCGTCCGCCTCGGATCTGGCGCACCTCCGGTCCAGCCATCCGGCCGATCTTGCCGACATCATCGAGCAGCTTCCGTCGGAGTCCCGGCTCCGGGCCGTGCACCTGCTGGGCGAGGATCTGCCGGCCGACACGCTGGCGTCGCTGTCGCGCCGGGTCCTGGCCCGGGTTGCCGCGGCGATCGACCCGGCGCTGCTGGCCCGGCTCGCCGGGGAGCTCGAGACGGACGATGCGGTGTACGTCCTCGAGTGCCTCGACGAAACCCGCCGCGCCCGGCTGCTGGCGGACATGCCGGCGAGCGAAGCGGAACTGGCGCGCCAGGCGCTGGAGTTCCAGCCGGACAGCGCCGGGCGCATCATGCAGCGCGACTACGTGGCGATCCCGTCGTACTGGACGATCGGCCAGGTCATCGATCACCTGCGCGAATCGCCCGACGTTCCCGACGAGTTCTACGCGCTGTTCGTGGTCGGCGCGCGCCACACCCCGGTGGGGACCATCCCGCTGCACCGGGCGATGCGGACCCGCCGGGACGTGCGCGTGGCCGACATCATGACCCGCGACCCGAAGGTGGTGCAGGTGAGCGCCGACCGGGAGGATGTCGCGTTCCTCTTCGGCCAGTACGAGCTCACGTCGGCGCCGGTCGTCGATGCGCAGAACCGGCTGATCGGCATGGTGACCGTCGACGACGTGGTCGACGTGATCCAGGAAGAGGCCAGCGAGGACATGATGCGCCTGGCCGGCGTGGGCGCGGAGCACGACATCTACACGGCCGCGTTCCAGACCTCGCGCAATCGCTTCAACTGGTTGCTGATCAACCTGTTCACCGCGTTCCTGGCGTCGGCGGCGATCGCGGTGTTCGCCTCCACCATCGAGCAGGTCGTGGCGCTGGCCGTGCTCATGCCGATCGTCGCCTCCATGGGGGGCAACGCCGGCATGCAGACCTTGACGGTGGCGGTCCGCGCCATCGCCACGCGAGAACTGACCCCGGCCAACGCGCGGCGGGTGCTGGGGAAGGAGGTGCTGGTGGGCCTGTGCAACGGGATCGCGTTCGCGGTACTGACCGGGCTCGGGGCTGGTCTCTGGTTCTCGAGCGTGCCCATCGGCCTGGTGATCGGCGCGGCCATGATCTTCAACATGGTGGTGGCCGGCCTGTTCGGCGCACTCGTGCCGATGATGCTGGAGCGCGCGCGGGTCGACCCGGCCCATGGCGCCGCCGTCATCCTGACCACCGTCACCGACGTGGTGGGATTCTTCGCCTTCCTGGGGCTGGCGCAGCTCACCCTGCTGTAAGGACGCAACACATGGCTCAGATGCTCTCGAACGCACCCGCCAGCTTCAACTTCAACCTCGGTGAGACCGCGGACATGCTGCGGACCAGCGTGCACGGATTCGCCGCCCGGGAGATCGCGCCGCGCGCCGCCGACATCGACGCGTCCAATGCCTTTCCGGACGATTTGTGGGAGAAAATGGGGGCGATGGGGCTGCTCGGCGTGACGGTCGAGGAGGAATACGGCGGCTCCGGCCTCGGCTACCTCGAGCATGTCGTTGCCATGGAGGAAGTCAGCCGGGCGTCGGCATCCGTGGGCCTCAGCTACGGCGCCCATTCCAATCTCTGCGTGAACCAGATCCGCCTCAACGGCACGCCGGCGCAGCGGGCCCGCCACCTGCCGGGCCTCGTTGCGGGCACGCACGTCGGCGCGCTCGCCATGAGCGAGGCCGGCGCGGGCTCGGACGTCGTGGGGATGCAGACGCGCGCCGAGCGGAAGGGAGACCGCTACATCCTCAACGGATCGAAGTCGTGGATTACGAACGGTCCCGATGCCGATGTCGTGGTCGTGTATGCACGCACCCGCCCGGGCCCGGGCGCCCGCGGGATCACGGCGTTTCTCGTTGAGCGCGGATTCAAGGGCTTCGGTCGGGCCCCAAAGCTCGACAAGCTCGGGATGCGTGGCTCGAACACCGGGGAGCTCATATTCGAGGACTGCGAGGTCCCGGCCGAGAACGTGCTGGGCGCCGTCGACGAGGGGGTTGCGGTCCTGATGAGCGGGCTCGACTACGAACGGATCGTGCTGGCGGGCGGCCCGCTCGGCGTGATGCAGGCGTGCTGGGACCTCGTGGTCCCCTACGTCCACGACCGCCAGCAGTTCGGGCAGCCGATCGGCACGTTCCAGCTGATGCAGGGGAAGCTCGCGGACATGTACACCGCCATGAATGCGTGCCGCAGCTACGGCTACGCGGTGGCGCAGGCCTGCGACCGGGGTGAGGCCACCCGCAAGGACGCCGCCGGGGTGATCCTGTACGCGGCGGAGCGGTCCACCTGGATGGCCTCGGAGACCGTGCAGGTCCTGGGTGGCAACGGCTACACCAACGAGTATCCGGCGGGGCGGCTCCTGCGCGACGCGAAGCTGTACGAAATCGGTGCCGGCACCAGCGAGATCCGGCGCATGCTGATCGGCCGCGAGATCTTCGAGGAATCCGCTTGATGACGCGTCGTTTCCCGTGCGTTGCGATGCTGTGGCTGGCCGGCCTGACCGTGTCCGGCACGCCTGCCGGTGCCCTCCTGCACGGGGAGATCGCGGTCGTGGCGCCGTCCGGCGGCATGGTGCTTGCGGAGGATCCGGAAGGCGTGTCGCCGTTTCCGCTCGCGCCGCGGCCTGATGACGGGGCTGTTGCCGCCCCGCCCGGCACCGGCGGTGATCCGACCGGGGTCAGCCCGTTCCCGATTCCAGGTGTCGGTGGATCGCCCGGGCCGGCCAGCCCCGGCCGGGTCCCGGGCGCGGCGGGTACGCGGGCGCCGACGGAACGGGAGGTCGGCGTGCCCCCGTTCCCCTATGATCCCGAAGCCCGTGGCGGTGTGGCGCGTCAGTGCGTCCGCGGCTGCATCGACCTGCGTTCGGAGTGTGCGCGGGCCGGCGAACTCGCCCGGAAATGCGAGGGCGACTTCGTCCTCTGTGCCCGGGACTGCGTGCTCGCGCCTGGTTCGGCCGACTTTCAGCCGCCCGGCAACTAACCTTCTCGCGGGGCGACTGCCCGCACCGAGACCGAAACGGAGATTACCGTCATGATTGAAGACCCGATTGTCGTCGCCGGGATGGCGCGCACTCCCATGGGAAGCTTCCAGGGAACATTGCAGGCCGTCACCGCCCCCGAGCTCGGGAGCGTCGCGATCCAAGGGGCTCTGGAGCGGGCGGATGTGCCCGGCGAGGATGTAAGCGAGGTCTTCATGGGATGCGTCCTGCCGGCGGGTCAGCGCCAGGCGCCGGCGCGCCAGGCCGCCATCGGCGCCGGCATTCCCGTCGACGCCGGCGCCACGACCGTCAACAAGATGTGCGGATCGGGCATGCGGGCGGCCATGTTCGCCCACGACGCGCTGGCGGCCGGCAGCGCGGACGTGGTGGTCGCGGGCGGCCTCGAGAGCATGTCGAACGCGCCGTACGTGCTGCCGAAGGCCCGCGCCGGACTGCGCATGGGGAACGCGGAGCTGCAGGACCACATGTTCGTCGACGGGCTCGAGGACGCGTACGAGCCCGGCAAGCTGATGGGGCACTTCGCGGAGGCGACCGCCCAGAAGTACCAGTTCACCCGCGCCGAGCAGGACGAGTTCGCGATCCGCTCGCTGACGCGGGCGCGCACCGCCAACGAGGACGGCACCTTCGCGGACGAAATGGTCCCGGTGACTGTGAAGACCCGCAAGGGCGAGACCGTCGTGGCCCGGGACGAACAGCCGTTTTCGGCCGACATCGGGAAGATTCCCTCCCTGCGCCCGGCCTTCAGCAAGGACGGGACGGTGACTGCTGCCAACTCGAGTTCGATCTCGGACGGGGCCGCGGCACTCGTGCTGATGCGGGAATCGGAAGCGGAACGCCGGGGCCTCACGCCCCTCGCCAGGATCGTCGCGCAGGCGACGCACAGCCAGGAACCTGCCTGGTTCACGACGGCGCCGCCGCCGGCCATCCGCAAGGTTTTGGACAAGGCCGGCTGGGAAGCCGACGAGGTTGATCTCTACGAAGTCAACGAGGCCTTCGCCGTCGTGACCATGGTGGCCATGCGCGAATTCCAGCTCTCGCCCGAGAAGGTGAACGTGCACGGCGGTGCCTGTGCGCTCGGTCACCCCGTCGGGGCATCCGGAGCACGCATCATGGCCACCCTGATCGCGGCGCTCCGCAAGTACGGGCTGCGCAGGGGCGTTGCGTCGCTGTGCATCGGCGGGGGCGAAGCGACCGCCATGGCGCTGGAGCTCGTCCACTAGCCGCCTGACGACGCCAGCCATGACCGCACTGGCAAGCCGCCTCGACGTTCAGGGGGGGACGTACCAGGCCAACTGGACCCGGATGCGGGCGCTGGTGGAGGAACTCCGCGCCCGCCTCTCGACTGTCCAGGAGGGGGGCGGCGCCCGCGCGCGGGAACGCCACATCGCGCGCGGAAAGCTGCTGCCGCGCGAGCGGATCGATCGACTGCTCGACCCCGGGGCGCCGTTCCTCGAGCTTTCCCCCCTGGCGGCCTGCGACCTGTATGACGGCGAGGCGCCGGGGGCCGGGATCATCACCGGCATCGGGCCGGTTGCCGGCCGGGCCTGCATGCTGATCGTCAACGACGCGACGGTGAAGGGCGGCACGTACTATCCCGTCACGGTCAAGAAGCACCTGCGCGCCCAGGACATCGCCGCCGAGAATGCGCTGCCGTGCATCTACCTGGTGGATTCCGGCGGCGCGTACCTGCCGCTGCAGGACGAGGTCTTTCCGGACCGCGACCATTTCGGGCGGAGCTTCTACAACCAGGCGCGGATGTCGGCACGGGGCATCCCGCAGATCTCGGTCGTCATGGGATCGTGTACGGCGGGCGGCGCCTACGTGCCCGCCATGTCCGACGAATCGATCATCGTCTCCGGGCAGGGGACGATCTTTTTGGGCGGACCGCCGCTGGTGGAGGCGGCCACCGGGGAGGTCGTGACCGCCGAGGAGTTGGGCGGCGCCGACGTGCACGGCCGGCGCTCCGGTCTGGTCGACCACGTGGCGGCCGACGACGCCGAGGCGCTGGCGCTCGTCCGCCAGGCCATCGGCCACCTCGGCGGCGAGAGCGTTGCCGCTGACGACGTGCCGCCGGACGAGCCCGAGTACGACCCGGAGGAGCTGTACGGCCTCGTCCCCATCGATCCGCGTGAACCCTGGGATGTCCGCGAGGTGATTGCCCGGATCGTCGACGGCAGCCGGTTCGACGAGTTCAAGCCGCTCTACGGGTCCACGCTGGTGTGCGGTTTCGCCCACATCTGGAAGCGCCCGGTCGGCATCCTCGGCAACAACGGGGTGCTCTTTTCCGAATCGTCGCGGAAGGGGGCGCATTTCATCCAGCTCTGCGAACGTCGCGGGATTCCGCTGCTGTTCCTGCAGAACATCACCGGCTTCATGGTCGGGGCCAGCTACGAGGCCCGGGGCATCGCGAAGGACGGCGCCAAGCTCGTGACCGCCGTGGCCACTTCCAGCGTGCCGAGGCTCACGGTCATCATCGGCGGATCCTTCGGCGCCGGGAACTACGGGATGTGCGGGCGGGCCTACGGTCCTCGATTTCTCTGGACTTGGCCGAACGCCCGCATTTCCGTGATGGGCGGCGAGCAGGCCGCGCACGTCCTGTCCGTCGTTCGGCGGAACGCGATGGCCAGCCGAGGCGAGGACTGGCCGGACGCCGAACAGGAAGCGTTCCGCAGCAGCATCCGCGACCAGTACGAGCGGCAGGGAAACCCGTACCACGCAACCGCCCGGCTGTGGGATGACGGCATCATCGACCCGCTCGAGACGCGGCGGGTGCTGGGGCTCGCGCTCCGGATCGTGGCGTCTGATCCCGATCCGCACCAGCGGTTCGGCGTGTTCCGGATGTAGGCCCGTGGCAGCGGAAGCGTCAGGGGGGGCCGTCCACCGCGCGGTCGACGCACGCGGCGTCGCGCGCCTCGAAATCGCCCGCGAACAGGTCCGGAATGCGCTCGACGAAGCGACGATCGAGGAACTCGCAGGGGCCTTTGCCACGCTCGCCGGTGACCCGGCGGTGCGCGTGCTGATCGTGACCGGGCGCGGACCCGCGTTCTGCGCCGGGGCCGATCTGCGTTGGATGCGGCGGAGCGCCGGGATGAGCGTCGCGGAGAACGTCCGCGATTCGGAGCGGTTCGCGTCCATGCTGGAGGCGCTGGCGGACTTTCCGCGCCCGACGGTCGCACAGGTCCAGGGGGCGGCGTACGGCGGTGGGCTGGGCCTGGTCGCGGCGGCCGACATTGCGGTGGCTGCTGCATCGGCGCGGTTCGCCCTCTCGGAGGTCCGGCTCGGGCTCGAGCCCGCGATGATCGCCCCGTACGTCGTGGGGGCCATCGGGCCCCGCGAGTTTCGCCAGCGGGCCCTGACCGGTACCCCCTTCGGCGCGGACGAGGCCCTGCGGCTCGGGCTCGTGAGCCAGGTGACGGATGACGCGGTTCTCGGTGCGGCGGTGGATGCACTCGTGGCGGACCTGCTCAAGGGCGGACCGGAGGCGCAGCGGCACATCAAGGAGCTGACCACGTCGATCGCGGGGCGCGTCCGGGACGACGCCCTCCGGACGGAGCTCGCAACCCGGATTTCGATGCGCCGTGCCGGCCGGGAGGGACAGGAGGGCGCGACGGCATTTCTGGAGCGGCGCGCGCCGGACTGGACGGCCTGACGCCAGTGTTCGAGCGCATCCTGATTGCGAACCGCGGCGAGATCGCGGCACGGGTCGCGCGTACCTGTCGTCGCCTGGGCATTGCCACCGTCGGCGTGACGTCGTGGGCGGACCGGGGTGCATTGCACGCGCGCGCCATGGATGCCGTCTACCCGCTGGGACCGTCCGCTTCGCACCTCAGCTATCTGGCAGCGGACCGCCTGCTCGACGTCGCGCGGCGGGCGGGAGTGGACGCAGTGCATCCCGGTTACGGCTTCCTGTCCGAGAACGCAGCCTTCGCCGAGGCCTGCGGAGCGGCGGGATTCCGGTGGGTCGGGCCCGCGCCGGACGCCATCCGGTTGATGGGCGACAAGCATGCGGCGCGTGGCCGGATGAAGGATGCGGGTGTGCCGGTCCTCCCGGGATTTGCCGTGGACGAAACCGGCGACCTGCCTGGCCGGTGCGGGGCACTCGGCTACCCCGTGCTCGTCAAGGCGGTGGCCGGCGGTGGCGGCCGCGGGCTGCGGCGCGTCGACACGGAAGCCGATCTGGACGACGCCCTCCGTTCCGCGGCGCGTGAAGCGGAAGCCGCCTTTGCCGACGGCCGTCTCCTGATCGAGAAGCTGGTCACCGGGGCCCGCCACGTCGAGGTCCAGGTGCTCGCGGACGGCCACGGCCACGCCGTCCACTTGTTCGAACGAGACTGCTCCTTGCAGCGCCGCCACCAGAAGGTGATCGAGGAGGCCCCGGCCCCGGGGCTGGACTCGGCGGTCCGGGCGGGGCTCAGCGAGGCAGCCTGCAAGGCCGCCGCCGTCATTGGATACGAGAACGCGGGAACGGTCGAGTTCCTGCTTGGCGACGACGGCCGGTTCTACTTCATCGAAATGAACACCCGCCTGCAGGTCGAGCATCCGGTCACGGAATGCGTGACGGGGCTGGACCTGGTCGAATGGCAGATCCGGATCGCCGCGGGTGAAGCGCTTGATTGCACGCAGTCGGATATCGGGCTGCGCGGGCATGCCATCGAGGCACGGGTGTGTGCGGAAGACCCGGTGCATGATTTTCGTCCGCAGCCGGGCCCCGTCCTGGAGGTCCGCTGGCCTTCGGGGGAGGGCATTCGGGTCGATGCCGGCGTCGCCTCGGGCGATCGCGTGCCGCCGCACTACGACTCCCTGATCGCGAAGGTGGTGGCCTTCGGGGAGGATCGGGAGCAGGCCCGCTCGCGGCTTGTGGCGGCGCTGCGCCAGACGCGCTGCGCGGGCCCGGCCACGAACCTGTCTCTTCTCATCGGCTGCCTCGAGGATTCCGGGTTTCGCGCGGGCCGCTTCGACACCGACTTCATTCCGGAGCGACTGGATGCCCTCGCCGGTCCGCCGGCCGCGCCGGACGACGAGATGTTTGCGTTGGCGGCCATGGCGGTGGCGGCCCGTACGCCCGCCGCGGCCGCGGGGGATCCATGGCGGACGGCCGACAGCTGGCGCGGGGGCGGCCGGAACCAGCGGACGGTGCAACTCTCCTGCGGCGGCAGAAGCGCGGAGGTGCGCGTCGAACCGTCCGGGGCGGGGACCTGGGCCGCCCGGATCGGCGGCCGCAGTCTGCCGCTGGCGGGCACCCTCGGCCAAGGCGGAGTACTCGACATCCGGGCCGGCGACACCGCGGTGTCCGTCCCGGTGCACGTTGGTGACACACGGGTCTGGCTATTCCTGGAGACGGGTGTGCGGGTCTTCGAACGGCTGGACCGGCCGTTGAAGGGCGCGGCCGGGCCCGGCGACGCCGCCGATTTCGCCTCGCCCATGCCCGGGCGCGTGACCGATATCTCGGTCGAGCCGGGCTCCGTCGTGGCCGCCGGCGCCACGCTGTTGGTGGTCGAGGCGATGAAGATCGAGCACCGCATCGAGGCGCCGAGCGCGGGCCGGGTCACGGCGCTCCGCTGCGAACTGGGCGCGTGGATCAGCGAGGGCGAGCCCCTGGTGGAATTTGCGCCGGAGTCCGCCTGAACCGAGGGCGGGCTGGTTCGACGGTCGTCCAGCCGCGCCAGATGGCCCGAGAACGCACGTCGCGGCCATCTGGGGTTGCACCCTGGCCCGAGCGCAGGAAGCACGGGGGCCACCGGGACCCAGCGCGAATTGGGCCTCGGGGCGTATCAGAGACGGAGGCGGCTACGGGCTGCGCCGGTGCCAACAGGCGGCCGTGGCGAGCACGTGGCGCAGCCCCGGGAAGTCGCTGGCAGCGAACCGGCGTGACACTGGGGCCAGCCGGGTGACGCACGGGCAAGACTGTGGGAGAGTCTGGAAGCCGTGCCCTGCTCAGAGGGAGTATCGAGCGTCGGTCCACGGCTTCCGATAGTGATGTTATCACATTTCATAATCCCTGTCGACTGACGGCGGCCTCGCCGATACGACCAGGGCGCTTGGGACATGGTGACCGGGGGGTTCGCAAGTAAAGATGCCCGATCCGGCAGGTTTCGGTGGGGCGATGGCGGCCGGGCCCGCGACCCCTCAGTCGCGGCGGCGGTTGCCGGCGGCGCCCTGGCTCATCAGACCGCGGTAGATCTCGTCATCGCCGATCACGCCGACGAGCTGGCCTTCTTCCACGAGCAGGACCGGTCGGCCGGTGCAGTGCCGAAGCTCGATTGCCATGCGCATGGGCAGGTCGGGTGTCGCCGCACAGATCGTGCTGCCGGTGAGCTTCGCCGTATCCATCTGGGGCGAGTAGTGCCGGATCGCGGCCGGCGCCGGCTCGATGCTGGCTTCGTCGGGTTCGCCCTGGGCGTTCAGCTTCAACCGGTTGAGGCCTGACCAGTCGAGCCGAAGCGTATCGCCGTCGCGCCGCACGTCGGCAACCGGCGTCATCAGGGAGCGGCAACTCAGCACGTTAAGCGCGTCCATGTGGGCGATGAACTCGGCGACATAGGCATTGGCAGGATTGAGGACAATCGCTTCGGGTTCGCCGAACTGCACGATCCGGCCAGCCTCCATGATCGCGATGTGCTGGCCGAGCTTCAGCGCTTCGTTGAGATCGTGACTGACGAACAGGATCGTCTTGTGGAGGCGCTGCTGGAGGTCGAGGAGCTCGTCCTGGAGATGCTCCCGGATCAGCGGGTCAAGCGCCGAGAATGGTTCATCCATCAGGAGGATGTCGGAATCCGTGGCGAGTGCGCGGGCGAGGCCCACGCGCTGCTGCATCCCGCCGGAGAGCTCGTGCACGTACCGGTCGCCCCAGCGGCCGAGATCGACCAGGTCGAGCTGCTCCTGCACGATGGCATTGCGCTCTACCCGGCCGGCGCCGCGCAGTTCGAGACCAAGGCTGACGTTTTCGTGAACCGTGCGCCACGGCAGCAGGGCAAACTGCTGAAACACCATGGAGATCCGCTCCATGCGCAGGCGCCGTAGCGTGGCGGCATCGCAGCCGGCCACGTCGAGTGGCGCGTCGCCGTCCCGCACCAGTACCTGCCCGCGAGTCACGCGGCAAAGACCGTTGACGGCCCGCAGCAGGGTCGACTTGCCTGATCCCGACAGGCCCATCAGTACGCAGATCTCGCCCGGCTGCACGCTGAGCGACGCGCCCGACACGCCGACGACCGAACCGGTGGCGTCCTGGACCTCCTGGCGGCTGGCGCCTCGATCGAGCAGCGGCAGGGCGGCGGGCACGTCGCCGCCGAACAGGATGTCGACATCCTTCAGGTCGATCGCGTGGATGGATCAGCTCCGCCGCGCGCCGCCGCCGCGCGGCTTGCACATGCGGTCGAGCAGGAAGGCCACGATGACGATGGCCAGCCCGGCCTCGAAGCCCTTGGCGATGTTGACCGTGTTCAGTGCGCGCAGGACCGGGACGCCGAGGCCCGGCGCGCCGACCATTGCGGCGATGACGACCATGGACAGGCTCAGCATGATGCACTGGGTCACACCGGCCATGATGGTGGGAAGGGCGTGCGGCAACTCGACCTTCCACAGGACCTGGCGCCGGGTGGCTCCGAATGCCTCGGCGGCTTCGACCAGCGGTCGCGGCACGCCGGAAACGCCGAGATGCGTCAGCCGGATCGGCGCCGGGATGGCAAAGATCACGGTCGAGATCAGGCCCGGCACCACGCCCAGGCCGAACATGATCATGGTCGGGATCAGGTAGACGAAGGTCGGGATCGTCTGCATCAGGTCGAGCACGGGCCGGATCGCGTTGTAGAGCCACGGCCGGTGTGCCGCCGCGATGCCGACCGGCACGCCGAAGGCGATGCAGATCACGGTGGAGAAGAGGATGAGCGTCAGCGTCTGGACCGTGGTTTCCCAGTAGCCCAGATTGATCACCAGCAGCAGCAGGAGCACCGCTGCGATGACCAGTTTCCATGAGCGGTGCAGCCAGAACGCGAGGCCGGCCAGCGCCGCCACCATGGCGAGCGACGGCACGGCCAGCAGCAGGCTGGCCACGCCCTCGATCAGGGACTTCAGGATCTCCGACCAATAGTCGAAGAACCAGGCCCCGTGGTCGAGCAAGAAGTCCGCAAAGGACTTGATCCACTTGCCAAGGGGAATCTTCTGGTCGGTCAACCAGTTCAAGAACTACCCCACGGCGCAATCCCGCCCCGTCCCGCGGTGAGGACGGGGCAGAACTGGTTCTAGAGACCCAGGCCGGCGCGCACGGCGGCAAGGCCGTCGTCACCGCTCATGGTCGTCACGCCGTCGAGCCAGCCCTCGAGGATGGCCGGGTTGCCTTGCAGCCAGGCGGTCGCCGCCTGCTGCGGCTCCTCTTCGTCCTCGAGGATCGCGGTCATGATCTCGTTTTCCATCGCGAGCGTGAACACCAGGTTGCTCAGCAGCCTGCCGACATTCGGGCACTCTTCGGCGTAGCCCTTGCGAATGTTGGTGTAGACCTCCGCGCCACCAAAGTTCGGGCCGAAAATGTCATCGCCGTCGGCGAGGTAGGTCATCTCAAACTTGGCGTTCATCGGGTGCGGCTCCCACCCGAAGAACAGGAATAAAGGCGGAAACGCCTGTTACTCCAATGAGTTTCGGTATGCGTGAAAGTCTGTTCCCAAGCTATTTCCCAATCCTTGAATACGCCTTAAACGGTCGAAACGAGTTTCCATGACAACAACTGCGAAATGCGATAGAATGCCCCACTAGTCGAAACGGAGGGCTTTACATGCCTGGCGGACGACCCGCGGCGGGTGCGGACCAACGATCCGTGCCAATCTCTATCGAAGCGCGACACCTGGCCATGGTCGACGCTGTAATCGCCCAAATGGCCGGACGGGCCGAGTACATGCTTCCCGTGCCGGCAGAAGCCGAATCGCGCCACCTGAAAGCGGCGCGCCGCCGGCAGCTGCTAGGGCGGATTATCGAAGAGGCTTTCGCGCCTGAACGTCGCGAGCAAGTGACTATCCATGCGGACGTCTACTTGCCGGGTGCGACGGCCGCCGAACTCGAGGCCGCGACCGCCGAAGTCCGGCGCTGGCAACGCGACGAAGAGGACCGCTTGATGGCTGATGCCCCGCTGCTAGTGCGGGCGGCTTTCAGCATGGCGCGCGCGCACCGACTCAGATCCGACCCGGAAGCGCCGATCGAAAATGCCGCGAGGGCTTGGGCCGAGGCCGGCGAACTTGTCCGCCAGTGGCGCACTGAACGGAGCGGTGACGATGACTGAGGGCCGCGCACTGCTAACCGGACGGGAAGTCCGCGAGCGCTACGCAGTTAGCAAGTCATGGCTGTACGAGGCCATGCGTCAAGGCGACTTCCCGCGGCCAATCAAGATTGGCGCCCAAGCCGTCAGATGGCGCGTAACCGACCTCGAGCAGTGGGAGGCTTCGCGCCCAACTGCCGACCCCGATAGCGCCCGCGGATAGTGGCCATGGACCGGACCGCGACGGGTTCGGTCGCCGGTTCCGATGACGGGCCGCCGCCCCCACCGGGTGCCGACACCGCCCGCGATATCGTCCGCGAGTACGCGCCGCTATTCGTGAATGCGGTTGCTAACGTCGGTAAAGTCAAATGGCTTGTGGATCGTCTGCTACCGACGCCCGGCACGTCGCTAGTTGTCGGCCCGCCGAAGGGCGGCAAGTCCGTACTTGCCCGCAACCTGGTCGCAGCTGTGACCAAACAGTCTCGCAAGCACTCGCGGGCGACCTTCCTAGATCGTCACGTCCGCGGGGCCCGCACGGTGCTGCTTTCGATGGAAGACTCGCTAGCGACCGTCAAGGCGCACTTCGGGCAATTGGGCATGGAGGATCCGGAGGGCAAGGTACGACTTGGCGGCCACCAATTGCCGGAGCCGGACCGTCGGATGGACTTCCTGGAAGCCGTGATTCAGGATCATTTGGCGACGCTTGTTGTCGTGGACATCCTTTCGAAATTCGTACTTGTCGAGGACGGGAATAACTACACAAGCGTGTACCGCGCGATGGCGCCATTTACCGATCTGGCGCACCGGTACGAATGCCACATCATGCTGCTGCACCATGCGAGCAAACACGGTGGCCGAGGAGGTCAAGAAGCATTGGGAAGCCAAGCCTACCTGGGAAGCGCCGACGGCTACCTGAGCGTGAAGGTCGCGGACGATGGCCAGACCCGCACGATCGAGGGCCAGGGCCGGAATGATGTTGCATTACGTCGTACCGAGCTGGCGTATCAGGCCGGAGTTGTCAGTCTCGGTAAGGTGATGGAAGGCCAGACTACCGAAGAGATCATCAACGAAGTCCTAAAGGTGCTCGAGGCCGAAGGGCCGTGCACGCCTTACCAATTGCGCGACGCCGTCGGGGTCAAACAGAACGTGATGGCCGCGACCTTGACGAAGCTACGCAAAGAGGGGTACGTGACCCGGACCGGTGCTGGCAAGAAGGGGTCGCCCTTCTGGTTTTCTTTACCCGACTAGCGGCCTCGCGGCGGCGGCGGGTATCGCATAAATCCTTGTAGCGCTTGGGCCTTTGGCCTTTCCGTTTCTTTACCCGACCCCGTCCGGGTAACGGGTAAAGAAACCGTCGCGGCCTTCGACGGTCGCCAGCGTCCGGCACATTCGGACGGTTTCTTTACCCGACGCGGGTATAGAAATAAACCCATGTTCGGTAAGGGATAACTGGCCTTTCTTTACCCTTACCGACCCCATTTATGGGGGCGCGGGTATAGAAAGTTTGGGCACATTCCCGACGCGGTTTGAGCACGTAACAGACCTGGCCTATCGTTGAGTCGCTTGGGCGCATGACCTGACGGGTTCGGCGCTCGCACTTTGCCCAAGCTTTGCCACAGTCCGCGCGATGGCACCGCCCAAACGAGGGGGCGGGGGGCTAGGCCGACGCGCCAAGTCTCGAACTCCATGAACGCCGAATCCGGGGCGTCGCCGCGCGAACTGATTCGCTTCCTGTCCGGCCTTCAGGTGACACAAGGGCGACTGGCCGGCAAACCGTTTCACGTGTTGCCGTGGCAATCGCGTTTCGTCCGGGGCGCCTTCCGCGGGGGCGTGCAGTCGGCGGCGCTGACCCTGGGGCGTGCAAACGGCAAAACGGCGCTTCTGTCCGGCATTGCGGCGGCGACCCTGAACGGGCCGCTTGCCGTGCCACGGGGCGAAACCGTGATCGTCGCCTCGAGCTTCGAGCAAGCGCGTATCGCCTTCGAGCACGTCGCGGCCTTCATGGGCGGCGAGCTGGACGACAAGCGCACCTGGCGCGTATGGGACACTGCCCAACAAGCCCGGATTGAGAACAAGCGGACGGGTGCGCGGGTGCGCTGCATTGGTTCCGATCCGCGCCGCGCGCATGGCCTGGCGCCGGTGCTGGTACTCGCGGACGAACCCGCCCAATGGCCGGATACGACGGGCGAACGCATGCGCGCGGCGCTGCGAACGGCGGCCGGCAAGCAACCGCACTCCCGTTTCGTCGCCCTTGGCACGCGCCCCGCGGACGATGGCCATTGGTTCGCCAAGATGCTGAACGGCGGGGCCGACTATGCCCAATCCCATGCCGCGGACCCGACCGATCCGAAGTGGCACAAGCGGACCTGGCACAAGGCCAATCCGTCGATGGCGCACCTTCCGGACCTCGAGCACGCCATACGGACCGAAGCCGTCGAAGCGAAGCGCGACCCGGCCATGCTCGCGGCCTTCGATGCGCTGCGATTGAACCTGGGCACGTCGGACGTTCAAGTAGCTGTACTGCTGGCCGCCGCGACCTGGAAGGCGATCGAAGGCGAGGCCGAACGGGGCGGGCCGTGCGTGTGGGGTGTGGATCTCGGCACAAGCGCGGCGCAATCGGCGATCGCGGCCTACTGGACTGATACGGGGCGCCTCGAATGCCTGGCCGCGTTCCCCGCCGAACCGACCCTGGCGGAACGCGGACTCCGCGATGGTGTCGGGCGCCTGTATGCCGAGTGCTGGAAGCGGGGCGAACTCCTGACGTGCGGCGGGGCGGCCGCGAACATCGCGGGGCTGCTGCAGGCCGGGCTTGCCCGCTTCGGGCCACCGTCCGCGATTGCGGCGGACCGCTGGCGCGAAGCCGAGTTGCGCGACGCCCTCGAGGCCGCCCAAGTGCCGCCCGCCGGCCTGCAGCTCCGGGGCATGGGATTCCGCGACGGTGCCGAGGACGTGCGGGCCTTCCGTCGGGCGTGCCTGGAAGATCGGGTGACCCCGGTGCCGTCGCTTCTGCTGGCCTCGGCAATGGGCGAAGCGCGGACGATTGCCGACCCCGCCGGCAACGCGAAGCTTGCGAAAGGATCCGAGGGGGGGCGACGGCTCCGGGCCCGCGACGATGCCGCGGCGGCGGCAATCCTGGCCGTGGCACTTGGGCGGCGACATTCGGCCTCGAGGGCGTCGCACGGCGGCGGCCTTCGCGTGATCGGCCTTGCCGGATGAGTCGGCGGCACCGGAAGTTGGATCAAGCGCGCTGGCGTGCCGTCCGGCGCCGGGTGCTGCGACGCGACGGGTTCACGTGCCGGCATTGCGGGAAGTACGGGAAAGAGTGCGATCATATCGTGCCGCTGCACGTCGACGACAAGCAGGACCCGTACGCCCCGTCCGGCCTGCAATGCCTGTGCCGAGGGTGCCACATCGCCAAGACGCGACGCGAGAACCGGCGGCCGCCGACGCCTGATGAAGCCGCATGGCAACGCATGGTCGCGGAAATCATGGAGCAATAGCCGCCGCCGCCCTTTGCATGTATCATCGTGCACGATGAAGCCGATTTACCAGTATTCGGGCCAGGGCCGGCGCAGTCGCGTCTACAACTTGATATCGCCCGCCGCCGCCGCCTGGCTCTTCGAGCGCGACGACTCCGTTTTGCGCAAGTTGGCGATCGCCGGAACGATTCACTCCGCGACGGTTTCCGGCTGGGGCGGCAAGGATTCGCGCTTCTACAGCTTCGACGCGCTTTGTCGCCGCTATGGCACGCCGGACGCGAACCGGCTGACCTTTCTCCGGGTGTTCGGCTGCATGTACGGCCCTGGCATGGGTGACCTGGACGGCGCGGCGACCCTGCTGCTGGTACTTCCGCCGCGCGTGCAATCGCTTGGCGACGTGCCCGAGTCCTCAATCGTGCTGGCTGCTGATGAGGCCGGGCACGTCGCAATTCACAAGGAACCCGAAAGTTGACCAAAGCTCAAAAGAAGCTCAAAGAGCTGCGCGACCGCCAAAGCCGCGAGCGGCAGCGCATGGCCGAAATTGGCCTTGCCGAATCCATGACGGACGAACTTCGCTCCGAATTGGACGAAATCGAGGGCGGAACGCCGGACCTCGAGCGGCAGATTCGGGCGGCACAAGTGGCGGTCGAAACCGAGGAATCGGCGCAAGTCACGGAAACCCGCGACAACGACGGGCCGGACGCGGAAGCCCGCGAGCGAATCGAGCTCCGGGGCCGCTGCTCGGTCGCCAACTTCTTGAACGCGGCCGTTCGGGGCCGAACTCCGACCGGCGCCGAGGCGGAACTGGCACAAGCTGCCGGCATGGACAATCCGAACGAAATCCCGCTTGAAATGTGGCAGCACCCGCCGGAAACCGAGACCCGCGCTGCAACCGGCTTGCCGGCAGCGGGCCAGGCCGTGAACCTGGATGTTGTCTGGCCGGCGATCTTTGCGCCGTCAATCGCGAGCCGGCTTATGGTCGCCATGCCGGAAGTCGAGTCCGGCCAGTGGGCGTCCTGGACGATTGACACATCGTTGACGGCGGGCGCGGCGGCGAAGGGCGACGCGGCGGCGGCGACGGCCGCCACCTTTCAAACGACCGTGACGGCGCCAAAGCGCATCAGCGGGCGACTGGAAGTCCGTATCGAGGATCTGGCCGGGGCCGGAACGAATTTCGAATCCGCGTTGCGGGAAAACCTTTCGCTTGTGATGAGCGATCAATTCGACCATCAGGCGGTCAACGGCGACGGATCAGGCGCGAACCTGACCGGGCTGTTCGCGCGCCTGACCGCCCCGTCTGACCCTTCGAGCGTGGCGCGATTCGATGACTTCATCGACCTGTATTCGTCGGGCGTCGATGGCCTGTGGAGCGCAACGTGCCGGGACGTGGGGCTGCTGGTTGGCGTCGCCGCGTACCGGCTGGCCGCAAAGACGTTCCGCGACTCATCCGACGGCACAAGCGACCTGGGCGATACCCCGTTCAGCGACTTCGCGGCCAGGTCCACCGGCGGGCTTTGGACCAACTCCAGAATGCCCGCCGCCAAGTCGAGCATCGAGCCGGGGATTCGGTACGCGCTCGGCCGGCCGGGTCTGCGCAAGGCGACAATGCCGATCTGGAACCGGATCGCCATTGACGACATCTATTCTGGTTCCGCGTCCGGTACCCGGGCCTTCACGGCGCACATCATTTGCGGCGACCTGATCCTGAATCAGCCCGCCGCTTTCAGCCAAGTCGCGATCAAGGTGGCGTGATGACTGCGATTCTGGACCTGGGCGCAAGCCCGGCGCAGGTGTCCGCGTCCGAAATCGGAGCCGACGCGGGGCGCCGAATCCGCCTGACGTGCGCTGGCGACGATCCGATCTTTTGGTCGATTGGCGAGCGCGCGCCCGAAACCGGAATGCCGGGCTTTCGCGTCGCGCGGGGCGCAAGCCACGAAATCGTCCTGCCGGCGCTGCCGCTTTGGGCCTGGGCCGACCGGGGAAGTCGCCTGATTGCTACCCCCATCGGGGCAAGCGGCGAAACGGGGGCCATACCGGGCGAGACGGGGCGGATCGTGCTCGGCACGTTGCCGATTGCAATTCCTGACTCGATTGCCGAGCCGGGAGAATCCGTCCTGGCCGTCAGCGCGGGCGGCGGCTCGGTTCACGTGTACGCGGGCACCGCGCTTCCCGATCCGCTGATCGCCGCCGAATCGCTTGATGACGGGCAGGCGTACCCGTTGTTGATTCTGCCGGGATCCGATCCGACCCGAGTTTGGGCCTGGACGGACCGGCACGCGGGCGCGACGATGCTTCTGACCAGGGCTGATCCGGGATGGCTACTGGCGTGAACCTCGAGCGGCGCCTGTTGCGCGATTGCGAGCTGCGGGCCGAACCCGAAAGTCGCCGCCTGACGGGCGTTGTCATGCAGTTCGGCGACGTGGCGCCGACGTACCGGGAAAGATTCGAGCCGGGGGCCTTCACGTTCGCGGAAGCGGTTCCGTTGAACCTGATGCACAACCCGCTCATGGCGGTTGCATGGGCGCCGGGCGGGGGCCTGACGCTGGAAGCGGACGAAACCGCGTTGCGCATGATCGCCGAAGTGCCGAACATTCCGGCGGGCAATGTAGCGTTGGCGATGGTGCGGGACGGGAAGGCGCAAGGTCTTTCAATCGAGTTTAACGCGCGTAGCGAACGCCGCGAGACTGGAGTCCGGGTCGTTGAAATCGCCGAGTTGCGGGGCATTGGCCTTGTCCGCGATCCGAGCTACAAGGCGAGCCGCGTGGAAGCGCGGGCGGCTGGCCGTCGCCTTCCCATTTGGCTGTAGCCATGCGCTGGCCTTGGCTGCGCGGCACCGAGAAGCGGGAAGCGGGCGGCGACTACTCCGATACGATCCTGCGACTGGCCGAGGCCGAGGCCGCCGGCACCGCCGCCGACCATGGGGCGACGGCGGCTGTCGAATCAGTCGCGGGCGCATTGTCGCGGGCCCTGGCCGCTGCGACGGTCGGACCCGATTCGGTCGCCCCGCTGGTAACCCGCGAAGTCCTGGCGCAGATTGGCCGCGACCTGATCCGGCATGGCGAAAGCTTGCACGCCATACGGGAAGCGGGCGGCATGATGCGGTTGATCCCTTGCGCGTCCTGGAACTTCGAAGGCTCGCACGATCCGGCCAGCTGGACCGTGCGTGCGACCGCGTACGGGCCTTCGACGTCGACAACCTGGCACCTGCCTTTCTCGAGCGTCGTATTCGTCCGTTGGGGCGGCGATCCGGGATCGCCCTACAGGGGCTCGTCGCCCATGCGGTACGCGTCCGGCACGGCACGCCTACAAGCCGAACTCGAGCGCACATTGGGCGACGAAGCGGCGGGGCCGATTGCAAACATTTTCAGTTCTCCGAACAGCGGTGTTAAGGAACTGCAAGAAGCGAAAGCCGACATTACGAAGGCCCGCGGGCGAACCGTCGTGGTCTCGTCCGACGTTCCGCATACCTGGACGCAGGACCGCCCCGCTTCCGGAGTCCGTCGCGATTGGGAATCCTCGCGGCTTGGGCCGGCACCGCCGCCCGCATTGGTCGAAGTGCGACGCGACGCCTTCGCCGCGACCGTGGCCGCGTGCGGGGCCACGATCGCGTTGTTCGACGACTCGGACGGCACCGCCCAAAGGGAAGCACTGCGACGCTGGCACCTGGGCACCGTCAGGCCGATTGCGGCGATGATCGAGGCCGAACTAGGCGCGAAGCTGATGGCGCCTGTACGGCTCGCATTCGACGCCTACCCGACGGATCTTTCCGTACGGGCGATGTCCTTTCAGAAACTTGTTAACGGCGGCATGAGCCTCAAGCGGGCGGCCGCTATTTCGGGCCTTATGGCGATGGATCATGACTGACAAGAACACCGAGGAAACCGGGCCGGACGCACCTGAGGGCGAAACGACAATGGTTCGCGTCGAGCTCGGGCCGGAAACCACGCGGATGCTTAGCGAGCTGCAACCCGCCGTCGAACTGTGGGCCGCGACCGAAGGCGGCGAGCCGGCAACGTCGCCCGCCGACGTGATCAATCTTTCAATCGCAGTGCTGCATAGCCACGTATTTGCTGGGGCTCATGCCATGCTCGCGGCTGGCGAAGTGCGACCGCCGACGCAGCACTGACACACAACGATCGCGGGCTTCTCGCCGTTGTCCCGCGATCCAGAGGCGCGGGGCGGGATCGCAACCTCGCCCCGCGTCTCGAGGCCGCCGCGGCAGGTTGTCACCTGTTTGCGCGCCCAACGCTCGCGGCGGCCTCACCTTCCCGACCTGCTGGCTAAAGACTCCGTTCCGGGTCGCACTTGTGGGCAACTGCTTCCAGCGCGTCGTTATGCAACACCGCGGCCGCCGCCCGGACTCGGGTGCCGATAGCGACCTTGTGATCGTCCATCGTTTCGGTGAGCAGGTCGTACGCCCGCGAGCGGGCGCTATCGATTCGTTCTGCCATTGAAAGACTCCTTCTGGGGTGGGGGAAATGGTCAGCTGCGAAGTTGTACGACCTTCCGGCCTGACGTACCGGTAACGAAGTCCGCCCATTGCCGCATGAGCTGGCGGCGCTTGCTGAGAAGGTCGGAGCGCGCGTATGCCTGTTCGACCTTCGACCCGACCGTATGGGCCAATGACAGTTCCATGACCGCATGGGCGGCATTAGTGCGTTCGGACGCCCAGTCGCGGAAGGTCGAACGGAACCCGTGAACGGTCGCGCGCTCGCCCAATCCGACCGAACGAAGAACCTTCACAAGCGTTCCATCGCTCATGGCCTTACCGGGGTACATGGGCGATGGAAACACAAGGTCGGAACCGTCGCGCAATTCGCGGACCTGACGAAGCACGGCAAGCGCGGCCTCGGATAACGGTACCCGGTGCTCGCGGGCGGCCTTCATGCGTTCCGAGGGAATGCACCATTCCGCCGTGGCAAGGTCGATTTCCGACCATGTAGCGCCCCGGGCCTCGCCGCTACGGGCGGCCGTCAGCACGATGAACCGGAGGCATAGCTTGGCCGCGGTCGAGGCCGTAGACGACTCGATGGCCTCGAGCGCGTCGCCGGTTTCCTGATAGGGCAGGGATCGATGATGGCGGGCCGCCGCCTGACGCCTCGGAAGGGCGCCCGCGATGGCGTCGCCGGAAAGGTCGCGGTCGACGTAGCCATGCGCTTCCGCCCATCGAAGCGTGGCGCTGATGCGCTGGCGAAGCTTGCGGGCGGATGCCGGTTGCTTTGCCCAAATGGGCGAAAGCACGCGCAAGATGGCCTCGCGGTCGACCTGATCGACTCGGACATCGCCCAACGTCGGGAAGGCGCACCGCTCCAACTGTTGAAGCCATGCGGTCGCGGCCTTCTGACTACGGAAGTCAGCCCGCTTCGATTCCAGTGTGCGCAATGCGGCTTGCCGGAACGTCGGAGTCCTGGCCCTGCGCTTGTCCGCCAACGGGTCGCCGCCCCGTCGGACGATCCGCCGATTGTCGGTGGCCAGTTCGCGGGCCTCGGCTATCGGCACAAGCGGCCAAGGGCCGAGTCCGATATCGCGTTGCTTCCCGTCTATGGTGATCCGCTGGACCCAGCTCTTCGTGCCGCCGGGTGCCACGTGAAGGTACAGGGTCGCGCCGTCGCCATGCCGGCCGGGTCGGTCGAGTGCGCGGACCGCGGCTTGAGTCAGTTTGCCCATTTCCCAATCCTTTTCCCAAGTTGTACGCGGGGAACCGTAGGGAACCGAACTTACCAGTTTGGACTAGTCGGGACAAGAAGCCTAGGCCGCACAAAGAGTTATCGGACTAGTCCGCACCGCCCCGCAATCGCCCGGAATCGCGGTTTGCTCCCACCCGAGGAACACGATCCACTGGTCCCTGCGATTCGCGCGCTCGACCTGGGCCAGCATGCCTTGCTCGCTGGACTCCACCAGCTCGAAACCGCTCAGGCCGAAGGTGTCGTCGTCGATCATGGCCTGGATCAGCCGGTTGCCGTCATTGCCGGGCTCGATGCCGTAGATCTTGCCTTCGAGTTCGGCGCTGTACTGGGCAATGCTCGCGAAGCTGGTGATGCCGCCGTCGGCTGCCAGCTTGTTCGCCGCCAGGGTGTACTTCGCCCCGGTGAGATTCTGGGCCAGGACCTCCACCGATCCGTCATCCCGGAATGGCGCGATGTCGGCTTCCATGGTGGGCATCCAGTTCCCGAGAAAGACGTCGATGTCGCCGTTCTTGAGGCTGGTGTACGTGACTGGTACCGAGAGCACCGTCGCGGTGGGCTCGTAGCCGAGCGCCTTGAGGACCACCGAGGTCGCCGCCGTCGTCGAGGTAATGTCGGTCCAACCGACGTCGGAGAACCGGACGGTCTTGCACGAATCGGGATCCGCCGCCCAGGCAGCGGATGAAAACAGCAGGGCCGAAACCGCTCCAAGCACCGTCGTGCGCAAGTATCGTGTCATCGCCGTTTCCTCCCGATTGCATATCAAAGTTGTGCCATTGCCAAGGCAAGGCGCCCATCAGGGCTACTATGGCGATTATATCGCTGCAAGGGCGAAGACGGAGGAAACAAGCGGATGCGATCCGGACGGAACTTCGATTATGTCGTCGTGGGCGCCGGGTCGGCGGGTTCAGTTATAGCCTATCGTTTGACAGAATGCGCCGCTGTGCGCGTGCTGTTGATAGAGGCCGGCGGCAGCGATAGCAGCATCTTCCTGCAGATGCCGACCGGCCTGGCCATCGCCATGCAGCATCCGCGTTACGGCTGGCACTACCGGACCGAGCCTGAACCCCATCTGGGCGGGCGGCGCCTGCACTGCCCGCGCGGGCGGGTGCTGGGCGGTTCCTCGTCGGTCAACGGCATGGCCTACGTCCGCGGGAACGCCCTGGACTACGAGGGCTGGGCCGAGGCCGGCGCGGCCGGCTGGTCCTACGCCGAGGTGCTGCCGTATTTCCGCAAGGCCGAGAGCTTCAACTGCGGCGGGGACGACTACCGGGGCGACTCCGGCCCGCTTCACACCTTGCGCGGGAGCATGGCCAACCCGCTTTACCGGGCCTTCATCAAGGCCGGCGAGCAGGCCGGCTACGCCCGCACCGCCGATATGAACGGTTTCCGGCAGGAAGGCTTCGGGCCGATGGACATGACGGTCCATCGCGGCCGGCGGTGGAGCACCGCGAACGCCTATCTGCGGCCGGTGGCCCGACGGGCCAACCTGACGGTTGCCACCGGGGCGCTCGCAACCCGGCTGCTGCTCGAGGGCCGGCGGGTCCGAGGTCTGGAATACCGGCAGGGCGGCGCAGTCCGCACCGTCGAGGCGACGCGCGAGGTGATCGTGAGCGCCGGGCCGATCAACGGGCCGCAACTGCTGATGCTCTCGGGCATCGGCCCGGCGGAGCACTTGCGCGAATTCGGGATCGAGATCGTCCACGACCTGCCGGGCGTCGGCGAAAACCTTCAGGACCACCTGGAACTCTACATCCAGCAGGCCTGTACCCGGCCGATCACGCTCTACGCCGCGATGGGGTTGTTTCCCAAGGCCTTGATCGGCTTGCGGTGGATCACGTGCAAGACCGGGCTCGGCGCCACCAACCACTTCGAATCAGGCGGCTTCATCCGCTCGAAGGCCGGCGTCCGCTGGCCCGATATCCAGTATCACTTTCTTCCGCTGGCAGCCTCCTACGACATGCAGGAGCAGGTCCACCGCCACGGCTACCAGGCCCACGCCGGCCCGATGCGCTCGAAATCGCGCGGCTCGGTCCGCCTGGCCTCGGCGGATCCGTCCGAGCCGCCGCGGATCCGCTTCAACTACATGAGCCATCCCGACGACTGGGCGGACATGCGTGCCTGCGTCCGGCTCACCCGGGAGATCTTCGCCCAACCCGCCTTCGATCCCTATCGCGGCGAGGAGCTGGCGCCCGGGGCGGCGGTCCAGCGTGACGCGGACATCGATGCCTTCGTGCGCGAGAGGGTGCAGAGCGCCTACCACCCCTGCGGCACGTGCAAGATGGGAACGGATCCGAAGGCAGTGGTCGACCCCGAAGGCCGGGTGCACGGCATGGAGGGACTGCGCGTGGTCGACAGCTCGATCATGCCGACCATCACGACCGGCAACCTCAATGCGCCGACGATCATGATTGCCGAAAAGGTTGCCGACGCGATCCGCGGCCGCCCGCCGTTGGGGCCGTCGGAGGCACCGTCTTACATCGCGTCCGACTGGGAAGCTGCGCAGCGGTAACCTGCGGCCACACGGTCGGACGATACCGGGAACTGCCTCACCTGGACCGGGGAGCGCCGTCCGTCATGCCGGCTGGAGGTACTCAAGCGCAGCATCCTCGAGCCACCGGGACGCATAGGCGGAGAGGCTCCGGGCCACCGTGACTTCGTACAGGAGATCGTCTCCGGGCCGGTACAGCAGGACGGGCGCCTTCGCGAGCAGGCTGCGGGCGCAGCAGCCGGCCGGGAAGCGATCGGGCTCGACGTCCAGTGTCATGCCTTTGGCCAGCACATCGACCGACCGCGGCCCCGAGAGGGACAACGTGACGAGGCCGTCGCCCACGGCTACCACCGAGGCGTGGAGTCCGGCGAGGGCGTCCTCGAGCGCCACGGCAATTGCGGTTTCCGCCGCCGCCGCGACTTCGACCAACCACTCGTCAGGGCCCAGCCAGAGGATGACGCCCCGGCCGGCCGGCCGGCTGGTGTTGGCCGCTGGCGGCGGCTCTGTCCCGATGGCGCTGGCGACCCCGGCCAGGAAGGCGGGGTCCCAGCAATTGCCGCGCAGGTTGATGCGGCCGCGAGGCGGGCACCGGGCCAGCGTCACGGCCGGCACGTCGCGGACGGTGGGGTCAGCCACGGAGGCGCGCCCCGTCGGGATCGTAGAACCGCGGGTCGCAGATTTCCGCGCGGGCGGTGCGGCCGTCCAGCGGCACGTGCACCGTGGTGGTTTCCCGGTCGCGGCCGCCCTTCACCAGCGCCAGCGCGACCGAGCGGCGCAGGACTCCGCTCCAGTAGCTGGAGGTGACATGACCGATCATGGTTTCCGGCGGGCCGGACGGTGCCGTCGGCAGGATCTGCGCCCCTTCGGGCAGCACCAGCTCAGGATCCTCCGTTCGGAGCCCGACCAGGCGCTTGCGCAGCGGATCCAGCATCGCGCTCCGTGCCAGCGACCGGCGGCCGATGTAGTCCTTCTTCTTTTTCAGGATCCACTGCATCCCGAGATCGATTGGCGTCACGGTCCCGTCCGTCTCCTGGCCGACCATCAGGTAGCCCTTTTCGGCACGGAGGACGTGCATGGCCTCGGTTCCGAACGGCGTGATCCCGTGATCCTCACCCTGCCGGGAGAGCGCCGCCCAGAGGCTCAGTCCATGGGCTGCGGGCACGCTGATCTCGTAGGCGAGCTCGCCCGAATAGCTGATCCGGAACACCCGCGCGGGGAAGCCCGCAACGTGACCGCTGCGCCAGGACATGAAGGGGAACGCCTCGGTAGTGACGTCGATGTCGCTGGTAAGCCCGCTCAGGACTGCGCGGGCCTTCGGGCCGGCCAGCGCCACCGTGGCGAACTGTTCGGTGGCTGACGTGAGATAGACGTCGAGATCAGGCCATTCCGTTTGCAGCCATTCTTCCAGCCAGGCCAGCACGCGGGATGCGTTGCCGGTGGTCGTGGTCATCAGGAACCGGTTCGTGGCGAGCCGGGCGGTGACTCCGTCATCGAGGACCATGCCGTCTTCCCCCAGCATCAGGCCGTACCGGCAGCGGCCCACCTCCAGGTCGTCCCACGCATTGGTGTAGATCCGGTTCAGGAACGCCACGGCGCCGCGCCCGCTGACCACGATCTTGCCGAGCGTGGTCGCGTCCATGAGGCCGACCGCGTTGCGCACGGCGAGACATTCGCGCGCGACCGCGTCGCGTTTGGTCTCGCCGGCTAGCGGGTAGTAGAAGGGCCGCTTCCACTGGCCGACATCCTCGAACACGGCGCCGGCCTCCACGTGCCAGGCGTGCATCGGCGTCTCGCGGACGGGGTCCGCCAGGGGGCCGACGTCGCGGCCCGCGATCGCGCCGAACGTGACGGGGTCGTAGGGCGGCCGGAACGTGGTCGTCCCGACCGCCGGGAGCGGCGCGCCAAGCGATCCGGCGAGAACGGCAATGCCGGGCACGTTGCCGGTCTTGCCCTGGTCGGTGCCCATGCCGAGGGTGGTGTAGCGCTTCAAGTGCTCGACCGACTGGTAGCCTTCGGCGACAGCCAGTGCGATGTCGGCCGCGGTCACGTCGTTCTGCAAGTCCACGAACCGCCTGAATTCGCCCGACCGGTTTCGGGCGGGAATCGGCCAGTGTGAACCGGCCTCGGGCGCCGCCGGCGCTGACGCTGCGGCAGGCCGATTACCTGAGCCGGCATCCTGGCCCTGCAGGACGCAGGCAGCCGTGCCGTCAGCCCCGTTGACCGCGCCGGCACACTGCACCGGCTGGCGCGCGCGATCCGGAAGGAAGACGCCGAGCGCGTCGTCGTAACGCAGTCTTCCGCCGGACTGCGAGAACAGGTGCACGGCCGGGCTCCAGCCGCCCGACATGAGGACCAGATCGCAATGCAATGCGCGTACCGGCCCTTCGAGGGAGCCGTCGGCGCCGATTCCGGCGACCTGTGCTGAGCGCACGCGGCGTCGACCAGATGTGTCGACGACGGCGTGACCGCCAAGGATGTTGAGGCCCGCCGCCGCGGCGGCCTCTGCGGCCGGGCCCGCCGGATCTGTCCGGAGATCGGCGATCGCAGTGATCTCGACGCCGTTCCGATGAAGGTCCAGCGCCGCCTCGTACGCACTGTCGTTGTTGGTGCACACCACGGCACGTCGGCCGGGAAGGGCGGCGAAGGCGTTGACGTACGCTCGCGCGGCTGCCGCGAGCATGACCCCCGGGCGGTCGTTGTTGGCGAAGACCAGCGGCCGCTCCAGGGCCCCGGTCGCCAGCACGACCCGTGCCGCGCGAATGCGCCACAGGCGCTGGCGGGGGAGGTGAGCGGGGGCGTCGGGACCCAGGTGGTCCGTCACGCGCTCGACGGCAACCAGGAAATTGTGATCGAAATAGCCGGTGACCGTGGTCCGCGTCAGCACGCGCACGTTCGGCATTGATCGAAGCTCGCTGAGCGTGTCGCCGATCCAGTCCGCCCCGGGCTCGCCCTTCGTGTCCGTCACGTTCAGGAGCATGCCGCCGGGGCGCGGCTGCTCGTCAGCCAGAATGATCCTGGTGCCGCTGCGGCCCGCCGCCCGCGCGGCGGCCAGCCCGGCTGGCCCGGCGCCGACGACCAGGACTTCGCAATGGGCGTTCGTCCGGTCGTACCGGTCGGGGTCCGGACCCTCGGGCGCGCGGCCCATGCCTGCCATCCGGCGGATCAGCTTCTCGTAGAAATGCCAGCCCCCCCGTGGCCACATGAAGGTCTTGTAGTAGAACCCCGCCGGGACCATGCGGTGGACGGCATCGATGAGCGCACCGGCATCGAACCGCACGCCCGGCCAGCAGTTGACGCTGGTCGCAGCCAGGCCGTCATAGAGTTCGACCCGGGTGGCCTTGAGGTTGGGGGTGCTCCGGTTCCCGGTTTCCAGCTGCACCAGCGCGTTTGGCTCCTCCGTGCCCGCCGTCAGGATTCCGCGCGGCCGGTGGTACTTGAAGCTGCGCCCGACCAGGTGCACGCCGTTGGCGAGCAGGGCGGAGGCCAGCGTGTCGCCCGCAAACCCCGTCAGCCGCCGCCCGTTGAAGGAAAAGGACAGCGGTCGCGTCCGGTCGATGACGCCCCCCTCGGCCAACCGGTACGGTTGGGCGGTCACGACGGGTCCCCGTCGCCGTCGTCGGCCGGTCCTTCGCCCATGCGGTAGACCGAGATGATGTCGTGCGTGAGGGTATGCCGCTCCACGTTGAACCAGCGGCCGCAGCCGTGGGTGTGGCACCAGCGCTCGCGGTGCCGGCCCTTCGGGTTGGTGCGCATGAACAGGTAGTCGGCCCATTCCGGGTCGCTGAGCGCGTCGGGGTCGGGCGGTCGCTGGATGTGCGCTTCCCCCCCGCAGGTGAACTCGCTTTCGTCGCGCTGGCCGCACCAGGGGCAGGAAATCAGCAGCATGGGGCCCTCAATGCGCGACCGCGGCGGCGCCGTGCTCGTCGATCAGCGCGCCGGTGCCGAAGCGCTCCAGGGTGAAGGGAGCGTTCAGGGCGTGCGGGCGGTCCTGCGCGATGGTGTGGGCGAACGCCCAGCCCGAGCCCGGCGTCGCCTTGAAACCGCCCGTGCCCCAGCCGCAGTTCAGGTAGAGCCCCTCGACGGGAGTCTTGCCGACGATGGGACTCGCGTCCGGGCAGACGTCGACGATGCCGCCCCACTGGCGCAGCATCCGGAGCCGCGAGAAGCTGGGAAACAACTCCAGGAGCGCCCCCATCTGGCTCTCGATGATCTGGAAGCTGCCGCGCTGCGCATACGAATTGTAGCCGTCGATGCCGGCGCCGATGACGAGCTCGCCCTTGTCGGACTGACTGAGATAGACGTGCACGGTGTTCGACATCACGACGGTGTCGAGGACCGGCTTGATCGGCTCTGACACCAGCGCCTGCAGCGGGTGACTGTCGATGGGAAGCCGCAGGCCCGCCATGGCGGCAAGGACGCTCGAATGCCCGGCCGCGACGAGGCCCACCTGCTTCGCCGCGATGGCGCCCCGCGACGTCTGGAGGCCGCGCACGCGACCGTTCGCCACGTCGATCCCGGTCACCTCGCAGTTCTGGACGATGTCCACACCGCGGGCGTCGGCCGCACGGGCAAATCCCCATGCGACCGCGTCGTGGCGCGCCACCCCGCCGCGCCGCTGGATGGATGCGCCGAGGATGGGATAGCGCACCTGCGGCGAGATATTGATGACGGGGATTTCCGCCTTCACGGCCTGCCGATCCAGCATCTCTGAATCGATCCCGTTCAGGCGGATGGCCCGCACCCGCCGGGACATTTCCTTGAGATCATGTTCGTTGTGGACGAGGTTCAGGACGCCGCGCTGGCTCAGCATGATGTTGAAGTTCAGTTCCTGGCTGAGGCCTTCGTAGAGCTGCAGGGCCTTCTCGTAGAGGTGCGCGCTCTCGTCCCAGAGGTAGTTGGAGCGGATGACCGTCGTGTTGCGCCCCGTGTTGCCGCCGCCCAGCCAGCCTTTCTCCAGGACCGCGATGTTGCTGACGCCGTGTTCCTTGGCCAGGTAGTAGGCGGTCGCCAGCCCGTGGCCGCCGCCGCCCACGATCACCACGTCATAGGCGGGACGCGGGTCGGGGCTGCGCCAGGCCCGGGCCCAGTTCGGGCGATGGGCAAGCGCGTTGCGGGCGAGGCTGAAGATCGAGTAGCGGGTCATCGCCGCCGTCTCCGTGGCAACCCGCGCGGCGTCAGCCGCCGGGTGGGGCTGCGCTCGGCAGCGTCACGAGCCCCGATTCCCGTCCGCCGCCAATGCTGCCGGCAAGCTCGTCGTGCCCGCCGCACCGGGGCCGAACTGCCGGACCCGTGGCCGGGCGCCTGGGATCAATAAGCCGCATCGCGCCCTTCCGCTTTCGCGATCTCCCGGGCATTCGGATTGACCGACGGGCGGAACGGCATGTCCACGACCGAACCGTCAACGGGCTCCCCGGGCGTCCCTGCGTATGCATCCGGCAGCCACACCTTGACCGGGGTTCCGAGCGCCGCCATGGCGCAGGGCACGTAGGCCATTGCGATGTTGGCTCCGAGCTCCGGCGAATACCAGGGCGACGTGACATAGCCCACCGGCTTGCCGGCGTCGGCGGCCGAAATCAGCCAGAAATCGGGTGCGTATTCCTCGATCGGCCGGCCGCCGAGCACCAGTCCCACCAGTGTCAGCTTGTACGGCGGCGCGCCTGCCTCGACGAGGGCGCGGACTTCCTCCAGACGTGCCTTGCCGATGTAGTCGGCGACCTTCGTGCGGGGCACCTGGTAGCCGAGATTGCACTGAAACGGGAGGGTCTCGGCATCCAGGTCCTGGCCCCACGACAGGATGCCGGCCGCGATGCGGCGCTGATGGCCCGGCGCGATGACCTTGAGATGGTGCGCCTTCCCGGCGTCCTGGATCGCCCCCCAGAGTTTCTCGGCATGCAGCGTGGCATCGCTCAGGTAGAACTCGTAGCCCTTCTCGCCGCTGAACCCGGTCTGGGATACCACGACGTCGCACCCGGCGACCCGGGCCTCCATGAGGCCGTACGACGGTAGTTCGCGGACTTCGTCGCCGACCAGATCGGCCATGAGATCGGCTGACTTCGGTCCCTGGATCTGCAACGGGCAGACATCGATCTCGTCGATCTCGACGTTGGCCTTCATGCCGACGTTCACGCCCTGCAACCAGAACATGACGTCGGAGTCCGACAGGCTGAACCAGAACTCGTCTTCCGAGAGCCGCAGCAGGACCGGGTCGTTGAGAATGCCCCCCTTCTCGTTGCACAGGATCACGTACTTGCCGTTCATCGGCTGAATCCGGGTGGCGTCGCGCGTGATCACGTAGTTGACGAAGGCCTCGGCGTCGGGACCCGCGACGCGGATCTGGCGCTCCACCGCGACGTTCCAGAGGGTCACGTGATTGACCAGCGCGTCGTGCTCGGCCGCGGCGCCGCCGTCTTCCGGCCGGACATAGCCGCGCGGGTGATAGATCCGGTTGTACACGGTGGCCCGCCAGCAGCCTGCCTGGTGCGAGAGATGCCAGTAGGGAGACTTCCGGACCCGCGTCGAAATCAGCAGCTCCACGGGCGTCGGGCCCGACTGGCGGAGATTGATCGGCACCTTGCGGTCGGACTGATCGACCGAGTCCTGATAGTTCACCATGATCGGAGCCCTTTCCGGCGAAGTACGGCGGCACCGTAACCCCTGTGAGGCCGCCGGGCGGAGGTGCCGGAAGGGGGGACCCGAACGCCAGCGGCCCAGGCGGCGAATGCCGCATTTTGGGGACTTATACCGAAAAGTTTGCGGCTCAAACCGCCGGCTTTCCATCCATGTCACGGGTGGCCGGGGGCGTGCGTGCGAACGCACCTGACGAGCAACCGCGCCAGTCCCCGACACCGGATGCAGCGGGCTGCGCGCGGGTACGCGTGATCCACATGGCCGCAGGCCGCCCCTTCGAAACCCGCCTCGCTTCGGCATGCCGCCGCGTGAATCTGGTCACTCGCGACACAGGTCCGGCCAGGAAGCGTCGGGCTTACCGAAATCAGCCACGCGCGGAGACCGCTGCCTCGGCGCCGAGGACGCCCGAATGACCGGTCACGGAGTGCCGCGGGGCCGGCGATCGCGTGGGGCGCGCCAGGGCGCGGTCGCGCTGCGGCCGATGCAGTCCGGGCGGTTTGGGGATGGTTGCGCCGAGACTTCTGTGCGAAGGTACGTCGGGACTCGGGCAGGGCGGGGGAGACCGTGAAGACATCGGCAAGGGTGGTGGTGATCGGCGGCGGGGTGGTCGGTGTCTCGACGCTGTATCACCTAGCCCGCAAGGGCTGGTCGGACGTGGTGCTGTGCGAACGCACGGAGCTGACCGCCGGTTCCACCTGGCATGCTGCCGGGCTCCTTCCGCTGTTCAACATGAGCTACAGCGTCGGTCAGCTCCACAAGTACTCGGTCGATCTCTACAAGACTCTGCCCGGCGAGACGGGACAGGACGTGAGCTTTCACGTCACCGGCAACCTGCGGCTCGCGACCAACGAGGAGCGGATGGACGAGTACCGCAAGTACTGCGGTACCGCCAACACGATCGGAGTCCCGTTCAAGATCATCACGCCGACGGACGTCGCCGAGCTGTGGCCGCTGTGCAATACGGAGGGTCTGACTGGCGCGCTCTATCATCCGGATGACGGACACATCGCGCCGGCGGACGTCACGCAGGCGCTGGCGATCGGCGCTCGCAAGCTTGGCGCCGAGATCTACCAGAACACCCCGGTCACTGCGCTCGAGCGGAGCGCCAGCGGCGAATGGCAGGTCAGGACCCCCGGGGGCGACATTACCTGCGAGCACGTGGTGTGCGCGACCGGGAACTACAGCTGGCATACGAGCCGGATGCTGGGGATCTACATTCCGGCGATCCCCGTCGAACACCAGTACATCGTCACCGATGAAGTACCGGAGCTGGTGGAGCGGCACGCGCAGGGGCAGCCGGAAATGGCGGTGCTGCGCGAATCGGATGCGTCCTACTACCTGCGTGAGGAACGCCGGGGATACATCCTGGGTCCCTACGAGAAGGGAGCCCCGGCAAGGTTCTGGGACGGCGTGCCGGCGAGCTTCGAGCGCGACCTGTTTCCGGGCGACCTCGACCGCCTGATGCCGCACGTGGAGGCGGCGATCAACCGGGTGCCGAGCTTCGAGCGCGCCGGCATCAAGGACATCGTCAACGGTCCGATCGCGTACACGCCGGACGGGAGCCCGCTGGTCGGGCCGGCATGGGGGCTGCGGAACGTCTGGCTGAACGAGGGCCACAGCTTCGGCATCACGGCGGCGGGCGGCGCCGGCTGGCAACTGGCCGAATGGATCGTCGAAGGCGAGCCATCGATCGACATGATGGACGTCGATCCGCGCCGCTTCGGGGCCTACGCCAACAAGCCGTACGTCAGGGCCAAGAACGAGGAAGCCTACGAGCACGTCTTCATCATCCATTACCCGGACGAGGAACGGCCCGCCGCCCGACCGGGCAAGACCAGCCCGATCCACGACCTGCTCGACGGCATGGGGGCGGTCTGGGGCCAGCGCTACGGCTGGGAGAGGCCGAACTGGTTTGCGCCGGCCGACGTCGAGCGCGCGGACGTCTGGAGTTTCCGGCGCACCAACTACTTCCCGCACGTCGCCAGAGAACACCGGAACGTCCGCGAGAACGTCGGGATCATCGACATCACCGGCTTCTCGAAGTTCCGGGTGTCGGGACGGGGCGCCGAGGGCTGGCTCGACCGTCTGGTCTGCCGCCGGCTGCCACGCGCGGCCGGACGCATACACCTCGCGCATGCGCTCACGCCCCGAGGCGGGGTGCGCTCCGAATTCACGATCATGCGTGACGCCGACGACAGCTTCTACCTGGTCAGTTCCGGTGCGGCCGAGCGGTTCGACGGGGACTACCTGGCTCGGAACCTGCCTGCCGACGGCAGCGTCAGGCTCGAAAACCTCACGACGTCGCACGCGACGCTGGTCGTGGCCGGCCCCAATGCGCGGGCGGTCCTCTCGAAGATCACGGATGCCGATCTCGGCAACGACGCCTTTCCGTGGCTGATCGGCCAGCACACGCACGTGGGGCTCGCGCCGGTGCGGCTGATGCGCATCAATTTCGTCGGCGAGCTGGGCTGGGAAATTCATCACCCGGTCGAATACCAGCGGCACATCTTCCTGGAGTTGCTGCGTGCGGGATCGGCATTCGAGATCGGCCAGTGCGGCATGCGTGCGATGGATTCGCTACGGATCGAAAAGTCCTATCGGATGTGGGCGCAGGATCTCACGCGCGAATACACGATCCTGGAAGCTGGGCTCGGCCGGTTCGCGGCCATCGACAAGGGCGATTTCATTGGCCGCGAGGCGCTGATCCGCCAGCAGGCCGACGGTCTCCCGCGCCATTTCGTCACCGTCGAGGTCCAAGCCATCGATGACGCCGACCCCATCGGCAACGAACCGCTGTGGCAGGGAAGCCGCATGATCGGGCGGGCGACCGCCGGAGCCTACGGCCACTTCACGGGCAAGTGCCTCGCACTGGGCTACGTGGAGAGCGGCCATGAAGCCGTCGGCACGGAGCTTGAGATCGAGATCCTGGGCAAGCGGTACCCTGCGCTTGTCGTGCCCGAATCTCCGCACGATCCCGGCAACGAGCGGCTGCGGTCGTGACCAGAGGGCGCGTCAGCAGCCAGCACGTGCCCGGCGCTCCAAGGGCCGTGGAACCCGCTCGACCTCGCGCGCCGGCTGGTCCGTGACCGGGCTGGCGCTAGGAGCGGGGACCAGCATCGGCCTTCCCTCCATGCCGGGCGGCGCACCGGCTACGGCAGAACGATGCTCACGGCCACGAATGCGTACCGGCCAAGCGCGTCGTACAGACCGGGAAAGGTGTTGCCGTTGCCGAAGAGGGACGGCCCCGCGGCGGCGCCGGCGATCGGCGGCGGCCTGTCGAAGAGGTTGCTGATGCCGGCGCGCAGGCTCGCGCTGTCGCTGTAGTCCCACCTGGCCGAGATGTCGAAGTAGTGCCGGGCGCCGAGATCGATCGCGGTTGCATTCAGGTCATCAACGGCGCTGATGTAACGCCAGGTGAAGCTGGGGCGCACCTGCCAGGGCGTGAGCCAGGTCAAGCGAAAGCGGTTCCGGACGTCCGGTACAGGGGAACCGCACGTGGCGCCCCAATGTCCGGCGCAGTCCACCGTCGGGGCTCCGAGCAGCTCCTGCCGATCCCACGTGGAGGTGAGCGACAGGACGTCGCTGAAACTCAGCAGGCCCCAGTCTCCGATGTCGAGGTCGTAGCGCGCCGTGAGGTCGTAGCCCTGCACCGTCTCGACGGCCAGGTTGTCCAGCAGGGACACGATGTGGCCGCTCCGTTCGATGTCGGATCCCAGCCACAGGTCACCGCCCTGTCCGCGCTTCACGTTGGCACACTGTGAGATATTTCCGTCAAGACACTGATTGAGAATAAACTCAGGGGTTACAGCTTTGATGCCCTTGCGGATCTCGATCGCGTAGTAATCCAGGCTGAGAGTCAGGCCATCGATGCCGGGCGAGGTCCACACCAGGCCGTAGGCATACGTATCCGACTCCTCTGGCGTGAGGTCGGCGTTGCCACCCTGCAGGAAGTAGTACTGGCTGGCCGGCGAATGCTCGATGCTCCCGAACTGGACGGGGGTGACCCCGCTGCGGGCGCATTCCTCGAACGTCCGGCCGGCAGCAGTCCTGCCGTCCGTGACCGGCCCCCCGCAGGGGTCGGCGGTCATCTCGAACAGATTGAAGCCCTGCGGGAGGAACCGTTCCCGGACATTGGGGCCCCGGATCGCGCGCTGGACGCTTGCCCGGAAGCGGACGCCGGCATTCACGGCCCAGTTGGCGCGCACGCCGAAGGTGTCGGTCTGCTGGCCGTAGTCGTAGTCGGAGTACCGGTAGGCTCCGTCCAGGACCAGCTCCTCTGCGTAGGGGGCATCCTGCACCAGCGGGACGCCCGCCTCGAAGAAAACCTCCGAGACCTCGATGTCCCCGCCGACGGGGTTGCTGGCGCCGCCCTGGCCTGCGCCGTCGCCGCTACGGTAGGCGTCGTCGGGATCGTACCGCAGGTGCTCGCTCCGGTACTCGGCGCCGATGACCACGTCCGGGCCCGTGACCGCGAACGGCGACTTAATCCCGTATCCGCCGAGATTCGCGGTGAAATGGCCGGACACGATCGTCTGGCTGGTGGATCCCCGGGCGGACAGGGGCAGCGACAGGTAGTCGAGCATCGGTTGCGTCACCGCGCCCTCGCGGAAGATGTTCCAGGGCACGCAGCCGGAATCGGAGCTGTCCAGAGCGGAACGGCACACGATGTCGCCGGTGGCGGGGTCCCGGACTGCATCGAGGGCGCGCCTGATTCGGGTGATCGAAAGATCGTTCAGGTACTTGTTCTCCATGTCGACTTGGGCGCGCTGGTAGTGCAGGTCGTACTGCCAGCGCTCGGAGAGGTCGCCCCGCACCCCGAACACGCCCCGGTAGGAAGTGTGGCGAAGGTCGTTCTGCCGGGGGCCGCCCTCGACGTTGCGGCGGCCGATGAACACCGTCTGCTCGTCGTTCGCCGTCAGCCCGTACCGGCCGCACAGCGCGTCGAACTGCTGAGCCGACATGAACGGGTTGCCGCAGCCCAGGTTGTCGGTCACGAAAAAGGCCCCGGACGGCGCGATCTGGGCCACCGACCGGTCGTCCATGAACATGAGCTCGGTGTAGGCCTCGGCGCTGTCGCGGAGGTCGTACGTGGCGAGGAGGCCGGCCGTCCAGCGCTCGTCCGGACGCTGGAAGTAGTTGGGCGGGCCGTAGTTGTAGGTGGCACCGTCCCTGGGCACGAACCGGTCCCCCTCCACCTTGTAGTCGAAACCGTCCAGGTCCCTCGCCTTCAGGAGGCCGAAGTCCGAAAAGGTGCCCCGGGGCTGAGTTGCCGAACCGGAACACCGGGTGAGGTCGCTGTCCAGGGCGCACGAGCTGTAGTCCCGGTCTCCCTGCAGGACCGCTTCGATATCGCGGTAGGTCGCATAGACCGTGACGTTGCCGCGGCCGTCGCCGAAGCCCGTCCCCGCGACCAGCGAAACATTCGAGATATTGCCATCCCGGACCGACCCGTCGGCCGTCTGGTAGCCGGCGTCCCGCACGATCCGCTGCCAGCGTTCGTCGTTGTTGCCATGCTGATACTGGCTGAACTGGTACTGCAGCTTCACGCCCTCGAAATCGTCCAGCAGCCGAAAGTTCACGACACCGGCGACGGCGTCCGACCCGTAGGTGGCCGAGGCGCCGCCGGTCAGCACGTCAACGGTCTCGATCAGCGCGCCCGGAATCTGGTTGACGTCGGCGCCGACGCCCCCCTGAAGCGGCGACCCGGCCGGGAGGCGGCGGCCGTTCACCAAAACCAGCGTGCGCGCAGCTCCCAGGCGGCGGAGATTGAGCGTCGCCGTGCCGGTCGCACTGTTCGACTGGCCGGCACCCTGGCCCAGGAACACCTGCGGGAGGTCGCGCAGCAGGTCCTCCGCCCGGACGGTGCCCCGGGATGACAGGTCCTCCGCATTGGCCCGCACCAGCGGGCTGGAACTGGTCAGGTCGGGCCTCCGGATCCGCGTCCCCGTCACGATCAGCTGCTCAAGTTGCTGCAGCTCCGGGTCGGTCGGAGGGGCTTCGTGATCCGCCGCCAGGGAGACTCGCGGATCGGCCAGAAGGAGAAATGCAGCCAGCGCCCAACCGCCGATTCGCAGGAAAGTACGTGGCATCGTGTCCCCCCTGACGGTTCGACGCCCCGAGCCGCGTACCCCGGGCAGGTATCGGTCGCGCTCCGGGCCGCCGGCGGGCTGGTCGGGAACGCCGCTGGATCGGCCGTCGCCGATCGGGAGAGCGGCTGCCTGAGGCCGCCCGCCGGTCAAGCTGGTCTGGCTGCGTGTCCGGATCCGCCGCCGCCGCTGCCATTGGCGGCGCGCGGCGGCCGGCACCCTGGCCGGTGCTTCTCGGTGCATGACGTCAGGATCGTACACCAGCCCCGCGCTTGCACGCAGGCGCCGGGCCGACGCCCGGTGCGTTGGTGCCACACTCGCCAACCCGAAACGCCCGGCTCCCCGTGACCTCGTCAGCGTGCCCATGACGTTTTTTGCTTCCCATTCGAAGGCGGACGGCGCCGTCATTCAGTTGGGACTCACAACGAAGGATCAACGACGTTACGCTGCCGCCTTTCCAAAGCTGTTCGCGGATCTCCGGAAGGGCGGGTGGGCAAAGGAATCGGGTTCAGAGATGAAGGCGCCGTCCGCCGCGGAGACGCGGTCCGGCGTGTATTCAAGGAGACTTGTGCTGAAAGGTTGATCTACGCCCATGTTTTGCCAATAATCATCGCAACTTCACTAGAAGTTGGCAAAAATGAGTGAAATCATACAGTTGAACTATGAAAGCCTTCGGGATGCCGTGGATGTCCGGGATCAGTTCGATCTGTTCCGGGATGCGCGCCGGGACGCGCGTCACAGCTACGGCGGCTCGATGAAATTCGAACGACGGGGAAACACCGAATACCTCATTCGCCGACCCCATGGAAGCTCTACGAGAAATTCCTGTGGTCGTCGCACCCCCGAAACGGAAGAAACGCTGCAGAAATTCCTGGTTGGGAAAGCCGAGGTTCAGGATCGGCTCGCCGCGCTCCGTCAGCAGCTTAACGACCGCGCGCGGATCCTCCGGGCTCGCGGCCTGGGGCGGGTTCCATTACTGACGGCAAGGATCATGCGAAAACTGGATGACCTGAACTGGCTCGGGACCTCCCTGACCGTTCTGGGGACCAACGCATTGTTTGCCTACGAGGCCAGTGCGGGGGTGCGGATCGAAGCGGGCCTGCTGGCGACGAGCGATGTGGACGTACTCAACGACGTACGGCGACGTCTGGACCTTTCCGGAGAGGTTCGCGAAACAGGTCTCGTCGGAGCGTTGCGATCCGTAGACCGATCCTTCCGAAAAACACCGAACAGGCCCTGCACAGCGGCCAACCGGGACGGATACATGGTCGACCTGGTGGAACCTCTCGATCATGGAAGGATCATGCGCGAAGGGGAGGCCCGGCTGTCGGAGCATCCAGACGACCTTGTCGCCACAACGACCGAAAGCAGTCGATGGCTGAACACCCCGAAATTCGAGGCCACAGCGTTCGATGAAACCGGTCTGCCGGTCCGGATCGTTACCATCGATCCAAGGGTCTTCGCCCTGCAGAAACAGTGGATTGTGGAGAACGACTCCACCCGCGATCCGCTCAGACGGATCCGCGACGCTGAGCAGGCGCGGATTGTTGCCGTGATCGTAACGCGGCATCTCGGGTTGTCCTTCGATGACCCGGCGCTGTCCGGACTGCCGGGATCGTTCCGCGAACTGTCAGACCGCTGGACCGATGTTCCAACGGAGGATCTGACGGACCGGTGGTAGAGGGACGATGGCGTGAAGACGCCCTGTCAGCCTTTCTTTGTAAGTCCCATTCAGTTGAGACCGATCGCCCTGACGCCCGGGCCCGGGGCGCGTCTGGCCCTGCGGAACATCGCGACAGCGGGCGTGGACGCGTTCGCCAGGCATCCGGGCGCACGGTTTCCCAGGATCCTCCATACCGGGCGTGCGCAGGCGCGGTCCGTTCCGCGAGAGTGCCTGGATGAACGCCCGGGCGTCGCTGCACCTCGTCAAGATCGCCCAGGGGATCGCGTCACCGGCGGCGCTTCGCCGGGCCCAGCAGCGTCGGCTGTCTGCGGCGGCCAACGGACAAGGGCGCCTGGCCCACTTCACCCGGAACCGCCCCACCCGTACCGACGAACTTCTGGCGGGCGGCTCCATCTACTGGGTCATCCGGGGGTACATCTCGGTTCGACAACGTTTGCTGGACATCGCCGCTGCCACCAATGCCAGAGGGATTCAGGGTGTGGAACTGGTGTTTCATCCTGACCTTGTCGCGACCGAACCCCGCCGGCATCGGGCCTTCCAGGGCTGGCGGTATCTCGACGCGGGCCAGGCCCCGCCGGACCGGGCTACCATCGTGGACCCGAACCTGCCCGATGCGCTGGCGTACGAGCTGTATCGCCTGGGATTGCTGTAAAGTCTTGTGCCCGTCGGGGCAGTGCCCGGCCTGAATCCATTTCTTCACTGCTGCGCGCTACGATTTCGCTTCGAAACCCACTTGGAGTCCCTCTCATGCAAAAGTTTGCCGCCCTCGTGATCGCTGGGGTCTTCGCCGCCGGCATGGCCCCGGCCATGTCGGCCGCGCACGTCGAGATGCGCCCGATGCTGACGCTCGGCATGGCCAAGGCCATGGCCGACGCCTGTGAGGCGTTCCGCGAGACCCAGGAAGACTTCCGTCCTCTCAACATCGCGATCGTCGATCGCGGAGCGGACCTGGTGCTGTTCCGTCGCCAGAACGATTCGTTTCTCGGCAGTTTCGAGATTGCCCTTCGGAAGGCCCAGTCGGCGGCCCGACTGCCAATCCCGACCCGTACGCTGGGCGTTATCGTGCACGGAACGGACGGGAAGCCCGGCCGGGCACCCGCGCTCGGCGAGTTTCACCACGTGACTGCGCTGACCGGTGGCCTGCCCATTCGGATGGCGGACGGAGCACTGGTCGGCGCCATCGGCGTGAGCGGCGCGACGGGTGACCAGGATGAGCAGTGTGCCCAGGCGGCGATCGACGCCGTCGCCGACATGCTGCAGTAGGAGGCGACCGTGCACGACCTCGCCATCCGTGACGCACTGATCGTCGACGGCACCGGTAAACCGCCGTTCCATGGGGACGTGGCGGTAGCGAACGGCCAGGTCGTGGCTCGTGGTAACGACGTCGGCGCCGCGCGCGAGACGATCGATGCTGACGGACTTGCACTTGCTCCCGGGATTGTGGACACGCACACCCACTTCGACGCACAGTTAACGTGGGACCCGGGCGCCTCGCCGTCACCGTCGCTCGGTGTCACCACGGTCGTGATCGGGAACTGCGGGTTCACGATCGCCCCGTGCCGCGAGTCCGATCGAGACTTGACGCTACGCAACCTGACCCACGTCGAAGGCATGTCGTTGTCGGCTCTTCGAACGGGGGTGCGCTGGGAATTCGAGAGCTTCCCCGAGTACCTGGATCAGCTGGAACGGCACGGCCTGGTCCCCAACGTAGCGTCGTATGTCGGGCACTCGTCGGTTCGCACGTATGTGATGGGTCCGGCAGCGACCGAGCGCGAGGCCACCGATGACGAGGTCAAGCGGATGGCGGAAGTCGTGCGTGAAGCCGTCACGGCCGGCGCGATCGGGTTTTCGACGACCACTTTCGAAGGGCACAACGGGGAGCACGGTGTCCCGATGCCGTCGCGCTTTGCGTCGGATGGAGAATTCCGGGCTCTTGTCCGCGCCATGGGGGAGACGGGCCGGGGGATTTTCATGCTGACCACCGGCGGCGTGTTCAAGCTCGACGCTCTCGAGGAGATCGCGGCGGAATCCCGGCGCCCTGTCCTCGTCGCTGCCTTTCTGGACAACCCGGCTCGTCCGCACGTGATCCGGAAGGGGCTCGCGCGGCTCGAGACGGCGGCTGAGCGCGGCAACGAGATGTGGGGGCAGGTGTCCTGCCGGCCGCTGAGCATGGAATTCACGATGGCCAGCCCCTACCTGTTTGAGGCGCTGCGCTCCTGGAAACCGGCGATGCAGGCGAAAGACGCGGACAGCCTCCGATCCGTCTACGCGTCGGAAGACTTCCGCGCAGCGGTGCGGGAGGAACTGGCGGTACCCGCCAATGTCCGTCTCTTCACCGGAGAATGGGACAAGATCATCGTGCGGGAAGTACCCCCAGGCGGAGATGCGGCGCTCGAGGAGCGGTCGTTGCGAGACCTTGCGGCTGACGCGGGGCAGGAGCCGCTTGATTGGCTGCTGGATCATGCAGTGGGCGCAGGGCTCGATACCGTGTTCGTGGCCCACCTGCTGAATTCGGACGAGGACGCAGTGGGCGAGGGCCTGACACACGCGCGCAGCCTGATCAGCCTGTCCGACGCGGGCGCGCATCTCACGTTCTTCTGTGATGCCGGTTTCGGGCTGCACCTGCTGGGGCACTGGGTCCGCGATCGCGAGCTGTTCGCGCTGGAGGAGGGCGTCCACCGCTTGACCGGACGTCCCGCCGACATCATGCGAATCCCCGGCCGCGGCCGCCTGGTGCCAGGGCAGGCGGCCGACATGATGCTGTTCGACCCGGAACGCGTGGGCGTGGGCTCGTCGCGACGGGTCCACGATCTGCCGTCGGGGGCACCGCGGCTGGTGGCGACGGCCGAAGGGCTGCACGGCGTCTGGGTCAACGGTGTCAGGGTCATTGCCGTGGACGGGACGCCCGTGCCGGAGGCAAGCCCAGGTCGGCTGGTTCGCTCGTTTCACGCCTGAACGGGCGCCGATGCCGGCGGCTGCGGCCGTAGCGGCGGGGAGCGCAGCTGGTACGATCCGGCGGGCCGGCCGACGGGGGGAGAGCGATGCGAAGCGACCTTGCACAGTGGCGGGAGCCCGCCGCCCTGATCGAAACCGGTGCGCTCGAAGCCGCGCTTGCGGACCCCGACCTTCGCATCGTGGACTGCACCACCTGGCTGTTGCCGGCCGAGCCGGGCGACGATGCGCCCTACCGGGTGGTCCCGGGGACCGCCGAATACGCGGCCGGACACGTCCCTGGAGCGGTGTTTCTCGACATCCAGGACGCGATCTCGGATGCGGGCACCCACCTGCGTTTCATGGCCCCGTCCGCCGAGCAGTTCTCGGCTGCGATGGGACGGCTGGGCATCGCCAATGGTTCCCGGGTGGTGCTGTACTCCAATGGCAGCATCATGTGGGCGACCCGCGTGTGGTGGATGTTGCGGGCGTTCGGATTTGACGGGGCCGCCGTCCTGGACGGCGGCTTCGGGAAGTGGCAGGCGGAGGGCCGCCCGGTGTCAATCGAGACGGGAAGCTATCCGCCGGCCCGTTTCGTGGCCCGCCCGCGCGACGGGTTCTTCGTCGGCCGAGACCACGTGCTCGACCGGCTCGACGACGACGCGTCCACCATGGTGAATGCGCTCGCCCCGGAGTTTTTCCTGGGATCGGGGCCGAGCCGCTACGGACGTCCGGGCCGGATTCCGGGCAGCGTCAGTGTCCCCGCGGCGAGCCTGCTGAATTCGTCTGACGGAACCTTCGTATCACTGGACGAGGCCCGCCGCGCTCACGAAGCCGCCGGCGTGACATCCGACCGCCATGTGGTCGCGTACTGCGGGGGCGGCATCTCCGCCACCGTCGGGCTCTTCTTGCTGCACCAGCTCGGATACCCGGACCTCACCCTCTACGACGCCTCGATGGGCGAGTGGGCCCGGGACCCGGAGCTTCCGATCGAGACCGGGCCACCGGCGGGCGACGAGTGAGCTCCGGGCAGGACGGGGGCGCCCGCAGGTTGGCCGGGCTGGAAGGCGTCCACTATGGTGTCCGGCAACCGTCATACCCTCGGGAAGCGTAGATGGGCCTGGAATTCAGGAAGCTGCACCCGACATTCGCTGCCGAGGCGCGTCCCGTCGATCTCCGGAAAGTCGAGGACGTCGGTGCGCTTGAGCGGATCCGGGAAGCTATGGACCGCTTCGCGGTGCTCGTGTTCCGTGACCAGCGATTCTCGGGTGAAGAACAGCTAGCCTTCGCGACCCGCCTTGACGGCGAGGTCCATCGCAAGACCGGGATCAGCGTGCTCCAGAAGAGCCGTTTCGGGGATGAGGCGCTCACGGACGTGTCGAACGTCAACGAGGACGGAGAAATCCTCGAGGCAGGCGCACGGCAACGCTCTTACACGCTCGCGAACCGGCTTTGGCACACTGACGCTTCATTTCAGGATCCGCGGGGCCGCTACTCCATGCTGGCCGCCCTGGTGGTGCCGTCGGTCGCGGCGGACACCGAGTTCGCCGACATGCGAAGCGCCCATGATTCGCTGCCGGAAACAACGAAGGCGAGCCTCGAGGGACTGCACGCGCATCACTCGATTGCCTATTCCCGCCAGACCCTCGGCTTCGAGTTCTCTGCTGCAGAAAGTGACCGCCTCAAGGGTGCCGTCCATCCCCTGGTGCTGGTCAACCCTCGGACCGGGCGCCGGTCGCTCTACCTGGCATCCCATGCCTCGCGGATCGTCGAACATTCGATTGCAGAGGGGCGGCTGCTGCTCCGTGACCTGATGGACCACGCGACGCGGCCGGAACGGGTGTACCGCCATGCTTGGCGCGAAGGCGACTTCGTGATCTGGGACAACCGCGCGACCATGCACCGGGCCCGCCCGTTCGACGACACCGTCCACCGCCGGGAAATGCGCCGGGTGACGACCCTCGACGTCGGCGACCTTTCGAGGGTGGCGCAGGCCGCCTAGGCCTGCACCGTCCCCTCAACAAAATACTGGAGCGAGCCCGGGGTTCATTCTGAACCCACCCTGCTCCTCCTTAAGGCGAGGGCCAATGACCGCGGGGACGAGGCGCGAGCTGCGTTCGCTGTCCCTCCGCCTCGGGCACCGCGGGCGCCTTCAGGCACCGGGCGCGGGGCGAAATCCCGCGGGCATTGACGAAGCCGACCCAGGCGCAGGGCACCGTGCTGCTCGCGTACTCATCGAACCGCAAGGTGATTGCGCCCGAGCGCGTTCCCTTTGTTCAGCCTTGTGGGAACGAGTCAGGGCTGTTCGCGCGTCGCTCCGAATGCCCCAAAGGTGTGCTCGTGTTCGAAGACCCCGCCGGCTTCCATGTGCGCGGGTCCGTAGAACGTTCCAGTGATTCGGTGGCCGTCGGTGCCCGCCTCGAATCCCCGTGCCGTCAGGGGAACATCATCGAAGCTTATCGCGGGACGCCCCGCTCCGGACGCCGGTTCCCGGATATCGGTGAATGCGACGTCGACGCTGGACGCGCTGAAATCAGCCGTAAGTTCCGCAGCACCCCTGACGATCTCCTGGCGCCGGGTGTCCGTTGCCACCATCGCGCCCGTCCAGATGGCGGAACCGTCGACCGGTACCGACCCCGTGTCGTTGCCTAAGGACCAGGCTATATACGTCTCATCGTCTACTCTGGTCGAAGCCGTAGAGAGGGAAGCGCCGTCAACAATGAAGACCACATAGAAAAAGCTGTGATCCAGCCATCCGCCGTAGGTCTCGGCAGAGGTAAACGGAGCGCTACATGCGGGGTCGTTGTCGTTGCAGTCGGCTAAAAGGGACCGGTGGAAGAGCCAGACGCCGCTCTCTTGGACGGCGGGCATTGTGGCGATGTGCTCCCAAGTATCACCCCTACCAAACGGAGACGGGTTCAGCGTATAGGACTTGCCGAATACAGATGGCGTTCGGCTTTCCGAAGAAACGATGTCGGTAAAGACTGCCGTATCGGTCTCCTGAAGGAGGCTCGTGAGTTCCGAATTTAACTGGCGGGACGCCGCCGACTCGAACGGATTCGAAGTCTCTGAAGGGCCATCGCCGGGAGTTGCACTATCGCCGGGGGTCGCTGTTCCAGGTTGCTCGGCTACGGCTTCATCGCCGGGAGTTTCCGTAGTACGGTCGTCAGAGGGGCTGGGGGGGGGGGGGGGGGCGGGGGGCCGGGGGGCGGCGGGCCGGGGC
>JAJDZX010000011.1 GCA_022824395.1 Alphaproteobacteria bacterium
ATGACTTGGGTAAAGACCAGCTTGCCTGTATACATACTCCAGTACCGTCCTGTGGGCGCGGAAACGGCCTGACCGTGCGGGACCGACTGGCGAGATTCAAGTCTAAAACTCCTCTAGACGAAGAAAATAATAATCTTATCAGATGGTTACAACCGAACGGCAGTCCAACGTTGGGACACTAGTGCGTTCCACCGATATGGCGAGGGGGGACGGAATCCCGCGGTGTCGGAGAACCAAGCACGTACGTACACGCTGCACCGGGACCTGGGAGGTCTCCATGCCATCCCGCTGTCGTGGCGGGATCGCTGAGGAAAGGAGGAATCCGTAACCGATGATGAACGGCATGGAGAAGTCAGACTCGGTCATAGTAGCCGTGAAGCCGACGAACAAAGGGACGCAAGTCCCGGCGGAGCCGGTGGAGCCAAGGACCGAGCCCAAGGGGAATTCGGGAGGCCAAAGCACGCGCCGGGCGCAGCACCGGGAAAGCGTGACACAGGCGGCCGACCGGATACGGCAATTTGTACAACGGGAGCCACGGGAGCGTCTGACGGCGCTTCTCCACCATGTCACGGTCGATGCGCTGCGTTGGGCGTTCTTCGAGTTGAAGAGGAATGCATCGGCAGGCGCGGATGGCATGACGTGGCGGATGTACGAGGAAGGGCTGGAAGGCCGGCTGGCCGACCTTCACGACCGAGTGCACTCGGGAGCGTACCGGGCGTCGCCATCACGGCGGGTGAACATTCCGAAGCCGGATGGCGGGACACGACCGCTCGGCGTCGCGGCCATTGAGGACAAGATAGTCCAGAAGGCGGTGACGGAGATAATCCTGACGCCGATTTACGAGGCGGAGTTCCTGGGGTTCAGCTACGGATTCCGGCCCGGGCGAGGGGCGCATAACGCGCTCGACGCGCTCGCGGTCGGGCTAATGAGGCGCAAGATCAACTGGGTGGTGGACTGTGACATTCGCGCATTCTTCGACCACGTATCGAGGGACTGGCTGGTCCGGTTTCTTGAGCACCGAATCGGGGACAAGCGAGTCATCCGACTCATCATCAAATGGTTGAACGCCGGTGTCATGGAAGCTGGAGAGTGGCGGGACAATCTGCGGGGAACGCCTCAGGGGTCGGTGGCTTCACCGATTCTGGCGAACATCTACCTGCACTATGTCCTCGACTTGTGGTTCCAGAAGAAGTGGCGCAGCCACGAAGTCGGAGGCGACACAATCATCGTGCGGTACGCCGATGATTTCGTGGTGGGTTTTCAGCACAAGCGGGACGCGGGTAAGCGGCCATTCTGGGCCGTTGTTCCGCGCCGGGCGCGGATGAGCTTCGCTATGGGCTGGTGAAGAATGCGGAGCTCAACCGATGCGCTCACCGCGCAGGAAGCCCGGTCCCAAGCCTTGGAAGCGGGTTCGCGGCGTCGTCCAACGTGTGCATCGCACGCCGACGGAGTGGCGCGAGATCCTGGCGCGGTTCCGCGCCAGCGGCCAGTCGAAGACGAAGTTCTGCGAGCAGAACGCGATCGCGCGCAGCACGTTCATTCTGTGGGAGCGTCGGCTGTCGTCGGGCGACGACGGCACCACGCCGGCGTGCGCCACCGAGTGGTTCGTCGAGGCCGAGGACGACGGCGACGAGGCGCCGGCGCCGCGCGGCTCGGGGCTGTTCGCCGAGGTCACCGAGGCGGGCGCCCTGGTCACCGACCCGCACAGCCGGCGCGGCCTGGAGGACGGTCGCGGCTGGCCGCGGCTGGCGGAGTTGCGCGCGCGCCAGCCCGGCGAGGGCGAGTGGGAGCTGGAGGTCGGCCTGGTAACAACGGGGCGGATCGTGATGCGCGTGCAGGGGGGCTGGCGATGCTGACCACGCTGGGCCCGGAGAACCGCATCTGGTTCTGCCTGCGACCGACGAGCCTGACGCGCTCGTTCGACGGGCTCTCCGCGCTGGTGCACAACCACCTGCGCTCGGACCCGACCAACGGCGACTGGTACGTGTTCGTGAACCGTCGCAGGACGATGATGAAGATCCTGTCGTTCGACCGGGATGGGTACTGGATCTGAAGCAAGCGCCTGGAGCTCGGGCGCTTCGAGGAGCTGACCGGGGACGGCACGAAGGCGCTCACGCGCACCGGGCTGCTGGCGCTGCTGGAGGGCGTGGACGTCGATGTGCGCCGCCGCCGCAAGCGCTACCGCAAGCGCGTGGGCGGGGCCGCGGCGGATTGATCGCGGGGCGCTGTCGCGCATTCTCATCCTGATTGACGCTGGCCGCGGCACGGCGTTTCCAGGGGTATCGGACGCGGTGCCGGGGTATACTGCACGTATTGCCAGCACGGAAGCGGTTCGTTGCCGAACCCCCCGCCTCTGGCGGCCCTGCAAACGGAGAACGCGGACCTTGCCGCCCGGCTCGGTTCGCTGACCACCGCCCACGAAGCGCTCAAGGCGGACTACGCCGCACTGCGCCACCAGTTGGACTGGTTCAGGCGGCAGTTGTTCGGACGCCGCTCCGAGAAGCATGTCCCCTTCGATCCGTCCGAACAGGTGAGCCTGTTCGAGGCGCTCGGTGTCGAACCCACGACGGCGCCGGTACCGGTCGAAGAGATCAGCTACCGGCGGCGCAAGAAGCAACGCGGGGATGCCGCCACGCAGGCGGGGCTTCGGTTCGACGAGTCGGTGCCGGTAACCACCATCGAGGTGCGCGACCCGGCGGTGGAGGCGATTCCGGAGGCCGAGCGCGAGCGTATCGGCGAGAAGGTCACGCACCGGCTGGCGCAGCGCCCGGCGAGCTACGAGGTGCTGAAGTACGTGCGCCCCGTGGTCAAGCGCCGCGACACCGGCGAGGTGGTGACGGCGCGCATGCCGTCGAACGTTCTGGAGCGTACCGCGGCGGACGTGAGCCTGCTCGCCGGGATGCTGGTGGACAAGTTCAGCCACCACCTCCCGCTGCATCGCCAGCACCAACGCATGGACGACGCCGGGGTCGCGGTGAGCCGGTCGAGCCTGACCAACTGGGCGGGCCGGGCCATCGACCTGCTGCGGCCCGTGATGGAGGCGCAGAGCGCGCATGTGCTCAAAAGCCGCGTGCTGGCGATGGACGAGACGCCGGTCAAGGCGGGGCGCACCGGGCCGGGGAAGATGCGCCAGGCGTACTTCTGGCCGGTGTACGGCGAGGACGACGAGATCGTCTTCCACTATGCCCCGACGCGCGAGCACCGGCATGTGGATGCGTTCCTGGGCCACTTCAACGGCACGCTGCTGAGCGACGGCTACGAGGCTTACGCGTCGTACGCGAGGCGCCACGGGGCGGTGCACGCGCAATGCTGGTCGCACTGCCGGAGACTGTTCGAGCAGGCGAAGGAGAGCGAGCCGCAGGCGGGCGCGTCGGCGCTGGCGCTGATCGGCGGTCTGTACAGCATCGAGCGCGATATCCGCCGGGCGCGGGTGCAGGGCGCGGCGAAGCGTGCCATGCGCGAGTCGCAGAGCGCGCCGATCGCGAAGGAGTTCTTCGCGTGGTGCCGCAAGCAGTGCGAACGCGCCGACCTGCTGCCCAGGAGTCCCTTGGCGAAGGCGCTGCGCTACGCGAAGGATCGTGAGGACGGGCTGTTGGTGTTCCTGTGCGACCCGTGCGTGGCGATTGACACGAACCACCTGGAGCGCGGCCTGCGGCGCATCCCGATGGGGCGGCGCAACTGGCTGTTCGCCTGGACGGAGCTCGGCGCCGAGCGCATCGGCGTGATCCAGAGCCTGCTCGCGACCTGCCG
>JAJDZX010000049.1 GCA_022824395.1 Alphaproteobacteria bacterium
CAGCACGAACTCCCGGTTGGTCGCCCGCAGCGCCGCCAGATTGTCCTTGCGGAAATCCGCGATCGTCTTGTAGCTCGGCCTGGCTCCCTGACACAGCCAGATCACTTCCAGGTTGCGATGCGTCTCGGCTTCGAGCCGGCGTGAGCTGCGGACCCGGTGCTGGTAACCGTACAGGTAGAGCTTCAGCAGCAATCCCGGATCGTAGGCCGGCTGACCGGCCCCGCGGCGGTCTTCCGTATGCCGGAAGCCCAGCGCCTGCAGGTCCAGCGTGTCGACGAAGGCATCGATCGCGCGCACCGGGTTGTGTTCGGACACGTACTCGTCCAGGCAGGGCGGCAGAAGCATCATCTGGCCTCGGGACTGCACCTCCCGGTAGCGGCGCTCGGGCATCGCGGTACACCTCGGGGTTGCCTGGAATGCTGGCCAAGGTAGCACCGGCCACCGCGCCGCAAACTCGGATTCATGCAAATACTTTCACAGTCTCTGGAGTGCGTTCGGCCTGCAGCCGCACCGCTCCGAGACGTTCAAGCTGTCTTCAGACCCGCTCTTCGTGGAGAAGGTCCGCGATATCGTTGGGCTCTATCTGTCGCCGCCTGAGCGCGCGCTGGTGCTCTGTGTCGACGAGAAGAGCCAGATCCAGGCGCTCGACCGCACCCAGCCGGTCCTGCCGATGCTGCCGGGCATGCCCGAGCGGCGCACTCATGACTACAAGCGCCACGGCACGACCTCGCTGTTCGCCGCCCTCGACGTCGCCACCGGCACCGTCATCGGCAAGTGCTACCGACGCCACCGGGCCAGGGAGTTCCTCGACTTCCTGAAGGTGATCGACCGCAATGTCCCGGACGAGCTGGACGTTCACCTCGTCATGGACAACTACGCCACCCACAAAACCGCTGGCGTCAAGGCTTGGCTGGCACGGCGGCCGCACTGGCACGTTCACTTTACGCCGACGTCAGCGTCGTGGATCAACCAGGTCGAGCGCTGGTTCGCCGAACTGACCCGCAAGCAGCTGCAGCGCGGCGTGCATCGCTCAACCCTGCAGCTTGAAGCCGACATCCGCGCCTTCATCGACAGCCACAACCAGCAACCCAGACCCTTCCGATGGACCAAGTCCGCCGACGACATCCTCGCCGCCGTCAAGCGCTTCTGTCTCCGGGTTGAGCAGAACTTATGCCACGAACTTTAGATTCAGGTGACTAGGGCAACGCCCGACAATCCGGCATGCGACCCAACACCGACCAGCCTCTCGCACCAGTGAGATGCGCATCGTGAACTTTTTCCCGACTTTGGGTAGTCGGCCAGATACCGCCTTCATCGTGCATGTCTGAGATGATCGAATGCTCGCCGACGACGTGTGTATCATCTTCGAGAAGCACCGAAAGACTGGGAGGCTTCTATGCGTAACGTTTCATCTCGACGCGAATTGCTACTTGTTGCTTCGCTGGGCGGCGTGGCTGCCACGGTGGGCGCGATCAGAGCTTCTGCGCAGGGCAATATTTCATTAGGACTAAAAGATAAGAGAGATTTTCACACTGCTCAACTTGTTGATAGGATCAACTCACATAATGGAGTCGCTGCCTTATCACGCGATGGCATGAAGCAGAGCCTTGCTCTATTGGTTGACCGCGGTATCGTTAACAAAGTCGAGGCCGAGATCCTTAACGATATCGTTTCAAAACTATTTGAAGATGACGATGTTAATGCGCTTTTGAACGACGTTTACGGTGTTATCTCCAACGGGGCCTCACTGCTAGGTGAGGCCGCTGAGTCCATCGCTGCTGTCGCTCATAGCAGCGTAAAAAATGCTGCCGAACTACTCCCTGGAATCGATTATCCAGTCGTCCAAACCGCGATTGCCCATGACCTTAAAGGCGCGCTTGAGGGTGCTGCTGCAGGTGCTGTCTTGGGTTCGACGGTACCAGCGTTTGGGCTGTCGACTGCTGCCGGTGCAATGTTTGGGGCGCTTGTCGGAGGGACGGCCAGTTCTGTCATCGGATACTTAGATAGTTTCGACACTCGAGATTGACGTATCGTTCGGCTTTGCCACACCATGAGATTGTCGTAGACGCGCAGCGAGCAACGACAGTGTCTTCGACCCGCAACGTCTTCCGGATACAGTACGCTGGTTTGAGCGAATGGGGCGTTGCCGCAGGGAAAGGAAGCTGACTGGATGTTGTACAGCGACAGGTTAATTAAAGCGTAAGGCGACACCCAGATTTACGAAGTGTCGTCTGGTCTGCATCGATGTCCCGGTGCACGATCTGCCGGGAGAGGACGATGGGCCGTCTCGAACGAGAGGCACGCAACGCGATGGCAGTATTGCTGGAACGGGGTCACACGAAGAGCGATGTGGCTCGTCTTCTGGGTGTCAGCGAGGGCACCGTTCGTTATCACGACCGCCGGATGCGGGAGGGGGCGGTGGACGGCCGCTCGGGTCAGCGGGCGTCGGCCGCGGGGTATGCCGCGGCGATCGCGCACTGGCGTGAGCTCCAGGGAGCGGGGACGGTCAACCTGGCGGCGCTGCATGCGTGGCTGGTCCGCGAGCATGGGTATGGGGGCAGCCTCCGCTCGGTGCGGCGCTACTGGAAGCGGACGTATCCGGCGCCGGCGTTCCGTGCGCGTCGTCGGGTGGAGACGCCGCCGGGAGCGCAAGCGCAGGTGGACTGGGCGCATTTCAGCGGCGTGCCGGTGGGTCTGGTGGCGTTTCACATGGTGCAGTCGTGGAGCCGCAAGGAAGCGCTCGTGTGGGCCCGGTCCAAGTATATAGGAACATAGTAATTGTTCTTTAATGTCACTGGGATAGAGCTAATTCCGTTTGAGAGAATCACGTACCGTCATCAAACCGAATGCAGATTTTTTCAATATGGGGACGACGGTCGGCAGCGTCTGGCGGCCCATTACCATTTTCGGGCACTGAGACCGCGTAGAGGTTCCGACGGGCCGTGGAAGTCGCCCGCCTGACTGATCGCGCGGTCGGGAATGAGCAGGGTGACAGACCGGGCTGAGCGGTCGCAAGGCCGTGGCGTCCCTTGGCACGGCCCCACTCTGGCAGCAACCGCGTGTGCTGCTCCGTCCCCCCGGAACCCGAACGGTTTCGCCGGGTAGGAGGGGTCATAGAATTTCTGCGGAGTGAGCACCCCGGATCTCGGCAATGGTAGGGATTTCCGCGATTCGGCTCGCTGATGACACATCTTCGGTCGGCTGGTTCCACGGTTCGACGGAAACATTACATCGGTGGACCGAACCGGGGTATTGGCGCGTGAGTGATATAGTCCATTTCTGCGTCGACCGTGGCCCCATCGTCGAATTGCACGCGTCGGGTTAAGGTTACTCTGCGGACGGTGAATTCCAGGATGTGAAAGTCAAGCGAAGATTTCCGCAGATGCCCGGGCACACATCGCCGCTCGTGAATGGGATTTTCCCGGTCAGAACCTCCCCATCCCGCTGCAGATCAACCGAATGAGAGCTGCGGTTCGGGGTGCTACGGTCCCAGCCATATCTGATCTGACGGTCGTCCCCATCTCCGGGCGTGACCTCAACATTTAGCTTGTCTGCAAACAGAGTTCCGCCTTCGTAGTGGTCATCGAAAAAGAGAAAGCCGCCGATTTCGTACTCGGGTACGCGGACTTGCAAGCGGAGCGCGAAGCCGAGTGACGTGCGATGCGAGTTGACACGACCGCCTTCCAGCAGGAACGCGGTGAAGATCTTGGTCGCTCCCTTCGTCAGCTTCTTGTAGCTCCGAAGTATTGCCGATTCCTCATCGACGATGCGTCGGTGGAGCTCGACAAGAACGCCTCGTACGCTGACGATGGTATCGATATGGTAGGATGCCTGTATTTCCTTTCCACTCCGTTTCTTCTCTTCCACGTCGGGAGGGAGTGTGACGGCGACATCGATCATTTCGACAAGTACCCGGATGTCGCCGAAAAAGAATCGCCGCAGGTTCTGATACCCCGACTCGGAATTGACGAGACCGTAGTACCCGGAGTGACTGCGGTAGACGTAGGCTCTGGGGGCGCCGAGCACCGAGGCATTCTTGATTTGGACGAGACCGTCGCTGAGCGGTCCGACCGCCCGTCTCGAGAGTCCTCCCGCAGCGCCGTAGTCACGTGCATCGGTGCCGACGAGGCAAAAGACTCGCTCTGCCGAGAACCACCCGTTCAGCGACTTGATGTCCTTATCATCGGGCAAGGCAAGAAACTCCCGCATCCGTCTTGGGCCGAAGTTCCCCGCATTGTTCGGATCGACGAAATCTCGCAGGCCTTCCGCCCACCCCAGTCCGCTCCGGAACTCGATTCCGCCGTGTGGAGTGCCGTAAGTGAAGACCTTATCGACCCCCATGTGCGAACACCTCTTCGCTTCGTCCGTATTGCAGTCGATGTCTGGAATCGCCGGATTTTGCAAGTAGCAACGGCAGATCAGCCCTCCCATTGAGTGAGCGACGAGGTAGGCACGGAATTTATGCTGATGCTCCTCGGGATCGTCGTTTTTGCCCCGCACGGCGTCACGCACGTGCCGGAGGAATTCACTCAACCTCCTGGCGTGATACTCGATCTCTTTCCGGTTGCCGTCGCCGAATTCCTCGTCCACGATGTCGTAGTAGCGAAAAATCCAGATTGATCGGCTGGCAACCTGCCCCTGGGGGACAATCTGTCCGTTGTGGTAGGCATCCACGTAGCTGTGATCCTTCATCAGACGAATCACAGGTGATTCGAATATGTGCGGCTGCACCTTGCCAGTGTAGGCCTGTCGGAATCTGGTGGATCCGAGGTTGAAGCCCATGTACGGCGTAGACACCGTGTCCTCGACTTCTCCCTGCGTACCGGCATAGCCGCGAAGGTAGATGATGGGGTAATACGGAGGTTCTATCATCGGTTCGTCTACATGCTGGTCAGCCGAGGACATTGTACGTCAGTGTCGGAATTGTTGAATGGCACCGGCTGAAGATTTGCATTTTGCAATGCGCCAGGACCCTCAGGCCCAGAATCTCAGGGTCTCCGCTTCGGTCCCGGCCCTTCAACCGGTGGAAGGTTCAGGGGACTCACGGATTGATCGGGCGCTCTTCGCTTCCGGTAAGCTGCGCCGGGAACCCCATGGGGAACACGCGAGCTTCAAGATCGGACGGTCTCTGGCGGGCATTGTCGGCGACGGCGGGATGGGATATGGGCAACCCGCACCCCGCATGGGGAACGCGGCGATGGCAGTTTCAATCCGGACGGCACTGGAGCGGTGGGCCGACCAAGCTGGCCAAACGCATCGTCATCACGAGCAAAACGGCGAGGAATTTTGCAAGAGCGCCCGTGCGTTGTGCATAGATTCTCCCGACCCCAAACAAGTAGGCCATTATGTACTGAATTCAGATTGCCCCGGCTGACCCGAGTGTAGCCTAACTAATCGCCGCTGATCAGACTCGAGGATCCGGCCCCCAATCCGGCTGGATTCAGATCAATCCAAGGTCCGGTTACTCTGATACATAATTGCCAAACGAAATGCCAAGTGCCGCCGGAACGGTCGGGAATCGGGCAAAAACGAATCCGCGATCGGTCGCGGCAGTGATCGTTCGAACAGGCGGTCGCGCGAAGCCTAGCCGGGAACACGATGCTACCGGTGTAGAAGCCGGTCGAACTCGACCTTCGAATGTGACCACGTGGGCCCGGTTGCGAGTGCGCGCGGCCATCAGCAGTTGCACATCCGACTGGCCACCGGTCCTGAGCTGGACGGAACCGGCGTCCGACCGAGTTCTTTGGACGGAACTGAGCAAATCTTTTCGGGCTGCAAGCAACCAAGGAACTGCGCCAGCGTGACCACTAAAGATCAAGACAGTAGACGATCTGGTCAAAGCGGTCCCTGGGAAAGGTAAATACGAAGACCAGCGGCTCCGCGCCAATGCACTGGAAGGCGTGCGAGGCATTGGGCGGAATGTAGACCGCGCAGCCTGGCCCAACCTCCGTCGTTCGGTCACCGATTTCGATTTGGCCGTAACCGCTCACGACGTAATAGGTCTCCTCCGGTTCGTGGTGATGCAGCGGGAGCCGCGCGCCCGGCGGAATTTCCGCGATTCCCGTGACGATCCCGACGGTGTCCGTGCGTTCACCAGCTACGAGCAGCTTCCAGCGGATTCTGCTCTCGTCGGAGCGGCCGGCATGGCCCCAGAAATGCCAGTCGACGGCGGCCTGATCGACGATCACCGGCTGCGGTGCGCGCATCGCCCTTCCTCCGCATTCGAAAGCCGCTGTTCCGGCTTGTTGGGCGATCTATGGCTTCATTGCCAGCCGCGCAAGGCCATCGATAGTGCGGCATGGGACGGGCCAGGAACATCACCGTGACGACCTCCCCTTGCCAGTGCCGCAGGGCGTGAACACGTCTGCGCGTCAGGGGAGCGGATGGGAGACATTTCCGCGGCGCAGGCCGGGTGGCAGATGTGTGTATTCCCAACTCGGATGGGGCCTTGACGCGGGGCCACCTATCCCATCTGTCGAAGCCGTCGCGGCGATTGAGTGCGACCTTCGGGGCAAAGTTGTTGGCACGCCCTGCGCTGCCGTCCCTGACAACCGCGAGGGCGTCAAGGCATGTGATGTTTGATGCAGAACCATCAACACTGCGGGCCACCGTTCAAAATTCACGCGTATTCACGTGGGCTGAAGTGAGCCATGGGTCGCCATCCGATAGCATCGCAAGCACCGCTTTGAACGCAGGCGGTAACGCATACAGGAGCGTTCGGTGGCCAGCATCACAATTCGCAATCTGGATGACGAGGTGAAAACCTGACTTCGCATCCGGGCGGCGGGCCATGGCCGGTCCATGGAAGAAGAAGTGAGGATCATCCTGCGCCAGGCGGTTGGGCAGGAAATCGTACCGAAGAAAGGTCTGAGGACGGCGTTTCACGAACTGTTCAAACCACTTGACGGCGTGGAGTTGGAGTTGCCCCCGCGTCTCCATGAGTGAGCCGTCGAGTTTCGACTGAAATGATAGTGATCTTGCCGGACACCAACGTAGTATCAGAACTGATCTGCCCCGAACCGGGCCAAGATGTACTCGTCTGGATGGACGAGCGGTCGACGCGCCAGTTGTTCGTCACGGCAATCACGGATGCTGAGGTCCGTACCGGTATTGCCAATTTACCGGTGGACGTCCGCCGCCAAGGTCTCGCTGACGCTACGGAGCGAATGCTCCGAAGAATGTTTGCCGGGCGGGTTCGGCAATTTGACGGCGGTGCAGCAGGTGCCTATGCCGAGAGTGCTTCTGCCAGCCGCAGAGCCGGACGCCCTATCGCGCAATCGGATTGTCATATTGCGGCCATCGCACACTCCCAAGGCATGGCCGTCGCCATGCGGAACGTGCAAGACTTCTCCGAAACGGGCGTGGAAGTCATCAATCCGTGGGCGTGTGCATGAAGGAGCCGGCAGAGCGTATGCACAGATGCCTGCCACGATGACGCCGGGCGAGTTCATCGCCAAGTGACGGGCGTCGGAGTTAAAGGAACCCTGGGCCGCGCAGTCACACTTCATCGCCCCTTACCGCCCGCTCGGCGAGCCGATGCCGACCGACGCCGGTCCGGCAGGTGGCTGGTACTGCTTCAAGCACGGTGCGCGGAAGGACACTGGAGGCGAAGGCCAGGCCGATGTCGGGAAGCGCGGCTGCTTCGCGTGGGAGTACAAGGGCAAGCATGCGAACCTCGACGCGAAGGTAATTCTGGGCCGTGAATTCAGCCTGCCAGTCGATGGCACGGTTTCGCGGCCGCGCCCGCGCAGACCGCCTGACGATCGCATCGAGCAGCTGTTCCCGGAAACGAACGAATGGTGCTTCGGAGACTGCTTCGAAGGCCTGGCCCGTCGTTAGCCGTCTCCTTCATCCATTCTCGGCGTGGCCTCGAAGCCCATCTTCTTCACGATCTTCCCGAAGACAGTTTCTCAGCAACACTCATCGGTAAAACTGGACGTAAAACCGCACCCTCCCCAGCGGCTGAACCTCATGCTCGACTTCCGGCTCCACAACGCCGGGATGAGCTGGATCCAAGCGCAACTCCTCCACCGGCAACCGGAGGATCCGATACAGAAGCCTTCCCTCCGACACGACGATCCGGCCCCACACTCCCGATTTCGTGCGGTGCGAAGACTTGAGCCCGCTTGGCATCGTCTCTTCGGTGAACTCCAGGGTTCGCCGGTAGGGTTTCACATCAGGGGGGAGGGCTTCCAACGGACAAACCTCGGTTCACTGCGTCATGTAGCTCACGGGCCGTGCAGTCGCCACAGGGCGAGTGCCAAGAGCCCGCACGCCAGTAGGAGGAAGACGGCGAGCACGGGCAGGATCAGAGCCCTGATCCTCACGCGCCTCAGCATCGCGAGCGACGCCAGTAATCCGGCCCTTCGGTCGGGCTCGGTTAGCTGGAGTTCGCTGTTGGGGATGAACACGCGCGGGAGGGTATCGGCCGGTTGGCGGCGGTGCAATCGACGTGAAGGGCAACTGCTATCATCAGTCGCCTGGGCGAACCGGAGATGTCGGTCACTTACGTATATGATCTCCTAAAGCATTGTTATTCCGTTAGCTATATGCATGCATGTCGCGGTTTCCCCCACTAGCCTTATCGCGACTCCTGGATCGAATCAGGGGCATTTGAAGCTCCCCCCGCGCAGCGATGCTTCCCCACCGCTGGCCGTTACGGGTTCCGTAGTTGTCGTACCTCCAGGAACTTGTTCCAAAGTTTGACGAGACGCGTGAATGAACCCGTCACTGCCCCTATAAGATCCTTTCTGCTGCTGAATCCGGCATTGACGACCAATGCAGACAGGCTTAGGTTGCCGCGCGGCCCTCACCAAGAAATTGGCGGCCAAGCGACTACCGGTATCGGCAGGATCGGACGATGAACCTGAAAACCACATGCATCATCGCGATTGCGGCCCTCGCAATCATAGCGGGGCCGGCTTCCGGCGCGACGTTGGAGGCAAGTTTTGCGGACCCAATTTGGACGGGAAGCAAGATACCCGAAGGCCAGCACTGCGAGAAGTTCGGCGGTAACGGCGCGACGCCCGAGCTGAAAGTCTCTGGAATCCCTACAGGTACCGCGGCCATCCTGGTCGAGTTCAATGATGCATCGTTCCCGCCTCTGAGCAGCGGCGGCGGGCACGGCATCGTCGGCTTTGAGCACGCCGGAGGTGCTGAGACGACCCTGCCTCCCGTTCCGGGCGGCACGGAGGAAACGCCGGCCGGCACGTGGATTGAGAAGAAGAACCGAGCGACTGGGGCATGGGAATCCCCTGGCTATCTGCCGCCCTGCTCCGGCGGGATCGGGAACCGCTACTTCGCGGTGATCAAGGCGGTCGACGCAAACAAGATGGTGCTGGCTGAGACCCAGATCACACTGGGTCGCTATTGACACGCGCCCGTTGCTGCTTTCCGGAAGACAATGTGCAGGCGCAGCCGGACTTCTATGTAGGCTGCTTTCGGCGTACCCGGCGCGCGCGCTGAGATACGAATGGAGACCTTGGGCCCGAACGATCGACCTGCACCACAGCAACCTCCTCACTATTGGGAGGTCGCTTCTCAAGTTTGCTGCTAGGCGTGGTGCCCCGTACTGATTGCCGGCCTGAACCTGCTGCGCAACCCGCTCTGGGCAACCGTTTGATCTCCAGATGGTGAGCTGCGTCCCGGTCTGAGAACCCCATCGGCCATCAGGCCGTGGAAAACTGTCAGCGTGCCATTCTGAGAATCGAGGTGCATGACGCGCGCCGGCCGCTTCCCTCTAGCCTGTCCGGTGATTGAGGACGCGCCATGAGGTTGGCGAAACCTTTCTGCGAAACACTGCCGGGGTTCAGGCGCCACGGACGTACTTTGGCGGGAACGCGACACGGGTCGTGCACCTGTGCTCGGGGCGCGACATTCCCAGCGAATGCTCTGCGCCACGGCGCCGATGACTCGGCAGTAACCCATAGGACACAGCATGTAGTGCCGATCAAGCCATCTTGGACTGCGGGACCACCTTCCACTTAGGCAGAGGAAGCAAACGGGCTAGACGCGCCAAGTGGTGTCTCCCGGCAGATATGCCCAGTGACGGTGCTATTGGCGGTGTCGCGACCCCGCTCTGCTTCAAACGGGATTGCGTCGACGGGGGTGGCAGCACGGCTTGCTTCTTGGGCCGTTGTCTTGGGTGCCCGGCCCCCTCCGAGACAGACTGGTCTCGTTCAGCTGTTCTCGCGATCAGTAGCAACGTCAGCCTGCTGCCTTAGCAGCTGCCGAATCCAGCGGGGAGGCGCTGATGCGACTTCCAGGGACATGCCGTGCTGTCGGACGACGGTGACGGGTTCCTGCCCTGAGTTGTCGATGATCCGGATCGTGTCGAAACACACCCATGTGCTGAGCAGATTCGTCTGAGCGTCGTGCCAGCGCCGGATGATTTCCTCGGCCGGGACGTCGTGGCCTCCCTCCTGCACGCGTTTCCTCACGCGGTTCATGTTGATGTCGTACGCTTCAGTTCCGATGAACACGGCATGCACCGTGTAACCAAGGTCCTTTGCACGTCGCACGATGTCTGGCCGGGACATGCCGGAATAGGTACTTTCAAACCCAAAGATTCTCCGCTCCTGAAGGTCCCGTTCAATGGCGACGTCGACGATCTGCCGCGCTTTCGCCTGCAACGACGAATCGTCTGGGTCTCCCAGCCCCTCGGCGATCGAGTCCGCGTTGTAGAAGGGTTTAGGGACAACCCCGCGATTGGCGCGGGCCCACGTGGTTTTCCCGGCCCCGTTTGCGCCGATCACGACCAGGAGTGCCGGCGTCGTCCCCGCTGTGATCACCCGCCTTGTGATTTGGGGTGGCGAAGCGTGCGCCGGATTGCCCCGTGTGGCGGATGCTCGACAAGGTACTTCCGGTCCTCGGAAACGTAGACGGCCGTTTTGCCTTGTTGATGGCACATCGCGATGCCGCTGCCCGGCGTCCGTTCCATCTCGTCGATCCGTTCGAAGATCGCGTCCATCATGTTGGGCTCGGAAGGCGTCGTCGATGTGGCCGTAGGTTTGCCCCTGCGACGCCGGTGCCGCTCGGAGCGTGCGGGGTCCGGATGGTTTCGAGGGTCTGGCATGTCAGGTTGCTCCAAGGCCGTACGCCGTCAGTTTATCCGACCCGGAGCAGTGGCGTGAGGTGAACGCCGCCCTGCTCGGCCATGCCGATACCTGCGAGGAAACCCACAGGAACGCCAAGTACTTCTCCGGCAACCAACTGCGCGTGATCTACCCGAAGTTCCGCGCCCAGGGCCTCCGTGTAACCTCCGGCATCGTCGAAGCCGGAGGCCGCAACAACGTCGTTGACCAACGGTTCAAGCGCAACTGTACGCACTGAACCGTACGCGTCACCAACACCATCCACGCCCTCAGATGCTCCAACCTCGATCACCGCTTCGAGGACTTCCGGGAACAGAGGGCACCCTGCCTGACCGCACAATCTCAAAATAATTTCGTGCGCCCAACGCAAGTCAGACAAAATCAACCTTCAAAGCATCCCCGCCAGTCCGAAAGGCCTACAAGGGGCGTTTGGGCTACACTACCCTTGGCAAATCTACCCTCGCTTCCTGCCGGTCATTCCGGCTGTCCTTCATTCCAATAGCGTTCCTTGCTTGACCCGTCGGCGTTGCGCTCAACCCACCGGCCATGCATCTCGCCGTCCACAAAGGGGCCTTCCCAAACATCCCCGTCGGGAAAACGCACAACCCAATGGCCGTTCGGTCGTCCCCAATCGAGCGTTCCTGTCATCTCGAAAGACCAGTCACCGTCGGTCACCGTCAACGTTCCTTCCCCCAAGGCCATGCCTTCCCGGCACGTTCCGGACCAGGCAACAGTTTGGCTCGGAACGAAGTGGCCATCCCAGCTATGGCAGCCCGGTTTGTCGGCGAGTTCCTTCCAGCAACTGGAGCCCTCGCTCATGCCGGCGCATTTCGGACCCGTGTCCAGCCCGAAAACCAGCACGTTCTCAGACCTATCGTCAGCCATTTCCTGTTGAGGTTCCGGCTCCCGGTCCGGCAGCGCGTCGCCGGCCGTCAGGGATGCGAATTGTTCACGCGTGATGTAGCCCGTCGCCTCATGCCCGCTGGCGTTCTGCCATTCATGGATGACAGCTCGGGTGCGCGGCCCAAAGACACCGTTGGCGGGACCGACATCGAATCCCAGCGCGCTCAGGGTCTGCTGCAACAGGACGCGTTCTTCACGGGTGAGCGATTCGTCCGCCAGCCCCGTGCCCGTCGTTTGCGCACCTTGCACCGGGAGGACGCTCTCGCTCCCCGAATACGTCTGCGACTCGCTGTCCGGAGCCGTGCACGTCGAACCGACGATGTTGCAACCCGCGCCGCCGGCCGCTTCGCATGCCTGCAACGCCCGCGCTTCCGCCTGCTCGCGGGTCATGCCGGGAGTTCCGTAGGCTTGCCCGTGCCGGTCGATCGCCAGCGCCCCGCAACCGTTCTGGAACTGGGCGAGTGGAACGCAGTTCGTCCCGCCGCTGGAGATACAGGCGTTCACCGCTTCCGCGTGCGCCGCCTCCCGTGCCGGGAAATTCCATGCGAACCCGTATGCCACGCCGTCGCCCGTGGCGGTCTCTCCGACGGCGATGACGCCATGGGCATCTTGCGCGGCAGCGGAAGTAAGGCCGTACAACAACGCCCCAGCCAGCATGGCGGCGGCAACGGCGGTAGGTCGCTTCATGGCTCTGCCTCCTGCTTTCAACTTGGGCCGTTGCCGAAAACTTGCGAATGCAACCGGCGGGCTCGCGTTGTACCTCTCAAATCGATTTGGCATTGCGCGGATTGGGTGTCAAACGACCGCTTCCGCAGTGTCCCCTGAAGCACTGTGTCGCAATCAATACCGAAATCCGCAGGCTGGTGGATCCTCGTCACGATCTGCCGCTTCTGCGCATCGCTCCACCGATAGTGCCGACCGCAACACAGCACCCTGACGCTACCGACACTTCTGAGTTCTGCCCTTTGTTTCTCTCACAGTCTCGACTTTAGCTTCAAGGACGCGAACTCTACGGTCGCAGTCCACCAACCATGCACCCTTATTTCCACACGCCGGAACCGGCCCATTCCACCCTTCATTCGCAGTTCCATTCGAACATGAACCGGTGCCAATTTGCTCCTTCTGTGATGTTCCGTTGCAATCATAATCAAAACTGTGGTCGCCTCTATGCACGTCAAAGTATGACTCTGCGTTGGGACTTGCCTCCGAGTTTCGGTCGTAACAGTCCATGTTATTTCTCACAAATCCGGATGGTTGCCATACTGAGACTTGGCTCACTTCCGGGTTGCCAAAACCATCTTGGTCATCGTCTTCGTACCAAACAGGTATCCGCGGAACCAGAAATATCAATATTGCAACAATGACACCGATGATTGGAACTACTATTGAGATGAATTCCTTGTGCGCCTTAATCCAAGCTAGCATAAATCTCTCCTCTCGATCCATTTGGATCTTCGTCGCGAAGAGACTCTGCTTCCCGTCGGGACCGGCACCGTCGAATACTTTTGACGCAGCCGTTCGGTCCGTGATTGTAAAGTTTACATGTTGAGTCTCACGCCATCCTTCCTCGGTCACGGTGAGCTCGACGATTGGACGCGCGCAGTTTTCGATTGCCCCCGACAAGATCGTCGATGGTGTATCGGTCGAGCGCGACGAAGAACGCTTCCCCGGCCTCGGCGAGAATCCGCCTGTAGACGCGGCAAGAAGCGGTCCGGGGGCTGTCAACGCCGTCAGGGGCACCCCCGGCAAGCCGGGCCATCAGCTCGGTATGCCGCGCCACTGCCCCGATCGAAATCTCCTCCGCGGCACGGGCGAGCCTCAGTCCCCCGCCCTTGCCACGTACCGTAACGATGAATCCGGCGCGGCCGAGCCCCCAAGCGGCTCTGGCCAAGTGATGCCGGGAAATTTCGTAGCGCTCGGCGATCTCGCTGATGGTAGCAAGACCGTCGCCGTTGACGGCGAGATGCATCAGGACGCGCAACGCGTAGTCGGTACGACGGGTCAGCCGCATCGTTCGCCTCCGCGTGGCACGCCAGCGGGCGCAGTGGCGCACATCGCATCTACGCCGCTGACGCTAACGACGCCGCGGGAGTGGATCAACCGGGCTGCTCACCAATTGCGGGGTGAGCGCCGGCCGGGGTATCCTTCGGCTCAACTCGATCCGGGGTGCTCGGCGCGTCGTGAAGTCTCTGGCGCCTCTGGCGGCCCTGGCACTCGTACTATCGGGCTGCGGAGGGGATAACGGGCGCGTCTCCGTTCCGTTGGAGTTGCCGGCGCCGGGCGGCCCGATGTCCGAAGCGGAGTTGCGGGGCGAGTACGCCGCCCATCCAGAGTTCCAGAATCAGTACGGCTTGACCCAGATCAAGGCGCACTACGCGTACGCCCGTGGCGCAACCGGCAAGGGCGTCACACTCGGTATCGTCGACAGCGGGTTCGATCCGGGTCATCCGAGGTTCGCGGGCAAGCTGGAGACCGGCAACTTCGAAGACTACGACCCCGACTTCACCGCCTGCGACCACCACGGTCCGGACGGTGCCTGTCTCAGCCTGGTCGGGCATGGCACGTTCGTCGCAGGCATCATGGCGTCGGGTCGCCGCGCGCCGCCCGACGCGAGCACCGGGAGCGCTTCGGCCATCCACGGCGTCGCCTTCGACGCCCGGGTCATCTCAGTCGGCTTTCGCGATGCAGGCGAAATCATCGAGGACATCCTCGGCGAGAATCCCACGCCTGCACAGATCCGCGATCTTCAGAACCTGATCCGCGACATCGAGAGCGAGCTCGAGAGGCAGTTCGCCTCGGCCTTCGAGCGGCTGAACGGCAGGGTGACGGCGGTCAATGCGAGCTTCGGTCTGCCGGGGAACATCGAGGACTTCGACGCCGGGGAGCTCCGCACGCTCTTCCCCAACGTGATCAAGGCCATCGCACAGGCCGACACCCCCCGGGGTGCGCGCACCGTCTATGTCTGGGCAGCCGGCAACGCGAACGGCGAGGTCAATTCCGATGGCTCTCTCGTGTCGGCCACGTCGGTCGACATCACTGCCGGTCTGCCGGTCCGGATTCCAGAGCTTCGCGGCCACTCGCTCGCGGTGGTGGCAACCGACCGGCAGGGCAGGATCGCGGACTTCTCCAGTCGCTGCGGCATCGGGAAAGACTTCTGCCTGGCCGCGCCAGGGGTGGACGTCACCGGTCCGGTGCCAGGTTTCTACTGCACGGACGGCACCACAGATTGCCACCTCACGATGGAGGAAGCCGGAACATCGTCGGCCGCGCCGTTCGTCACCGGCGGGATCGGGCTGCTTGCCCAGCACTACCGCAATCAACTCGGCGCCGACGAGATCGTCGAACGCATGCTCGCGACCGCCGACCGGACGGGCGTTTACGGGGATGCTGATGTCTACGGCCAGGGGTTCCTTGACCTCGACGCCGCGACCCGGCCGGTGGGCGGGACGCGGATGCTGACCGGCCCTTCGCTTTCCGGCCCCTCGGCACCGAGTGTCACGAGTGTGTTCCAGTTCGGCGGAGCCTTCGGTGATTCGCTCGCGCGGGAGCTCGCTTCCCGGGAGGTCGCGACCTTCGATGAGCTGGATGCACCGTTCTTCCGCCCGCTCGGCGATCATCTTCAGCCAAACGCGTTTGCCACGCCCTCGCTTGCGGACCGGCTTCGGACGCTGGGGCGAAACCTGCGTGGTGCGGCCTGGCACATCGACGGCACCAGGCTTCGGCTGCGCTTCGATGCGGTCTCGACGCCGCACCGCCCCGGCACCGGCCACGGTTCGGATCTTCGAGGCAAGGTCGCCGCCTCCGCCTCGTCCGGTTCGCTGTCACTCGCACACGACGTCGGAAACGGGCAGCTGCGGTTTGGATACCGCACCCACCCGGGCTGGCAGTTCGGGATCCATGCCGGCAATGGCGAGACGGACGAGGGACTCCCTCCCATAGAAGCTGGCATGTTCACTGACGATGCCGCGTTCGCCAACCCGTTCCTTGGCTTCGCCCGCGACGGCTCCAGCATCGGCTACGCGGCGGCGCCCGGTGCGGGCTCCTTCCGTATCACCGCGTTTCAGCGCAGGGCGCAGGATGGTGCGCGAGGGGCCTCCGGCACCGGCGAAGCCTTTGGCGCGTTGACGGAGTACCGGCCTGGCCGGTCTGGTCTCGCCATGCAACTGGGGTGGCTCGCGGAGGCGGAAGCCGTGGTGGGCGGGCGCCCGGGCGGGGCGTTCGGCGGGATCGCTGCCGACACTGTCATTGCAGGGCTGTCCGCGCATCGGGCGCTGAGTGGTGGCTGGCATCTGCTGGCAAGTACCCACGCGGGTATGAGCCGCGCACGGGTGCGGCGCGACGGCATGGTGCGCCGCCTGTCGCCGCTGTGGACCGGCTCCTACTCCGTCGGGCTCGTTCGCGACGCGGTCGACCGTAGCGGAGATCAACTGGCATTCAGGCTGGCGCAACCGCTACGGGTCGAGGCGGGAACGGCACGATTGCGGTGGGTGTCCGGCCGCACTCCCGGCGGGCGGGTCACCGTCGAGGAAACCGTCCTGGCTCTCGAACCCTCAGGCCGTCAGTTGGACGTGGAGCTAGCCTACTCCCGTCAATGGGCGGGCGGACGGCTGCACCTGGCCGGGATCGTTACGCGCGATGCGGGCCACGTGCGGGACGAGCACGACGCCATGCTGCTGACGCGCTACACCCACTCGTTCTGATGCCGAGCGAGCCCGTCCGATGCAAGGCCTCAGACAGATGCTTCCTCAGGCAGCGGCCTTGCTCTCGAACCTGCGGTTCACAGGCAGGACTTGGTCGAAATGCCAAGCGATGCCTTCCCCTGCGAGCGTCTCATTGTGTGCCGCAATCCGCTGCTGGCCGGGGGAGCAGGCGTGCAAGCGCGAGGCCCTGCTCACGGCCCCCGAAGCGGTGCTGGAGCCCATTGCCGCGGCGAACCGGCGGGCGAAGCGGCGCCTGAAGGGGGCTGATAAGATCGGCGAGCGGGCCGGCGAGGTCACCGGCACGTACAAGATGGCCAAGCACTTCGCGTGGCCGATCGACGCGGACGGGGCTCTCGTCCATCGGCGCCGCTCAGCCGCAATCGCGGCCGAGGCCGCCCCGGACGGGCTCTGCGTGATCCACACCAGCCTGCCGGAAGCCGAACTCGACGGACCCCAAACCTTGCGCGCCTACAAGCGCCTCACCACCGACGAGCGAGCCTTCCGGAGCCTCAAGACCGTGGATCTCCTCGTGCGCCCGGTCTTCCATCGCACCGCCGGTCGGGTCCGGGCCCATGTCCTAGTGTGCATGCCAGCCTACTACGTCGAGTGGCACATGCGTCGGAAGCTCCGGGCGATGCTGTTCGACGACGAGGAGCCCGAGGCCGCCGGGGGCGAGCCGGTGCACAGCTTCCGCACCCTGCTCCAGGACCTCGCCACCGTCTGCCGGAACACCGTCGCGCCCCGGTTGCCCGGCGCCGAGCCCTTCAAGATCGTCACACGGCCCACCCCGCTCCAGCAGCAGGCCTTCAAGCTGCTCGGCGTGCGCTCGACGCGTAGCCAGTAGCGCGCCGTTGGCAATTTACGATTGCCCGCCAATACAGGAACTTACTTCTTCCGCTCTCTGGAACTCCAGTTCAATTAGAAAGCTGTAATGCCTCGATAATACTTAGGATGCGAGAAATCGTGCGTTCGCAACTGTAGTCGGAATATTGCCGCCAGCAGAACCCCATTGAACAGATCCCACAATTCAAGAGCAGTCCGTTATATGTTACAGTACCTTCGAATCGTAAATCGCTTTCCGGAGTTTTGTTCGCGAACAGTGACGACACTACCTGAAAAGGATTTTGCCGGTAGGTTTGCTTTACGAAGCCGGAACTCTACAAAGGAACAGAACCTTGACGGATGGTGGTAAACTGCTGGCTGGATCTGTTTCGGTGCGCACTTCATGCTCGTGGTACCAGTTGCGTGGTCCAGTGTCCTCGACTCCCTCATGAATATTGTCAGCGAAATCTTCCGGGGAGCCCGGCTTACCAGGTCGGTGCTCCCCACTGCTCTCGCCCTTGATGGTTGCCGACAAGTGATGTGAGTGGTCCTCACTGCCAGCAGCCTTGCCTATATCAGATATTGTGGTAGTGCCAAGCAGAAAGCGGTCGTGGATTGTTGGAGTACCTTCGTCGCCACAGTACACCCACCCTTGGGGCAAATTCCCTGATGTAGCATAAACGGCCATCATGGCGTTCCCCGGCAGCGAGCCTGCCAGCTTCGCAATTGCTTCGTCGCGCTTATTCGCTATCTCATCGAGGGCAGATTTCACGCTGTGCGGGGTACCCTGCCTCTCCAATTTTCCCACGCGCTCATCAAGGCGACCGACGAAATATGCCGCGCTAACAGCGGCCAGACTCAGCGACAGCAACACGCCAACAACAGCGATTGCTAAAGACCACTCGTTCATCCCGCTTCGCTTCACTTGCGTAGCCCAAACTCATTGCATAAGTCCGGTGAGCGACCTCCCGAAGTCCGCCCAAGCGGACATTCTACCCCATTCCCAAGCCTAGTCACAGCTGCTTCTGGCGGACGCGTTCCATGTGAACATGCCCGATCTGGGCACGGCGGAGCGAGGCGGCCAAGCGCGTCGTCACCGCAATCGAAACAGCAAGGAATCTTGCAAGAGCGTCATAAGAAAGATATAGTTTGAAGTCAATCAGCACGTTGCGCCGGGCGGTATATGTTTTGACCCTGTTCGACGCAAATGTTAGACATAGTTGGCGCCCCGTTACGGAGAAGCTATGATGAAACAAATATCTGTTCTCTCGATCTTTGCTTCCTTATTGTTAAGCGGATGTCACGAGGTGACTCCTGCTTGGAATGACTACCACGATAGTAACTTAGGGAGCATTGAATTCAGGGCTTGTGGAGAGAACAGTAACATTATTCAAAAAGTACGGACATTTTGCCAATCAAAGATAAAATCATACATGGCTCACAGTTGTGGCGGAGATATTGGTTCAAAGTGCAGTGTGGGCTATTGGCACGATTGTATGGTAACTAACTGTAAGCATGTCGTTGCCACTTATGAAACGCAACGCACCCGACAAGTAACCCAGCAACGACAACGACAATCATCGCAACAAGCCGCCGAAGAACCGGCGATAGATGAAAAAGACGTTTTCGACGCCATTATGGGACTTTCTACCGCGATAGACGGATACGATCCTGAAATACACGGACTCACTCAAGAATTTTTTGATCTTCTTAGCGATTAGCGTCGTCATAGGTGTTCTTGCGTTCTCGATTTACCGCAATCATTATGCGGTCAAGGGTTTAGACGATACGGACGGACCGACCTTGGCCTCGACGTCCGCGGGTGATGTTTGGGGGCAGGACCTTCATTGCAGAGCCACCTCAAGGAGGGCAGATCATATAAGGGTTTAGCGTGTATGTGGGGCCTAAAGTCGACAAGGATCCGATCGCGTGGCAATTGTCGCCAAAAGCGTGCGCACGCTCACCGGTCCGGTTGTCAGTACCGAAGTAGATTTTTTGACCCTGATGCTACCGACACTTCTGGGTGTTATCCTTTGCTTGGCAATATGCGTTATGAGCACATTTTGACGACGATACATTTGACCAGCCCGCTCGACCCACCGCTCCAGTGCCGTTCGGTTCGAAATCGACTTCGCCGCGTTCCCCATGCAGGGCGCGGTTGCTCATATCCTATCCTGCCGGCGCCGACAATACCCGCCAGGAACCACCCGGCTTTGAAGCCCGCGTGATTCCCATGGGGTTCCCGGCGCAGCTTCCCGGAAGCGAAGAGCGCCCGATCAATCCGCATGTACCCTGAACTCTCCACCGGTAGAAGGACCGGGACCGAGGCGGAAACCTGAGAGCCTGTGCGAAAACTATTGAGCGGCCCCAGTCCTTGATCCTACGATGTGGTTTGACGACTACATCTGGAGGATGCCATGGCTTGGACCAAGGCCGCTCGGGCGAAGTATAGGCGTGGCGGGAAGCGCTTCGA
>JAJDZX010000085.1 GCA_022824395.1 Alphaproteobacteria bacterium
AGCAGGTCCCAAGGGTTCGGCTGTTCGCCGATTAAAGTGGTACGTGAGCTGGGTTTAGAACGTCGTGAGACAGTTCGGTCCCTATCTGCCGTGGGTGAAGGAAACTTGAAAGGAGCTGTCCCTAGTACGAGAGGACCGGGATGGACACACCTCTGGTGTACCAGTTGTCGCGCCCGCGGCATCGCTGGGTAGCTATGTGTGGAAGGGATAACCGCTGAAGGCATCTAAGCGGGAAGCCCGCCTTGAAACGAGGTTTCCCTGAGAGCCGTGGCAGACCACCACGTTGATAGGCCGGGTGTGGAAGCGCAGTAATGCGTGAAGCTAACCGGTACTAATCGCTCGATTGGCTTGAGTTTCTCCGTGTGCAGGAGCAAATCCGCACGCAGGCGAACATTCGCAAGGTTTCAGAAACCAGGGCGTCTCGATGGCCTGGTGGTTATGGCGGGGAGTCAACACCCGATCCCATTCCGAACTCGGTCGTGAAAACCCCCAGCGCCGATGGCACTGCGTCTTAAGGCGTGGGAGAGTAGGTCGCTGCCAGGCCATCCAGACGCCTTGGGCAGATATGAACGAATTGGATCATTCACTGGCGCGGGGTGGAGCAGCCCGGTAGCTCGTCAGGCTCATAACCTGAAGGTCGTAGGTTCAAATCCTACCCCCGCAACCGAAACTGACGCCGCTAAGACAACGTCTTAGCGGCGTTTTCTCGTTTCCGGGCCGGGAACCCGATTCCCGGCAGGTACCGCATAGGTACCGTTTCGATTCAGGATCCATAGTCACCCGCCGCGCACCTTGCAAGCCTATGTGTTCGTAGTATGTTCCTGTCATGGATCGCGGCGGCAAACCGGCGGCAGGGAAAGTCTCCGGCTGATGGTAGCGTCGATCGGCGTCATCGCCTCGCCGTCGCAGGGTGCCAGCTACTACGAGCGCGACGGATACTACGCGAAGGACGATCCCGCGCACCGGGAAGCGAGCGCCTGGGCCGGCAAGGGCGCCGAGGCCCTCGGGCTCGTGGGGCCGGTCGATCCCGACACCTTCCGGCAAATCCTCGAGGGCAAGGTTCCGGACGGGCCGCAGCTCGGGAAGCGCGGCAAGGACGGGGAGATTCTCCACCGCCCCGGCCGCGACGTCACCCTATCCGCGCCGAAGTCGGTCTCCCTCATGGCCATGGTGGGCGGCGACGCGCGCATCGTGGAGGCGCACGACAAGGCTGTCGGGAACACGCTCGCGTGGATCGAGGAGCATGCCGTCGAGACCCGCGTGCAGGACAAGGCGACGGGCGCGATGATCCGCGTGGGCGGCCAGAAGACGGTGGCGGCGACCTTCCGGCACGACACGTCGCGCAACCTCGACCCGCAACTCCACACCCACTGCGTGATCGCCAACATGGTCCAGGGCCGCGAGGGCAAATGGCGGACGATGGTCAACGACGGCCTCTACCGCGAGAAGATGGCGATCGGGGCGATCTACCGCGCGGAACTCGCCGAGGGGCTCAAGGAACTCGGGTACGGGATCGAGAAGACGCACGCAGACGGCCGCTTCGAGATCGAAGGCGTCCCCCGCGACGTGATCGAGGCGTTTTCCACGCGGCGCGCGGAGATCGAGGCAGCGATGGCCGAGCGCGGCCTCGGCACGACGGCGGAGAACCCGCACCTCGCCGCCCGCGCCACCCTCATGACGCGGGCCCACAAGCAGGACGTTGACAAGGGGAGACTGCGCGAGACCTGGAAGCTGCAGGCGTCGATGCTCGGGTTCTCGCCCGATGCGGTCCACGCGAACGCTCGGCAGGCGGAGCGCGACCGCTCCCCGCCCGACCTCTTCACGCAGCCGGGCGGCACCGCTGGCGATGCCGCGCGCTGGGCGGTCGAGCACCTCGCCGAGCGCCAGGCGGTGTTCGGGCACAGCGACCTCCTCGCTACCACCCTCGGCCGCGAACCGGGCGCGGTGACCGTCGAAGCGGCGGAGCGCACGATCACCGCGCTTGAGCGCCGCGGTGGGCTCCACGCGGCGCGGGGCCTCGATCACGGCCGGCACTGGACGACGGACGCCGCACTCGCGCGGGAAGCGGAGACCCTCGACCTGATGCGCGCCGGCCAGGGCGCGGAGAAGGCCATCATGCGGGGCTGGGTCGCGGAGACGAAGCTCCACCGGGGCCGGCTCAACGAGGGCCAGAAGGCCGCGGTCAAGACGATCCTCACCGCGCAGGATCGAGTGGTGGGCGTACAGGGGTATGCGGGCACGGGCAAGACGACGATGCTCAAGCGCCTCCGGGCGCTCGCGGAAAGCCGTGGCCACCGCGTCGTGGGCGTGGCGCCCTCGGCCTCGGCCGCGAAGACGCTGGAGCGGGAGTCCGGGATCGCTTCCGAGACCCTGCAGCGCTTCCTCGCCCGCCACGCCGGGGTCATCGAGAGCCGGGGCACGTCGAAGGGCCTCCGCAACCTCCGCAGCCAGTTTGCGAAGACCGTCCTCGTCGTCGACGAAAGCTCGCTGGCGTCGAGCGAGCAGATGCGGGGGCTCCTCCGCGCCGCGACCACGCTCCGCCTTGCCCGCGTCGTGCTGGTGGGCGACGAGAAGCAGCTGGGCGCCGTGGAGGCCGGCAAGCCGTTCGCGCAGCTCCGCGCTGCCGGGATGCAGACCGCGGTGATGGACGAGATCCTTCGCCAGCGCGACGCTGAGCTGAAGGCGGCGGTCAAGGCGAGCCTGACGGGCGAGGTCCGGGCCGCCTTCGCGAAGCTGGGCGGGCACATCGCGCAGGTGGACAGGGAGGAACTCGGCACTGACGCCGCGGCGCGCTGGCTCCGGCTCTCGCCCGAACAGCGCGCCGCCACCGGGGTGATCGCGCCCACGCGCGCCCTCCGCGACACGATCAACGAGACCATCCGCGCCCAACTCGTGGCGGAAGGCGCCATTGCCGGGCCCGCCCGGCAGGGCGGGAAGCTGGTCCCGCGGGGCCTGACCCGCGCCGAGATGACCGTCGTCTCGAACTATGCCCGGGGCGACACGGTGATCTTCAACCGTCCTTACAAGACGCTCGGTGTCGCGGCCGGCGACGAACGCCGCGTCGCGGGCGTCGATCTTCAGTGGGGCCGCGTCGATCTCGCCGACGGCGAGGGCCGGATCGTCAAGTGGGCGCCCGAGCGCCTCGCCGCTGCGAAGGGCGGCGTCGAGATCTTCCAGAGCCAGGCGATGGAGCTGCGCGCCGGCGACCGGGTGCGCTGGACGCGGAACGACCCCAGCTCCGGCCTGGTCAACGGTGCCGTCGCGACCGTGGAGCGCGTCGAGCGCGACGGCGTGCGCTTCCGCCTGGAGGACGGATCGTCGGCGAAACTCGCGGACGGCGACCCCCAGCTCCGCCATCTCGACCGGGCCTGGGCGGCGACCGTGCACGCGTTCCAGGGGCGGACGGTGGACCGGATCATCGCGGCCATGCCCGCGGACAACTCCCGGCTCACCACGCAGCAGGCGTTCTACGTGGCGATCAGCCGGGCGCGGGACCGCGCCGAACTCATCACGAACGACGCCTGGAAACTCGCCGACCAGCTCCAGAGGGCCACCGGCGAGCGTGTCGCGGCGCTCGACGGGGTGGCGCTGCAGGCCGCCCACGACACGGTGTTCGGGGTCAAGGGAGCGAACGAACGCGAGCGCGGCCATGCGTCGCACACGCCGGAGGCGGCGGAACCGGGGCGCGGCGACGGCCGCGAGGGACCACCGGAAGGCGGCCGCGGACCCGATCCCCGCTACGAAACCGGCCGCGACCGCGACGGGAACCTGCCGGAACGAGGCGCCGGGCGCCACCGGAACGGCCGGGAGTCCGGCGGCAACGGCAGCGCCATCGACCGCGGCCGCGGTCAATCACGTGGGTCGGAGCGCGACTCCGCGAACGAAAAGGCGATGGAGCCGGCGCCGAAGTCGGCCGATCTGGACCTCGGCATGTAGCGACGAAGGCCGGTTGCGGGCGCGGCCGGGGCTGCGACCCCCGGGCGATCCCCGGGAGCTGGGCCCGGAAACGCCCGTCGCCAGGATGCTTGCCTCCGGGCCGCTGCCCATCCCCCGCCCGATATGCTCCCGGATCGCCCGATACCGGAACGCCTGACCATGCCCCTTGCGCCCGCCTGTGCCCAGTGCGGCGGCCAGGAGTACCGCCGCAGCGGAACCCTGGCCGGGGCCAACGGCTACCGTGTCGAGATCGTCCGCTGCGCGAACTGCAACTATCCGAAGCAGATCGCCCCGATCGAATTGTGCACGAGGCATTGCCCGACCTGCGCCGAGCCGAACCGCACGCCGCGCCATGACCTGCAATGGTGGGAATGCTGGAACTGCGGCACCCGCGTCGAGGGACACGGGTAGCGGCATGCCATCGCGCGGCGAACCAGCACATCGTCCGCGCCGTACCCCACGGGGCGAGGTTCCCGCCGATGCTCCCGGTGATTCGGGCTGAGCCGAGTGACACCCCCGAGCAATTGTTGCTGCTTGGGGGGCTCGCCTCTCCGCGCTTCTGCCAGTGACGCGCGTCCAGCTATTCACACAGCATCACAGCCGCCCGCGAACATTCTCTCCCACAACGAGACCCCTGTTCGGCACCGATCTTTCAGCATGTACTGGTAGACTCGCCTCATGGCTGCATCCTTCGACACGCTGTCCACCACTCACGACCTCGAAGCGGCCGGCTTTGACCGCCAGAAGGCTGAAGCCGTCGCGGCCGCCCTTGGGAAAGCCAACTTCCCCGGCCGCGACCATCTCGCGACCAAGGCCGATCTCTACAAGGTCGCTCTCGCAATCGTTGCCATCAATTCAGGCGTCACGTTCGGACTCCTCAAGCTGCTTCTTCCCTGACGCAGGGCAGCGGCAAACGATTTCCCCGACCGGGCTTCCGCCCGCCGATCCAATCGCACCAGGGCGCTCACTGACGGCACGCCACGGGATGAGCCCGGACTGGTCCGCGCGGAATCGTGGCCGGACGGACGCAGCCGGGGCGGTGTACGCCTGTCGCCGGATGGCGGCGGAACCGGGACACGCGCAGCCTGCTCGGCGCCCGGGCGCGCAGCCGAGGCCAGTCGGTGTCCTGACGATCTTGGAAATGCCCGGATTGCCCGCCCCGGGGACGTATGCGCCAGAGCATACATCGCGTACTACGCGCGTAGTACGGCCGCATACAGGCCGGGTCCGCAGCCGATTCCGGGCGTATCAAAACCGGCCAGGAGCCCGCGTATTCATTGGAGCTTGACACCCAGGCTCCCGCGTATGCTCTTGAGCACACAGGCTTTTCCGAGAGCCTCCTGTCGCCGCAAGGCGTCCATCGTGCAGCGCAGCGCACGCCAGGCCCGTCAGGGCCACGCCAACAGCATGCTGTGTACGGTGTGACAAACCACTTCCGCAGGAAGTTCAACATGACCTTGTGCGCAGCACTCCGTTGATGGTTTGCTAGCCCGCACACGCAAGGCGCTGGAGCCCTCGCGGCGAATGAGCGAGGCCGCCAGCCAACGATCTGCGGGCGCGTTCCGAGTCGCCTTCTAGTCGGTAGAGGTAGCAACCAGCGAACACGGGGCAAAGGCACAGGGGGGCTTTTCACACTTGGCGCACCGGGATTGTCCGAATGCTGAGCGCACGCACGATGATTGAGGAACTTGCTTGCAGATTATTTGAGGGACTTGCTGCTGTGGCACGTGGCTGATCGCTGGCGAATGCCGGTGACGGCTGCGGCCGCAGACTTGCCGCTGAAAGAGCGAGTTTTCAGTCTCTGAGCGGGAGTCGCTCGCGGTAATCGGTGAGATTCGGGCCGGAAAGAATCAGGAACAAGCATCATCATCATTCTGCATCAATACGTTATGGCAGACATCCGCTCATGTAAGCGTCACAATCCGTGAGGGATTCCTCCCCGGAATTGGGCCTCCCTCACGCAAATCGAGTGCTCGGGGTATCGCCGCTTTCACCAACATCGTCGGTGCTATGCCCATCAGTGCGAGAGGCAGCGCCCGCTTCTGAGTCTCTACGTCCCTGTTCGGGAGTTTCGGAAAAGCCACCTACGCTCAGGATAGTCGAGGGGAGAAAAGGCCGCTTACATCGGCCAATGTGAGCGGATTCGACCAACAACCCATCGATTATCGTGCGCACGCTCATTTTGCCCTCGGCGGGCATGCTCCGTCGGATGGATAGCTCGACGCCAGCATCCGTCTGCACATGTTACCGCTCCGCACCATCAGAGTGCGAGCACGCTCAATGGCCTCGTGCCGCATTCAGGCATCGGAGGCAAATCAATCGGAATCACCGCCTTGCGATATTCCTATTGAGTCGTATCTGACGGAAGACGCATGATGGTAATGGTCCCTCTCATGCTCCTCTCGTCAGTTCAAGCAGTGGATCATCCACTCCATAGCGACGCCTTCAGGGAGTTCCACAACAACGACACGCTGTTCTCCACCAATATATCTGCGCACCAAGGCCGTGCTTACCTTTGTGTCCCAATCGAAGTCGATGGCCATGATGTCCGCCTTGCGGACGGCCATGATCTTGATTTTGGGATCATTGGCCACGAAGGTGATAAAGGTTTCGCCGCAGTGCGTGGAGAAACCAACCTCGTCCGTGGCAGAAGCGTATGCTGAGGCGAAAAGGACAGCGGCGGCCAAGGCCGCGCCGATTTTATTCATGGCGATGACCCCAAGCCAGCAGGCGTCAGGCTGGTCGCCAAACTACCAAATGTTATCGGTTCCCGCCTATTTCCATCGCGCGACGATGTTGTATTGGGTGGGCGGCCCGACATGGGCAACCTTCGAGTTCGACAACGCGGGCAGAATGGCACGTGGGTGCTATACGCGTTATCGCTTAACCAAGGAGAAATAGAATGGCGAACGGCGGGGCGGAGAAACAGCCGACCGAACGGGACCTTCCGGTGTGTAAACCGCGCTCAAGTGGCTTCTTCCGTCCATGATTGTTGGGCCACGGCCCGTTCGATCCGGCATTTAGACGCTGGGTAGTCCAAAACTTTGAGGGTAGCAATGATCCTCTCCACCCATTGAATCAAGTCGGTTTCCGAGGCGCCGTTAGGGAGCCAGCACTGGTGCTTTTCCTTCAGCGCGAGGAAAGTGTGATCGAAGTCTTCAGGATCACTCAAGCTAGAAGAATCAAAATTTCGTCTCTGTCTGGATCTTATGCACTGAAGAAGGGTTTCCATCTCCCTACGCACTTGCTCACGTTGCTCCTGGAGTTTGCCACGCTGCCTTCGTTCTTCGTCAATTGCCCGAGGGGCTTCAAGAGCGGCGTCCATCTCGTCGAGTCGATCATTCATGATCTTGTAAGGTGCCAGCCACAGGTTATAAAGGAACAGGGGCACGAATCCGGCACCGAGAGCGGCAAACAAATACAAAGCGTAGATAGCCGCTTCATTCATCGCTTCAGGCCATCCGAGAACTAGTGTCGTGTCACAGAGGTTTTGACTCTTTGGCCTGAAGCTCGGAAGCATCGGTTTTTGGGTAGGCTTTGGCCAGTTTCTCTCTGGCTTTTTCGGTGGTGAACATCCAGTTGATGCGGGCTTGGCTGTCGTTTCTCTGC